>DATJHM010000279.1:0-4270 GCA_035493895.1 Ktedonobacteraceae bacterium
TCAGGCAACATATTTCTTCAGGACGCATTGGAGCACCTCTATGCACACCTGCACCTCTATCGCTTGTATTTCCATACAGGGATAGCGCTCGAAACGATCTCTGAACATCAAGAAATTCTCAGCGCGCTTCAGCAGCATAACACTGAAGCCGCCGCAGTCCTGATGGCACGCCACCTTCAGCAGGCGCAACGTCGGCTCATGCAAAAACTCGCACTGGAAAGCGAAGCTCGTCGCGAACACTAACGTGTCAGTGATCCTATCTCTCTATTCAATCTACGAAGCAGTAGCCTTGTTGATGAGCGAGACAAGCGCCTGGATCTTAAAAGGTTTCCGCAAAATCGGCAAATCAGGGTAGCATTTTCTGATGGGAGCAACCACATTTTCTTCCGCAGCCGATATCAGAATCGTCGGGATCACCTGAGGCTGCTTCGTACTCAATGCCTCGACAATATCAGTACCTAACTGTTGTTCGAGAAAAAGATCAACAATCACAAGGTCATACGGCGGCGTTCGCTCGGCTGCCTGTAAAGCTAAAAAGAAAGACGGCGAGTTTGCGTATGTTTCGACGACATGCCCATGCAGCTTCAGCGCAGTTTCTACCATTGTGCGCACCCCGGCATTGTCCTCAATGACACTGATATGCATAGTTACAGCTCCTCCATACGCTCATACTATATTACGCCATCAAAAAAATCCAATAATGCCATGCTATACACAAAAATGACACGCACCCGGTGAAAATAGGTGCGCGTCCTGGTTGTGCTTTTCTCACCTGCAATCTCGCCCAACACTATCTTGCATAAGTTTTCGGTATCCAGGACAATGGGGGCAACTCTCCATCAACACTGCCAAATTGATGGGGGCAAGCAATAGCGCGACCAAACAAGCACTTTTTCACCAGATTGTCGCAACGTGCTTGCTGACCTCTCGCAGAACTCCCTATCGATCCCTATCCTTACGCCAGCACATTTTACAGTCTAAGTATAAAGTCAAGAGTAAAAGAGAGAGAAGCCTCAAATTGCTACAAAGATGATCTAAAATTGCTGCAAAGATGATCTAAAATTGCCTCTATACCTCAACAAATAGACATGTATGGGGTATAATGAGAAGCAATTCCATAGACGATGCCCACAAACAGGTAGAGCAGCTAACATAGAGAGGATTGTATATCTATGACCGATGACAGTCAGGAGCATGCCGCGACCCCTCTCGCTCTCTTTCGCGAAAAAATCGCCAGAGCCCGCCGACAGACAGGACACCTGCAAAGAGAACTGGCGGACGCGCTGGGCATCGACGCCCAGGTACTAAGCCGCAAACTTCATGGCGCAAAGCAAGCTTTCCCTACCCATGCTGAAGTTAAGCTGATCATCAAAACACTGGCAAGCTGGAATGCCATCACAACACAGGTCGAGGCCATTGAACTCCTCTCTCTGATGGGTTTGAAAGCCAAAAGCTTCTCCGAACAGGAATGGAAGATGGCTCCACTAAACCAACTTGAGCCCATCGCTCATAGTGACGTAACGAATACCGTTTCACGTCCCAGCGTTTCACGCGCCACTATCTCACTCCCTACACCACCTACCACGCTTATCGGACGAGAACAGCATGTACAGATGCTGCTGGATCGCCTCCGACAGGACGCTGTTCGCCTTTTAACTCTCAAGGGAACGGGAGGCGTAGGCAAAACACGGCTCGCGTTAGAAGTGGCTCAGCAGGCCCGACAGATTCTTTTCCCCGATGGCGTTTTCCTGGTGTCCCTGGCAACGATTCGCGATGCCACACTCGTCGCTTCGACGATCGTACAAACGCTCCATCTCTCGGAACCTCTTACTGATGGTGATCCCGGGGCGCAAAACGTCCCATCGCACGAAGAGGTTCTCAAAGAGTTTTTGCGTGAAAAAAACGTGCTCCTGGTGCTGGATAACGTCGAACAAATACCGGAGATCTCGCCATTTATCAGTAATCTGCTGAATACCATCGCAACATTGAAGATTATGGTCACCAGCAGAACGGTGTTACACCTGTATGGAGAACATGAATTCGATGTCCCCCCACTTGAAGTCTGGACGCCCAATATAAGCTCCAATACTGACGAGATCTCACAATGTCCCGCGACCAGCCTCTTCGTCGAGCGTGCGCAGGCCGTCGATCCCACATTTCGCTTCACGAAACAGAACGCAACCACTATCGCCCACATTTGCACACGCCTGGATGGATTGCCTCTGGCAATTGAGCTGGCAGCAGCACGTACCAAAGTGCTGCCATTGTCCATGATCCTTCAACGCCTGACAGGAGGCAAGACAGGACAGAGCCTCTCCTTCCTGCGCACAACAGCACATAACACACTCCAGCGCCACCAGACCTTATATGACACGCTGGATTGGAGCTATGAGCTACTTGCACCATCACAACAACGACTCTTCCGCCACCTCAGCGTATTTCTCGGCAGCTGGTCCCTGGATGCCGCTCTTGCTCTCAGTATGGCAAGCAATGAAGCGGTCACCCAGGATGATGTGCTGGGGCAGATAGAGTCTCTTATCAATCATAGTCTGGTCAAACGTCTGTCGCAGGAAGAGGGGCTTCAGGAAGAAATCTTAGGGCCGCGCTTCTATTGTTTAGAAACGATCCGGGAGTATGGCCTTCACCAGCTAGAAGTTTGTGGGGAGCATGAAGAGATTCGACGACAACATGCAACGTATTATCTCAATATCGCGGAGGGCGTTGCATTATATCTCACCGGTCGGGAACAGGCAGCGGCAGTATCATTGCTCATCCTGGAACAAGATAACCTGCGAGCAGCTTTCGCATGGAGCATCGAGCACCAGGAAGATGAAATAACGCAACGGCTCTGTGGCGCTCTAGGAAAGTTCTGGGAAGCGCGCACCCAGTTCCAGGAAGCGCAACGTTGGATTGACTCAGCGCTCAAAATAACCCGAGAAACGCCACTGATTGTCCGAGCCAGACTGCTGATGACAGCTTCACGCCTTGCTCTCTGGGGAATAGCATGTGAGCGTTCACGAGAGCTGGCTCAGGAGGCCTTGCAGATCTACGAAGCCACGGGAGACATTTCCGGAAAAGCTTCTGCAATCTTCCAGATCGGCGATACCTGGCACATGCAAGGCGAATATACCATAGCGATTAGCTACCTTGAGGAGAGCGCGCAACTTCTGCAAGCGCTGCAAAACTGGAGTGCCTATGGCTTTGCCTTGAGCAGACTGGGAGCGGTCGCCACGCTCCAGGGCAACTTCTCGCAGGCCTGGATCTGGCTCAACGAAGCCCTACCGATCCTTCGTGAATACAGTGAACCTGGCCTGCTCAATGTCACCATTGTTTACCTGGGTGTGCTGGCCTTTGTGCAGGGAGATTTGCGACAGGGCATTACCTATTTACGCGAAGGATTGACATTCGCACAACGCATAAACAACCGCTACATGCTTGCTACCGCACTGCTCGCTTCTGGCTGTCTTCTGGGAGTTATCAAAGAACCACGCTATACTGCTCGCGTATGTAGTGCCGCAGAAGCGCTTTTTGAGAGTCTGAATACTGCTCTCCCGGCAGGATATCGGCCACTTTATGATGTCTATCTTACGAATATAAAATCACAGATTGATACGGACACCTGGGACACATGGTGGGCAGAAGGCAAGACCTTTTCTCAGCAAGAGATCACCACGCTCGTGCTTACAGAGCTTGAAGTAAAAGCCTGGACGCTTCCTACGTAAGCGTGCTAGCAGAAGCTCAAATTTCCGTGGAAAAGTTGTGGAAAGTCTGATGATCTATGATAGAATAGACATTGAAGCTAAAGTAGGAGGATTACATGAAAATTGTCATTCTAGGCAATGGCCGTTTTGGCTCATATCTTGCTAATCGGCTGGATCAGGCTGGCCATAATGTCATCGTCATTGATCGCACCATTGATAACTTCAACCGCCTGAGCAGTGGCTTTCGCGGCAAAACAGTTATAGGCAATGGCGTCGATGAGGATACGCTCAAACGTGCCAATATAGAAAACGCCGATGCATTTATCGCCGTCACGAATGGCGATAATCGGAATATTATGGCAGCTCAACTCGCCAAAGAAGTCTTTCATGTCAAGCAAGTCATCTGTGGTATCCGCGATCCTGCTCGTGGAGAACTATACAAGAACCTGGGTATGGAAATTATCTCTTCCACGGCTTTTACCTCTCAGCGGCTCTACGATGCGCTTCTTAGTCCAACCACTCCTACCTCAAAAGAAACAAAATAAGGGAAGAGAAAGTGATCCAACTAC
>DATJHM010000280.1:0-10711 GCA_035493895.1 Ktedonobacteraceae bacterium
AGTGTACGCGTCAGGAAGGCCGCTCCCACGCCCTGCAACAATAACGAGCGCACCGTACTGATGGGCACTTCCATGACCCGCTCAGTATGAGGCAGAATTTTTGCCAGGAGCGTGTTCATTGCCAACCCCCACTTTACGACCAGGAGCGGACTGGCCTGGAGGTGAATATCCTCTGCGGTGACGGGTCCACGACCAGCCAGGGGGTGCTGCGGAGGAGCGACGAAGATGAGCTGCTCACGGAAACGCAATAGCGAAATCAGGTCGGGATTAGAGAAGGGCCAGGTGATCAAACCGAGCTTGACCACGCCGTCATAGAGTAGCTGCTCTACCTGCTCGCTATGACCGGTGCGCACGAAGATTTCGACGTCAGGATAATTTTTATGGAAGCTGACGATGGTTGAGGTCAGAAAGTTGGCCGCCATCGATTCGACCGTGCCCAGCGTTATCCTGCCGCGCTTGCCCTCCTGCGTCAGTTGCGCCACTTCGACGCCCTCTTTGAGCACTTCCAGCGCACGCCTGGCATAGGGTAAAAAGCTCTCCCCCCGTTCCGTCAGAGTGGCCTGGCGACCTCCGCGCACAAAAAGTGCTCCTCCGACAGCTTCTTCTAACGTCTGAATGCGTACACTGATCGTCGGCTGCGTAATATCCAGGGTACGCGCGGCCCGGCTGAAGCTGCCCTCGCGCACGATCCGTTCAAAGGCCAGTAGCTGGTCTGTATCCATATTTCTCCTCAACCCATAGAAAAATTTTATGGGAATTATAGTCATTATCTGATTGAACTATAGGATATTTCCCTGTACACTTTATCATATTGCGGATACATAGGAGCTAAAGGGAATTGCAAGCAGCTCCTATAAAGAGAGGATGTACAGGTGCACTTTTTCAAAATACTCAGCAAACGCCATATCGCTTTTTTATGGGTCAGCCAGGTACTTTCGGCGATGGGCGACTATTTCTACTCCATTGCGGTGATCTGGATCGCGGTAAAAACGGTGGGCAGCGGAGCTGGCATCGTAGCGGCGGCGGAGGCTGCCTCAACACTGGTTTTTGGGCTGCTAGGCGGCGTATTTGCGGATCGCTGGGATCGGCGGAAAGTGATGGTGACCGTCGATATCATACGCGCCGGGACAGTGGCGCTACTCCCCATCCTGGAGTATTTCGGTGTGCTCCAACTCTGGCATCTGACGGTGGTGGCGGTGGTCATTGGCGGGTTAGAAGCCCTTTTTGATCCCGCACTCCAGGCCAGCTTACCGGCCTTAGCAGGCGATACGCAAACATTGCAGGCAATGAATGGTCTGATGGATGTCACGAGCAGGCTGGCGCGTACGCTCGGCCCCAGTCTGGCGGGTGTGCTGGTCGCATTCATGCCATTGCCGCAATTTTTTACGCTCGATGCGGTCAGCTTTGTGATTTCAGCACTGGCAATCCTCTCACTTGGTCGCCGCTTTATCTGGAAGCCCGCTGAGAGTTCCACGCCGAATAAGGGAGTGCTTGCAGTACCACACGAGATCGCTGGAGCGATCGGGCTGCTCAAGGCACATCGTCCCCTGGCCTGGGCAATTATCGCCAATGCGATCAATAACATTTTATGGAGCATCGCCTTCGTTATCGGAGTACCGATACTGGTGGACCGCGTGCTGGTTGGGAACGTGGGAGCTTACGGCCTGATTATAGGCGCTTACGGCGTAGGAAATGTCCTCAGCAATTTTGTGATTGGCAGCCTGCCACTCCGCAATCGGGTCTCAATGGTCTTCAGCGGATTGATTGTGCTGGGCGCGGGATTTCTCCTGCTGGCACTGGCAACGACGTTACCCATGGCACTGCTGGGCGCGGCCTTCGCAGCGATTGGCGGACCCATGGGCGATATTATTATCGCGACCATGATCCAGACAGAATTCCCCGCGAACCAGATCGGGAAAATCTATAGTCTGCGTATGGTCACAGCGAGCGTCGGTGGTTCGCTGGGACTGGTACTGGCTGTACCGCTGTTCGCACATTTCAGCGTCATGTACACCATCGGAGCATGTGCATGTGCAATGATCGCGATGGGCATAATCGGCGTCATGCGCTACGGGCTGAGTGCGCCGCAGAGCGCTCCCGATGCTACGGAATTGCCAGAAGTCACCCCTTGACATTTTGTCTTTTCACTGGCATACTTAGTGTTACTGATACACTAAGTATGCCAGTGAAAGGAATCACCCATGTCGCTGATCGCTTACTTCAAATCGGAGCCGACCGAATATATCCTGGCTTATAGCAACGGGCGCGTTTTTCGTCGAGGGGCAGGACAGGCATTCTGGTATTGGGGCCCCAACACCTCGATTGTGCTTGTACCCATTTCGACCGTTGATGCGCTTTTCGTCTTCAATGAGATCACCGGCAACTTCCAGGCAGTGACGGTACAGGGGCAGGTCACCTACCGCATTACGGCCCCCCAGACGATCGTCGATCTGCTCAATTTCACCATTCATCCACGCACGCGGCAGTATCTGTCCGAAGATCCCGCCAAACTTAAACAGCGTATTATTAACGTCATCCAGATGTACACGCGTGATGTGCTCCAGCGAACCACACTTGAGGAGGCACTGCGCGGCTCAACGAGTCTGGCCGAGACGGTGCTCGGGCGCATCCACGAAGATCAGACGCTCCAAACAATGGGAGTGGAGTGCTCCGGCCTGTTTTTCACCTCGATCAAAGCCACACCTGAGATGACGAAAGCCCTGGAAGCCGAATATCGCGAGTCGTTGCAGAAACGCGCCGATCAGGCAATCTATTCACGCCGCGCCGATGCAGTGGAGCAAGAGCGCAAGATTAAACAGAACGAGCTTTCGACGCAGGTTGACCTGGAGCAACGGCGTCAGCAACTCGTCGCATTGCAGGGTGAGAATACGCGTCAGAAGGCCGAGTTCGCAGCCGAGGCTATGCGTATTGAACTCGGGCCATACCAAAATCTTGACACGCGCCTCCTGCTCGCCCTGGCATTCCGCGATTTCGCCGAGAACGCGCAGAAAATCGGCAATTTGACGATCACCTCAGAAATTCTCGAACAGTTGTTGAATACACGCTAATACCCTTCATAGAAGCGTAGTTTGTCTGTAGCAGAGAACGCATATTGAATGCCTGATTTTCTCAAGGAATGCACTATATGGTTGAGATAGAGCGCATCGTTGTCATCACCAGGAAGACGCCGCTGGAAGAGCTGGTGCTGCGCATGAACTCGCGGGAGCAGGCCAGATTCTATCTGGAGCAAAACCAGGTATCGTTCAGCGACTATGAGCAGGCAGATCGCCAGTATCAGCGCGCACTGGAGACGGTCACCAGGCAATTACCACGCACGCTCAAGCAGCAATTCATCGACCGCGATTTCCTGCCCACGTACCAGTTCGATGAGCACGATCTGGTGATCACGCTCGGACCCGATGGGCTGGTGATCAATACTGCCAAGTACCTCTCGACGCAGCCAATCCTGGCGCTCAATCCCGATCCACAACGCGTCGATGGTGTACTGATCCCATTCAGCTATACGGAGGTCGGGGCATGGGTAGAGAAAGCGCTACGCGGCGCGGTCAAGATTACCCGTGTCTCGATGGTCAAGGCAACGCTCAATAATGGGCAGGTGCTATATGGCGTGAACGATCTCTTCATCGGGCCACGCAGCCACGGCTCGGCACGTTACCTGTTGCAACTCGGCAGACGAGGTGAGCAGCAAAGTTCCAGCGGCATCATCGTCTCAACAGGAGTAGGCTGCACCGGCTGGCTACGCTCGATCGCGCTGGGGGCGTGGCATATCACCCACTACTTTACCGATCAGGAAGGCAAAGACGAAAAGCCACCAGGACCAGAGCAACTCGCACTCGGTTGGGAATCAGAGCAGCTCTGGTTCTCCGTACGCGAACCGTTTCCCTCTCACACCTCGCAGGCTGAAATGGTCTTCGGACAGATTGCACCCCGCCAGGAAATGGTCATCACCTCGCAGATGCCCGGCTACGGTGCGATTTTCAGTGACGGCATCGAGTCCGACTACCTCGAATTCAACTCGGGCGCGATTGCACGCATTGGGCTGGCAGAACGCAAAGCCCACGTCATCGCACGGAGCTAATGCGATACGCCTCACATATGGAGGACGCGCTATCGGGCAGGCGTGTCCTTCGTGGGCGCGGGGTGAGTTCCTGCGAACGGATTCGCGGTCGTCACCGGGCAGGCATGAAGCACTGCCCATACGCATCAACCTAAAGATCGAGATGGCCGGTGGGGCCCGCGGGCAGGGATAAACCGCTGCCCCTACCTCTGCGTTTCTTCGAGGGTTGGGACCACATTGTACCCCATGTCAAAGGCGATGTGGTTCCGATACCCACCACTGGGAGGGGTCGGGTTGGTCTCGGACCGCAGGCCCACCGGCCATTTCGAAGAGCTCATCCTTTCTCCGGTTGATGCATATTGAGCAGGCATAAAGCACTGCCCCCTACCTGTTCGGTTCCTTCGAGCGATTCGAAGCCTGGATATGTGCCACATTGGCCATTTCGCGCCCCATAATAATTCATGTCCCTCCTTCACCTGACGCTGAAATTTGTGACGCGCGACAAGATTTTTTATGAAAATGCTACACTTCCTACACAAATGCCGATTCGATGGGGATCTTGACCCTACATCGAAGCTACACTGCCCCTATCTCTCTCGATTTGCAACGCATTACGAGAATTTCTTGAAAATGCTACACTTCCTACACAAATGCGGAGGTGATGGGGATCTTGACCCTACACTCTCCCTATAACAGGCTACACGGCCTATGTATCAGGCGACATCGTTGTCGTGAGAAATGCGAGAGAGTAGGGGCATTACTGTTCCTACTCTCTCTATTCGGCAAATGGTGAGGTTTCTGAAGGGTCAAGACGAGCTTTATTTCTCGGATTGTTTTTGGGAAGTCTACAGACTCTCCCGCTTAGCTTTGGGAAGTCTACAGACTCTCCGTCCCTGTCCGTTACTCTTATCTTGACTACGCTAATCCTAGCAGGCGGACGGCGTTGAGATAGCAGATCTTCTCTCGATCGGTCTCACTGATCGGGGCGGCTTCAATAAATTCAGAGGCCTCCTCGGTCGTTTCAAAGGGATAGTCGACGGCGAAGAGGATACGATCGGCCCCGATGGTGCTGATCGCACAGGCCAGTGGCTCCGGCGCGAATTGTCCGCTGGTCGTGATCACAATGTTCCGCCTGACGTATTCGGAAGGGAGCAATTTTGCTTTTCGCGAACCATTGGTCACCTTCGCACGCGAATCCAGACGCCAGAGGACAAAGGGGAGCGTCTCACCCATATGCCCCAGGATCAATGTTGTACCCGGGAACGCATCGAACATGCCGCTGAACATCATGCGCAGGGTAAATGCGCCCGTCTCACACCCCCAGTTCCAGGTAGGCCCGATCAACTCAGGATAGCCATTGTAGACCTTATTGACCTGCCCGACCAATGTTCGGCCCGGATGCAGGTAGACCGGAACTTTTAGCGCCTCGGCCCGTTCCCACATCGGCCAGAACTTTTCCTCGTCTAGCATCTCGCCATTGACATGACCATTCACCATTGCACCCTTCAAACCAAGTTGCTTGACGGCGCGCTCTAACTCATCGGCGGCTA
This sequence comes from Ktedonobacteraceae bacterium, assembly GCA_035493895.1. Classification (GTDB taxonomy): domain Bacteria; phylum Chloroflexota; class Ktedonobacteria; order Ktedonobacterales; family Ktedonobacteraceae; genus DATJHM01. Next base: position 5,629 of record DATJHM010000280.1, read on the forward strand.
CTTTGGGGTCCTGAAGAGGCAGCATAGCAAGGCCCGAAAAACGCGTCGGATACGCGCGAATAATCTCAGCGACACCATCGTTGGCAACCTTCGCCTTCGCAATCGCCACCGCAGTATTCGTCTCCAATTCCAGACCAAGAGGAAGCGAGAGAACCTGCTTCTCAACCTCGTACTTGTCCATTTCAGGCAAGCGCTGCTGCTCCAGGTCGCTCAAGCGAAACTTCATAATCTCGAAAAAGTCAGGAGCAAGCACCTTCTTCATCTCTGACGGGAACTCCATACCTGGCGGTATGACGTGCTCCTCCAATGTAATCTTTTTCATAATTGTAATCTCCTTTCGCTTTTTCGTACTTAACGAACCGATTTCACCGGTAGAATAAAGACTGCGGCCAGCATCAGCAGAAGAGCTGTCACGGCATAGAGCAGCGTATAGTTATTGAAGACATCGAGGATAAAGCCTCCAAGCAGCGGTCCCACAATCAAAGGGATGAAGATCGCCGTATTGATCAGGCCAAGATCTTTACCACGAGCTGAAGCCCTTGGCAATACTTTGACGGCAATGGCCTGATCTACCGCCAGGAACATGCCAAACCCGATGCCAACAAATATGGATGAAATGATAAAGGCAGGCCAGGTCGTGGCGAATGCAATACTCAGTAAAGCAACACCCATAACCAGAGCACCCACAATCACAAAGGGTTTGAGGCGCTGAATACGGTCGGCAACAATGCCACTCGTGAGCGCAGCAACGATCAGAGCAGCGGTCGTTACGGATGTGAACGTCGCAACCCCCTGGTCAGCGCGAGGAAGCTTGATCACATCCTGCAAATAGTAGAGTAGATAGGTAATCAACACCTGATAGCCAAAGAAGGCCAGACAGCGTGATAACCAGACGAAGCCAAAATCGGGATAAGTGCGCGGATTGACCCAGAAATCCGAAAAGAGTTTCGAGAAAGAGAACTGGAAAGGCTTCACCAGCGTGCGAGGAAGGCGTTTCTCGCGGAAGACGATCAGGAACAAGAGCACAAAGATACCAGAGGTAATAGCCAGAGCATAGTAGCCCTGATCGGGATGGAGCAGAACGTTGGTGAGACGCGAGATCAGAATGATACCAACAGCACCTCCTACGAGCGGCGACATACCAACAAAAGCCGCGGTAGAGGCGCGCTGGGCGGGAGGAATTTGATCAGGAATGATTGCAGTACAAACAGCGAGAAGGCCATCAACCCAGAACTGGACGAGAATTTCCCCAAGCAGAACCATCCAGATAGAAGTAGCCATCCCCATGATAAAGAGACCAACCACCACACCAGCCGCGGTAATTAGCATCCACGAGCGTCTGCGTCCCCATGACCACGTCGTTCGATCGGAGATTGCGCCGATGAGTGGTGAACCAAGGACGCCAGCAATGCCACCAACGGCAGAGATCAACGTAAAAGCGGCGATCTTATTGGTAGGATCCAGCAGAGCCATCTGAGCAGGCAGGACCAATTGCTTGATGGTGACATTGTCTACACCAAGGACAATGGCCGCGATACCGAACAGAATGCGGTACAGCCAGGTCACATTGCGCGTGGGAGTTTGATAAAACTTCTCGGCCTCTGATAGTTCTTTTTTAGCAGCAGGAGTCTCTTCCACCACTGCCACGTCTGAAGCCACACTCTTAGCGGCTACCGCAACCTCTTCCACCTCCGCTACATCATCAACAACTGCCGCAACCTCTTCCGCCACTGCCACGTCTGAAGCGGCTACCGCAACCTCTTCCGCCACTGCCACATCATCAACAACTGTTGCACCCTCTTCCACCACTGCCACGTCTGAAGCCACGCTCTCAGCGGCTACTACACCCTCTTCCACCGCTGCCACATCAACAACTATTGCAACCTCTTCCGCCTCCGCCACGACTGAGGCGGCTACCGCAACCTCTTCCGCCTCCGCCACGACTGAGGTCACACGTTCAACAACCGGGGAGGCGTCCTCAACTACTATTGTTTCAGATATCGTACTATCGGCGGCAAGTGGAACGTCCTCAAGCGCCGTAGGGGATTGCGCATCCTGAGAGCCCGTTTGCTCTTCCGATGAAGAGTTCGTTGGCATGGTCATGAGTTCTCCTTTTGTTGCAAAACAAATAATAATGCGATAATTCGCCTATGATTTCTATGGGCAATCAGACGAAGAACTCGGCCGTAAAAAGATTTTGTCGAGCAGGATAGATCTGTAACAACAAACTTTTCTATGATCATCATCGTCCCCGCACATTCCACGCGATCTCCATCTGATCAATTTGTAAAAATATTTATACCAATATACAAATAGCCCATATAGCGAATATATGGATCTTCTTTCTCCTAGCAAGGAGAAACGTGCTTCTGGCGAGGTAATGACCTATAAGTACTATGTCAAAAGACAAGGACTCGGATTAGTATGTCCTGAGCACTATAGACCTCTCCAGCACAGACCTCCCCCTAAGAGGCCAAACATAATCGACGGATCGATTACGAAAAACGAGCAGAATCCTTTTCCAGTTGATTAATCTGGTGGAATTTTGCGCAATTGGGTGAAGCTCACACATTCAGACAGAGATAGTTCCTGAAATATGCGCTGCTCAAATTTCATGCCAGGTAGTACATTTTCTAGTAGTTTCTTTCGGTACAACTACCTTACTATACGTATTTATCTACCCGACTAATCATATATACTATCATAGTATGCTTGCTTTGCTGCCTTAGCGCCCTCTATATAGTATATAAAATTTATTAAAATTGAGCATAAAAAAATCATTAAAAATTTTATATGTATCTATGCATAAGAAAATTTTATTGTTATACTGGACAAAAGTATAGAGAAAACAACAAAAATGCCAGATGCCACAAAGAGTGTTTGCATAGAGGAGGTTAATCCGTGTATCCCATTGATCTCCAGACGATTTTACAAGTATTTGCGAATCAGAGTGGAGAATTGCGAACTACCGTGCGGCAAGTGGCAAATGTTAAAGGAGAGTGTCAGGCACTGGTCGTTTTATCACTGGGGAAAGTAGTATCGTGCACAATCCAGCAGGGTGGAAGACCTGTGCTCGTAGGCGAAGACGCCTTCCGCATGCTTGTTCGAGCGGGGATTCTGCAATGGGAGTATACGCCCACCTCTCCATCAGCATCGTTGCCATCAAACCGAGAACAGAGTCCAGTTCCAACCCGTCCAGCGGAAACGTCGCCAGCACTACCTCCTCGGCAATATGATGCGCCAGGTATGCCAGCAGGGACTATTCCTGTACAGGCGCGTCCGATACCCGCAGGAGAATTTGCGACCTGGCCGCGTTTACACCGTTTTGTCTATCAGCTTTCTACTGGCGATAAAACGGCTGAAGACATTGCACGTATATTGTCAGCGCCACCAGAACGAGTGAGAACGGCTCTCCTCTCTCTAGTCAATTTGAGGGCCATTTATTTACGATGAGCATTATCAAGCTACTTGATAGATAATAGAGCATATATCCCATTTTTACACCAGCAAACCAATCTATCGATAAAATGCTTTATTTATCGCAAATAAACTCAGAGTAAAGAATAAAAGGAGTAAAAATATCCATGAATATGCAAACACCACCTCCATTCGTGGATCAACAGCCTCTCAATGGGCAAGAGTCCAGGGACCCTACCATGCTCATTGCGCAGGACCCCACGCGGAAACGGCAAGGGTCAGCCCTGACATGGTGGTATAGCTTAACGGCACCAAAGGAGCCGCCTGAAAATGCACCACTGATCGAACGAGAGCGTGCCCGCCGTGGACAACTCATCAGCACGGTCATGCTATTTGCTTCGATCCTATTTATACTGGGCACAGTAATCGGCATCTTTGGACCAAACCATTTTATCGCGGTTGCAACCGGGATGCTCCTGATTCTTACGGCTGTCTCATCCCAGTTTAATCGCAATGGATATACTAACGTCGCAGGCTTGATGATGCCGCTTGCGTTGAATGCGGCATTGATCGCAGTGATTATCATCACGCCGTTAAGTCCATCTTCTATACAAATCTATGATCTGCTTGTATTTGTTGAAGTCTTTGCGGCTTCCTTCATCGCACCCAATGGATGGCTGCTGGCATTAATTGCGCTCGCCAATATTGCTTTTATCGAAGCGGATATCACCTTCCAGGCACACACCCAGGCATTTGCAACGCTGCTTGCCACTGATGGCGTATCACTGCGTATTCGTCCCGTTATCATTCATATCGTTATTACCGGTGTTGCCTGGCTGTGGGTGCGTAGTGCCAGCCTCGCGCTTGCCCGAGCTGACCGCGCAGAAGTCATTGCCAATCTGGAACATATCGTTGCGGAACAGGAGAGATCAGTGGCGCAAGAAAAGCGACAATTAGACGAAAGCATCCAATCTATTGTCGAAACCCATATTAACGTCGCCAACGGCAATTTGAGCAGCCGCGTCCCTCTCTCTTCGGGGAACGTGCTCTGGAAGGTTGCGGGTCCGCTCAATAATCTCCTGGCTCGCTTCCAGCATATGCATCAGGATATTCAAGAAGCAAGACAGAAGGAGCAAGAGCTCTGGCGCACCAAGGAAGCGCTCACGCAGGCAATCTATATGATCAGATCTGCGAAGGCGGGACGGCGTGTGCCAGTACCTTCGCGAACTGGTACGGCCGTGGATAATCTCTTACAGGAGATCGATCCACTGATGCCGTACTATGATTCCAACCCTTCCAGCTCGAGGCCGCTGCAATAAGAGATACGCGAGAGATTTCATTGTTCGCGGCATGCGTGCTGGGTGCGGAGAGGCATTCTCTGCACCCAGCACGCATCAACCGGAGAGGCGAGTGGGGCTCACGGGCAGGGGACAATGTCACGTAAATACGCCTGTACCCTGTGCCCATCGACCCCCACCCCTGTAGAGTCGCTGCTTGTCTGCAATGTCACGTAAATACGCCTGTACCCGGTCCCCATCGACCCCCACCCCTGTAGAGTCGCCGCTTGTCTGCAATGTCACGTAAATAAGCCTGTACCCGGTCCCCATCGCCGACAAGATGGCCGGTGGGGGCCGCGGACCGGCATAAAGCCCGGTCCCTACCTGTG
>DATJHM010000281.1:0-15727 GCA_035493895.1 Ktedonobacteraceae bacterium
GAACGAGAGAGCCTTCTTCTGGTTCTCTACGTTGTGCCTGATGTTTTTGATTATGGCGGTAACCTGCTCTTTCTCACTCTTCTCACTTCTCAGTGGCTTTCAAGCCAGACGAGCCACTCAACAAGCTCTGTGAAGGGAGTATTCGTCTTCAATGAAGAAAGATTTTTACCCTGTTACTTATAGCCAGCCATTTTCTCTTCGAGCCCGGCTTTCACGGTCGGCCATTCGCTCTCGATAATGCTGTAATAGACAGAATGCCGGTAGTAACCATCGGGCAGGATCATATGGTTGCGCAGCGTGCCCTCTTTGACGGCCCCCAGCCGCTCAATGGCACGCTGCGATTGCAGATTGCGACTATCGGTCTTGAGCTGTACACGGATCATCCCCAGTTGCTCGAACGCATGGCGCAATAGCAGATATTTGCATTCAGTGTTTACGCCTGTGCGCTGTACCGTCGGTGTGAGCCAGCTCCAACCAATCTCCAGTCCCCGATTTTGTGTTTGAATATCGAGATAACGCGTTGAGCCAATGGCCCGATTATGCTCCTGCATGATGATGGCAAATGGTAATATGCTGCCCGCTTCCTGCAATTGAAGTGTGAACGCTATCCAGTTCTGTATCTCCGCAAGACTCTGGCTGGGATTTTGCGGCAAAAAACGCCAGATGCGCTGGTCCTGACTTGCCTCATACAGATCGCTGGCATGCTCGCGTTGCAGTGGCTCTAATCGTACAATCCCACCAGATAAAGTGACTGGTTCTATCGACATAACTGTATAATCCTTCTCATTGGGTGTCTGTCATGCATCCACTATACAGAAAGAATAACTGTGGAACAACAGCCATTTCTGCATACGACACTCCACCAATTATTCGTTTCATTCATTCCCTGCCACGTATTGCGACAAAGAAGAGGCAATTTGGGCAGTTTATACCTTGACACATTCTATGAATGGCTTTTATAATGTGACTTGTAAGTCATAAAGCGATGAGGGTTTTCAGTATAATCGTGGTTCAAAATTTAGACAAGGCAAAAGAGAGTGGAAAACAGATGAGCACAGACGTTGCTGTCTGTTCCTTACGTCAAAAACAGCGTCAGGAGCGCCTGGAATTGATTCTCCAGGCTGCTGAACAGGTGTTTGTCGAAAAAGGGTATCGCGACGCCTCTATGGATGAGATTGCAGCTCGTGTCGGTATCGGCACGGCGACCATCTACGCGCATTTTTCAAGCAAAGAAGATTTGATGGTAGCAGCAATTATGGAGCGCGATTTCCAACGGACGGTGCAAGGCGTTGAGGAGATATGTGTCGGCGAGGAAAGTGCCACTGAGAAGCTCAGCAAGGTTTTTTATTTTCTTGTGCGTAGCGATTTTTTCCAGCGGCGTGTACAAATTTTTTATGCTATGGGTAGCACGCCACAGGCTCAGCAGGCTATGCTGGCCCGCCAGGGAGAGATGTTAGAAACGGCTACTGCCTTTACGCATCTCCTCTCTCAGGTTATTGAGCAGGGCAAAGAGGCTGGTGAATTCGAAGCGCAAATTGCAACTGCGACTATGTTGAAAGGTCTGGTCGGTTTAATCCGTGCCCAGAGCGTCTCTGACCAGTTTCTTAACCATTATGAGGTCCCAGCTGATGCTATGCTCCACCTCTATTTGCGCGGAATTGCCAGACACGCGAAGGCATAATTGCGAGGCAGATGACTGTGATGTCTGTTCTCTGCGAGATCTGTATTCAATTTATTCACGCACTCTACATTTTCTCGTGCTTTGAAAGGGTATTGGCGTAAGAAGTATGTCACAACAAGGCGGTTCAGCAACGGTCGGACCGCGCTATAAATGGGTAGCGCTCTCAAATACGACTCTTGGCGTGCTGATGGCAATGATCAATTCAAATATTGTGTTGATTGCATTACCGTCAATTTTTAATGGTATTGGTATCGATCCTCTTGATCCCAGTAAGACAAATTACCTGCTCTGGATGTTGTTAGGCTATATGGTCGTGATGGCAACCTTATTGGTGACGTTTGGACGCGTCTCTGATATCTATGGGCGTGTGAAACTCTATAATCTGGGATTTGCCATTTTCACTGCTGGCAGCATCTTGCTCTTTCTCACTCCGAGCACTGGCGATGCCGGGGCCATCGAGCTTATCCTCTTCCGTGTGATCCAGGCTATCGGCGGCAGTTTCCTTTTTGCCAATAGTACGGCGATCCTTACGGATGCTTTTCCTGCGCATGAACGCGGTATGGCGATGGGCATTAATCAGGTCTCTGCTATCGTCGGTTCTGTGCTGGGCTTGATTCTCGGCGGTATTCTGGCCGCGATTAACTGGCGTCTGGTCTTCCTGGTGAGTGTGCCTGTCGGTGTCTTTGGTACGGTCTGGGCCTATATCATGTTGAAAGAGATCGCCGATGTGAATAAAAATCAGCACATTGACTGGTTGGGCAATATTACCTTTTTTGTCGGTCTTATTGTACTTCTGCTGGGTCTTACGTACGGTATTATGCCGTACGGAAATGCTCCAACCGGCTGGGGCAATCCTTTTGTGATCGGTGCTGTTGTGCTGGGCATCGCTCTGCTGGTGCTGTTTGTGTTTATTGAGCAGCGCGTGCCTGATCCGATGTTCCGCCTGACGTTGTTTAAACGTCGCGCTTTCTCAATCGGCATTCTGAGTAACTTCCTCTCGAGCCTCGGTCGCGGCGGTTTGCAGTTTATGTTGATCATCTGGCTTCAGGGGGTCTGGTTGCCGCTGCACGGCTATAGCTTTGAGGATACGCCTTTGTGGGCTGGCATTTATATGTTGCCGATGATGGTTGGCATGATTATTGTTGGTCCGATCAGCGGTGTGCTTGCGGACCGTATCGGCTCAAGAACGCTGGCAACGCTGGGTCTCTTTGTGCAGATGATCGGGTTTATCTTGCTGACCTTCTTGCCTGCAAACTTTAACTACCTCTGGTTTGCGGTCTTGCTGGTTATTATGGGTCTGGCCATGGGCCTCTTCTCGGTGCCGAATACGACGGCGCTGATGAACAGTGTGCCAGGCAATCAGCGTGGCGCTGCCTCGGGCATGAATGCGACGGCGCTGAATGCAGCTTCGGTGATCAGTATGGCGGTCTTCTTCAGTATCGTTACGCTGGGTCTTGCTGCCGCCTTGCCGCCGATGCTCTCTTCCGGTTTGACGCATGCTGGCTTGCCGACTGCGGTCGCCGATCAGATTGCGCATCTGCCACCCATTTCGGCCCTTTTCGCGGCCTTCCTGGGCTATAATCCAATGGCGACGCTGATCCCGCCCGCCGTGCTCCATCAACTCCCGGCTGCTAATCAGGCAAATCTGTTGGGCAAGGCGTTCTTCCCCAATCTGATTTCTGGCCCCTTCATGGTTGGTCTGAGTGCAGCCTTCTACATTGCCGCTGGCCTCTGCTTGATTGCTACGGTTGCCTCTCTGTTCCGTGGCAAATCGCAGATTGTTGAGGACGAGAAGGAGAGCGACACCGCGCTCTACACGATGGAAGAAGAGGGTGTGCTGTCTGGCGAGGCATAACATCGATAGATAGGCAAATTTTTGCTTACGATGAAGAGCGTGGTGCTTTCTCGATCGGGAAAGTCCCATGTTCTTCTTTTTGGGAACACAAAAATTCGGAGGGCTGCGCTTTCACACGCATCATTTGTAGATCCATCGCACGATAAGCCAGCCGATCAAAGAAGCACAGAGCAGCCAGATGAGTACGATTGCCACCGCGCCAACCCGGCTGGTCGGTTTCTCCTTCGCCAGCAGTACTTCCGCTTGTGCCCGGCTCTCTTGCAGCACAACAGGTGGAATCAGTTTGATCGCCAGCAGAATTCCTGCTGGGAGCAAGATGAGATCATCGAGATATCCCAGAACCGGGATAAAGTCAGGAATGAGGTCAAACGGGCTGAATGCGTATGCGAGCAGGCAGAGAAGAAAGATTCGGGCGTACCAGGGCATACGCCGATCTTTGTACGCAAGCATGAGTACGTACAATTCTCGTTTCAAGTGTCGTACGCGTTCTTTCCAGGTCGTTCGCGGTGTTGTGGTCATCGTCCTCCTCGCAGCAGAGAGTAACTTCTTCTTCCTGAAGAAATTGTCAATCATTTCATTCCATCGAAAAATTCTGTCTATGGGATGAAATGATTGACAGGCAAACTCCATCAATAATATTTTCTTAAACTAGAAGTGAAGTGTCAGGTAGAAATAGAGGGTAACGATCTACTTAGTTTACCACCTGATCAACTTTTCGCAAATCGGGCAAAGACGGGATAAACTTCGGCGCATGCCGTACCCGTGTGGCCTGCTCAAATGCATAGGCCAGCTTGATCAATGTCGGCTCGCTCCATGCGCGCCCAAAGAATGTGATGCCGACTGGCAATTCCTCGAATACGTATCCCGCAGGCACGCTGATCGCCGGGTAACCGGCCAGGGCCGGAGGCGTCGAACTGCTCCCCGCGAAATGGTCCCCATCGACCAGATCAATCGTCCAGGGTGGACTACACGTGGGCGCGACCAGCGCATCCAGGTGATATTCGTTCATCACTGCATCAATCCCCTCTTGCCGGGAGAGACGCTGATCTTCCGCAAGCGCGGCGAGATACGCAGGATCATCCAGGCCACCAGTCGCTTCCGCCTGCAAAAAAAGATCTTGCCCGAAATAAGGTAATTCCTGCTCGACATGCTCGTTGTTGAAGGCGATAATCTCGGCCAGCGAGCGTACCGGTGAACTGACCAGTTCCGCAAGATAGCTATTGAGATCGGCCTTGAATTCGGTGAGCAGTACGGTCAATTCTGCGCGAGAAGAAGCTATTTGCTGCGCCGTAGGGATATCCGCCGGGTCAACGATGATCGCTCCCAGCTCTTTCATGCGCTCTATCGCCGCGTCGACAATGGCGTCCGCTTTGGGACTATAGCCGAAGAGGGTCTGACGCGCCACGCCAATACGCGCCCCTCGTAAGCCATCAGCCTCCAGGAATTTCGTATAGTCTTTATGGAATATGCCGTCACTGGCCTCAGTGGTAGGATCATGGGCATCGATGCCAACCAGCGCGCCCAGCACTGCCGCTGCATCGGCCACGGTGCGGCACATGGGGCCAACGATGTCCTGACTATGCGCGATAGGAATCACTCCTGCCCGACTGACCAGTCCCAGCGTTGGTTTGATGCCAACGATGCTACACAGGGAAGATGGGCAGACAATCGAGCCATCAGTCTCTGTGCCGAGTGAAGCGGCTGCCAGATTGGCCGCGATGGCCTGGGCCGAACCCGCGCTGGAGCCACAGGGGGAGCGATCCAGGACGTAGGGATTGCGTCCCTGACCGCCGCGTCCACTCCAGCCGCTGGACGAAAAATCGGAGCGGAAGTTGGCCCATTCGCTTAAATTGGTCTTCCCGAGAATGATCGCGCCCGCCTTGCGCAGACCTTGCACGACGAAGGCATCACGTGGCGGCCGTGAGCCGAGCAGGGCCAGCGAGCCCGCTGTGGTCTGCATCTCATCTGCGGTGGCAATGTTATCCTTGATGAGAATGGGAATGCCGTGTAGTATGCCGCGCGGACCCTGCTCCTGACGCTCCCTGTCGAGCTGATCGGCGCTCTCCAGGGCTTCAGGATTGATCTCGAGTACCGCGTTGATGTGCGGACCCTGCTGGCTAATCTGCTGGATGCGTTCGATATACATCTCTGTGAGGCGGCGAGCGGTCATCTGCCCGGATTGCATCGCTTCCTGCAATTCAACAATGGTCGCTTCTTCGAGGGGAAAAGCTGGTTCTGCGGAATCCTTTGCCTGAATCATGGGGCTATTTGCTCCTTCTCATAGACTCTAAAACCCGCCCCCATTGTATGACCCGCTGCCAGTGTTTGTCGAGATGGACGAGATGCGACTGCGAAGCAGCAGAATCTCGTCCGCTTTGTGCAGCATTACGCTTGAGGTGGGAAGGGAATAACACGCTCTGGTTCGACGACGATCACGGCCCGCTCCTCTGCTGATCCTATCTCTTCGGGCGTAGCATCCCGGTTGAGGTACTTCTGTGATGCGGCGTTGATAAAACGGTTGTTGAGATCTTCATCGATGCGTACGACCGTACCGCGAATCTCCAGTGCGCGATAGGGATTGGCGGGATCGGCGATCGCAATCGCGACATGTGGCTCATGCAAGACATTCCGGTACTTCTGGCGTTTTTTGTTCAGCGCAAAAAAGAGCTGGTTCCCATCCCACGTGAACCAGACTGCGCTCACATGCGGCTCTCCTTTTGGTCCGATGGTCGCCATATATGCCAATGCTGTGGATTGCAGGAGATCAAGATGGTGTTCTGGAATAATCGACATGTCTGGATGTGTGTCCTTTCTTTTGCTCTCCATTTGCCAGGAGTATACTCATTCTGGAGAATGAATGCAAATCATGTTCATCATAACTTTATGAATGCTATGCATAAGAACTTCTCACAACTCTAGCCAGATTATGCCTGTCCCCTGGCTCGATTGGATGCTCTATAACGGTGAGATCGGTATCGCATGAATCTCTTTCAAGCTATAGAGGGTTTCAGATGGAAGATAGGCGGTATATCCTTGTAGAACAATTACAAAGCAAGTGTGGCTGTTTTTTGTCTATAAGCTCTGTTACAGGAACAGCAGAGGTTGTACGTAAGACTGCTTCACTATTTACTTAGTAGTTTACGCGAGAATTTATTGCGGCACAGCAATAAACTTGACGGATAACAAGGCAATATGATAAATAATAAAGATATTTGGTAATAAATTTCTATGAGAAAAAGGGTGCCAACTGCCTGACTCAATTGCTAGCCCTCCTCTATGGTGGACTCCTGGCAGTGACGGTCGAAATGTGCCGACATTCTGACGGAGGAAGTGTTGATGGTCAATTATATCTGGGTTCCCATCGTTGTGAGCCTGCTTGCCGTAGCGTTCGCAGCCTATCTCGTGTTCTATGTCCTGCGCAAGGACACTGGAACTGCTGAAATGCAGAAGATTGCGGATGCGATTTTTAAGGGGGCAACGGCCTTTCTGCATCGCCAATACAAGACGATTGCGGTGCTGGCGGTGGTTGCGGCGGTGGTGGTAGCGGGCGTGCTAGCGTTGCTTGGGCAGGGATCTCAAGCAGAAAAGATAAACCTGGCCTGGCATACTGCTGTGGCTTTTTTAGTTGGAGCGCTCTGTTCTGGCCTCTCCGGCTATATAGGGATGTACGTAGCCGTGAAATCCAACAGCCGCACAGCAAGTGCAGCTCGTCGTAGTCTGGGAGAGGCGCTGGTGGTCTCTCTGCGCGGTGGTGCGGTTTCGGGTTTTCTCGTAGTGGCGCTCTCGCTTCTGGGTGTCTCGTTGCTTTTCTTGCTTTTTGGTGGGCTCTCTCAGCCTACTGCGACGCCGTCGCTGATTGTCGGTTTCGGCTTCGGGGCAAGTTTTGTGGCGCTGTTCGCTCAGCTTGGCGGTGGCATTTATACGAAGGCGGCTGATGTAGGGGCCGATCTGGTCGGCAAGGTTGAGGCAAATATTCCTGAAGATGATCCCCGCAATCCTGCGGTCATTGCCGATCTGGTGGGTGACAATGTGGGCGACTGTGCTGGTCGTGGCGCTGATCTTTTCGAATCAACGGCGGCTGAAAATATCGGTACGATGATCCTTGGCGCGGTTCTCTATCAGGCAACTCAGAATATTGGTTGGCTGCTCTTTCCGCTGGTGCTGGGCGCATTTGGCATTATTGCCTCTTCGCTGGGCGTACTCTCTATTCGCGCAAAGAGCGTGATTGAGCCAAAACAGGCGAATGGACGCGATCCCAGTGCTATTGCGATGCAGCGCTTGAATATGGGCTACTATATCACCTGCGCTGTCTCGGTGCTGGGCATTTTTGCTGGAAGCTATCTCCTCTTAGGCCAGGGGAATGAGACGGCGAACTATGGGATTGCTCCCTGGCTCTGGTATGCGTTTGCGGCCTGCGTTGGCCTGCTGCTCAGTATTGCGTTTGTCTTTATCACGCAATACTATACCGCTGGCACGTGGCGTCCCGTACGCGAAATCGCGGAAGCCTCTATGACCGGACCCGCAACGACGATCATTGCGGGCGTGAGTATCGGCTTCGAGTGTGTGGTTCTGCCTGTACTCTGTATCTGTGGGGCACTCGGCCTCTCCTATTTCTTTGGCAGTCAGGTGCATGTGAATCTGGCTCTGCAAGAATCTGGTGTCATCAATATGAGTGGCATCTTTGGGACCGCTGCCGCGACGGTTGGTATGCTGATGAGCTGCGCTTATATTCTGGCAATGGATACGTTTGGTCCAATCACTGATAATGCCGGCGGTATTAGCGAGATGAGTGGTCAGGCTGAGGATGTGCGTGATATTACGGATGCGCTGGACAGTGTCGGGAATACGACGAAGGCGCTGACCAAGGGCTATGGCCTCGGTTCGGCGGCGCTGGCGGCCTTTGTGCTGTTCAGTGCTTATCTGGATGTGCTCTATAGCTTCAAACACAATCCAGCGGTCTATCGCGTAGATCTGGCGAATATCTCGACGTTTGTTGCGGCACTGATTGGTCTGGCACTGATCTTCCTTTTCTGTTCGCTGGCGATCCGTGCGGTCGGTGCGGCTGCGAAACGGATGATCGAGGAGGTGCGTCGTCAGTTCAAGGCCATGCCCAATATTATGGCTGAAGATCCGGCGCAACGTGTCGATCCCGATTATGCTCGCTGTGTGGAGATCAGCACAGAGGGTGCCTTGCGCGCGATGGTCTTACCGGGTGCTGTAGCTGTGCTGACTCCGGTCCTGGTGGGGGTCATTCTGGGACCCCAGGCGGCGGCCGGTCTGCTGATGGTGGCGACTATGGGCGGTATTGTCATGGCACTCTTCCTGAATAATGGTGGTGGTGCCTGGGATAACGCGAAGAAGTACATTGAGGCCGGGAATCTGCGTGTAGATGTGAAGGGCGATGTGGTCGCTTCTAATGACCCCGAAGGCATTATTCTGGGGAAGAAGAGCGAGCCGCATAAGGCCAGTGTCATCGGCGATACGGTCGGTGATCCCTTCAAGGATACCGCTGGCCCCTCGCTGCATGTGCTCATCAAGCTGCTCAGCACGATTACGCTGGTGCTGGCCCCGCTCTACTACTTCCTGCACCCCTGATCTCTGATGCCTCTCCCTTTTTGTAAGGGAGAGGCGTCCTTACCTCTACAGAATATTGGCAACCCGGCTGACCAGAATACCAATGATCATCAGTGAAATAATTGCCTCGATCATCATCAAGCCCTTGGCTTTATGCGTAAGAGGAAATGTATCGGTCGGACTAAATGCGGTAGCGACTGTAAAGGCGAGAAAGAGATAGTCAAAAAATTGTGGCACCCAGGGTTTGCTATTTGCCTTCAGGGCCTCTGGGGTCTGCTGCGGAAAGAGAAAATCCATTGCTACATTTCCCGCTTCATGTCGCCCCCGTGGTCCCCCGCCATCGGTGTTCCAGTACCATAGACCAAAAAGTGCAACATTAGAAAGCCAGAGGAGCGCCGCAATACGTAACAGGACGCTACCGACTGTAATCGCAGGTAGACGCGTAATCAGTGTGACGACGCCAATCACCAGCGCCAGTGTAATCACGCTAAGTAAGATGAGGTCGATGCTACGTACAACTCTGTGGGGAAGCACATGTCCGGCAAAGTGGAGCATCCAGAACGGCACGATGATACAGATTTCTAGCACCAGTAAGATCCAGCTGGGACCAATGGTGAAATTTTCTGGGAGAAAGAAGTACAGCACTCCTGTCAGCAATATGCCGAGCGAGACGGTCAATTGCGGAATCTGTCCTACGTAATGGGGCTTGCTGGGAGATTGCTGCTGATCAGCATCTCCCACTTGATTTTGCACGCTCTTACTCCTACGGGCCTTTGCATTTCTCTGTTCGGCTTTCCCTATGTGTAACACGCTACTGACTGAGAATCGGGCGACTCTACAATATCAATCCTGTTGTAGCGTGCGAACCCATTGACGGATCTCCTGCGCGCGCCGATGCCCCATTTTCTCAAAGGCCTGGATGCTCGTTTCCGCTCGCTCTTGCGCCTCTGCTATCTGCCCTTTGCTGGCCGCGACCCGCGCCAGACCAAAGCTGGCCTGCGCGTACATCTCCTGATCTCCCTCGGGGATGAGCTGAAGCATACGCTGAAAACTCTCTTCGGCCCGCTCGATCTGTTGCTGCTTTAAATAGATGTTCCCGTATTCATAGTAGACATAACATATGATGCGTGGCCGTCCAATGGGCTGTGCCAGGAGCAGACTCTGTTGCAGGTAGCCTTCGGCCTCGCTGTCGTGTCCCTGCTTCTGTTTGAGCTCGGCAAGGTTGAGCAGGAGAATGCTGGTCCATTCTTGATGGGCGATCTGTTGTGCGACTTCGAGTCCTTCACGCAAATACGCTTCGGCCTGATCGTACGCTTTCTGTTCGCCCACCATTTCGGCAAGGTTGAGCAGCAGGGCGCAGATATGTTCGCGATGCCCGATCTGTCGCGCAAGCTCGAGCCCTTCGCGCAGATAGACGATGGCCTGGGCGTCATTCCCGCGTTCGGCAACGGTCACGCCGAGGTTGAGGAGGGCAGAGCAGATCTGCTCCCGATCTCCACTCTGCCGTGCGAGCTCGAGCCCTTCGCGCAAATAGGTTTCGGAACTCTGATAATCGCCCCAACTCGCACTGATGGCACCGAGTGTTTTGAGCAAAAAGCTCATCTGTTTCTCGTTGCCGAGCGCGCGTGCGATCTGCAACCCCTCCTGCGAGTAGGCGGCGGCCTGACTATATTCTCCCCGCCTCCAGGTGACGGAGCCGAGTTCAGCGAGCAGGGCGCAGGTCAGCTCATCTTCTTGCTGCTGGCGTGCGTGTTGCAGACCTTCCTGAAAGAAGGCTTCGGCGCGAGCAAAATCCCCTTGCTTCTGCGCAAGCTGCCCGAGATAGAGCAGGGTTGTGAGGGTCCCATGGCTGTCCTGTATCGCCAGCGCCGCTTCATGGGCGCGCTGCACATGCCGTTCGGCGAGACTATAGAAGCCACGCATCACCAGGAAGGGCGCAAAGGCGTTTACGGCGCGAATCAACTCTGCCTGTCTGTTTTTCTCGTAGGCAGCCTCCAATGCGGCGAGAATGATGCTGCTCTCGCGTTCCAGCTCTTCGTAGTCCGTCTGATGGTTTTCGAGATAGGTGGTGATATAGGCGATCAGGCGTGTGTAGGGGGCCTCATCCTGAAGATGGCTGCGGGCGTAATCGGCAATGGTCTGGTGCAGTGTATAGCGATCAGAGCTGATACTTTCGAGCAGGCCGGTATCGCTGAGGGCGTCGAGAATTTCTCCGCTACAGGCGGCAACCTCGCGTGCCAGTTCGTCGGAGAAGCTGTGGGGCTTGGCGGGAAAGACGGCGAGGGCATAGAGTGCGGATCGTTGCTGGCTACTCAATTGCTGATCGGTGACGGCGATGATGGATTGGAGGGACAGGGGCACGTCGGAGGGCAGGCTGGGATGCTGCTCGGCTGGTCCGCGTGGTGTGCTGATGTGCAGGCGCTCTTCAGCATCGCTGAGCCGTTTCATGGCCGCCTGAATCCGCCTCGGCTGCCCACTGTACGCTTGCAAACGCAGATAGTTGCCCACAAGGGTGAGGGCGAGGGGCAGACCTCCAACGGCGTGGACCAGATCATAGACTTTACGCGCTTCGACATCTACAACCTGTGGCGCCAGTAAACGCAGCAGGGCCATGCTATCTTCGGCATTCAACTCCTGAAGCTGCGTGGCCGTTTCGACGGCAATATGCGCGGCAATACTGGGATAGCGTGTGGTGACGAGATGAGCCGTCTGCGTGCCTCCCACTTTCATCGTCAGCGCATCTTCAACTGTCCAGGCGTCGTCGATAACGAGCAGCAGACGCCGATTGCCGATCGCGTCGTGAATCGCTCTGGCCCAGGTGTCGCTTTGATTGAGCTGAGCCATATCGTGACGGGAGATGCCGAGCAGTTTCCCCCAGCGACTGAAGATGCCGGGAATATTCGGCTCCGGCCCAAGGGCAGCCCAGAGAATGCCATCGGTAAAAGATGCGCGTAGCTCGGCATCGTGTGCCAGTGCCAGCGAGAGCGCGGTTTTGCCGACGCCGGGTAGCCCATTGAGCGCGATCACACTCTCTCCTTCGGCGGTCCGCAGGCGCGTTTTCAGTTCGGCTAGATCCTGATCTCGTCCCACCAGGGGCAGCGCCGCTGGTACGGGAATAGCTGGATCGAGCAACTGCGCAGGCAAGCTCTCTTCTGCTGTATCCGCTGTACCGTCTGTAGGATAGGGTACGAGAGCTGGAAAGCCCAGATCTTCAGGACGTTTTTTGAATAGCTCACAAAGTCTGGCTGTCATATAGACATCCGGGGCGGTCTCACCGCGTTCCCAGCGCCCTACGGTAAAGGCACTTGTGCCGAGCGCTTCCCCCAGTTTTTCTCGTGACAGATGCTTGTTTCTGCGTGCGGCTCGTAGTCGGTCGTTGGGTGCAAGCTGGGCCATTGAGCCCTCCTCCTCAAGCGTCGAATTGTGCTGCCCATTGTTTCCCATCTGCTCTTGCCATGAAGTCCTGGAAACTATTGCCGGTAAAGGACACGCTTACGAGCAAGCGCATGTCAGGAAACTCTCCTTATTATAATACATACTAACGCATTTTTTATAGTTATGCCCTACTTTGTGCTTTTCAACTGGAACAAAGTAATCATGTTCCTGCTATGATGGAGTAATTCGATGAATATTGCGCTTTTTGCCGATGTACATGGTCGTATCCTGCTCTGTTTCAAGCTCTGTGCGCGCTGGCAGCAGGAGACTGGTCAACAGATCGACATAATTCTGCAAGCCGGTGATCTCGGGGTATTTCCGGGCATGTCCTCGCTGGATAAGGCGACAAAACGCCATGCCGTAGATGATCCGACTGAACTGGGTTTTATGCAAGATTTTGCGATCTATCGTGAGGAGGTTGCTAACCAGTTGCAGCAAACGCACTGCCCCCTTATCTTTGTGCGTGGCAATCATGAGGATCAGCACTATCTGGACGAAAAAGAACAGGCGTCGAGCTCGCCTCTGTTTTCGGTGGATGCCTACCAGCGTATCTGGTGCCTGAGGAGTGGCGTCCCCTATACCTTTTCTGTTCGCGAAGAGTCCGTGACGATCCTCGGCATCGGTCGCATCGGTGCACCTCAGGGCGAGAAGGATGAACAGCAGTCTAAATATATTCAGGCGTACGAGCGGCGTCGTCTCGCCCAATTATCGCTTGCCCCATCGACGCTCGATATTGTGCTCAGCCATGATGCACCCAGGGGATATATTTTCCCCGATGCCGGTATCGCTGAAATTGGTCCGGTACTGGAGCGTGCTCAGCCCCACTATCATTTTTTCGGCCACTATGACCATCTGCGCCTGTTCAAATCCCATCCCAATCAGGTAACGACCATCTGCAAGCTCGCTGATCTCTGCTGGGATCGCGCAGCCGGTAATGGCTTGGTGCCCGGCTCTTTCGCGATTTTATCCTGGCACAGCCCTCTCGATCATTCCCTTGAGATTATTTCCGCTCCCTGGTTGCACGAGTATCGCTCCTCAACCTGGAAATGGCTATAGTTAGAGTATAAGAAGCAATTGTGTATTCTCTACTGATTAGCTGCAAGTGGGTTTTGTGATATCCATACATCGAAAGGCGTAGTAATAGTAACCAGCAAATCTCTGCCGCTAAAATAGAAATAGAGAAAATCTCTCTATTTTGCTATACTCTACAGGTAGCGCAAAATTCTTGTTCTCTATTTTTCGGCATTGGGGTAATATATTGAACAAGGTGCATTGATGCACGCAAGGGCTCTCTGATCTACGAGTATATTGCAACGATGAGCTGAGGATTTTTCCAGCGTAGCCAGCGACATTTTTTATCTGGTAAGTCCGTCTCCTGAATGTATATACCGTTTCCTATGTCTTGTACACGGGCCGGGATGGTACATTCTATCGGCGACTTGAAATATTTTCGGGAAAATTCAGAAAGGCATTATCGAGTATGGATCAAGAACTGGATCGGCGAACATTTTTACGGCGCGCGAGTCAGACCGGTGGCCTCCTGGTTACTGCTAGCTCTCTGGGAGCACTCCTGGTCGCCTGTGGTGGAAACGTGTCAACCACTCCCTCTGGTAGCACCCCTGGTGCGCAACAGATCGGCAATCAGGGTTTGAAGACACCCGGGCAGTTCCAGTGGGGGGCGACCTCGGAGGGCGGTGCTCCTTATGTTTTCCCGGACCCCAAGAATCCCACGAATCTGGTCGGTTTTGAAGTTGATATTGCCGCAGCCATTGCGAAATTGCTCGGCGTGACGGAGAAGCAGATTGAGACCGATTATGCTCAGCTCGATCAGGCGCTCAAAGCTGGCAAGTTCGATGTGATTATGAATGGCTGGGAGATCACGCCCGATCGCGAGAAAACGGAACTATTTTCGCAGCCCTATTATCATTATGGTCAGCAGATTGTGGTCAAAGCGGACGATTCTCGTTTCGCCAGCAAGACGGCAAAAGATACGTTGAGCCTGAAAGATCTCGAAGGCTATACGGTCGGAACGGGAGCCAGCTATAAGGCCGCTGAAATTCTGGCCTCGGACACCAAGATCAAGCTGAAAACCTATGATCCCGATCTGCCTTTCAATGATCTGGCTCTTGGTCGTATCGATGCCGTGCTGATCGATCTGCCAATTGTGACGTACTATGTGCAGGGAATCGGCCCGGGAAGCGAATCCAATAGCAAACTTCGCCCGATTGGCGTCCCCTTTGAGCTCAGTGATTATGTCATTGGCTACAATAAGAGCGATCCCAATGCGGCAACGCTGCAAAAAGAGGTTGATCAGGCGATTACCGCAATCAAAAATGATGGGACGCTGCGCACGATCCTCCAGAAATGGGACCTCTGGAACGATCAGCAGGCGCAGATCGGCACGAAGTAGCTGTTGTTTCAATCCCCTGGCGAGTCGGGAAGATGTCAGCCTACCATGTTATTTGCGCAAATCATACAACGGCAAACTCGTTTTCTCGACAATAATCATGTGTAATTCTTGAAGCTGAAACGCATACTGCTCTGGCGTGAGCATCACTTTCAAGCGTTGCCATTCATTCCAGATGTGACCACTTTGAGCTTGCCAGTGAATAATTGCCCGTTCACTGGCAAGCTCAAACGTACGTGGCCATGCACCGCTGAAGTTTCGTGTGCTATCGACGATCGCAAAGAGCCGCGCTTCAGTCCACGGAATATGCTGTAGCCTTTTCTCTCCTCGATATACCGAAAAACCTCTCTCGTCTGCTACTACGATCCTGCTTGCGTTTCGCATCACTGACCAGATAGCGGCTATGTATATCAATGTATAAATACAGCCAAACGTGACTGTTTTATAAGAAAAAGGCACCATCAGTGTTATCAATAGGATGAATGAAGGTAGAATGGCAATTATAAGCAATAAGGGTATCCTCAATTTCCAGTTTGCCCGGTAATGAATAACCACCGGTAGCGGGAGGCTCGATCTACCCAGGCGAGGTTGCTGATCTGCAAGGAGATGCCATGCCCCCGCCGCAGCCATCTGGCGCTTTTGTTCTGCTTGTTTCTCTTTCTTCATAGCTACCATGCCTGTGAAAGGCCACATGATCGTATATATCACTACTACCAGCATGAAATGAAAAAGGCTGTTCGCGTTGAATAGCATCTCTGTGAGGAAGTCCTGTAAC
>DATJHM010000282.1:0-20556 GCA_035493895.1 Ktedonobacteraceae bacterium
CCACAAAGCAAGGAAGCGCAGGTTTTCTGGGTCGAATTGCACACCAGACGCTGGCAGAAGTTGCTTGAAACCGAAACCAGCCTGGGCACTGCCTATGCCGATACCGATCCGGTCAAGCTTTACTACAATTTCGCCCTGGTCAAGTTAGGGTATATGGAGCGAGACGTTTTTGAGGCAGGCTTTGTGCAAACGGAGCAGGCGTTCAAGCAAAGCTCGCTTGGTTTCGCTGATCACGTCATTGTCCTTTCGGCCCCACCTCATATTTTGCTTCAGCGCAAAAATGCCGATGCCTCGCGCCAGAGAGGTCACTTTCATCTGCATGCCCGCCTCGGCCCCCTCATCGAGGAATACTATACCCTTATAGAACGTTTGCGCCCCGGCACAATTCATTTCCTCGATGCCACAAGCGAGCGGAGAGACGAGATACTGTCTGCCCTCGTTGCTCAACGCATGACCCCTTCAAGCAATGAGCAGCGATCTGATCTCTATACGCTGCGTCGTTTGAAACAGGCGTTAGATGCCCTGCTTCCTATAGGATAGGAGCAAAGAACATGGCCTTGCGAGTCCATCCGCAAGGCCATACAAAATCTCCCATGTGTACTATTTTCCTGCTAGCTGATTATTTCGCGGTAGCACCTCTTTACGACAGATAATACAGTACGCTCATCCCCAGGTGACGAACGTATTGTTCAATGGCTTCTGCACCATCGGGAAAGATGAGCTTATACATGGTGGATTGTGGTGGGCGCGGCCAGCTTTCCTCGCGTGTGGTGCCTGCTGGGAAGGTGATTTCCCGATACTCATTGACAATCGCAATACGACATCCATGTAATCGAAAGAAAGCTTCTGCATCTGGATGCATAGAAATTGGCGTTTTTATGGTGATTTGTTCGGCGTCCATGCCTTTGCTCCTCGTGTTTTGATAATCTATCAGTAGATTATGTAAACCTTGACGACCGTTGAAGCGCTTCGGTAACGGTACTGCGAATGTGGGCTATGCAAGAGGTTAACCGGGCCAGTATGGGCGTTTTTGTGGGGATTATCTGGAAGTGTATGTGCTAAAGTGTGCGTTAGCGTAGTTCTCTGTCAGTTGGATACAGAGGAGGCTAGTTGTGTAAGTGCTTGTGGAAGAGGTGAGCATATATAAACAAACCTATCCAGTAGAGGCACGGTGGAGTGAGAACGGAACTGTGCCTGCGAACTCGCTTGATGCCGCTGGCTCCGCAGACGTATCGTTCCGCCCTTCTCACCGTTTCGCTTGCTACAGAAAACATGTGCAAGGAATTTTCCTGGTGCCGAAATTTTTCGTACGTGTTGTGTCCCTTCAAGCGAGCGCCGCAATAAAACGTGTTTCATATTCCGCGAGTTGTTCCAGCAACTCAGGTAAAACTGCACGCTTGTTGACGGCCGATGCATGCTGGAGCTGACCGTAGATCAGGCACTCTTCCCAGCGGATGGCGGCGGCTTGAGGGAGCCGTGCCTGGAGAAAGAAGGCGCTATCCAGGCAGCGTTGCGCCGATACGCGCCAGTTGAAAGAGGGCAGACTTCCAAGCGCGAGTTCGGGCCAGGAGCGCAGATCAGCTGCGAGCGTGCGCATGGCATCGGGTCCGTAGAGAAGCGTCATGCCATTGGCGAAGGTCTCTGGCGTGCATGCAAAATTTGTGCGCGCACGAGCAAGTGTCCGTTCCCAGATCTCGTCCTCGGTTGGCGGGCGACCCTGCGCGCCTATCTGCCACAGACCATAGGGTTTGCCCGTATAGATATCGCGTTGCCATCCGGCGAGAAAATCGGAGAGCGGTAGCGGTACAGCCACATAGCCCTCTGGATCATGGACGATTACCGCATCAGGCTGCAATGCCAGCACAACGATCGCATGGTCGCTACCATAGAGCTGTTGATGGTAAGGTATATAGGTGAGGTAGCCCATATCGAGCATGCCCGCCACGACCGGTCCCGATTTCAACGCATTCTCCAGCGCTGCCAGGGCGCTTGTGTCATCTGTCGCATCTGTATAGGTATAGGTATAGTTCAATGTGCGTAACAAATGCTCGCCTGCCAGATGATAGCCATAGCCATCAATGGCGAAAAAGTGCGCTTTATCGCGCACATACACAAAGCCGAATGGTTCGCCACTGACGCACTCTAGCCATGGCAGTGAATAGACATGCCCAGGGTTTGCCAGAACCATTTGCATGCACTTGATCAGACAATAGCTCATGCGCCCCTCAAAGGGGGTAAGTGGAGGTGTTGTCATCGAAATTACTCCTGTTTCTGTGTCTGGATGCGCTGATTTGTGTTGTCTACGGGTAGAAGAGGATATTGAATTTCGGTAAGGTAGGATGAAGCATTCTCCGTATGCAACGGACTACGGTAATAGATCTCGCGACATGGTCCTGCGAGGTGGTAGCCGCTCGTCTCGAGCCAGCGATTCAGAGCAGCATAGGCGCTACAAATGTTCGTATACTCGCCGCGATACAGGACACAGGCCACCGGCATCCCTCCGCTGAGCTGCTCACTGTGCAGATCGGTGATGGCGGAAGGCAGAGCCGTAACGGGCGCACCGACGAAGAGATCAAATCCTTCATCCAGCGTATTTTCGTCGAAGTAGAGATGAATGAGGGGACCGGCTGGGATGAGCATCTGTTGCTCGAGACGTTGCAACACTGTCCAGACAAAAGGACCGATCTCTTTCGTTGTCGCGACGCATTGACGCAGCCCGAGCAGCGTGAGCGGCTCGGTCCGCTTGAGCGCGACGTCGTAAAGTGGGAGATTCTCAGCGTCGGCGAGTTGCTTTGCTCGTGCCATCATTCGCTGGAGCCGTGCCTGCTCTTCTGCAATCAACTGCTGCTGCGCAACCAGTCGTTGTTGTAGCAGCGCCTCAATTGCCTTGATATCGTGCGTTTGCAGGAGCTGTGTGATCTCTTCCAGCGCAAATCCGCAGTCTTTGAGTGCCAGGATACGCATCATATCGGCCAGTTGCTCCATTTCGTACAAACGATAGCCGCTCTCTGGATCAATCTGGGATGGCCGCAGCACACCCTGCATATCATAGTGTCGCAGCGTTTTAATGGAGACCTGACTCAGACGCGCAAATTCTCCGATCTTGAGCATTGTTCCCTCTTTTCTCTGCTAACGTACCTATAGCATAGACCCTCCCGCAAGGGGAGGGTCAAGAGGAAATGGCTGTGATTTTTGCGCATGTTAGGAATCTTCGTAAGACGCTAAATGAGCTGAGAGCAGGTCGCGAATGTTTTTCTTGAGGTCAGCTATTGTTTTGTGAGCCAGCGTCTGGTTGCTGTGATGTGATTGTGACTACGGGATTCTATGCTCTCTTTACCGAGAGGAGTAAGACGGAAGATCGGAATCAATGTGGTTCTTGCAGAACGAGAAAAAGGAGATCCCCAATGCTATGGTATTGTAAGTTCTCGTGGCATCCGCATACAAAGCGTGAGCAGGTTGCCAGACGCGTTGTAGAGCAACATGATGCTGGCGCAAATCATCCAGAGCGTATTAAGGGATGGTATAACCTCGCTGGCGGCGGTGCAGGCTTCTTGCTTGTAGAAACAACGAATCCGCAGGACCTGACAGCCTTTTTGCAGCCCTACATGGATCTGATGGATTTCGATGTTCATGCGATCTATGCGCTTAACTATGAGCAGCAAATTGCTGAGCTGAGACGGATTGCGCAGGTGCCTGCCCCGGCTTAACCTGGGGCCATAATCGCTGAGGGCGCTTCTACGAGGGACATCCTCTCCCGTAGAGATAGTGTTTCTCGGTGACATTGTCACCGACTTACCCGCTGGAACCTGGGAAGAGAAGAACACTGCCCCCTACATGATTATGCGAGCCGGGCGCAGGTCAATAGCGCCTCTACGCAGGTCACCCCCTCGTAGAGGCGCTGTTCATTTTCTGAAGTGTGACAAGAGAATAGTTGCAGTACCCTCAAGCGGGTCGTCAAAGGATTTTTGCCCCCAGAGGGAAGGTATACACACGAAAAACGAACAGGTCAAGTGTTTTTGCACCAGGGGTTACAATGCATGTCTCAGCGTCTTTTGACCACCTCAAAGTTGCGCTTATTCTGGTGTTCTGTGTCCTGGCCGGGGGAACTTCCGGCTATATGCTGATTGAACATCTTCCCTTCACTGATGCTTTGTATACGACGGTGACGGTGATGACGACGCTGGGGATTGTGATCCATCCGCTGACTGAGCCCGGGCGGATATTGACGATGTTTGTGGTCATCTTTGGCATTGGTTCTTTGTTTTATACGCTGGGTGTGAGCATGGAATTCATGCTTGAGGGACATTTTAGTCAGAGGATCAGGGTATATCTGATGGATAGAGGTATTGGGTCATTGCGCGCACATGCGATCATTTGCGGCTTTGGGCGTGTAGGTTCGCAGATTGCAGAAGATTGTGCAACCGCAGGCAAACCTTTTGTCGTGATAGATGAAGATGAACATAACGTCGAGAAGTGTCTTCAGCACAACTACTTCGTGCTTCAGGGCGATGCGACCGACGATGAGATTCTGCGCGCAGCCGGTATTCAGCACGCGCAATGCGTCCTGGTCGCCACAGATAATGACGCTCACAATATCTTTATTACTCTCTCCGCGCGTCATTTGAATGGCGAGTTGTTTATTGTCGCGCGGGCAAATCATACCGAGACTGAGGCAAAACTCAAGAGGGCAGGTGCAGATTGTGTGCTTTCTCCCTATACTATTGGTGGCCATTGTATGGCTCATCTGGCTATGCAAGCGGGTGGGGGAGAAGCCGGAGAATGCTTCACTGCGCGAGGCACCAGGAAAGAGGAGCAATTATGATCAAGCAATTTCGTGATCGAGTAGAGGCGGGCAAATTGCTGGCAGTACGTCTGGCGTCATATAGTAATCGCCCGGATGTCCTGGTGCTGGCCCTGCCACGTGGTGGGGTACCGGTGGGATATGAGATCGCTCACATGCTACATGCTCCTCTGGATGTGATGATTGTGCGCAAACTGGGGGTGCCTGGACAGGAAGAGCTGGCGATGGGCGCAATTGCCTCCGGTGGGGTGCGCGTCCTCAATTATGATGTTGTGCATACGCTGGGCATTTCTGAGGCGGTGATCAATGAGGTCGCTGCCCGCGAACAACGCGAGTTGGAGCGGCGCGAGCGTCTGTATCGCGAGAATCGTCCACCGTGCGCTATTCGTGGGCGTATTGTGATGCTCGTGGATGATGGGATCGCGACCGGATCAACCATGCAGGCGGCCCTCTCGGTGGTGAAGCAGCAGCAGCCTGCCCACGTCATCGTTGCGGTGCCAATTGCCGCCGCTGCCACATGCGACAACTTTGTCGCACAGGGGGACGAGGTCGTTTGTGTCTTGAAGCCGGAGATGCTGTACGCCATTGGGGTCTGGTATGAACAGTTCGCGCAAACCAGCGACGAAGAGGTACGCGAATTGCTCAAACATGCTCGCCAGCTGCACGCCGCCTGGGTCCAGGAACAGACGCAGCGAGGGATATCTCTTACGGATGGGAAGATCGTCAAAGAGAAAAATGGCGCATAGCCCCCCTCTCGAAGAAAAGCAGAGGTAGGGGCAGCGGTTGATCCCTGCCTGCGGGGCAGCGGTTGATCCCTGCCCGCGGGGCAGCCCGCAAGCCTCTACGGGCAAGAAATTTTTGCGCCGGTTGATAATAGAGATAGAGCATCGGTGCAGGCGCTGAGTCGCGCCAGGATTTTTTTTCGCAAGCAATGGAACGATGTCTCAATGGTTCCTGATCGTAGTGGATCGTAGGAAGGAAAGAGCATGCAAGCTCCAGCAGAGAGAAATGATCGATGGGTCGTTCAGTGTGAGCAGCTTGAACAATTGCTGACGACGCTGCGCGCACGAGCGTACCACGTGATCGGGCCGGTCGTGCGCGATCAGGCAATTGTGTACGATACCCTGACCTCCATGGCCGATCTTCCGCGCGGATATACCGATGAGCAGGATGGGGGACAGTATCGGCTCAAGAAGCGCGATGATGAGGCGTTTTTTGGCTACGCGGTGGGGCCGCATTCCTGGAAACAGTTTCTCCATCCTCCCATCGTGCGTTTATGGAACGCGAAACGCGACGGCAAGAACAGCTTTCAACTCTCGCCCCAGGAGCAGAGCACGCCCAGATATGCCTTCATCGGCGTTCGCTCCTGTGAACTGCATGCCATTGCGATCCAGGATCGTGTGTTTCTACAATCTCCGTATACCGATCCCACCTATCAGGCGCGCCGTAAAGATCTCTTTCTGGTGGCAATCAATTGTGGACAGGCGGGCGGTACCTGTTTCTGTACCTCTATGCAGACAGGACCGCAGGCAACTTTCGGTTACGATCTCGCCCTCACCGAAATTATCGATGCATCCCGTCACTTCTTCGTCGTTCACGTCGGCACTGAGGCGGGCGCAGAGGTACTGAGCACTCTGACGTGTCAGCAGGCCAGTCCAGACGACATTCAGTGTGCGGAACAGATCGTAGAGAAAACGGCTCAGAGTATGGGGCGTGAGATGCCTGTCCCCCCATTCGAGATAAAAGCGCTACTCGCGCGCAACCTCGAGCATCCGCGCTGGGAAAATGTCGCGCAGCGCTGCCTGACGTGTACCAATTGCACGATGGTCTGTCCCACCTGTTTTTGTAGTACCGTAGAAGATACTACTGATCTGAGCGGAGAGCAGGCCGAACGTGTGCGCAAGTGGGATTCGTGCTTCACGATGGACTTTTCTTATCTCTATGGCGGCAGCATTCGCGCTTCGACGAAATCGCGCTATCGGCAGTGGATGACGCACAAGTTGTCCACCTGGTATGATCAGTTTGGCTCGTCAGGCTGCGTCGGCTGTGGACGTTGTATCACGTGGTGTCCAGTCGGCATCGATATTACCGAGGAAGTACGTGCTATCTATGAAAGCGAGCGAGAGGAGTAATTATGTCGACGCTAGAGGAGGCTCTGGCGGAGCATCCTTTTTTCAGAGGCTTTGATTCAGATTATCTGCATGACATCGTACGCTTTGCCGTCTTTATTCACTATGATAGCGATGTCTGTATCTTTCATGAAGGCGAGCAGGCCACGCACTTCTATCTGCTCAATCAGGGGAAGGTGGGTCTGGAGACCTTCTCCGCGGACAGGGGCGCGATTGCGATTGAGACAATTGAAGCGGGTGAGGTGCTCGGCTGGTCCTGGCTGTTTCCGCCCTATCGCTGGCATTTCAGCTCACGCGTGATAGAGCCGGTTCATGGCATTATGCTCGACGCAGCTACTCTGCGTAAGATGTGCGATGAAGATCACACGTTCGGCTACGAGCTGGTCAGGCGGATCGCGCACGTGATCACGCAGCGCTTGCAGTCCACGCGGTTGCAATTGCTCGATGTGTATCGGCTGCGCACTGAGGAGGCGTGAGGTGGGAGCGCGAGATGATGATCCGATGCTGCCACGGCGCTACCGCGTGCAACGGAGACGAGACGAACTGCATGATACGTTCACGCTCGACCTCGAACCGGTTGATGGCGACGCTATTCCTCCCTTTGCCTGCGGACAGTTTAATATGCTCTATGCGTTTGGCGTCGGCGAGATTCCGATCTCGATCAGCGGCGACCCCGGCAGGCAGCGGCCATTGACCCATACGATTCGCGCCGTCGGAACTGTCTCGCGCGCACTTCAGGCGCTGAAGCCGAAAGACATGCTTGGCGTACGGGGACCATTTGGCATCCCCTGGCCCCTTGCACAGGCGGAAGGCATGGATCTGGTCATTATCGCAGGCGGGCTGGGCCTGGCCCCCTTGCGCTCTGCAATGTACCACATTCTTGCGCAACGAGAGCACTATCGGCGTGTTGCCCTGCTCTATGGCGCACGCACGCCGGAGGATATTCTCTATCGGAAAGAATGTGAGCGCTGGCGAGCGCACCTGGATCTCGATGTCGCTGTGACTGTCGATCGGGCCAGCAGCGACTGGCGCGGGAGCGTCGGCGTGGTCACACGGCTTATCTCCCGCGCCTCGTTTGAGCCGCATAAGACGCTGGCACTGATCTGTGGCCCCGAAGTCATGATGCGTTTCTCCGCAGCCGAGCTGGAGAAGTGCGGCGTTTCGGCAACGCATATTTTTCTCTCTCTGGAACGCAACATGAAGTGTGCCATCGGCTTCTGTGGACACTGCCAGTTTGCGCCCGTCTTTGTCTGCAAAGATGGGCCGGTTTTTTCGTATAGCCGCATACGAGACCTGTTATTGAAACGTGAGATCTGAGTCGTTTGCGGGCAGCGTAAAGCAAAAACAACTGCCCTCGCCAGGAATCCCGGCGCTCTCCACCCAGATTTTCCCATGCATTGACTCAACTAAGCGCTGACTGATATAGAGTCCCAGCCCGGTGCCGCGCACGTTGCCAGAGAGATCGCGTTGCAAGCGGATAAATTTTTGAAAGAGCAGCGATTGTTCGGCAGGGGGAATGCCCGGACCGGTGTCTTTGATACTGATTTGCACCGTATTCTCGTGCTGCGTTGCACACACGGTCAGCGCTGTCTGTGTGGGTACGTATTTGAGCACGTTGCCGATGAGATTGCGCATGACCTGCCGAAAATACGCTGGATCGGCCATGGCCGTACAGCCAGCCGGGATCTCCAGATGCACATCGTACTCTTGCGTCAGTTGTGGCGAAAATGTAGTGAGTACGTTGTTCACTGCCTGTTCAATCGAGATGCTGCTAATCGTCGGCGGCTTGATGTCGCTCTTCACTGAGGTCGCATCCAGGACGGTGGTCACCAGATGCATGAGTTCCTGGCAGCCCTCCTTGGCATTATTGA
The DNA here is from genome assembly GCA_035493895.1 of Ktedonobacteraceae bacterium. GTDB lineage: Bacteria > Chloroflexota > Ktedonobacteria > Ktedonobacterales > Ktedonobacteraceae > DATJHM01. Next base: position 8,802 of record DATJHM010000282.1, read on the forward strand.
TAAACATAGACTTTGTATCGCTATCCAGATCCGCGGCATAAGAGCTCAGCAATTCAAGGTAGCCAAAGACCTGCGTCAGCGGCGTACGTAGCTCGTGACTGACATTGATCAGGAATTGATCTTTCATCTGATTGAGCTGGCGCTGCTGTTCGTAGGCGAGCGCGATCTGCTTATCGGCGACGATTGTCTCAAGCATTGTATTTACGGACATCGATACTTGCGCGATTTCGTCGCGACCATAAATGGGGATCCGCGCCTCCAGATTGCCAGTCTCTATCGCGTGGGTGACATGTTGCAGCCGTCTGAGGCGTGGAACAAGCGTGCGCGAGATGGCCCAGCCGATGATCAGGATGCTCAGAAAGACCACCAGGGAGCTTTGTATGGTGAGCGAGAGTTGATTTTGCTGGTCTGCTTCTGCCGCGTCCTGGGCTGTACTGGCGAGATAGCGATGAAATTGCATCAGCTGATGCAGCGAGCTCAGGGCATCACTTTGCAGCGGCTCGGCCTGAATCCGCTCAACTTCTCTGGCCTGGGCGAGATCGCCCGCATCAAAGGTATTGAGTACCCGTGACTGCGCAGCCGCGTAGAACTGCCAGGAGCGCAATGTACTATCAAGCAGGCTCTTTTGCTGGGTAACCAGTGCGTTCCATTTTTCTTTGCTAAAGAGCGCTGACTGGTTGGGATAATTTGCCAGCAACTGGTGGGTCGTATAATTGCGCAGAACCTGATCATAGCGTTGAGAGAGGGTTTGCAACGCCCCTTTAGCGGTAAGGATTGTTTCTGTTGAAGGCTGAGAGGTATCCGCTTCATTGAGGAGGAAGTGCATTTCACTGTTCATCAACAGGAGATCGTCGGCATTGTCGGAGAGATCGATCGTCTGATCGAGCAGTGCATGGTAGAATATTGCTTGCTGGCTGAGAAGTTGCATCCGCTGTACGCCCATGACGCCTGTCACTGCTGAGGCAATAAAAGCCGCTGCGAGAAAGCCAAGTGTCAGGCGGACACTGATAGGGAGAGCAATCAGCCCATTTTTATACTGACGCAGGCGCGTGATGGGCGGCGAATGTGTGAAAGAAGATCGTGAGAAAATATGTTGTGCCAAATTTCTGCCTGTTCTCTCTCCGAATGCGCCATTGCTATTCTATCTACTCTAAATATCGTCTATAGACTTTTACATCTATAAAAATTATAGAGCACCCCTTTTAAATTTTTGTTAATCCCCGGTTATATGTGACAAATATCCTACGCAAAAAGCAGTAGAAGCCATAGTTATAGGTATATCGTATCGTACCTGCAAATGCGAAGCTATAGCTATTCTGTACAATGCTACTGCGAAGTGAAGGTAATAAAAGCTGTTCAGCCTCTCATTCCTCTGCTTTTTTGCTGTTTGGTACAAGATGGATATCGATATCAGTGCTCAAACGCAGCAAGCGGTTGATGATTGAGCCACGGAGAATCTCTTCCCAACGGCTGCGCGTGGGCTGTCCCAGCACGATCTGTGTGACCTGATGTTCTCGGGCGACTTCGACGAATGTCTTCGCAATATCGCTACTGCTGCAACGGAGAACTTCAGCACCCAGATCTTCGGCCAGCAGCGCATGCTCTTCTAAGCGCTGGCGAGCCAGCTCACGCTGCTGGGGCGCATTCTGACCATACTTGAGGAAACTGATGAGCCGGGTCGTAAGTGCGAGATAGCCCGCCGGTTGGATATAGACCGCAATCAGGTCTGCATGCAGACCATGCGCGAGCCGCCAGGCATCGCGGATCACACGCCGCGAATAGGGGCGGTGATCGAAGCCCACCAGGACACGCTCACTTGCAGGCCAGAGCTGGTTGATATTGTGCTCGTCCATATAGCGCTGAAGCTGCGACTCGGTCTTTTCGGCGGTGCGGCGCAGGGCGATTTCGCGTAGTGCGGTCAGATTGCCCTCGCGGAAAAAATTGCTCAACGCAGGCTCGATGCGTTCCGCCGGATAAATATTGCCGTGTCGCATGCGCTGGCGGAGAGCAACTGGTGAAATATCGATAAGCTCGACCTCGTCCGCCTGATCCAGAATGCGATCCGGCAGCGTCTCACGCACGAGGACGCCGGTAATGCTCGCGACCATATCATTGAGGCTCTCAAGATGCTGAATGTTGAGCGTCGTCACGATATCGATGCCCGCATTCAGTAGTTCCTCAACGTCCTGATAGCGTTTCGTGTGTTTTGAGCCGGGCACGTTGGTATGTGCCAGCTCATCGACCAGCACGACATCGGGATGGCGCGCGATAATTGCCTCGGTATCCATCTCTTCCAGGGTCACGCCGCGATAGGTGATTTTCTTGCGCGGGATCACCTCAAGGTCCCGCAACTGCGCCTCGGTCTGTGGACGCTTATGTGTCTCGACATAACCAACCACGACATCGGTGCCGCGCGCTTTGCGGCGTTGCCCTTCGTTGAGCATCGCATAGGTCTTGCCTACTCCGGCCACCGAGCCAAGATAGACGCGCAGATGCCCACGCTCACCCGGACGCTTACGAGCCGGGCGAGCGTCGTCATCATCCTCCTGGTCGGGAGGTACGTATTGCAGGTCGCTATCGCGCAGATGGTAGCGCCTGAGGAGCTCTTCGGGATCGGGTCGCCCCTCTTCCTCACGATTTGTTGAATCTTCGCTCATAAATTTCTCGATACAATAACGAACGACGCGAGCGGCCATCGCCGCCCGCATAGACAAACCGGGTCCATTCCCTCCCACGACCCTCTCGCCCATTTGCAGAGGTAGGGATCGGGCTTTATGCCGATCCGCGTTCCCCGCCGATCCGCGTCCCCCCGGCCACCTCGAATGCCGATCCGCGTTCCCCACCGATCCGCGTCCCCCCGGCCACCTCGAATGCCGATCCGCGTTCCCCACCGATCCGCGTTCCCCGCCGTTCCGCGTCTCTACATATATTACGCCTTGAGCTGATCCAGAGCAAGATTCAAATTCAACACATTTACATAGGAATCGCCGAAGATCCCCAGGAAGCGGCCAGTAGTGTGACTGGCAATCAACTGATTAACCTGGTTCAGGCTCAGACCACGTTCCCTGGCAACCAGCGGAGCCTGGAAGTAGGCCCCTTCTGGCGAGATATCAGGATCAAGGCCGGAGCCGGAGCTTGTCACCAGATCGGCCGGGATCGGGACGCCTGGATTCTCTTTTTGCAGGGCGGTCACCCGCTGCTGTACTGTCGTGATCAGCGTTTTATTGGTCGGCCCGAGATTCGAGGCACCCGAGTTTTCCGCATTGTAGGGCTGAGACTGGCTGCCATTGTCCGACAGGGTTGCGGAAGGGCGACCGTGAAAGTAGCGGGGCGAGGTCCAGTACTGACCGATCAGATCGGAGCCGATCACCTTCCCGTTGACCTTCATCAGGCTGCCATTGGCCTGATAGGGGAAGAGAAGCTGCCCCAGGCCCGTGACAACCCCGGGATAGATCAGGCCAACCAGGATCACGAAAAGGATCGTAATCACAATTGCCGGACGAATTGATTTGACTGCAAGTTGCATAATAGTGTTTCTCCCTTACCCGACCAGATGTAAGCCGACCAGAATCATGTCGATGAGCTTAATGCCTATAAACGGGATGATGATGCCACCCAGACCATAGATGAGCAGATTGCGGCGGAGCAGGGCTCCAGCGCCGATGGCTCGATATTTGACGCCGCGCAATGCCAGCGGGATCAAGATGATAATAATCAATGCATTGAAGATGACGGCGGAAAGCACTGCGCTATAAGGCGTCGCCAGATGCATGACGTTGAGCGCATTCAGCTCGGGATACGTGGCTGCGAATGCGGCGGGAATGATCGCGAAGTATTTAGCAACGTCATTCGCGATACTGAACGTCGTCAGCGCGCCACGCGTGATCAGCAACTGCTTGCCCACCTCGACCACCTCGATGAGCTTGGTCGGGTTCGAGTCGAGATCGACCATATTGGCCGCCTCTTTCGCTGCCTGCGTGCCCGTGTTCATTGCCACGCCCACATCTGCCTGCGCCAGCGCCGGAGCGTCATTCGTGCCGTCTCCGGTCATCGCGACCAGACGACCACCATTCTGCTGCTCACGAATAAGCTTCATCTTTGTCTCTGGTGTGGCCTGCGCGAGAAAATCATCCACGCCTGCCTCTTTTGCGATGGCCGCTGCGGTCAGAGGATTGTCGCCGGTAATCATAATCGTGCGAATACCCATCTTACGCAACTGGTCAAAGCGTTCGCGCATGCCGCTCTTGACGACGTCCTTCAGCTCGATCACGCCCAGCACGCGGGCACTGTTTGCGCCATTCTCCGCCACCACCAGCGGCGTACTGCCACCTCTCGCCACCGAGTTGACGATATCTTCTAACTCAGTGCTACTATTTCCTCCATGTTCCCTGACGTAATTGGCAACCGATTCGGAGGCACCTTTGCGGATCGAGAGTGCAGAACCATTGCTGCTCAGGTCCACACCACTCATGCGGGTCTGCGCGGAGAAGGGGATGAACGCCGAAACGGTGACATCTTCAGCTGCGAGATGATAATTCTCTTTTGCCAGCGTCACGATCGAGCGTCCCTCCGGCGTCTCATCGGAGAGACTGGAGAGCATCGCCGCATGTGCCAGATCGTTTTCCGCAACGCCACTCAGCGGGATGAAGCGGCTCGCCATGCGATTACCCAGCGTGATCGTGCCGGTTTTGTCCAGCAAGAGCACATCGACATCCCCCGCCGCTTCGACCGCACGACCGCTCATCGCCAGCACATTGCGCTGTACCATACGATCCATGCCCGCGATACCGATCGCAGAAAGCAGGCCGCCAATCGTCGTGGGGATCAGACAGACGAGCAGCGCAATCAATGTCGCCACCGGGACGGCCTGGCCCGAATAGATCGCGAACGGCTCCAGCGAAATGACCACCAGCAAGAAAATGATCGTCAGGCTCGCAATCAGAATATTTAGCGCGATCTCGTTCGGCGTCTTCTGCCGCGCGGCCCCCTCGACCAGCGCGATCATGCGATCCAGAAAGGTCTCGCCGGGATTGGCCGTGACCTTGACAATAATCCAGTCGGACAGGACACGTGTGCCGCCAGTGACCGCACTGCGATCACCTCCGCTCTCACGGATCACCGGAGCCGACTCACCCGTAATCGCCGACTCATCGACCGAGGCCACCCCCTCGATCACCTCACCGTCGCCCGCAATCACATCCCCCGCCTCGACCAGCAATAGATCCCCTTTGCGCAGATCGGGGGCCGCCACCTCTTCAAATGCGCTCGTGTGATCGGGCGTCCTGAGGCGTTTCGCCATCGTCGTCGTGCGTGCTTTACGCAGCGTATCCGCCTGTGCCTTCCCACGGCCCTCGGCCATGGCCTCGGCAAAGTTGGCAAAGAGAACTGTGAACCAGAGCCAGATCGTCACGCCCAGCACGAAGACCGTCTCCGCACCGAAGCCAGAGCTAATCAGGAAGCGGATGAACTCGATCGTCGTAATCGCACTGCCGACCTCCACCACAAACATCACCGGATTTTTTGCCTGCCAGCGCGGATCGAGCTTTTTGAACGAATCGACCACTGCGCGCCGGAGAATAGAAGAATTGAAGATGGAAACACTGCTTTTGCGGCGTACTTTGACCGGCTTTGTTTCCAGAGTGCTCATACTCATCTTTTTAAGAGACCACCTTTCCCGCAAGCATCTGTAACTGCTCAACGATCGGACCCAGCGCGTAGGCCGGGAAGTACGTCAGGGCACCCACAATAACGACAATCCCTATGAGTAGAACCACGAAGAGTGGCCCCGTCGTGGGGAACGTTCCCAGACCGGCGGGCACTACCTTCTTACGTACCATCGAGCCTGCCAGCGCCATCACCGGGATCACAAAGGCGAAGCGGCCAATCAACATCGCAAATCCGGTCGTCCAGTTATAGAAATTCGTGTTTGCGGAGAGGCCAGCAAACGCCGAACCATTGTTGCCTGTGGAAGATGTATAGGCATAGAGCATTTCCGTCAGGCCATGTGGACCGGGATTGGTGATGGAACTGATGCCCGCAGGCAATACAGACGCCACCGCCGTGAAGAGCAGAATAGAGGCGGGCAGGATCAGAATGGCCAGCGCTGCCATCTTCATCTCCTTTTGCTCTATTTTCTTGCCCAGGTATTCCGGCGTGCGTCCAACCATCAGGCCCGCGATAAACACCGCCAGAATGGCAAAGATCAACATGCCGTAGAGACCTGATCCAACTCCGCCAAAGACCACCTCACCGAGCGCAATATTTGTCAGCGGGATCATGCCACCGATAGGCGTATAGCTATCAAGGAAGCTATTGACCGCACCACAGGATGCATCTGTTGTAATCGTGGTAAAGAGGGCCGATTGGGTGATGCCGAAACGCACCTCTTTCCCCTCCATATTGCCGCCCCCTTGATAGGCCGTAGCCGCCTGATCCACGCCCACTTTCGTCAACAAGGGATTCCCCGCCTGTTCAGCGCCAATCGTGATCGCAGCACCAATCAAGAAAATGATCATCATCGCGGCCAGGATCGCCCAGCCCTGGCGCGTATCGCCAGCCATCCTGCCAAACATGTAGACGAGACCGGAAGGGATGGCGAAAATGGCGAGCATCTCAACCATATTGGTCAGCACGTTTGGGTTCTCAAAGGGATGCGCCGAGTTCGCATTAAAGAAGCCACCACCGTTTGTGCCGAACTCCTTGATGAACTCCTGCGATGCGACCGGCCCCTGCGCGATAACCTGTTGCGTTCCTTCTAATGTATGGACGACAGTATATGGGTTGAAGTTTTGAATAACGCCCTGTGAGATCAGGACGAGCGCGCCCACAATACATATAGGAAGCAGAATATAGAGTATACAACGAGTCAGATCGACCCAGAAATTGCCAAGATGTTGGGCACTGCGGCGCACCAGCGCGCGAATAAATGCCGTCGCCAGCACAATACCAGTCGCAGCTGAAGTAAAGTTATGGAACGCCAGACCCGCCATCTGTGTCAGATAGCTCATCGTCTGCTCACCGCCGTATGCCTGCCAGTTGGTATTGGACGTAAAGCTTGCTGCCGTATTAAATGCAAGCTGCGGACTTACTGCGCTCATGCCCTGTGGATTCAGGGGTAGCCACTGCTGTGTACGCTGGAGAAGATAGACCTGGAGCATGCCAACGACGCTGAAGATCAGCATCGCAATCGCATACTCGGTCCATTTCTGTTCTTTCTCTGCATCGACGCCACAGAGACGGTAAAAAAGACGCTCAACCGGGACCAGCACTGGTGAGAGCCAGGTACGCTCACCCGCAAAGACCTTGAGCATATACAGGCCCAGCGGCTTGGTGATAAGCAAGAGAATGACTACGTACACCAGCACCTGTAGACCACTATTGACCCATACAGGCATAGAAGTTCTCCTTAAAAAGCATAATAGTCGTGCAATTAAAACTTTTCCGGTGCCAGTAATGCGACAACCAGATAAATGATAACAATAAATGCAATAATGCCGACTAGAATATATTCAATGCTTGAATTGCCCATTTTATTCTCCTACAGACGTTCACAGGCAAGAGCAAAACCAACCAGTAACGCAAAAAACACAATCGTGACGACGACAACCAGGAGATCGAGCATGGATGCCTCCTTTGATTATTACCCGGGCGCAGATGAATCGCGCCCATAGACGTTTCCTTGTATGCAGGAATTGATGGGCGCTTCCTGTATGGATTCTCCTTATTTACGTGATATTGCTGCTTATCTGCGCCATCTGCGGTTTACGCTGTAAAATGAGCTTCGCGCCGTTCTGCCGCTTCCGCTGCCAGACGCAAAAGCGCGTCCATGGGAAATGGCTTTGGCAAGTAGGCCAACGGATGAAACTCTGCCAGCCGTGACGGACTGATACGCACGGCGGATAAGACGATGACGGGCAGCACAGAAGCATGCCCATCAATCATTTGTGGAAGAAGCGAGTGATTGCGCTGAGCACAGCGTAATACATCCCAGCCGGTATGGTCTGGGAGATTGATATCCAGGATCACGAGATCAAATTGTGCATCCTGAAGCCGGGTGAGCGCACTGTCCGCATCGTTCGCAATGCGGACTTCGTGCCCGCGTGCTTCAAGGTTACGCCGCACCAGATCGGACAGGACACTATCATCCTCTACCAGCAAGATACGTGCTCCCAACATACTCACTCTCCTTCTTTCTCTTATCAATTCGGTAATCTCACGAGAGATACTTCTTTGACGTCTTAAGTGTAGCCTGAGTTTGCTCAATTGTGTATATGGGTCTAGATGATAATTATCAAAAAATACTCAAGAATCTTATCTTGTGATTTTATTGTGACGACTGGATGAATCGATAAATGCTTCCGAGAGGTATGTTTCAGCCGCCTCTGTCTCTTCGCGGAAACGATAGCCGATGCCGGGTATGGTCAGAATAAAGTAGGGGTGATTGATATCAGGCTCGATCTTGCGCCGGAGCTGGGCCACATACACGTGTAAGCTGTGCAAGCGCGATGGAGCATGCTCGCCCCAGACGAGATGGAGAAGCATCTGGCGCGTGACGATTTTGCCGCGATGCGTGATGAAGACTTTGAGCAGATCGTATTCTGTTGGCGTCAACTGCACGTTCTGACCTTGCAGATAGACGAGGCGCTGTGAGAGGTCAACTTCCAATCCCGCTATGACGATACGTGTCTGGCTGGCGTTGTTGGCCTGCATCTGTGCAAGATGGCGCAGCGCTACGCGCACCCTGGCCAGCACCTCTTGCATGCCGAACGGCTTGGCGATATAGTCATCGGCCCCCAGCTCAAGGGCCTGAACTTTATCATGTTCACTATCGCGCACGGAAAGTACGATAATGGGGACCTGTGATTCCCCACGTACCTGCCGACAGACATCCAGACCATTCATGCCTGGCAGCCCCAGATCGAGCAGCAAGAGATCTGGGCGATGGCGTATGAGCGCTTCCATGACCTCGCTACCGTCGCTAATCGTATAGATCTGATATCCCTGAGCCGCGAGACTGCGCCGCAAAACGCGTAAAATCTCAACTTCGTCGTCGACAATAAGAATGCGTGCTCCTTGTTTGCTCATCATTGTGCTCCCTGGATGACCTGTGTGAGAAAAAGTTGAATGGGTATAGGCAGTGTGACGGTAAAAATGACGCCTCCGCCCGGGCGAGGCTCTGCCCAGATGCGCCCTCCGTTTGCCTCGACGAGACCTTTACAAACGGCCAGACCCAGGCCCGTGCCCATTGGATAGCCGCGCCCCGGCGTCTTCTGCTGGACGCGATAAAATTTATCGAAGACGCGCTCCAGGTCCTTTTCGGGAATACCCGGACCGCGATCTGCCACCCGGATCTCTACCTCCTGGACCTTGCGCTCCACGCTGAGATCAATGGGCGAGCCCGGGGGCGTATAACGTACGGCATTTTCGACCAGATTGGTCAGTACTTGATCCATTTGCATATAGTCAAAATCGAGGAGTGGCAGATCGTCCGGCAGGGTCGTCTCGATGGGGCGATCTTTCAAGAGCGGCTGCATGCGCTGCAATACGTCGCTTACCAGCTCGTTGATGGCGTACAGATCTTTCTCAGGCTTCAATGCTCCTCCTTCAATACGAGACATATCTAAGAGATTGCCCACAAGCCGATTCAAACGGTCAGCTTCGCGCTCAATCGTCGCGGCAAAGCTGCTTTGCGCCTCCTCATCCCAATGCACGTCCTTTTGTTGTAGACTGCTGGCGGCCGCCTTAATCGAGGAGAGCGGGGTGCGTAAATCGTGAGAGACGGAAGAAAGCAGCGCGGCGCGCAACGCGTCGGTCTTCTGTAAAATCTCGATTTGCAGGCTCTCACGGCGCAGACGTGCCAGCTCTATGATTGCCGTGGCCTGATCGAGGAAGGTCCAGAAGAAGGTGGTACGCGGATCGACTCGTTCCTGTTCCTCCGTCAAGTGCGCTTCTTCCGAGTAACTGAGAGGACCGCCGTGAATGCGCAGGCGCAGGACGCCCACCACGCGCGTGCCGGTTTTCAGAGGCAGCACGCGAATATGCGTTGTCTTTTGCAGCGTCGTGCTAGGAATTACCACGCGCGAAATCCCACCGTGTGCAGCCGGGCGGGTCTGCGCCATATCGTACAGGCCGAGCGTGTGCCCGGTTTTCCAGACCTGCGCAATCGTTGCCAGCTCATCATTGGAGAACGTCTGGGGACTTTCGGCGTGCGGGGCGCGTGCAAGTGGTGTCAGTTGTCCTTGCGTATCGGGCAAAAAAATGGCACATTCGCGAATGCCCCAGGGACTGAAAACCGTCACGAGCGACTCCGCCAGATTTTGCAGTTGTTGTTCCGCTTTGGTTTGCGCCGCCGTCGTGCGTACCAGCTCGTAAAGAATACGCGTCTCCTGCTCCTGGCGATGGGCCGCTTCTGCACGGTGACGGAGCATCACCGCCAGTTGCCCCGTCAGCACTGCGGCGACCAGGAAGATAAAGAGCGCAAGCCATTCTTCGGGTCGATAAATCGTAAAGGTGAAGATCGGGGGGACAAGAAAGAAATCGAAGAGCAGTGAGGCTACAATCGAGGCCAGAATTGCCGCATATTTGCCTCGTGTGCTTGCCAGCACCAGCACGATCAGCAGGTAGACAATCGAGATATTAGGAATAAGTGGGTAGAGATGGAACGCATAGATAATGAGCGTCGTTATCAACGTGCCCACGAATGCCAGCAGACTATCCCAGAGATAGCGTTGCCAGGTGCCATCAGTAATGGCTGCAATCGTGGTGGTAGCAGGTGTAGAACTCATAGTTGACTCTTTCTTGGGTATACAGGCAACCTATGGAGGCGGAAAAGAGCGCACGATATGCAGATGAGCTCTATCCATGAGTAAAAAATATAAAAAGCCAGTCGCAGAAATGAGAATCCTCTCTAGATTACTGTAATCGAGAATGTCTCAAAAGGGGCTATTGGGAAATGAGAAAATCCTCAAAATTTGCTCAATGCGCAGAGGACTCTACTGAAGAGAACGGGAAAAGTGCTGAAAGCGCAAAAATAAGTGAGGGGCATCACAAAGAATCTGTGATGCGGACGCTAGTGTAAAGAACTATAAAAAGCTATACTATCCACAGAACAAAGAAATGTTGTGACTACGAGCAAATAGCGCGTAGGTAGTGGAAAAATCTTTTTTCTACTGTACAAGCAAAAGAAAGGGAAACAACCATGTTTGGCCGCCGTAACAAAAATAACGAGAACAATGAGCCCCTTCAGCCCGAGCAGGAAAACATGAGCGAATTGAATGAACAGGATCTGGAGCAGGTCTCTGGCGCACATGGTGGTCACCACCATCATCATCACCACAATCATCACCATTGTCAGCACCATCATCATCATGAGCATCACTACTGCTGCTATTGCAACGAGTACTATCACGACTAATTGCAATAACAGCCTGTGATCGTTTGCTTAGTCCGCTTTCATGTCGCCTGTGGCTACCTGACTGCGGATCAAACGAGCATAATACTTGTTTTGCTTGATCAGTTGCTCGTGTGTCCCATGTTCGACGAGCATTCCCTCCTCGATCACCAGGATACGATCAGCATTGCGCACCGTACTCAAGCGGTGCGCAATGATCATTTGCGTACAGCCTAACGTGCGCAGATTTTGCTCTACTTTTTGCTCCGTAATCACATCCAGGGCGCTGGTTGCCTCATCCATCAACAGGATGGCGGGTGCATGCGCCAGTGCGCGCGCAATCGCCAGACGTTGGCGCTGTCCCCC
>DATJHM010000283.1:0-17669 GCA_035493895.1 Ktedonobacteraceae bacterium
CCAGAAGTCACGGTAGGGTTATGCTTGAACAGATCAATAGAAATGGTCATTGGTATCCTGGGCATCCTGAAAGCTGGTGGAGCGTATCTCCCTCTCGATCCAACCTATCCAGAGGAACGACTTGTGTATATGCTTGGCGATGCACAGATATCCATTCTCCTGACACAACAACACATTCGGGAGCGCTATCCTGAATGGGCCACCAGCATGATCTGCCTGGACAATGCAGACGAAACCATCTGGCATGAAGCTGAGACGAATCCAGACGCTCGCGCCACACTTGCCAATCTCGCCTACATCATTTACACCTCTGGTTCGACTGGCAATCCCAAAGGCGTAATGCTGCAACATCAAGGATTACTGAACTACGTATCCTGGTGCATCAAGAACTATCCTGTCATGAGGGGGCAAGGGGCACCGCTCCATTCGTCCATTGGCTTTGATCTTACCATCACCAGCCTGTTTCCTTCACTTCTGGTCGGCCAGCGTGTCATCCTGCTCCCGGAGGAGCAACGTGTCGATGCCCTGCTGCAATTGTCTGAAACGGATAAGCAACTCAACATCATCAAAATAACGCCAGCACATCTGGCATTATTGGGTCAACAAGTCACGCCACAGAAAGCCAAAGATCTGACAGGAGCGTTTATCATTGGCGGCGAAGCTTTGCTGGAGCAAGATCTGCGCTTCTGGAAGACCTTTGCACCTGATACGAAACTCATCAACGAATATGGTCCTACAGAAGCAACGGTAGGATGTTGCACCTACCTCTATACAGATAACACGCAACCGGATGTGAGTGGCAGTGTGCCAATAGGCCGTCCGATTCGCAATATGCGCCTGTATATCGTAGATCAGCACCTCTCTCCTGTTCCCGTTGGAGTCTGGGGAGAGCTATATATCAGCGGTCATGGTCTTGCTCGTGGTTATTATAATCGTCCAGATCTGACGGCGGAAAGGTTTCTCCCTAATCCTTTTGCGAGAGGCTCAGAGCCAGAATATAGCAGGATGTATCGTACGGGTGATGTTGTGCGCTACAGAGCAGATGGCACCATTGAATTTCGTGGACGCAACGATCAACAAATCAAAGTGCGCGGCTTCCGCATTGAGGCCGGGGAGATCGAAACTGCTTTGCGAAAGCACCCGGCAGTAGTGGATGCGATCGTTCAGGCAAGCGATACCTCCCATGAAGCGCAGCTTGTCGGCTATGTCATTGGAGATCCGCAGACGGAATGTACAGCTGCTGAGCTACAGGACTTCCTGCGCAAACAGCTGCCAGCCTATATGATACCCGCGCACATTACGCAGCTTGCGGCCTTCCCATTAACGGTGCATGGAAAAGTTGATCGTGAGCAGTTGCTGCGCTCAGGTTCCCATCAGGAGGCTTCACAGCGAGCACATGTGCCGCCGCGTGATATGCTGGAATTTCAGCTTGTACAGATCTGGGAACACGTCCTGAAAACCCGACCGATCGGCGTGACCGATGACTTTTTCACGCTGGGTGGACATTCGTTTCTAGTCTTACAAGTAATGCAACGGATTGAGAAGCAATTCGGGCAGGTCCTGCCATTGATTACACTGTTTGAGAATCCAAGCATCGAACATTTAGCAGATCTGCTCCGCCAGCCGACTATTGCGAACCAATCATTGCCCCTGGTGCCAATACAAACGGCGGGTGAGTTGACCCCGCTCTTCCTGGTGCATCCTATCGGGGGAACCGTCCATTGTTACCTGGAACTGGCTCGCGCCCTGGGACCAGACCAACCTGTCTACGGTTTTCAAGCGCCCGGTCTCCAGGGAGAAACCCGAGCACTTGAAAGCGTTGAAGAGATGGCGACTTGCTATATCGCAGCCATGAAAAGCGTGCAACCTGCGGGACCATACCGACTGGGCGGCTGGTCGATGGGAGGAGTGGTCGCCTTTGAAATGGCCCAACAACTTTCCAGGCAGGGTGAACAGGTTGAGCAATTGATCCTCCTTGGCAGTAGAGTTCCGCTGAAAAAGATGCGCATAACCAGTAACTATACAGAATTATTAACAGAGTTTGTGTACCATCTGATTGGTAGCTCGCTCACTGGCATCTCAGCGCAACAAAACCAGCAATTGCCCCAACTAAATATCCAGGATGCAAAATCATTCATGGCTACGTTAAATCAGCTTGAGCAGCAGGAACAATTGCAACTTGTGTTCAAACAGATCAAACAGCTAGGCATCGTGCCCGGAAATACTGACATTGAGCAGTTCGCCTCACTCTTTGCTATCTTCCGCATGAACTACAAAGTAGGGCGAACCTATCGGCCTAAAGCGTATGCCGGGAACATGATCATTTGTAGTACAGAAGAAGAATTGCAGGGCAAGGGGCAGGAGCCGTCTTTAGGCTGGAGGAAACTGGTGAAGGGAAAGCTACGCATCTATAGTTTACAGGGCGATCACTATTCTTTGATCCACAGACCTAATACGCAACTGCTCGCCAGTTACTTGTAGTAGCAGGGATACATACAGAACTATGCAAAAGAGTCTCAGCAAACTCATGAATACAAAATACGCGACCCTGGTTGAGATGTTACGTTCACAGGCACGCACGCAATCTCAGCGACATGGATATACGTTCCTTACAGATGGTCAGGAAAGCGAAATTCAGCTTACCTATGGAGAACTCGATACCCGGGTGCGCTCAATTGCGGCACTTCTCCAAAATGCGGGCGGGGCAGGGACGCGTGTGTTGCTCCTCTATCCTCCCGGTCTGGACTACCTTGCGGCTTTCATGGGATGCCTGTATGCGGGAGCGATTGCTATTCCGGCCTATCCTCCCCATCCACGCAGACCGATGCCACGCTTACAGGCACTGGTAGCAGATTCACGCGCAACATTTGTGCTGACAACCAGCCAGATTATCTCTGATCTGCAACAACGTCTGACGCACTTGCCGGATCTGGCAGCGCTGCAATGGTTAGCGACCGATAGCATCGCTCCAACCCTCCATGCGCAATGGCGTGATCCAGAGGTAACCGGAGATACGCTGGCATTTTTCCAGTATACATCCGGCTCGGTGGGTACGCCAAAGGGCGTAATGCTCACGCATGAGAACCTGCTCCAAAACCTGGAACTGATCTATCAACGTTTTGGACATGCGGCTGAAAGTCGCGGCGTTTCCTGGCTTCCACCATATCATGATATGGGTTTGATCGGTGGTATCCTTCAACCTCTGTATGGAGGATTTCCCGTGACACTGCTGTCACCAGCCGCATTTCTTCAGCGCCCAATACGCTGGCTACAGGCTATCTCACGCACAAGAGCAACCACCAGCGGTGGCCCAAATTTTGCCTATGACCTCTGCGCCCGTTCGGTGACCCCGGAACAGCTTGCGGAACTGGACCTGAGCAGTTGGGAGGTTGCCTTTAACGGCGCGGAACCCGTTCGGAGCGAAACACTCTCGCATTTCGCCAGCGTCTTTGCCCCCAGTGGTTTCAACCCCCAGGCATTTTATCCCTGCTATGGCCTTGCAGAGACCACACTTCTCGTCGCCGGGAGCAATAAACTTGCCCAACCGATTACACGTACGTTCTCGTCCAATGAACTCAAGCAAAATCACGGTGTCGCCGTTGCGGCCGATGAGCAAGATGCGCAGACACTGGTAGGTTATCGCAGAAATCCACAACACTATCCACGCATCATCGTTGTCGATCCCCAGCAGATGATCGAATGCGCATCAGGAGAGGTGGGGGAAATCTGGGTCGCCGGATCAAGCAACGCACAGGGCTACTGGAATCGGACAGAAGAATCTACCCGGACATTCCAGGCCACACTTGCAAGCACAGGAGAAGGTCCATTCCTGCGTACAGGAGATCTGGGATTTCTCCATCACGAGGAACTGTTTGTTACTGGTAGACTCAAGGACATGATTATCATCAGAGGGCGCAATCACTATCCTCAGGATATTGAGCGAACTGCGGAGCTGGCGCATAGTGCCTTGCGACCTGGAAATGGTGCCGCGTTCTCTATCGAAGCTGAGGAGCAGGAACGACTGGTTCTCGTGTATGAGATTGAACGCCAGCATCGAAACCTTGCGGTTGACGAAATAGCGAACAGCGTTCGTCAGGCTATCGCAGAACACCATGAGCTTCAGGCGTATGCTATCGTGCTTGTACGCCCGGGTAGTATTCCCAAGACATCCAGTGGAAAAATGCAACGCCACGCCTGTAAAGAACAATTTCAGGCCGGTACCTTATCTCTCGTTGGCACAAATATACTGGAGACAGCATATACAGATGCGCCAGAAACAGCAGTGAAATTAGATGCCAGCATCCTGTTAGAAACGCCAGCGGATGAACGCCAACAACTCATCCTATCGTACCTGCGACACCAGGCAGCCAGGATCTTCCATGTTGCACCGCAGCAGATTGATATCCAGCAACCACTGAGTATGCTGGGGCTCGACTCACTCATGGCGCTGGAATTCAAAAGTAGCATTGAAACGACTCTGGGCATACAACTCTCGCTCACAAACTTCCTTCAAGGTGATACGCTCACTCAGCTCTGTACGGAAATTCTTGCTGTACTGGAGCATAGCCCCACAGTTCCTGCGCTGCTACCACCCACAAACGAGCAGCAAGACGATGCAACAGCAATTCCACTTACGCCGGGGCAGCAGGCGCTCTGGCTTGTGCAGCAATTAGCACCAGAGCAGACCGCCTATACCATTGCGCAGGCCGCTCGTGTCCTGGGGAATATTGACCATACCTTGCTGCGTCGGGCCTTGCAAACGCTGGTGGATCGTCACGCAGCATTGCGCACCACATTTGTGCCACAAGATGGTACAGGTGTCCAGATAGTACACCCTCAGGGTGAGGTGTTCTTGCATGAGGAAGATGCCTCCACATGGGATAACGAACGTGTACAGAAAACCCTCGAAGCGTATGCCGCTCATCCATTCGACCTGACTACAGGACCGCTCTTACGTTTCTATCTCTTCAAACGATCTGCGCAAGAGCAGGTCCTCATGCTCGTTATTCACCATCTTATCGCCGACCTCTGGACACTCACACAACTGGTCAAAGAGCTTCAGGAGTGCTATTCGATGTTGAAAGCAGGGAAACCGGTAAACTTACCTCCTGTACGCTGGCACTATAGCGATCATGTGCGTTGGCAAGCCGATATGCTGAGGAGCCCACAAAGCCAACAGCGACAAACCTTCTGGCAAGAACAACTCTCTGGTGATTTACCAGTACTTCAGTTGCCTGCGGACCATCCCAGGCCCGCGGCACAGACATATCATGGAGCCACACACGCATTTACCCTTGATCCAGAGCTGACACAGCGATTACAATCACTTCTGAGAACACAGGGGATCACACTGTATACCTTTTTGTTAAGCGCCTTTCAGATCCTCTTATACCGCTACACAGGTCAAGAAGATATTCTCATTGGTTCTCCAACCACAGGCCGATATAGGGCCGAAACAGAACAAATTGCAGGCTACTTTGTCAATCCTATCGTCTTACGAGCAAAGGTCTCCGGGCAACTCCCATTCCTGACGTTCCTGCAACAAAATCGTCAAACCGTCCTTGCAGCTCTCGCGCACCAGGACTACCCGTTCCCCTTGCTGGTAGAGCAGCTTGCACCAGACAGACATCCTGGCAGAACACCATTATTCCAGACCATGTTCGTCCTGCAACAGGCCCGTCAGGCGCGGGAAATCACTGCATTTCTCGCGGGTGAGCCCTCAGCGCGCATCACGTCAGGTGATTTACAACTCGCCCCACACCCATTAGCACAACACACAGCGCAATTCGATCTTACGTTAGAAATGGTTGCTGCCGAGCAGTGTATTGCCGGGCACTTTGTCTATAACACTGATCTCTTCACATCCGCTACCATTGAGCGCATGGCGTCTGGATGGTTGCGGATGGTCACAAGTATTGTCGCACAGCCTGAGCAGAGCATCCACCAGTTGCCAGTAATCAGCCCCGCCGAAGAAGCTGCCTTGCTGGCATTGAGCGAGCGACAATCCATCACCGTTGCCCCCGATATCTGCCTGCATCAGTTAGTTGAAGCACAGGTCGCACGCACGCCACGTGCAGTCGCCATGCGCTTTCATGCGCAAGAACTCACGTACCAATCCATCAATCAACGCGCCAATCGTCTCGCTCATTCTCTCCAACGGTTGGGTGTTGGACCCGAAACGCTCGTCGGTATCTGCTTGCCTCGTACGCCTGAACTCTTCATCAGCATGCTGGCGATCCTCAAAGCGGGCGGAGCCTATGTGCCTCTTGACCCGACCTATCCTCCGCAACGGCTTGCATACGTGCTTGAAGATACGCAGCTCCAGATCATAGTGACGCAGGAGTACTTACAGGACCTCTTTCCTGCCTATACCGGCCAGTATCTCCTACTCGACCAGAGCAGTCGCGAGCTTTTGTGCGAACGCGATGACAATCCCGTCACGACAGTGCAACCAGAAAACCTGGCTTATGTCATCTATACCTCAGGTTCTACTGGCCGTCCTAAAGGTGCGAGCATTCGCCATAGCAGTGTCGTCACCTTCATTCACTGGTCTCATACCATCTATGAGCCACAGGCAACCGCTGGCACATTGGCATCTACATCTATCAACTTTGATTTATCGGTCTATGAATTCTTTACGCCTCTCAGTAATGGCGGCAAGGTAATCCTGGTGGAAAATGCCCTGAGCCTTTTGGATGAGCCAGTCACGGCGGACATTACGTTACTGAATACGGTGCCTTCTGCCATCACTGAATTGCTACAACGCCAGTCCATTCCTGAAACGGCACACGTGATTAATCTTGCAGGCGAGCCATTACATAACTCATTAGTGCAAAACCTGTATCAGCTGAGTCATATCACTGCGATCTACAATTTATACGGTCCGGCAGAAGCTACCACCTACTCGACATATGCCAGACTACAGCCGGGGGCAACATCCACGCCACCAATCGGCACGCCCATCGCCAACACCCGGCTCCTGCTTCTGGATCGGGACCTGCAACTGACGCCCAGAGGCGTCGCGGGTGAGGTCTATATCGGTGGCGCGGGTCTGGCGCGAGGATACTATAACCAGCCTGCATTGACTGCCGAGCGCTTTATCCCTGATAGATACAGCACATGTCCGGGTGCAAGACTCTACAAAACCGGTGATATTGCGCGGTATCTGCCCGATGGCAATCTGGAATACCTCGGGCGCAATGATGATCAAATCAAAATTCGTGGCATGCGCGTCGAGCTCAGCGAAATCGAAATTGCCCTGCATCGCTCTCCAGCGGTCCGCGATGCCGTTGTCCTGATCCGTGAAAGCGCATCCGGGACGGATAAACGTCTGGTTGCTTATCTTGTCCCGCATCAACAACAGGCATTCTCGATCGCGGAACTACGGCACTTTCTGCAAACACAGCTTCCCGGCCATATGCTCCCGGCTCACTTCCTCCTGCTAGAGGTGCTCCCAAGCACGCAAAATGGCAAAGTCGATCGTCAGCAATTGCTCACAATGGAGCTCCCTGCATCCCTGCCCGAAGCAGCGTTTGTGGCACCGCGCACCTCGCTTGAACAGGATCTTGCCGCGATCTGGTCCGACGTACTGGAAATAGAACGGATCGGCGTCTATGATAATTTCTTCGAGCTAGGAGGCCATTCGCTCTCGGCCTCTCGCGTGATCGCGCGCGTGCGCACGGCCTTTGCGATTGAGTTGAGGCTACAAGCAATCTTTCTCAGGCCAACGATTGCCCACATGGCAGAAGAATTAGAGCAAGCGCTCGTTATGGAAGCCTCAACGGAAGAAATTGACGCGTTCCTCTCGCTGATCGCCAGTGATCCTGCTACCAGGGAGTGAACGTGGTTGTGTTGCAAAAAAGAAAGTTGATCTGATACAGTAGAGAGAAAAGAGCGAAAGGGGCGCGACCCCCTTAGAAAAGGATTGATGAATCTCGTATGAGTTTTGCAGATACGTTCCTCACAGAAGACCTGACGACACTGCGTCAGAAATTGCTATACCATCCATTATGGACCAACATTGAGCAGGGAACACTTCCCATCGAACGCCTCCGCCTGTTCGCCCTACAGGATGCTCTGGTCGTACTGCAAATGTACCGCCTGGACGCGCTTGCGATCGCCGGAGAGGCGGATATAGCCGCTCAGGTGTTGCTCATCAACAAATTGCTCCCGAAGGTGGGAGGACATGAGATCTTGATCCGCTTCGGCGAGGCCGTCGGCCTGCAACGCTCGGACTTCGAGCAGATTGAACCCCTGGCCGGATGTATGGCCCTGACAAACTATTTCTATTGGATGCTCGCGTATGGGACGCCTGGCGAACGACTGGCCGCCGTCAGTGCCAGTGAAGATATCTTTATCCAGATCTGCCTGCGGATCGCACCGGCCCTGATAAAACACTATGGCCTCACAGAAACACAGATCGAATTTTTCTGGGGACATAAAGCGTTAGAAGCAAAGGTCGCCCCCATTGATCAACAACTGCTGCAACGGGAGAGCGAACCCGCGCAACGCATCCAGATCACGCGCGCAATCCGCCTCAGCCACGAATATGAGCTCATGTTTTACGATACCATTCTTAGCGCACCGCTCGCCTGAATCGCCAGCCCTTTTTGCTCGATTCGCCTACCTCTTGACCATGCGTTTGAGAATGACCAGCGTTTGATCATCAGATTGTTTGTAGCCATGCGTAAACTGAGCAATTGCTTTGAGCAATTCGGCGGCGATCTGTTCAGCAGAGAGATGAGCGTGCGCTTCCACGGTTTTGAGCAGCCGCTCGTATCCGAACATCTCGCCTCGCGCATTGAAACTTTCACTTAATCCATCGGTTCCAGCAACAAGCACATCATGATCATTCAGCGGAATATACGCATTTCGGCAAGCGTTCAGGGGGAAAATACCTAGTCCGGGAATATCAGCTTCCAGTAATACCGCAGATCCACCACTGGGACAATAGATGATCGGAGAATGTCCCGCATTGGCATAGACGAATTTACCTGTATCAGCATTGTAACAACCCACGAATATCGTGGCAAACATTCCCGCCCTTGACAGATCATCATAGAGATTTTCACTCATATGAACCAGAACGGCTTCTGGATCGGACAGAGGTGTCTGCCTCACAACGGCATGAATAGTCGTGTGAATCATCGTCATCAACAGTGCCGCAGAAAGTCCTTTGCCGCTCACATCACCGATGGCAAACGCAAACGTATGCCCTCGACACGAAAAAAAGTCGTAGAAATCTCCCCCCACCTGCTCTACCTGACGGCAGAGCGAATAAACATCTAACGCATCAACCTGAGGAACCTTCTCTGGAAGCAGTTGTAATTGAATCCTTGCGGCCTTATCTACCTGCATCTGGAATCGTAGCTCGAGATGCTTGCGCTCAGTAATATCAATATGCGCAACCACAGCGCCCTTATGCTGTGCCAGAGGGGTAACATTCATCTGATACCAGTTTTGCCGTGTCGGCGAAAAACAGGGATATTCCATGGTAAATGACAATTGTGTTCCATGTAAAATAGATTCAATACCGATTAATGCCTCTGCGGCAAAATCAGCACTTACCCCCCGCGCTTCTCTGCATACCTGAAGATAATTTACCCCGACTCCCGTGCGCTTCAGTTGGACGGGAGAACAGGATTCTTGCGCGACGTGTCTCCAGGCCTTATTGACCGCAACAATTTTTCCGTCGGTGTCGAGCACGGCCATGATGATATCAAGCGAATCTAAAATGGTTTGAGCAAACAATGCCTCACCCTTCTGTTTTTCCATTACCCGTTTCTCTGATGAGCGTACAGACATCACTTCTTACCTGCTCCCTTTCTCTCGCCAGATCAACCCATACCCTACCTCACACAATCACGATCTCACTAAATACTTCTTTAAGCGCCAGCAATTCTTCCCTGCCAGACGCCGATAGTCCACGCCATCCATCAGCTTCCGTACCAGAAAAAGACCATATCCATGCACTTGCTCACTCCCCAGAACCGGTTCTTTGACACATGCCTCATCAAAAGGCACACCATCATCACAGACGGTAACGGTGAGCCCTTTCTTATCACGATCGATCACAATCATCACCTGTATCCTGCCTCGCTTCGACTGCCCTGCATATGCATACAACACAATATTCGTACAAATCTCATGCACGGCCAATTGCACATTATAGCTGGTGCTCTCCTCCACGCCTGCCATATCCATCAATACCGCTGCCAGACAGGCACTGAGTACATGAAGATATTGCAACGTCGCCGGTAACTCCAGGCAGATCCTCTCCTGAGATGTATCCTGCTCTTCTTTCATATCTTCCAGATCCTATGGAATATCTCATCAACGATCAATACCCGATTTATCCACGTTGTCGCTCGTGAATGCTCGCAATAGCCTTCTCCCGCGTCGCTGCTATCATGAATACTCTATCCAGCCGCGTCAATTCAAAAATGGTGTGTACCGGCGCATGCATGCCACACAACGAAAATTCCCCATCGTACTGCCGACAAAGCTTCATCCCAATCACCAGCGTCGCCAGACCCGTCGAATCAATAAAATCAACATCTGTAAGATCCACGATCATATATGGCACCGAAGCCGTTACTGCTCTCCGAAATAGCTGTTCAACCGCAGGAGCCTGATATGCATCAAAATGCCCACGGAGCTTCAACACAGTCGCGCCATCTATCCGCTCATCACTTATTTCCATACCTCTCTCCTTTTCCCTCTCCAGCTAGCCATCAACGCTCAGTTTACGCATTCATCTCCCCTCCTTCCATAAATAGCTCGCTCCCCAGTTGCTGCAAGGTCTCAATACCGCGAATCTCGGTCGGCTGCCATAACACTTCGGTAATGGTATAGGTCCCAAATTTCTCCTTCAGGCCACGAACATATTTTTCTTGCATTCTCCTTCTGATCTCTGCAAAATCCAGATATCTTTCCAAATTGAGATGCGAATCAAAGAAGGGAAGGGCTGGGGGCATGCCCTCTGTGCGCGAACGAGCCGTGCGCATGATCTCCCCTAACGCGGTAAATTCTGGTGCTTCTTGCGGAAAGAGTTGATTGAGAATAATATGTCGTGTAGATATACGCAGTTGATTAAGGTTGCGGAGTAAATTCTCTGCCTCCGCCATGGCCATCTTTTCAGGGGTCGTTACGACAATAAACTCGGTCTTACTGGCGTCATGCAAAAGCGCTCTTACTTTGTTCACTGACTGCTTCATCCCCAAAAGAAACGTATCAGCTTTCTCAATGTTCTTTCCCCCGGCAAATGCGCGCATGACCGTTCGATACTTCCAGCGTAGTGTCGCAATAAACTTGATCCAGCTATCTAAAAGATTGGGCAACATCAGGAGCCTGAGCGTATGGGCTGTTGGTGCCGTATCTACAATGTAGACTTGATACTCAGCACCACTCATGGAGTCACTGATCTGTTTGAAACTCAACATTTCCTCCATCCCGGGCAGATCCAGGCTAAACATGTCCTTTATCTCCTCCTGTGAGAGATAGGTGCCCTGCTGGAGAATCTCTAAGATATCTTTGGTATGTTCTTGTTTAAAGGCACGAAAGGCTTTCAAGGTATCAATCTCTATGGCAAAGAGGTTCGGTGATCCAAGTATAGGAGTAGGTTCATACCCAATAGGCTGGTTAAAGCTATCCGTCAACGACGATGCAGGGTCCGTTGTAAAGAGCAATACCTTCTTTTCTTTCGCCAGTTCTAGAGCCGTTGCCGCAGCCATTGTTGTTTTCCCAACGCCATCTTTGCCGCCAAAAACGATCAGCCGCACCGGTTCGTGGGCTAAATTCGCTAATGTCATTATGCTCCCCTTCGCTAATATACACTATATATTCACAAAACAGAGTAGGCGTTGCTAAATTTAACTATATAAAATACCATCACAAGTTAAATTACATTCTGATATATACACATATAACATATGATTATTTACATATCAATGTAGCAAGAAAGATCTATAGAAAGGCATAGAAAGATCTGGCGTTGAAAAAATAGAGTAAGATAGCGAGGCTATTGTAAATCACGATACGCAAGAAATGTCTTGTGCACTAGATTGGCAGGCATTCCTATGTCATTGCAAGCAAATGAGCTATTGACATCCTTCTTCTTTCTGCTTTTCTACTACTCGCGGTTGGTGATATGCTAAAACCATTGTAGGTTCAAGAATAAGGAGAGACCTCATGGAAGTATTTGATGCAGTTCGCACGGCCCTGGCAGTGCGCCAATTTCAAGCGAAGCCAATCCCTGAAGCAATTGTCCAACAGATCGTCGAAGCAGCACATCTCACCGCGAGTAGCAGGAACGGTCAACCCTGGCATTTCATTGTCGTACAGGACAGAGAGATGCTCCAGCGGCTTGGCGCTCTCGCTCCAACAGGCCCCTATACCGCCCAGGCACCTTTAGCGGTTGTCGTGGCAATGGAACATAGTCCATATGCAGTCTCGGATGCAAGCAGGGCTATTCAATCCATGATCCTGACCGCCTGGGCACATGGCATTGGCTCAAACTGGGTCGGCTTCGCTAATCTCAAACAGATCAATCCTGTGCTCGGTATTCCCGAAGGGATCGAGGTGCTGGCAGTCATTCCCTTTGGCTACCCGGTCGCCACACTCGGCAAGGGACGCAAGAAGCGCAAGCCTTTAGGTGAAGTCGTGCACCGTGAACGATGGAACCAACCGTTCGTATAAAACTCCCTGAAGGACAATAACAGCACGAACCTGTCGCTAGCTGCCTGCATTCAAAGAGCAAACAACTCGCGACGGGTTTTTCGCAGGCATTCCTCACTGTTCGTCATACTAGCTATCCTGTTTCTTCCATTAACTAGTACTATTGGTCCAGTAATAGATACGGCAAGCTGGTATACAACCTACCAGACACTTCCCCACTTTCACGATTCCCTCGAGTAGTTTCAAATGATCTTCTTCTCTATTTTTTGTATAATCCCCTATAGCGCCTTATTTATTCACTTGAATACATTATTATACAGAAATTATCTCATAGATCGGGCTTAGCGGTCTTTTAGAGTCTGAGGCTTATGGCTGTTTGCTGCGGCACAAGGACTCAAAATTATCTAAATAAAATACTTCATATGTACAATAATCGCAAAATAGCCCTCTACGAAGCTCTTATCATAGCGACAGAGATCGGATTTTCGGGTATAATTAAGGATAAATGGTCTATGTTTAACTACTTACTCTCCATTTAAAAAAAAATAGCTTCATTATTCTTCTATGTTTTTGCTATTTTGATCTATATGCGAAGGGAAAAAAATGAACGAAAATACCCTGGTAGACCCTCGGCGTTGGTGGGCGCTGGTGGTGGTATTGGCAGCAACATTAATGTCGATAATTGACGCATCTATTGTCAATGTGGCTATTCCATCTATTCAAAGTGAACTTCATACAAATACAGCACAAATCCAACTGGTAGTGGTTGGCTATATTCTTGCTTATGCGATTGGTCTGGTAACTGGGGGTCGCCTGGGAGACATGTTTGGTCGCAAACGTATGTTCCAGCTCGGCATGTTAGTATTTACGCTTGCCTCCTTATCGTGTGGTATTGCGCCAAATCCTACGATTTTAATCCTCTCGCGTGTGATCCAGGGCTTTGGTTCTGCGTTGATGGTTCCACAGGTTATCTCCATTATTCAGGTAGGCTTTTTGCCGAAGGAGAGACCAGTTGCCTTTAGCATGTATGGTGCTGTTGTTGGGTTCGCCAGTGTGTTTGGTCAGATTCTGGGTGGAATACTGATTGGCAGTAATGTGATGGATCTCGGCTGGCGCAATGTGTTTCTCGTCAATGTGCCAATCGGTATCGTTGCACTGATTGCGTGCATTCCCCTGGTTCGCGAGTCACGCGTTGAGGGTAAGCAGAAGCTTGATCTGATGGGCGTCGGTCTGCTCACGCTCGGCCTTGTTTTGCTAACCTATCCACTTTCAACGGGAGAAGATGCTGGCTGGCCTCTGTGGTCTTTCATCTGCCTGATTCTTTCCGTTCCTTTCTTTATCGCTTTTATTCGTTATGAACAACGGCTATCACAACAGGGCGGTGCCCCATTGCTGCCAATCTCGTTATTCAGCGATCGCCGCTTTTCTATCGGTCTGATCACGGCTTTGACGTTTTATGGGACGAATGCTGCACTGTTCTTCATTATGTCACTCTTTGTTCAGGATGGTCATCAATTTACGCCTTTGCTGTCCGGTATCGCATTTGCGCCGCTTGGGGCGGGCTTTTTGTTAAGCTCTCTGGCAGCACCACGCATGATTATGCGGCTGGGACTACAGGTGCTCTATTATGGCGTTATTCTGATCCTCATTGGTGACGTGGGTATGATACTCACGGTGCAGACGCTAGGCATAAATTTATTGAATCCCGTGCCATTGGTGCCGTTTGTTCTTTGTATTGGCATCGGACAGGGTTTTATCGGCACTCCTCTGATCAATGTAATATTGACAAACATCGCTCATCGCCATGCGGGTGCAGCTTCTGGTGCGATCACGACGGCCAACCAGGTCTCTCAGGCGCTTGGGGTTGCTTTGATCGGCGTCGTTTTCTTTGGTGTATTGGGAGTCCCTGGCAGATCGCTGGCTCAGTTGTCCCTACACTATAATCAGGCGTTCATCATCTCCACCATTGCGCTGATAGGTATGTCAATTCTTACGCTGGCAACATTAGTTTTGCTTGCACGCGCTCCACAGCAGGCAAGAGAAGCGTTTGTAGCTGGTGAAGGTGAACTCGCGAACGAGGTAATGCCTCCGCTCGGTATGCACTAAACGAACTGGAACAAGGGGGGGAAGATCATCTTCTCCCCTTGCTCGATTCTCCCTCTGTTACGCCGTCAAGGAGAATCCGATGACGATCCTTTTGTGCTCCCTGACTTCTCATGTGTGGGTGTCATGAGAACTACGATAAAGGTATTTCAGACCTTTTTGCGACACGCTACAAGATTTTTTACGAAAATGCTACATATCCTACACAAATGCGGATATGATGGGAATCCTGGCTCTATACTTATGCTACACGGAAGCTACATTGGAGTGATGAAACATGTTCTCTCGAAAAAAGAGAATGGGAAGAGATTTCTCCTTTGTTGCCACGATTGCCAGTAGAACCATAGGTATCGCTCGAGTTCCCGGACGCCATTCGTTCCTCTCATGGCGTCCCTACTTTTATTCATCGGCGGGGGCCGCGATTTCTGAAGGGTTGGCGTACGATTGGCTCTGAACATGCTCGCTCGAGTTCCCGGACGCCATTCGTTCCTCTCATGGCGTCCTACTTTTATTCATCGGCGGGGGCCACGATTTCTGAAGGGTTGGCGTACGATTGGCTCTGAATATGCTTGTTAGATTGACAGTGTTTCCCAACTGACCTCTCATGTCCCCACAATCATCTATCCAGATCGTCTCTATGGATGATGCTGATTCATCTTTTTGCACGCTAAAATAGTGACATAACTAGAAAAACGTTTTTTGCTCACGCATGCAGAGGTTTTCTCTGCGCAATTTCTGAAGGAGAAAGGGAACCATGACTATCCTTTATACTGCCTTCGATCAGGCATTGGCAATTGCACGTCAACATAACGGCGGATGGGAGGTGAGCTTGCATCTGACCGATACTCAACCGGCATGTCTGGCTATCGATCCACTGCATCCAGAACATGTTTTCTGTGGCACCAATGATCAGGGGCTATGGCAAAGCTCCAATGGGGGTCAGAGCTGGACACATACGGGCGAGGGCATTACTTCTACACAGGTGACGGAGGTGGCGGTCAGCGAGCTTGAGCAGGCAAACGGCACGGGGGTCGTCTATGCAGGCACTGAGCGGAGCGCGCTGTTTCGTTCGGAAGATCAGGGAAAATCCTGGCAGGAGCTGAAGGCGCTACTCGCGCTTCCTTCGGCCCCAACCTGGAGCTTCCCCCCTCGTCCGTGGACCTCGCATGTTCGCTGGATTGTCCCTGATCCACTGGTGGCCGGTCGTGTGTTCGTCGCTATAGAAGCGGGCGCATTGGTACGCAGCCTGGATGGTGGGCAGACGTGGGAAGATCGCACTCCAGATGGGCCACGTGATACCCACACGCTGGTGCTGCACCGACTCGCACCCAACCGGCTCTATTCGGCGGCGGGCGACGGCTTTATCCAGGCCGGGAACGGCTTTATGCAAAGCGATGATGGGGGAGAAACGTGGTCCCATCCCGACGACGGACTTGCCCATCACTATCTCTGGGGGGCTGCGACTGATCCGGCGAATCCTGATACGATCGTAATCTCGGCGGCTCAAGGTCCTCAGCAAGCGCATAATCCGCGGACGCCAGAATCAGCCATTTACCGCCGTTCAGGGGGCAGTCCGTGGCACAAAGTAAGTGAGGGTTTACCGCCGGAACGTGGATCACTGGCATGGGTGTTGACCGCACATGAGGCCGAGCCCGGCACATTTTACGCGGCCAATAATCACGGCATTTTCCGCTCGACCGATACTGGTTTGAGCTGGGAAACGCTCCCTATCCCCTGGCCTGCCGATATGCGCTTTGGGCGTGCCCATGCAATCGCAGCGACGGCTGACCGGTAGGCGTGAAATGATGGAAATGAATATAGATCATTTCCATGTAGCGGCGGGGGGTTATCTCCGCCAAAGGGAATGCGCCCTGATCCCGTAGAGTCGCCGCTTGTCTGCAATGTCACGGAAAGAAATGATGCGCTGGCTCAACCTCTGGGTCCAGGAGCTTCGCAGACGCCGGTTTCGAGCCAGGAGATTAGATCGCTGAGATGAAGGCTCCAGCCACCATCTACTGAGTTGTAGTAGCGGTCCCAGTCCCCACCTTCGCCGATCCCGGTGTGGATGAGGTGGAGACGTGTGCCACCGTTTTCCGCGGTCAATTCAAAGGTGATCGTGGTGGGGCTGGGCTCAAGGGCTTCCCAGGTATAGCTGACGCGATGGGGTGGCTCGAGCTCGAGGATCTTGCCAAGCTCGAACATGCCCGGTGCCCACTCGAACCTGATCACACCGCCGGGACGCAAATCAATCTCGGCTTTCGCGAGGAACCAGCGCTCCAACTCTTCTTTCTCGGTCAAGGCCCGGAAGACACGTTCAGGGCTGGCTTTGATGAAAAGTTCTTTCTCCAGTGAGCGGCCTGTCAATTGTGTTTTTTCCATGATGATTATGCTATCCTTTCTCGTCGGTGGTTTCGGTCAGGGAACGAAGCAGGTCAAGCCTGGTATCCCAGGAGGTTGAGAGTTGCTTCCACAGGTCGTCGCCTTCTGGCAACATGTCGTTTAATGTGGCAAGCACACGGCGGAAGGTGGCGATCTCGTCGGGAGTATGATGGGGCAATAGTCCCTGGTACAGCCCATCTTCCCAATGCGCCAATGCCGGGACCAGTTCAGCCTGAGATTGCCGTCCGGCTTCAGTCAGCCAGACACGCACGATACGTCGATCGGTGTCATTGCGCTTGCGTTCGACCAGCTTCGCCTGCTCCAGTTGATCGACAAGCCAGGTGGTAGAGGTAGCATCAAGCTGGGCACGTAAGCCAAGATCACGGAGTGGTAATCCATCCTCTAACCAGAGTTGGCGTAGAAGAAAAAACTGCGAGGGCGTCAGGGAATGGCCTGTCAGCGCCTGGACGTAAAATTTCGCCAGTTTGCGTGCCGCAGCTCCCAGCGCAAAG
>DATJHM010000284.1:0-16740 GCA_035493895.1 Ktedonobacteraceae bacterium
TGTACAAAGTCGGGGCCAATGATAGACACTTCAGAATAATTGCCCGCATGGAAGAATTCTTGTTGCTGGCGCACCATCCCCAGAGCGCGTCATAAAAAGGCATAATCGTTCCACCGGGATAGCCATAGATCAATTGCACGCCCTCGCGCTGCAACGCTTCACAAAGAATGTGGCTTCCTGCGAGCGAGTAGCGCTCGTCCAGTCCTGCGGTTGATGGGCTTGTGATCACCCTGGTTGTGTTTGACATAATTCCTCCTGATAACATGAAACAATAAAAAAAGAGGGTCTCCGCGAAGGGAGACCCTCTTTCAGTGATCTGCGTTGTCCTGGTTGCTTTTGTTGCTTCCGGTCAACCTCCCTGTACTGCGGTACATGCTCGTGATGTTGCCAGCCCTACCAGACCATTCAGCTTTACAAGTCCGGTAAGGCAGCGAACGAGGACGAGGCATACGAGGACGGGAAGGAGAAGCACGCCAAGAAGGACAGGCACAAAAAAAGAAA
Organism: Ktedonobacteraceae bacterium; assembly: GCA_035493895.1. Taxonomy (GTDB): domain Bacteria; phylum Chloroflexota; class Ktedonobacteria; order Ktedonobacterales; family Ktedonobacteraceae; genus DATJHM01. Next base: position 502 of record DATJHM010000284.1, read on the forward strand.
CCGGCGTCATGACACCGGTTTCTGTAGCACTGCAATTCTTTGTGGGAGTGGCCGAGCCTGCATTGATCTCAGAGCAAGCAAAAGGCATAGGGATAGCGCGAGATTGCTCTCTGCTTATTATTGCTCGCATATCCCCAGACATAGTTTCTGTGCACTCCTCAATGATATTTCTTTATAACTCTCAGGATAGTCAATCTGTGCTGATTTGTCAACCCCTTTGTATTCTACTATTCTACGTCCCTCGCTAACCCGTACCTGCCATGGTTTCAGATACTAAACGCAAAAGCTACTCACTCTCCTTCTTCATCTGCTCAAAATACTCCTGAATATATTTCCCGGCCTCTTTGCTGTAATGGTTGACGAAAATCAGGCCAAAGACCATGGCCCGCTCGTGCGGCCATTCAGCGGTCCCTCGTCCCAGGCTCCAGAGATCGCGGCAGATAGCGTCGCTTTTCCCATCCTTCGAGACTTTCGGGTAAACTAAAAAGCCTGTATTTGTTCCCTCTCTCCCTATGGTAATTTATGGTCATTAGTGTATGCTTGTGATTAAACTATTTTTTTGATGAAAAGGTAGAGTTATCATGAGTGAGTATCTGGTAAACGAGACAGCTCCAGGAGGGGTTGTCAAGGATCATCAGCACGAGACATTTCTTGGCATACCACGGAACCTGCTCTTGAGATATCTTGCGATCATCGTGTTTATGGTGGGTGATGGTCTGGAGTCAGGCTGGCTTTCACCTTATATCATGAAACTCGGTTTTACGGAACAGCAGGCGGCACTCATTTTCACCATGTACGGCGTCACTCTCGCCATTGCATCCTGGTTTTCGGGTACGCTAGCAGGTATCTGGGGACCACGGCGTACCATGCTGACAGGCTTCGTAATCTGGATCGTCTTTGATATCGGGTTTATCACACTGGGCGTTATGCCACACAATTATCCATTCATGATGCTCATGTATAGCTTGCGCGGTTTGGGATATCCACTCTTCGCGTATGGTTTCCTCGTTTGGATTACCTATGTCACGCCAGCAAACAGATTAGGTACGGCTGTCGGCTGGTTCTGGTTTTTCTTTGTGGGGGGATTACTCGTGCTTGGCCCCTACTATTCCAGCTTCACCCTGCCCCGTATCGGGTCGATAGCGACCCTGTGGACAGCGCTAGCATGGGTCGTGGTGGGGGGTATCCTGGGCGTAGCATTAACGCAAGGAAGACCCACGCGGGTTGCCAAAATCTCCGAGACAACGGTTGACAACAAAAAAAACGTGACACGAGTAAGTTTGCTGAGAGACGCCTCTATTGTCATACACAATCCGAAGATAGCAATCGGCGGTATTGTACGTATAATCGACAGCACATCATCATGTGGCTTGCTCGTCTCCTTCCCCATCTACTTCACCAGCAAAAGCGTCGGATTTACGCTGACCCAATGGTTACAATTACTGGGAGCCATGTTTCTGACTAACAGCATCTGGAATCTCTTGTGGGGAATATTGGGAGATCGGCTGGGCTGGCGCAATACCGTCCTCTGGTTTGGTGGGGTCGGCTGTGCGCTCTCTTTGCTCCTGGTCTATTATGTACCAACGCTATTCGGGCCCAATTATCTGTTCACCCTGGGAGCAATGATCTGCTACGGCATTGCGCTGGCGGCCTATACACCGCTTTCGGCTTTGATGCCTTCAATGGCACCAGAGAATAAAGGAGGGGCAATGGCGATACTCAACCTGGGAGCAGGTCTGGCCTGGTTCGTTGGCCCCGCACTGGTAGCCATCTTCGAGCCCAGTATTCAGATTGTCGGATTGATCTGGCTCTTCGCCATCTTACATGTGATCGGGGCGATCATGACGCACTTTCTGAAACTTCCCGAAGAGATAAAGCAGAAAGCAAGGGCAATTGTACCAGCCTCACCTGTCAATACGAGCATTAGATGAGGTGGTTTTGTGATAATTAGTTGCTATTTGGTTGCTAAGTCAAGAGTATGTTTTTGCTACGTGCAAATTATGACTTCCTGGTTCCTGGCCCACTCTTGCAGGATCTGAAATTGCTCAGGCGAAAGAGGGCCGGAGATCTGTTCGACTCCAGCCCTCTCTCTTCTCGCTACAACCATTACAACGTTCGTTCGGCTCTCATCACATTATCGTCGGGCGAATACCGCACACGGAAGCCGCTTTTCTTGCATACCTCCTGCATTCCACGATTTTCGGGGGCGATGATGCCTATGAGGCGCTGCAACTTCTCCTCGCGACCAACTCTAATCAGGCGACTGAGCAGCTCGCTTCCCAATCCCTTACGCTGGAACTTGTCGGAGACGATGATCGCGAATTCGGCCTCACTGGCCTCGGTGAGCTTGATGAGACGACCAACACCAATAATCTCATGCTGTCCCGTCTCTCGATTATAGTATTCGGCCACCAGCGCCATCTGCCGGTCATAATCAATAAAACAAACACCGATCAGCCGTTCGTGCGCGATACGCTGACTCAACTGCAATACGCTCAGCCAGCGGAAGTACACGCTCTGCTCCGAAAGCGTCTCATGGAACTTGATCATGAGCGTCTCATCCTCAGGGCGAATCGGACGAATGGTAATCGGCGTACCGTCAGAGAGCGTCCAGGGCTGCACATACTGCTGAGGATACGGACGAATCACCAGGCCGGGCAGTTTCTCATCAACAACCTTCGCATCGTGCAAAACGACCCGCGCATCCAGGGCTAGCAGTCCCTGCGGAGAAGCCAGCAGTGGGTTAATGTCGATTTCCTTAATCCTGGGCTGCTCTGCCACCAGGTAACTAAAGCGCACCAGAAGTTGCTCAAGCGCCGCCAGATCAATCGGCGCGCGTCCACGTATGCCTTGGAGAGCTGTAAAGATGCGCGTCCGCTCCATCATACGCCGTGCCAGCGTGGTGGTGAGCGGTGGCAACGCCAGCGCACGATCCTGGTAGACTTCCACGAGTTGCCCACCCGAACCAAAGAGGAGCACCGGGCCAAATTGTGGGTCAAGGCTACTGCCCAGAATCAGCTCATAGCCGTCCAGCGAGACCATCGGCTGAATGGTCACGCCCAGAAAGTGCTCGGCCCCGACCTTCTCACGAACTGCATTCTCGATGGCATGGTAGGCAGTCCGCACCGCATCTGCTCCGGTGAGATTCAATTGCACGCCGCCCACATCCGTCTTGTGCGTGATCGTCTCCGAGAAGAGCTTGAGCACGACCGGATAGCCAATCTTCTCAGCAGCGCGAACGGCCTCGTTTTCGCTGGTCGCCACCAATGTCTCGACCGTGGGAATACCATAAGCGGCCAGGAGTTGTTTGGACTCAAACTCCGTGAGCAATGTACGCTCAGAATGGAGAGCGGTCTGCAATAACGTTTCTACCAGTACACGATCAGGCTCGCCCTGACCAAGTTCCAGGAAGGGGAGCGGCGTTTCGTAGATACTCTTCAGATTAGAGATGTAGCGCCACATATAATCAAATGCTCGGGCAGCGGCATCTGGATACGCGAAGGTGGGGATACCGGCCTGACTCAAAATCATCTCACCAGCCGCTACTGTGGTTCCCCCCATCCAGCTGGCGAGCACCGGTTTGCCGGTCTTCGTCGCGTAGTACTTCAAACGTTCCGCCGTCATCGTGGGATCGGTCATTGCCTGCGGGGTCAGAATGACCAGCAAACCGTCGCTGTTGGGATCTTGCGCGGCAATTTCAAGTGCCCGCGCATAGCGCTCAGGATCAGCATCTCCGAGAATGTCTACAGGATTATGATGGCTCCAGTGAGGCGGCAACATCTCGTCGAGCGCGGTCATGGTCTGCTCCGATAATTCGGCGAGCGTGCCCCCGGCACCCACCAGGGCATCTGTCGCGAGCACGCCTGGACCACCAGCGTTCGTCAGGATCGTCAGGCGCGGCCCTTTGGGACGAGGCTGCGTGGCAAGCACTTCGGCCATCGAGAACAGATCTTCAATGCGATCGACTAACAAGACGCCACAACGGCGACAGGCTGCATCGAAGACTTCGTGGCTACCCGCCATCGCTCCCGTATGCGAGGTCGCGGCCTGCGCAGCCTGCTGAGTACGGCCAGCTTTGATCACAATAATTGGCTTCGTACGCGCTACTTCCCTGGCGGCTGAAAGAAACGAGCGAGCATCGCCGATCGTCTCCATATAGACGATGATACTTGTCGTCTCCTCGTCGCTTCCCAGATAATTGATGATGTCGCCCCAGCCGACATCCACCATCGAGCCAAGGGAGACAAAGGCGCTGAAGCCAACATTTTCTTGCAGGCTCCAATCCAGTACTGCTGTACACAGAGCACCACTCTGGCTGATGAAGCCAACATGGCCCGGACGCGCCATCGCTCCGGCAAAGGTCGCATTGAGACCGCTCAATGGACTCATCACGCCGAGGCAGTTCGGTCCGATGATACGCAGTTTGCCCCGTCGCGCCTGCTCTAAAATCTGCTGCTCCATTTCGACGCCAGCTGCGCCCGTTTCCTTGAAGCCTGCGGAGATGATAATCGCCCCTTTGACGCCTGCCTCCACACACTCGGTAATCAGGCCGGGCACGGTTGGAGCCGGGGTCACAATAACCGCCAGGTCAACCTGTTGCGGCAAAGCAGCAAGCGAGGGATACGCTTTAATGCCCAGCACGCTGGAGCGCCCGGGATTGATGGGAAAAACCGTCCCACCAAAGGGATTGCTGACCAGATTCCAGAGGAGTGTGCGCCCGACGCTCCCGGTTTTTTCTGTGGCCCCGATCACGGCAACACTCTTCGGCTCGAAGATCGCATTCAGGGGATGGTGCCGTTTGTAGCGAAAAATAGTAGTAGGGGTAGCTCCACTAGAAGGAGATTTTTTGTCTACATGCTGTATGTTCATAAATCCCTGGTACCTTTCATATGTACAAGCTCTTGTAACACGCTTCTCTCTCTTTTCTCTGCCATAAACATAGGATGAGATATTACTGAGAGTAGCATAACACTGCTGCCTCACAAAGCTATCCCTCTCCCACGTTTCTCTATCACAGCCACATCACAGAAACGGTCCAATCCTTGCCATCACGAACATTGCGTTGCCCACGCAGACAGATACATTCCACACGCGCTCTCTACAGGCGCATGAAGGGATCAATCACAATTGTGATCTATTCGTGATTATTTAGTGATATATAGTGACATACATGTTATGCCAGAATAAGATACTTTTGAGAGGAAGAAACGGACACTATTCTCTATTCGTGCATTTGACGCGATTGCCTTCAACCAGTAACTCCGCGAGGCAGTGCGCCAGCAAAAAATGGCAGTGAAATGCTTTCTTAGGAGATGATAATGATGCAATCGGCCCCTCCCCTCTCAGCAGAAGAAAAGCGATGGCGCATGGTCACGGCGACGATGCGGAAGAATGGCTATGCTCCGGATGCGCTTATCGAAACATTGCATACCGTGCAAAACGCCTATGGCTATCTTGATACAACGACGCTGCGCGCAGTTGCCAATGCATTACATGTTCCACCCAGCCAGGTCTACGGGGTTGCCACCTTCTATCATGCCTTCACGCTCAAACCGGAAGGACGCCATCGCTGTATCCTGTGCCAGGGAACGGCCTGCTATATCAAGGGCAGCCAGCCCCTCCTCGAGGCGATCACGAAAACCTACCATATCGAGCCTGGCGAAACGACCGAAGATGGCGAGATCTCGCTGTTGACCGCCCGCTGTCTGGGATCGTGCAGCCTGGCTCCCGCCGCGATCCTGGACCATGAGGTTGTGGGGAACTTAACACCTGAGCATGTTCTCGACGTGCTAAAAGACTGGAGAACCGTATGACACATCCAATCCAAGCTTTGACTCCAGACGATTTACCTCGCGTAGCCTCGGAAGCTCAAGCGGAGGCGAACAGCTTTGAGCATACCATCCATGTCTGCACGGCCGCAGGATGTTTATCGCAACGCAGCGATCAGGTGAAACAAAATCTGGAACGCGAAATTCACGCCCATGGCATACCACATTGCCGCGTCAAAGGCGTTGGCTGTATGGGACTTTGTAGCGCAGGACCACTCGTCTCGCTGCGTCCCGAGAAGACGCTCTATCAGAAAGTACAGCCGGAAGACGCTGGCGCGATCATTGAACATCTGAATAAGGCCCCGGTCGCTCGCCTCGAATGCGAGACGGATCGCCCATTTTTTACGCAGCAAACGCGCATCGTGCTGGCAAATTCGGGCGAGATCGATCCCGAACGCCTGGAAGATTCGATCGCGGTCGGAGGCTATCAACAACTGGCCCACGTCTTAACTGATCTGAGCCCCAATCAGGTGATTGAGCAGATTATGCACAGTGGACTTCGTGGTCGAGGTGGCGCTGGCTATCCAACTGGCTTAAAATGGAGTACCGTCGCAAAGGCAAGAGGTGAGCGCAAATACGTCATCTGCAACGCCGACGAGGGCGATCCGGGCGCATTTATGGATCGCAGCGTGCTTGAAAGCGATCCCCATCGCGTCCTGGAAGGGATGACGATAGCCGCCTATAGCATCGGTGCCAGCGAAGGATATATTTACATCCGCGCTGAGTATCCCCTGGCGATTAAACGCCTGCAAACGGCCATCAGACAGGCCGAGCGAGCGCAATTGCTGGGCAGGAATATCCTGGGTACCGCCTTCAACTTCCACGTCCATATGCGCTTAGGCGCTGGGGCCTATGTCTGCGGCGAAGAGACCGCCCTGATTGCCAGCATTGAAGGCAAGCGCGGACAGCCTCGCCCACGCCCGCCCTATCCAGCTGAGAGTGGTCTCTGGCACTCCCCAACCCTGATCAATAATGTGGAGACCTACGCCAATATCGCGCCGATCCTTGCACATGGTCCCGATTGGTTTGCGGGCATTGGCACGGAACGCAGCAAGGGCACGAAAGTCTTCGCGCTCGCGGGCAAGATCGTCAATACCGGTCTGATCGAGGTGCCCATGGGCACACCTTTGCACACCATCATTCAGGATATCGGCGAAGGCATTCCCGATGGTCAGCGCTGCAAGGCCGTGCAGACTGGTGGCCCAAGCGGCGGCTGCATTCCAGCGGACTACCTGGATACCCCCGTCGATTACGAGTCGCTCAATGCGATGGGCTCGATCATGGGCTCGGGCGGCATGATCGTTATGGATGAACACTCCTGTATGGTGGATGTGGCCCGCTTTTTCATGGAATTCAGTATGTCGGAGTCGTGCGGCAAATGTCTCCCATGCAGAATGGGCACGACCGAGATGTACGAACTGCTCACGCGCATCGTGAAGGGACACGCGAGTCTCGCTGATCTAACGCTCTTACAGGAATTGTGCGAAACGGTGAAGCAGACCAGCCTGTGTGGTCTCGGACAGGCCGCGCCCAATCCACTCTTGAGCACCATGAAGTACTTCAATGACGAGTATCTGGCACACATTATCAGGCATACGTGTCCAGCTGGCCTCTGTCATTTTGCGGAAACGGAACAGGAAGCGCAGGTATAATCATGCAAGAACGCGTAAAAACCCTCGTCATCGATGGCCGGGATATCAGCGCACGCGAAAACCAGTCGATTCTGGAGGTCGCGCAGGAGGAGGACATCTTCATTCCTACGCTGTGCCATCTGGAAGGGCTCTCCGAAGTTGGCGCGTGCCGCCTCTGTCAGGTTGAAGTGAAGGGTATCAACAAGCTGCTTCCTGCGTGCGTGACCAGAGTTGAAGAGGGCATGAATATAACGACTCGCTCCGAGCGGCTCGATCGCTATCGCCGCTCGCTGCTCGAACTCTTCTTCGCCGAAGGCAACCACGTCTGTTCGGTCTGCGTTGCCAATGGGCATTGCGAATTGCAAACGCTCGCCCAGCGTCTGGGGATGGATCACGTGCGCGTTCCCTATCTCTCTCCGCGCCGCCAGGTTGATGCATCGCACGCGCGTTTCCTTTTCGATCCCAATCGCTGTATCCTTTGCACACGCTGCGTGCGCGTCTGCGACGAAATCGAGGGCGCACACACCTGGGATATCAAGGGACGCGGCGTTGCCAGCCGTATTATTGCCGATATGGACGAGCCGTGGGGCGAAGCCACCTCATGCACCAGTTGCGGAAAATGCGTCCAGGTCTGTCCCACGGGGGCCCTGGTCGAAAAAGGACGCTCGGTGGCAGAGTCCGTCAAACATCCAGGCTTTTTGCCCTACTTGAAGAGAATGCGAGGCAACACACATGAATGAGCAATTTGCCAGGAAAGTCTCGGTCGCCACGGTCTGGTTGGACGGTTGCTCGGGCTGTCACATGTCCTTGCTCGATATAGATGAACGCCTGATCGCACTGGCTGAGCACATCGAGATTGTCTATAGTCCGCTGGTGGATACGAAAATCTTTCCCGAGCAGGTCGACCTGACGCTTGTGGAAGGCTCTGTCAGCAGCGAGGATGACCTGGAAAAGATCAAGACTATTCGCAAGCATACGCGTATCCTCATCGCGATGGGAGATTGTGCGGTCACCGGGAACGTTCCCTCTATGCGCAATCCTTTCGGTCGTGAGAAGATTCTGCAACACATCTACCTGCCGCACGCGCCTCGCGAGATCGTCCCGCCCCTGCTCGCGCGTGTGCTCCCGGTGCATCAGGTGGTCGCGGTCGATGCCTTTCTGCCAGGCTGTCCCCCGCCCGCCGATGCGCTCTACTTTGCCCTGACCGAACTGCTCGCCGGGCGCATGCCCGAGATGAGCCAGTATACCCGCTTTGGAAAGTGAGAAGACCATGTCGCAACGCATTATGATCGATCCGGTGACGCGCATTGAAGGGCATGCCAGAATCACTGTCCAATTGAACGAGGCAGGACAGGTAGAGGATGCGCATTTTCATGTGACACAGGTGCGCGGCTTTGAAAAGTTCTGCGAGGGACGTCCATTTACGGAGATGCCCTCGCTGATGGCGCGCATCTGTGGAATCTGCCCGGTAAGCCATCTCATTGCCTCAAGCAAGGCGTGTGACGCGCTGTTGGCGGTAAGCATCCCGCCCACGGCGGTCAATCTGCGCCGACTGATGAATCTGGCCCAGATTATGCAGTCCCATGCCCTCAGTTTCTTCTACCTGTCGGCTCCAGATCTGCTCCTGGGCATGGACGCAGACCCGGCGGTGCGCAACATCTTCGGCATTCTGGCCCAGCATCCCCAGATGGCACGGGACGGTATCCGCCTGCGCTCGATCGGGCAACAAATCATCGAGCTGTTAGGGGGAAAACGTATTCATCCAGCCTGGATCGTCCCCGGTGGCGTCAGCGAGCCGTTAACGCAGGAGAAACGCGAGCAGATGCTGGCGATGCTGCCGGAGGCGCGCGAGATCACCTTGCGAGCGCTATCGTGGTTCAAAGAGATATTGCCGCAGTATCGAGAAGAAATCGCCAGCTTTGCGAATTTCCCCTCGCTCTTCATGGCGCTGACCAACGCGGACCACGAGCTCGAGCACTATGACGGCACATGGCGCATCGTCGATTCGGATGGACGCATCATCGCAGACCAGCTTGATCCACAACACTATCAGGAATATATTGAGGAGCAGACAGAGAACTGGACCTATCTCAAATCGCCCTTCTACAAGCCGCTGGGCAAGAAAGAGGGCATGTATCGCGTCGGCCCCCTGGCACGCCTCCTGGTTAGTGAAAGCTGTGGCACACCCGAAGCGGACCGCGAACGCGAAGAGTTGCTGGCTACTTACAAAGACGTCCATACCGGCTCTTTCTTCTATCATTACGCACGGCTCATCGAGATTCTGTACGCCAGCGAGCGTATGGAGATGATCTTGCGTGACCCGGATATTCTCAATCCGCGTGTGCGCGCGCATGCTGCCCCCAACCGGCTGGAAGGCATCGGCGTTGCCGAAGCGCCGCGTGGCACCTTAATCCATCACTATACCATTGACGAGCAAGGTCTGATCCGTTCGGCGAATCTGATTATCGCCACCGGACATAATAATCTCGCGATGAATCGCGGCGTGTTGCAGGTGGCCCAACGTTTTATCAAAAACGCCCGCGTCACCGATGGGGCGCTCAATCGCCTGGAGGCAGTGATACGCGCCTTTGATCCCTGCCTGAGTTGTTCGACGCATGCGCTGGGTGAGATGCCCATGTATGTCCAGGTTCTTGATAGGGCGGGAAGTGTGGTCGATGAGCGTATTCGCTAGTGGTAGTGGACGCACACTGATTATTGGCATCGGCAACCCGTTGCGCGGCGATGATGGGCTGGGCTGGGCCGTTGCGGAACAGCTCGCGCAGGACGGCGATATGGCCTGCGAGATCCGCACTGTGCACCAGCTCACGCCAGAGCTGGCGCAGTGGGTTGCGTTCGCCGATCGGGTCATCATGATCGACGCCAGCTGTGAGGGCGTACCCGGCGAATTGCGCGTATACCAGCTCGCTCTTAGCGGACACCCTGTCAGCAGAGGCACACATGCGACCACGCCCGAAGAACTTATCATCCTTGCAGAGTACCTCTATGGCCGATGCGCGCCAGTCACGATAGTGACCATGACTGGCGCGGATTTCTCCATCGGGGAGCGACTCTCGCCAACCCTCGCCTCCAAAATCTGCCAGATTGGCGAAGTGGTACGACAGTTATACACCAATGTCACGTAAATCAGGCGAATCCCCGATCAATCCCGTAGCGTCGCCGCTTGTCTGCGACCGGGTCGATGACGAGCATCTCCGATCAATCCCGTAGCGTCGCCGCTTGTCTGCGACCGGGTCGATGACGAGCGCCAATGAATACGCATCAACCTAAGGGGCGACATGGCCGGTGGGGGCCGTGGACCGGCATAAAGCCCGGTCCCTACCTCTGCCTTTCTTCGAGGATTAGGACCATCGGTGCACCCTTGCCAAAGACGAGACGAGCCGCAAAACACCACAGGTAGGGACCGGGCTTTATGCCGGTCCACGGCCCCCACCGGCTCTCTCACTTCACCGCATGTAACACAATAAACGGCATCATAAACCGCTTGAGCGCGCGCCGCTGCTCGATCTTGAATCCGGTCTCGAGCACGGTCTTTTCGGTCTCGCGATTCCAATGGCAATTGCCCAGCAGCCGCCGTGTCATGGGTGTGATGATATTCTGCACGCTTGCCATAACAGCCCCCTGCGCGCGCACATGCTCGATCATCAGCAGCGCGCCACCCGGCTTGAGCACGCGCCACACTTCGCTGAGCCCACGTACTGGATCGCTGACAGAGCAAAAGACCAGCGTGGCAACAACACTATCAAAACTCTCATCGGCGAAGGGCAGGTTTTCCGCCGCCGCCTGTATAAGATTGATCGGCACACGCGCTTGCACCGCTCGCTCGCGTGCATAACGCAACATAACGCTATCAGGCTCAATTGCTTCTACGCGCTCGATCATACCAGGCTCGTAAAAAGCGAAGTTAAGCCCGTTGCCAGGTCCGACTTCCAGCACATGCCCCCGCGCTTCCCCCGTCACTTCTCTGCGCAGGGGATTCATGATGTTGTCTCCCCTTTCACTACGCGACGTGCGCTCGTAATACCTGGCAAAGAAACGGTGCGTGGTGTGGCCGTTCTGTGCAGGCGTGGTCGTTTCGGGCTGCTGGCTCATAGTTGCTCCATCTCGCTTCCTCCATACTGCATAAAAGACGTGCTCTGCTACCCATCATTATAGCGAATCGTTGCCAGCAGTGCTCTATTGAGACAGGGCCAAAAGCGGTTCGGACTCTTCTATCATCCTTGCAAGCATATTAAGGGGTAGAGAGACGCTGATACGTCATCCAGAGATCGTGAAAACCAAGGTGAGGCCAGAAGCGGCTGGCTCGCGGATTGTCCGGGTTATACCAGAGAACAACCGCACGCATCTGTGCATCACGCTGGCGAAAGAGCGTCAATGCGGCATCGACCAGAAGACGACCGATGCCCAGCCCTTGCAATCCCGGTCTGACGCTGACATTATCCAGGCAACCATAGCGCCCCGGTGGGGTAAAACCGGGAGCCTCATCCCATTCCACCGTAATCAAGACATTCTCTGCCATGCCTACCACGCCCTCAAGCGGGTGTTCAGCCACCAGAATAAAAAGATCTCCGCCTTGCTCCTGACCCTCCTGCCAGTATTGCTGCAATTTGTGCGCGAATCCCCGCATCGCGACCTCGCTGACGCGGGAGCACGGCACGGTGTTCGCATGCACCTCCATTTCGGCCAGAAAAAGCGCCAGAAGCTGCTCTTCATCCGCAGGAACTGCAAGACGAATGGTCACTGCCTCCCTCAAACTATGAACTGGCTGCTCTAATGGCACAGGTGAACGAATAGCACAGACACTATCCAGGAGAAATCCTTGCGCCAGGAGAAATGGCTCTAACCAGCGATCGCAGGCAGGCCAGCGCAGAAGATCTCCGGTCGTCTTCCGTTCACGCCACCACGTAGAGAGAAAGTGGCACACCGCACTCACCACGAACGCGACATCCGCATCGTCTGGATCAGGGAGCACAAACGCTTCGGCAATTCCATTGCAAGGCGTGAGAAAGGCATGGAGAACACTGGTTGGAGCAAGGTTCCAGCACGCAGGCGCGATATAAGCGCGCACGCGCTGGCGATCATCCAGGGCCACAAACGCCGACTGCTCATGTTGCCTTTGCCCTCGCACGATCTGCTCAATCTGCTCTGCGCTACGCGGCGGATACAATAACGGGTCCTGAGCATAATGTCGCCTGTCCTGCGCCTGCCAGAGAGCGACAATCGCCGAAAGATCGTCCTCGGAAGCCGGGAAGAGGGCGATATGGGCATGCATAAGCATTTCTCCTCTTATTTGCCTGTACTTCTTCCATTATTTCGCATCTCGCCTTGCTACTGGCAAACAGAGTATATCTCTTCTGCCTGCACACAAAAAGCCCGGCTCAGAGAAGCTGCGTGCAAAACTCGCTGACGTAGTGCTGAAATAAGGCCATCGCTTCAATGCACGCCCAGCTCGTCCGTGTCAGTTCCTCGCGCCTCTTCTCCACAGCGGCAATGGCTCTTTCTGGCCGACCCGCCTCCATCTCGTCCAGCACCGAGTGGATGACGGTAAAGTCATAACCTGCATCTCTGAGCAGGACGACCATACGCAGACGGCGCATCTGCGGCTCGTCATAGAGACGATAGTGGCTACTCTGATCGCGTAGGGGACGCAAAAGTCCCTGCTGTTCCCAGAAATGCAGCGCGGAGACGCGTACTCCGACCTGCCTGGCCGCCTCGCCCACGCGAAATCGCTGTGCATGGTACGTAGTAACCAGAGGAGAGGCTTGCGCGGCCAATGTGCTCAGGGCGGTCAACGTCTGCTCCACCTGAAGACGTTTGCTGGCGAGTTCCGCATGGCGCTCGTCGATGGTCGCGAGCGCGCTCGATAGTTTGCCCTGGTGAACGGCCTGCATGATCACCAGCGTCCGCTGCCAACCATAGCCACGGCCCATGCTTTTCGCGGTTTTGAGCGCAACCAGATGCCTCTGTGTGTAGAGGCGATAGCCTCCTGGACTACGCTCGGCCGGTGGGATAAAACCGCTGGCTTCGTAATTGCGCACCTGCTGGACACTCATTTTCCCTGCCCGGGCCAGATCGATGGTGCGTAAATAGTCGCGAAGTGTCATGTAAAACTCTCAAGCGCTATGAGAGGCTTGCCTCTTTCTGCTTTTCTTCTTTTATACCAGGGTGCCCTCTCAACGCCCCTTTGATCTCTGCCTATTTTCTGCTGATCTGGGCCTCCAACTCTCACGATCACTCTCACCTTTCTTCCACCTGAGCCACTCTGTGTAGCTGATAGGTGTTCCCAGGGAAGAGTGGTGGCAGTGACAGGTACAGGCACCTGTAATACTCGCCAATGAGCGCGAAATTTGGTACCTGGTACATATGCAATCAAGGGGATCAGAGTTCAAACAAATACATCCAGTCTGTGAAGGTTTCGGCATGCTCGTGCTCTTTCTTAAATTCTGGTTGACGACATTTAGAGGTAAGAAGAAGTCCCATACGCTCTTCTGTGCATGGTGTATTGGCTACAGCTGTCCCGCAACGGAGAAGGATGGAAGAAAGCCTGGGAAAATGAAGAGAAAAAAGGACCATGATCGATACTTCTCATTGTACTATCACGACCAAGTATACACTATTTTTCTACTGTTTGGGGTACTCACGCTCTTTCAGCACGAAAAAGCCTGGAAATTCATCCTCTGCACCCCTACCCAGAAGGACTAGTACTTGAGGTGACAGGGCTATGGCGATTTCGACACTGATATTTGGCCTTTTGTACTATCATAGATAGTAGAGTTGTCTTCTGGTGGCACTACTGGCAATGGCGATTTCGTGCGCACACACATTTCAGGTAGGGGCGGGACTTTATGCCTTTCCTGCTCTTTATACTGGTTTGAGGGGAAAAATGGATAGAAAAGATCGTGTACAATCAGATGCTATCTCACGCCGCACATTCATCGGCATGGTAGCCGGGGCGGGATCTGGAGCTGTTCTTCTCGATGGATGTGGCTCTCTGCCTCCAATAAGAACCATCAGATCACTCCTTCCCCATACTCCGAGCACTGCCGCCACGCGTACCTACATACTTGCCCCGACTCCAGCAAAACTTACGCTGGGAAAACAAACCGTCTCTACCTGGGTCTACAATGGGGGCATGCTTCCAGGTCCAACCATCCGCGTGAACGTTGGGAATACCTTACGTGCCATTGTACACAATCACCTGAACGAGGGAACCACTATTCACTGGCATGGCCTGCCGGTACTCAACGCAATGGATGGAGTCGATACGCTCACGCAACCCCCCATTCCGCCCGGGCAATCCTTCACCTACGAGTTTGTCGTACCCACTGCCGGAACCTACTGGTACCATCCTCACGCCGGGCTACAATTAGATCGCGGCCTCTATGGCGCGCTCATCGTCGATGATCCCGGGGAACAAAAAAATTATGATCAGGATGTGGTCCTGATGCTCGACGATTGGCTTGATGGCGTGCCCGGTGGCCCCGGTAACCCATCTGCGGAACTCAAACAATTAAGCGCCGGGGGCGATCACATGCTCGGCATGAATATGGATAACCAGCTTATCGCCTCCGTGCAAATGCCACCGGATGTTATCTATCCCTATTATCTGGTCAACGGCAAGACCGCCAATGATCCTTTTACCATCTCTGTCCAAAAAGGTCAGCGCATCCGTTTGCGCTTCATCAACGCTTCAGCTGCGACGATCTACCATCTTGCCATCAATGGTCATCGTATGAGCGTGACACACACCGATGGGCAGGCGGTCGTTCCGGTAGAAGTGGATACGTTACGCATCGGAATGGGCGAACGCTACGATGTCCTGGTGACGGCGAATAATCCAGGCGTCTGGCAACTGGCGGCGCAGGTCGAAGGCGTGCGCAGAATGGCACGCGCGATCCTGCGCTATCAGGGGAGCACTGCCGCGCTACCGCCCGCCGATTTCCTGCCACCAGAGCTCAATCAGCGCCTATTAACCTACGCCATGCTCAATGCCGCCCCCGGTATCTTTACCCCGGCGATCGGCCAACCTGATCACACCGTCTCCTTCCTCCTGAGTGGCGGCATCACTGCTTACGCCTGGCAAATCAACAACCAACTCTCTGCAAAGGCCACCCAGATCACGGTCCCGCGGGATCACCGCATCAGTTTTCAACTCAATAATCAAAGCATGATGCCACACCCGATCCACCTGCACGGGCACTTTTTTCAACTGGACAATGGAAGCGCACGGGGACCCCTGAAAGATACGGTGATTGTCGACCCGATGCAGCAAGTGAATATTACCTGGATCTCCAATAATCCCGGTTTGTGGGCCTTCCATTGCCAGAATCTCTATCATCAGGCGACCGGCATGATGAACGTTATCAAGATCGGTTAAACCAAAGGTTTCGCCACCTTCTCTGTGCACATGGTCGAGCAAAAAACCGTCATTATGCGGTCAATCGCTCCAGTGGTTGCTCATCCTCCGGTTGGATCAGAAAGCTACGGATCAAGGCGAGGAGCGCAAAGCCAAGCGCAATAGCCAGTATCAGCGCGTTCGTAATCAGCGGACCAATCCATTGCCCGCCAAAAAGCGGCCAGACGCCTTGTTTGGGATTGAAGATCCAGACGCCGCCACTGAGCCAGCGGTTGATATCCCAGACCACGATGGTGACCAGATTGATCGCCATTACAATAGTGAATAGAATGCCAGAGCCGCGTATCACACGCCAGTTGCGCACGCTCGGTGTACGGCTCGTCAAAACGAGCAGGAGCGCGCCAAG
>DATJHM010000285.1:0-25928 GCA_035493895.1 Ktedonobacteraceae bacterium
TTGGAATGTACTTTGTAATGTATTGAGTACGGCAGCATCAGAGACAATAATCCCCAGTTCGCGATTGCGATTAAGTGAGGCCGTGGAGATATTCTCCGAGCCTACAAATGCTTGTTGACCATCGACGATGATAATTTTTGCGTGCATGTAAAGCTTGGAACTTTCCTTGACCTGAACTCCGCTTCGCTCGATTGCCGTTATCCCCTTGCCATTACTATCACTGGAACTGCCTTTCGGAAGAATAACCTGGACTTGAATGCCATGATTGGCCGCATCGCTCAATGCTTGCTCAATCTGCGTATCTTGCATCTCTTCCGCTTCGATACTCAGGGACTTTTTCGCACTGCCAATCAGCGTGAGAAAATCTTTGCGTGAGTCGATGGGACTGACAACCAGATTGGGAGCATCGATCTGCTGAAGAGAAGAGCGGTTCCAGTCCGCATTGAAGATCGTGATTACGGTTTGCACATCCTGAGGGTCGGTATCAATAATGCCATATTCGCGGTTTTTTGTCGACTTGCTATCGCCGAGAGCGGCGAGCGTAAAATTGGCGGTTGTAATAAAGGCCGTCGTGCCATCAATGATCATACCTTTTTCATGTGTCAGGGCAAAATCCGGACTGGTGGTTTTTGTTTTCACGCCAGCGGCATGCAGGGTATCAAGTGTCTCTGTCGGAGAGACGCTGCCGCCGCCATAAGGATGGGCTTCGAGCATCACACGCACATCTATGTTGCGATGAGCGGTCTCCTCAAGCGCTGTGATAACGTTACGGTTGGTCAGGAGATACATCTCAAGCCAGACCGATTTTTGCGCCTGATTGATGGCATCAGTAATGACTTTGCTGCCCGCATCGGGCTCAACGAACACCTTCACGCCTTGAGCGCCAGTGCCAACACCCTGACTGCTGGTGCTGGCTGAGGGGGTACAGGTGGTATCCTGGCAACTCGTGAACGCGCTACCGTCGGCAGGGAGCGTAATATTTGTGCTACAACTGCTAAAAAGCACACAGAACAATAAAAGTAGAAGTGCGACCAGGAACTTATAGGATGGTTTGTTTACGGAAGAAAGCATCGATATCCTCCTTGCACATGATCTTCCCGGAGAAAGCTTATTTTTCTCTCCCTATAGATAATACGGATGCTGTGTGAAAAAACGGAAAGGAAAGAGGGCAAAAAGCAAAGAGCGCAAAAAATTGATACAAGAAGTTTCAACCTTCTCTTGGGCAGAAAATGATGCCCGTATTCCATTTTGCCATGAATTGCATGTTTCTGCCAGTGGTAGAAACCGTCTTCAGGGGGTGTATGGAGAGACAAAAAGATGGTTCCCATTTTAATTGGGAACCATCGATATAGCGAATAATCAGGAGAGATTAGTGGTGCAGCGCGAAGTACAGAGGGGCCAGCACCAGCGTAATCGTGCTCAGCAGCTTAATGAGCACGTGCAGTGAGGGACCGGCAGTATCTTTGAAGGGATCGCCGACCGTATCACCAACGACGCTTGCTTTGTGCGGTTCGCTCTTCTTGCCGAGGACGGACCCACTGGTATCAAGGCGACCGACCATCTCACCGTCCGCATTGACGCGCAGATAGCCAGCCTCGATATACTTCTTCGCATTATCCCAGGCCCCACCTCCGTTATTGAGGAAGAGCGCGAGCACAATGCCGCCCATCGTTGCCACCATCAGCATACCAGCAGCTGCATGCGTCCCAAGAATAACGCCCACTGCTACCGGAGTCAGAACCGCGACCAGACCAGGGAGGATCATCGCACGGAGCGCGCCACGCGTGCTGATATCGACGCAGCGAGCGTAATCGGGATCGACGCGATCCTCGACTTTCTCGGCCATAATCTTGGGATTATCGCGGAACTGACGGCGTACCTCCTCAATCATCCGTTTAGCCGCCTCCCCGACGGCCCGGATGGCCAGAGAAGTGAAGAAGAAGATGAGCGTCAGGCCGATTAATGCCGCAATAAAGACCCCTATATCGGCCAGATCAACGTTATAAGATGACGCTTGTTTCGTATAGCCAAAGATGACATCGAGATAGGCGCTGAAGAGCAGAAACGCCGCCAGGGCAGCCGAACCGATGCCGTAGCCCTTTGTTAGAGCCTTGGTCGTATTGCCGACGCCATCGAGCGCATCCGTGATATCGCGGACCGACTCCGCCTCGCCGCTCATCTCAGTGATGCCCCCGGCGTTATCCGTAATTGGGCCGAAGGTATCCATCGCTAGAATATAGGCACAGCTCATCAGCATACCCATCGTCGCCACTGCTGTACCGAAGATGCCACCAACATTGATGATATTGGGATTGAGTGTGGCCGCAATCGTGAAATGTACCTGACTGCCCAGGAAGAAAGAGAGACCGAGCGCGGCACAGATTGCCAGCACCGGTAGCGCAGTACATTCAAATGCAATCGCAAGGCCCGTGATAATCGTCGTTGCTGGTCCAGTCAGTGTTGAAGCCGCGATCTCCCGCACTGGACGCCACGTGCCAGCCGTATAATATTGCGTAATGTAGACAAATGCGATGCTCAGGGCAATTCCCACCGTACCCGCAAGGCCGAACCAGATCCAGGGAGGCAGGTTGCCATTGGTCGTCAGATTATTCTCCGTCGTATTGAGCAGGAGGTAGCTTCCCAGAAAGATGCCTATGACAGAAATTCCACAGGTGATATAGTAGCCGATATTCAATTGCTGCATCGCAATCTCGCCCGGATCACGTCCCGCAGCTTTATCCGGCTCAACCACAACCGCTGGACGAACGTAGAGGAGACCGATAGCCGAAGCGATAAGACCAAATGCGCGGACCACCAGCGGGAAGAGAATCCATCCCGGTTGCTTGGTAGCTTCATAAAGAACCACACCAAGGATCATTGCGCCGATATTTTCAGCCGCCGTCGACTCAAAGAGATCGGCTCCACGACCGGCACAATCACCGACATTATCGCCCACCAGATCAGCAATCACGGCAGGATTGCGTGGATCATCCTCAGGAATATTGGCCTCAATTTTGCCCACCAGATCAGCCCCCACATCTGCCGCCTTCGTGTAAATACCACCGCCAAGTTGTGCAAACAGCGCCACAAAGCTTGCGCCAAAGCCAAAGCCAACAATCAACGATGGAACTTTATCGATACTATTGCCAACATTGTACAGTAAAAAGATCAGAGAGACGCCCAGGAGCGAGAGTGCCACCACCAGAAAGCCAGAGACCGCACCACCGCGTAGAGAGACCATCAGCGCCTCACCCAGGCTGCGCGTCGCGGCACTTGCTGTACGGCTATTTGATTTCACCGCCACATACATACCGATGTAGCCTGAGACGCCGGAGCAGAGTGCGCCAATCAGAAAAGCCAGCGACGTGCGCCAGGCCAGATCGAAGCGTACCGCGTCATTACCCTGACTCAAAAAGAACAGTACACCTCCAACGAGAATAGCCGCTACCACCGCAAGCGTCGCAATCGTGCGATACTGGCGATTGAGAAAGGCCATCGCGCCACGGAAGATAGCATCGGCCACCTTTTGCATGGCAGGCGTCCCGGTATCTTTGCGGAGAACGTACGAGGCGAGGTAAGCTGCAAACAGCACTGCGAGAAGACCAATTACAATAGGAACTAACATGTAGTAACTCACGATAGAAACACCCTCCTTGACCCTATTCGTAAGACTTGTCGTTGATCTGCACTGACCGTTTTGTGTATCGTGTAAAAAGAGCGATAGAGGCAAAAGTACAGTGTTCTAGCTACAAGTATCATTATTTCCTGTTTAGCGTATCATATCGATTGTTGAATAACAAGGAGGGGGAAAGGATTTTTTGCAGACAAGCGAACACCGTGTGATTTTTGTGATAAAAAAAGCCTGGCGAGTGATTGCTTTGTGACTCGCCAGGCTTGCTTGCTTGATAGGGCGTGTTAGAGCACGCCCGTCTTGCCGGATAAAAGTCCCTCAATGCGTGGAAGAAGAGGAACCAGTTGCTTTTTGCGGGAGACCAGACCCTCCACAATTGCGGAATGGCCGTCCGGCTCGAGCGGCACTCCCAGGGCTTCCGCAACGGCAAATTCACCTCCGTGAATAAGCAGGTTGCAGCGAAGATTAATAATGTCGACAATCATAAACAGGAATGAGGTATAGCCTCGCTCGCTGGAAATGCGCTGCATCGTGCTGCTCAGCTCATCGGCGCGTTTCTCAATCGTCGATGGGCTCGCAGTTTCAACGGTGCCGATCGCGAAGCGTGCATCGCGGAGCGTAAATTCTTTAAAGTCCGAGGTGATCAGCGCCTCGGCTGACTTTGCGGCCAGATCGATCGCAGCGGCAGCAAAGATCGCCTGACCATACTCCTCGAGATCCTCGCCAGTAATCTCCGCCAGCTCCGTTGCCACACGTTCATCGCGTGCCGTGCAGGTGGGAGAGCGAAGAATGAGCGTATCATAGAGAAGCCCGGCGAGCAGCAGACCTGCGACCTCGCGTGGAATGTCCTGACCTGCCTCGTGATACAGGCCCGCAATAATCGTTCCTGTGCAGCCAACGGGATCGGCTCTGAACATAATCGGCTTGCTCGTATGCACATCGGCGATACGATGATGATCGATAATACCCATCACATCGGCCTCTTCAATGCCGTCGACCGCCTGCGATTGCTCATTATGATCAACCAGAACCACGCGTTTTGGGCGCGCCTTGATCAGATCTGTGCGCGAGAGATAGCCAATCAGGATGCCATTATCATCGACAACCGGCATAGAGCGCAGGCGAGTGAGCGTTTTCTGAATATCGCTCATGTGATCTTCGGGATGGCAGACGCTGAAATCGCAGTTCATGAAATCTTCAACGCGCATACTGAGATTGATCAGACGAACCGTCGTAAATGTGTGATGACCAGTGCTGATCACCATCACGCCCTGTTTGCGCGCGGCGAAGAGTGTGCGCTGTGAGACCAGGAGATCGCCAGTGACCACCAGCGCGGCCGCGCCATGTTTAATCGCATCGAGCTGCGCATCTTCGCGATCGCCGATCACCACGAGACAGCCTGGTTCGATATAATCAACCATCGTCTCCGATTCCATTGCCGCCACCAGCACGCGGTTCCCCAGTTCGCGGCGACCTTCAACCAGCACCTTCCCCTTCAGCACACGCACCAGATTATCGCGGTCCAGAGGAATGCGATTCACCGAGCGGGGATCGAGATCGTTAAAAAAGAGCTTCGCGAAATCTTCGTTCGCAATAATGCCGCGCACCTTGCCATCCGAGTCAACCACCGGCATCGCGCGACGGCTGTGCTCCTGCAAGAGCTGCCCCGCCTCCAGGAGAGATTGATGAATGTGTGTAGAAATCACACCCCGGCGCATCACGTCGCGAACCTGGAGGTAGACATCATCAAGAGCCTCAGGAGGTTCAACCTGATAGCGTTCCAGCACGAAGCGAACTTCTGGTTTCAGTTCGCCATTGCGCGCCGGAAGGGCGTGCTCCTCGCCTTGCATCCGTAGCAAGCGAGCGTAGGCATACGCGGAAGCGACCGAGTCCAGGTCAGAGTTTTTATGTCCAATTACATACATAGCTTGGGTCATCGTGGAAATCTCTCCCATGTCAGCACAGTCAAGGTGTGAGTATCCTGAAAAATAGGAAAACTGTGCAAGTAATTACTAACCTAATTATCTCCAGGTCTGTCAAGCACCAGGCAGTTTATTATACTATAGTTTCAGAGCGTGAGGGCATGGCTTAGCGGGGCTTACGTGAGAGAATGAAGCCCAGTGCACCAAGCAGCACCGCCAGAGCAAGTATACCAATCAGCCAGAGATAAGAATTGACAGTTGCCAATGTTTGCGGGGTAACCGTTGCAGGTGGAGTCGCTGGACCGATAATTGCATCGGACAGTGTTGCATCTGGGGTCGGATACTGTACCTGAGGATTGGATGGAGGATACCCTGAGGGCCGATAGGTCGCGTAAGCATTCTGATATACTTGTGGCTGAACCACCACTTCCACCAATTTCTGAAGCCGACGTGTTCCAGATGAGGAACGTGCCTGTATGGTTACCGTATAGTTTTTTGCCTCCTTATACACATGCGCAACTTTGATTCCTGTCACGATTGTCCCATCACCAAAGTTCCAGGTGTAGGAAAATTGTGACCGGTCATCCTGCGGGTCAAATATGGTCGCAATATCCATAGTCACAGCTTGCCCGACGAGTGTGGGAGCAAGAGAGCCCATGGTAAACAGAGGACCCGAAGCGTGTACCGCTTGAGTCGAGACCTCTCCTAGAATAGCAGATTGATGCAACATCCAACCTGTGAACATTCCTGGAAGGGCCAGGGCAAGCGTGAGAGCGTTCGCACGACCAGAGCCACCATGTGCATATGTATTCATCAATGTAAGAGTATCTGCCGCCTGATCAAAGGGATACGAGCCAGGGGGAGGATTCTGATCGTAATAGGTGGAATTGCCAACGAAGGTTACACAGGGCAGGCCCGCCAGCGTAAAGGGAACCTGATCACTGGAGCCAATACGATCATCTTCGATATGCACGAGGCTCGTTTGCTGGGGCGTAAAAATGTCCTGAGTGATTGTCTGTTTTTGTGGGCCATGATAGGTCAGGCCGAGAAAGCCAAGCGCACGAAATCTGGCAAAGACCTCTGGAAGCGCCTGCTGCATCAGCGCGCGAAACTGTTTGCTGCGCTCAAGAAGAGGGCCACTCAGCGTCGTCTGTTGAATGGGCGTCATCTCAATATCAAAGGGCATTTGTGGGTTCGCGACCTGACCGAGATAACGAACGGGAAAGGCCATCCCGTTTTGCTCCTCGTTGAACATCGCGACAATATTCTGGAGATCGCCATTGCTCGTATCGTTTACATAATGGAAAGAGCCAAGAAGGCCCTGCTCCTCGGCATCAAAGAGCAAGAAGCGTAGCGTGCGCGCAGGATAGAGATGATGGCTTTGCCAGTAGTGCGCCAGGGCACGCGCTACGCCGAGTTCGATGGCGCATCCGCTCGTATCATCGTAGGCCGATTGGGTAGAGACAGCCTCTCCATCGTAATGGCAACCGATAATCACGACCTGATCGGGCTGGCTGGCTCCTGGAATCGTTACCTCCACATTGAAGGCCGGGACCGTCGCGGGACGATCATTCCAGCCTGGCACCGGAAATGGATCGCGACGTACCTGCGCGCCAAAGCCCTGCAAGTCGCGTACTATCTCCTGCGACCAGTAGCTGGCAAACTCGTCGTGCCCATTCACAGTGGGCGCAAGATTTTGATCGTAACCAGCCTCACGGTGCGGGAAGTGCGTGGCGAGATAGGCGAACTGGTCATAGATGTAGAAGGGGTCAACGGCCGGAAAATCCTGTGTTGTTGTTGGCGCTGCCGCTGGTGTCGTGGATGATGTATGTGCGTAGGATGGAGCGGAAATAAAGAAGATGGACAAGACAAAGAGAAAACGAATGGATTTCTGTAGTGGTACAAAAATTGTCTGCATCATTTATCTCCGCGAATTTAACTACATTGATACATGGTGTTTTATCAAAGTGAGATCGATAGAGAATGAAACGTAGGTGATTCTCGAGATAACGTAAAAATTAGTTTACGCTTCTAAGAGAGATTATACATTGAAATCGATCGTAGAACAATATGGAGATTTGTTCTACCCATATGCGGGAATAGTGGCCATATTGGACCACCATTCCCTTCGCTCTGCTCGTATTAGTGCTGCGTAGCGCAGTCATAGAGCTGCTGGCTACCCCCACCCATGGCACCGCCACCGTGAGGAGCCGATTGCGTGGTGCTGGAGTTCCAGAGGCTGGATGGTACCGTAGAACAATGTGCCTGTACCCAGCTGATCAGCTGTTGATTGGCACCAGCACCACCTCCCATGCCGCCACCTCCTCCCATTTGTTGATTGGCACCCGGAGCGCCTCCGCCATTCCCCCTCATGCCAGGAGCGCCA
Source organism: Ktedonobacteraceae bacterium (assembly GCA_035493895.1). GTDB lineage: Bacteria > Chloroflexota > Ktedonobacteria > Ktedonobacterales > Ktedonobacteraceae > DATJHM01. The sequence continues at coordinate 7,940 of DATJHM010000285.1, forward strand.
TCACCCATAGGAGCGTCGCCACCATTGCCCGGCACGTGTCCCGCAAATCCCCCCTCCTGAGCGGGCGAACCAGTCATTGTTCTACCACCCTGATTGCCTGGTGTGGTGGATGGAAGCAGGAAATAACGGATCGTGTTATTTTTGATCAGGGAGATCAATTGATCCTGGGTCAGAATAGGATCACTGCCGATAAAGCCACCCAGCGACATGACCGGTTTATTCGTCTGAATAATAATTGGCTGGGATGACTTGGAGTTTGTGGTGGCGAGCAGGTAACGCGTCTTGCCCTGATTTGCCAGCAGGTAACTGACCAGCTTCGGATCTGGTGCCACGTCCCCCGCCATGCCTATGCCCATGAAATCAGCCGGGCGGTCTTGCTGATCCCCGGAAGCCCTACTCCCCGTTGCAGGAGCCATGAGATGACTCATTGAGGGTCCAGCCGTTGGCAGCTCCGTATTTTCCGGGCTGAGCGTCGTGACCGTTGACCAGATTGCGGGCGTAATCAGCAGGGCGGCTGCACCAACCACGACGATGGAGCGGAGCCAGGAGTCGGCATGAATGGTCACTTTGGAACGTAGCCGTAGAAAAACGAGTATTGCCGCCGAAAGAAGTGTGAGCAGCAGCAAAATGGGCGTTAATGTTGTATTCCACGTGTCGTAGGAGGAGAGCAGATAGACCTGCTCAGCTACCGTGAGCACCAGGGCAAGCGGCAATATCCATTTGCGCCAGTCAGTACGTGTGCGATAATCATGCCATAAGACGACCAGTCCGCTTGCGGCAAGGGCCGCGATCGAGGGCGCAACAATGACCATGTAGTACGTGTGAAAGAAGTTGGCGAGGCTGAAAAAGGTGCCCATCGTGAGCAGCCATAATCCCCACAGCACAGCCGCCTGTCGGTGATTATCCAGGGGCAAGCTGATGCGACCCTGCCAGAGTAAAGCCAGGAGCCCTAAGATCGCCATTGGCAAGAGCCAGCTGACCTGTCCGCCCAGTTCCACGTGGAACAGACGCAGGGCACTTGGCGGCTCTCCACCATTAAATGCACCACCACCAAAGCCACCAGGGCCACCACCAGCAAGGCCAGTCGATGGCTTCGCGGCCCCTTCAGTGTTCCCTTGCTCAGGAGTTGAAGGCTCGGCTGATGGGGTCTTAGAAGCGTCCGTCGAGCTGGTCTTGCTTTGGCCACCGGAGCCTACGCCATGGGTCGATCCCAGCAAACGCTGAATACCGTTGTAGCCAAGCGTCAGATCGAGTTCGGAATTATCCGAAGTAGAATCGACAAATGGGCGCTGTGAAGCTGGCACCATATCGACGATCACGATCCAGGAGAAGGAGACGATCAGCAGGACCAGCGTTGCCAGCACCAGATGGAGTATGCGTTTGCGCCAGCTTAACGGGGCCGTCAACAGGTAGAGCAAGCCCAGGGCTGGAACGACCATATAGGCCTCTAACGTCTTGATGTTGAAGGCAAACGCCACCAGGAGTGCTCCGAGCAAAAGCCAGCGCAAACGGCCCGTTTCAGCCGCCAGCATCATCGCGCACGTGGCTAATAAGAGAAAGAGCACCAGCAGGATATCCAGATTATTGTCCCGGCTCATCGCGACCGTAATCGGGGTCAGCGCCAGGAACAGTGCCGCGAGCAGGCCCGCAATTGGTCCGAGCTTGCGGCGCACCAGCCAGTACAGGACAAGTATCGAGATGATGCCGCCGAGTGCCTGCGGCAGGATAATGCTGAACCCGGAAAAGCCTAATAGGGCCGCACTGGCGGTCTGAATCCATAATCCAAGCGGTGGTTTATCAACCGTGACGAAGCCGCCTGGATCAAAGGCAACGAAGAAGAACGTATGCCAGCTATCAAGCATACTTCTCACCGCAGAGGCATAAAATTCATTTCCGTAGCCATTTTGTTGCTGTTGAAAAAAGTTTAAAAACGCCGAGATGACAATGATCAGAGCCAGCGTTACGCGATGCCAGACGCGTGTCGGTGCGGTGGTATTACTCAGTCCCGCATTTGCGGGAGTATCACCGGGGTGATACGTCGCAGGAGATATATTTTTCGTGAGCACGTATGTATCCTTTATATGTTAGATATGTATAGTTCAGCACCTATCTAAGTGACTTACGCGGATTATTTGTTGAAACGTTCTTCACGACGCCATTTGATAGCATAGGAAAAGAGTTCGCGTATGGCGCGTAAGATGACGCTGGGTTTAGCGCCCGTGGCACGACCAGCAAGCCGAGGGAAATGATGAACGCCAATCTCTTTATAGATATGATGTGAGCGCTTCATCTTGTAGAGTAATTCTGTATTGATCATGGCCCCACGAGTCTCTAATGGGAAATCGTGGAGTATCTGCGTATGGATGAGCTTGAAGGCGCAATCGATGTCACGTACAGAAACGCCGAGCACGAGATGAATCAGGAGTTTCCAGCCCCGGGCGTTCATCTTGCGCATCCAGGTATCCCGGCGATTGATGCGGTAGCCGAGCACGGCATCGTAGGTTTCAATAAAAGAGAAAAAGTGATGTAGTTCCTGGATGGCAAACTGTCCATCCGAATCCATGAAGAATGTGAGGCTCTTCGAGGCGGCCGCAAAGCCGCTGACGAGCGCCGCGCCATAGCCTTGATTGAGAGCATGATTGATCAGACGAACCTGGGGATGGATCGCAGAAACTTTGCGAACAAGATCAGCGGTCTGGTCCTTGCTGCCGTCATTGACAACGATAATCTCATAGTCGATGCCCCAGCGATCAAGATGCGTGAGCACTTCCTGGATCGTTGCCACGATAACGTGTTCTTCGTTATAAGCAGGCAACACCACTGAGAGACTATGATTTGTGGTCAGTCTGTCTTCCGCATGTGCAGCGTCAGATCCAGTAGTGGTGAAAGAAAGCGCCGAAAATGGTATATGAGCTTGCTCAAACTGATGAGACATAGATCCCTCTCTTCATATAGAATGGCTTCTTGCAGACAGGAGTGGTTCAGGGTTTTTGCATAAAAACCCAGAAACGCATGCCGAGATACGAAACGGAAGCGGAGACAGCGATCGCCAGGACTTTAGAAGCGTTTGTCCAGAGATAGGTGCTTTGCATGAAAGGATGGGGAAAAAGACCGATCACCCAGACGAGTGCGGTATTCGTGGCCATCCCGAGCAGCGTTGTGAGGGCAAAGCGTGAGAATTCACCCCAACTCATGCTCCGCTTGTTTTGAAACGTCCAATACTTATTGAGTAAGAAACTATTGAAAGCGCCAAAGCTATATGCTGAGACGTTATAGAGCAGAATCAACCAGGTCTGATTGGTGGGAAATAGCAGGAGAAGAGCGTTTAAGGCGAGCAAATCCAGGACTGTATTCACACCACCTACCAGGCCGAAGCGTACGACTTGTTTTTGCAGCTTCTTCCAGTGTAGACGCAAAAGCGGAGGCCGGTAGGGAGCTTCGGCTTGTTGCTGTGCATGATGAGGTCCTTGCGGCACATCATGCGCTTCACGGGTCTCAATCATCATATCTATATCCTTCTCTGAGATTGACTTCTACAAAAAGGTTCTGCGAACGATGAGCAGTATCATCGTCGGCTATTTGTCTTTAATGATAGATTGCAATGGTAAAAAAGCTTTTGCGAAAAATAAAAATATTTGTAAAATTATAATCAAATACAATCAAAAAGATATACTATATCTTAATTCAGGCATAGAGGAATATCCCTGGCCGAGAAGTGGTCAAGGACATGTGATGATTTTTTGTTTTCGGTCGCTATTTTTGTAGCTTGTTGCTGGATATTTCTTCTGCAAGCAATGGTGAGGAATACTACCATGAGTGAGCATGTGCACTCAATGTTGAGTTGCAACCTCTGGTAGTATTCCCGTTCGCGACATGTTCAACTATAGCAGGATCGGTATGAAGATCTGATGAAGAAGCCGTCAAGCTTTTGTTTTGTTCGTGTGAGGATGGGGATGGAGTGGCTGTGCGAGCATCGTACTGCGCTGTGTTTTTTTTGCGCATGGTCCTGACCTTTATACAAACTTCATAACTTTCCTCTATACTAGTTACTATCACGAACACCTCTTTACTCCGTCCGAAAACTAGTTCAATAGATACAGATGAAACTATGCAGCATACAATATTGGTCGTTGATGACGATAAAAAGACCGTTGATCTGATCCGCCTCTATCTTGAGAAAGAACGCTATCAGGTCATCGTTGCCTCTGATGGGCGCAGAGCACTGGAACTGGCCAGGCAGAGGCAACTGAGCCTGATCATTCTAGATTTGATGTTGCCGGGTATTGATGGGCTGGATATCTGCCGCATCCTTCGCGCCGAGGATGATATTCCCATTATTATGTTGACGGCGAGATCGACCGAGGACGATAAATTGCTCGGCCTGAATCTGGGAGCCGATGACTATTTGACGAAGCCATTTAGCCCACGTGAACTGGTGGCGCGGGTGCGCGTGGTGTTGCGGCGCACAACCCTGAAGCAAGAGGACGATCGTTTGCCCGCGTTGCATCTGGGAGATCTGGTGGTGGATTTTGTCGCGCACGAAGCCAGGGTGCATAATGTGGTTGTTCATCTTACGCCAAAAGAGTTCAAACTGTTGGAAACGCTGGCGCGAGAACCGGGCCGTGCGTTTAGCCGTGCTGAGCTGGTCACACGGGTATTTGGTATTGATTACGAGGGCTTTGAGCGCACGATTGATGTTCATCTTATGAACTTACGCAAAAAGATCGAGCCGTCCCCCGATCAGCCTATCTATCTGCACACGGTCTATGGTGTTGGCTACAAATTGAGAAAAGGGAAAGAGCATGAGGATTCATAGCCTGCGTGTGCGTTTGATGTTTATGTTTATGCTCATCATCATGATAGAATTAGGCACATTTGCAGTCCTTGCCAGCCAGATCACGCGCGACCGATTTGAACGCTACCTGGATAACCAGCAGACCAATGGGCGCGATCTCATCCCTCAAGTCCAGGCCGTGTATCATCAGCCACTGGATGAGCAGCGCTTGCAAGCCATGATTGAGCAAAGCGCGACGCAGGTGAAGGTGCGGACGATTGTGGTTAACCAGAGCCAGCTCATCGTTGCCGATTCAGCACGCAAGCTTGTAGGCCAGACGCTGACGATCCCCTTACTCCTCACGCTGAATGATACCAATGCCAAAAACCTCACTTCTCATGGCGTTCCATTGCCAGTATTCAGTTCTGCACGCATTGTGTCAACGGATGGCCGAATCATCACTCCGGGCCCTCCTCCATCACTGGCGAACACAAACTTCATCGATTCTGTCAACCGGGCACTGGGGTTCGCCGCTCTCGCAGCGGGGATTGCGGCCTTTATTCTGGTGATCATCTTATCGGGCACCATTCTGAAACCCGTGCGTGCGTTGACCCGTGCTGCCAGACAGTTGGAGCGGGGGGATCTCAGCCAGCGAGTACAGATGCGCGGGCGAGACGAAATTGGCGAACTGGCGCACGCTTTTGATGTGATGGTCGATAGCCTGGAGCGCTCAGAACGCCTGCGCCGCCAGTTGTTGAGCAATGTCGCCCACGAGTTGCGCACGCCATTGACGAATATTCGGGGCTATCTCGAAGCCCTGCAAGACCAGATGATCGCGCCAGAACCAATCGTGATTTCGTCGATTTATGAAGATGCAATGCTTCTCAATCGTCTGATCACGGATCTCCAGGACCTGACCCTGGCTGAAGCCGGACAATTGCGCCTGCAACGTGTTCCCATCGCCCTGGAGGACGTCATTACCAGAGCAATGCATGCGATAGCGCTTCAGGCCAGTAGCAAGAAGATCGCCCTTCTGGTCAATATCGCCTCCGATCTGCCGTTAGTTGAGGCTGATGCGCAGCGGGTGGGACAAATTATGCGCAATCTGTTGACGAATGCGATCAAATATACGCCTGAGCAGGGAGAAATCCGTGTGAGCGCTCAGATGGTGCAGGATGAGGTGCAGGTCTATGTGCAGGACAACGGGATGGGGATAGCCGCCGAGCACTTGCCTTATGTCTTCAAGCATTTCTATCGTGCCGATACCTCCCGCGCCCGTGAAACTGGTGGCAGCGGGCTTGGACTGGCGATCGTCGAGCAACTGGTGCGTGCTCATGGCGGGCGCGTTACTGTGGAAAGCCATATAGGACAGGGCACCTGTTTCCTGTTTACCTTACCCGCGCTCGTTTAACGATGATGCATATCGTTATTTTATTGTCTTTATACCCATATTAGAGAGTTCGTTTTTTCTCTGCTATTAGCCGCATTTGCCAGAAGACTAGCCTATTCTACTCACTAAAACTGACTCTCATGGCATAGCATGGTACACTATGCACAGTGAGACCGTTCGTGAGGATAAGAGATGCAAATGCTAAGGATATTCGTAGAAGAGAATGCGTTTGGAGCGGTACGAGCAGTCGAAGTTGCGCCAGACATGCCGGTTGCGGTCCTGACTTCCAGGCTGGTGGAAGAGCTGCATTTGCCGAAAACGGATCTTTTTGGCAAAAAGCTTTTCTATAGATTACGACAGGTGCCGGATGGGCAGATTCTACCAGAAGAGGTATCGCTACGCGCCTCAGGGATACAGGCAGAAGCAACGCTGTCTTTGCTGTCTTATGGACAGGAGAATGCCGTGCCCGTTCTGGTATCGCGTGCATTTGCTGAGAGTGGAGAGCCCATTGACCTCAATTTTCATGGCTCGCCCACGCTGGCTGATAGAAATGCCCTGCCCGTTGTCGCCGATCAGGTGTTGCCAGAAGTAATGCCAGCGCAGAGACAGAGGGGATCACGGCGCGCATTTCTCCTCTTGAGTGGTGCGCTCCTGGGGATTGGCGCGAGCGGGGTGAGCTATGCCGCATATCAGCTGTGGCGTGGAGGGCTGACGCAGGCGCTACTGGGAGGAACGCTGAAGGGGACAATGACCATGCAGAACGTTGCCCCTGCTCAATCTCCTGTGCCAAAAAATACTCCGGTACCGTTGCCCACGATAGCTACACCTGTATTTACATTTCAGCAACATACTCAGACCGTGCGTTCCCTGGCCTGGTCCGGCACTGGTAACCTGCTCGTAAGTGGAGCGGATGATCAGCGAATTCTCGTCTGGCAACCCGATGGCGCAGTCGTGCAAACATTTCGTCCGGGAGATTCAGTGCGCGCGCTCGCCTGGGCTCCGGATGGGCAGCGTCTGGCGGCTGGCGCTGGGAATGCCGTGCTCTTTTATAACGTCCAGACCGGGAAGCGTCTGGCACGAGTGCGCAAGCATACGCAAATGGTCACCTCTCTGGCCTGGAGCGGGCACGGACAGACGCAGGTCGTATCGGGAGCAGAGGATATGCGCGCGGTGGTCTGGGATACGGTGAAGTACCAGCCTCGCTTCACATTCATGCAACATACCAGCGCGATCGATAGCGTGACCTGGGCGGTGAACGGCGACACGATCGCGTCCGCCTCGCAGGGGGGCGTCATACGCGTATGGAGTGGCAATACGGGGCTGGAAGTGCACGGCTATTATTTTGATGGCGCGGTCGCTATGCGGGCGGTTGCTTTTGCGCCGACCGGAATGCAGCTGGCGGCAGGGGGAGGCGACGGGAGCATTCGCATATGGAATGGAGTGGAGTGTCAGCAACAGGCGGCAGGACAATTTGGCATGCAGTGCGTCGATCAGCCCCAGCATCTCCAGACGAACAATAGCGCCATCAGAGCGCTGTCCTGGTCGCCAGACGGACGCTTTTTGCTCAGTGGATCGGACGACGGCAGCATTGTCCTCTGGTCTCCAGGCCAGCGCCAAACGCCGGTTTTGATGGTAAAGCAGAACACAGCCGCACGTAGTCTGTCCTGGTCGCCGGATGGGAAGATGTTTGCCTCGGCAGACGGGACGAACGTGCGGCTCTGGAAGCTGGCGTAACTGCTCAGGCAAATGAGCGTTCGTTTGCCTCCTTGAGTGGCTTGATGATCTCCTCAACCAGGCGCTGTATGATCCCTTCCGGATAAGACATGGAGGTATTGAAGACGATATGAGTTGCACCGGCCTCGATAAAACTTTGTACCGTCTCTCGCGTCTGATGAAAATCAGAATCAGCAGGATTTACCCATTTCGCGGCTAAACGCTCAAGGGTAGCGGGGTCGCGTCCAATGGCTTCACAGTAGCGGGTGAGGCGAGCGTTCTTTTCGCGAAAATCCTCAACAGTCTGACTCATCGCACTCCACACATTCGCGTATCTGGCGACTACTTGTAGCATCTGGTTTCCCGCCGCTGCAATAATGATCGGAGGAAACGGCTCCTGGCGTGGCTTAGGTTCGCTATGAGCCTCCTGTAATTGATAGTACTGGCCGTGAAACGTAGGCTTTGTCTCCGTCCAGAGCAGGCGTATGACCTGACAGGCCTCGTCGAGACGCTTGACGCGTTCGGCAGCGTCGGGAAACGGCAAACCGTATCCCTGATGCTCTTGCTCATGCCACGCGGCTCCAATACCGAAGTTGAGCCGCCCATGTGAAATATGGTCGATCGTTACAGCTTCTCTTGCAAGGATTGCTGGATGACGATAGGTATTGCCGGTGACCAGATGTCCTACACGAACGCGTTTCGTCCGTGCCGCCAGTCCTGCCAGCAATGTCCAGCTCTCAAAACAGGGACCGTCTGGATCATTTCCCAGCGGCATAAAGTGATCGAAGAGCCAGAGATGGTCGATCAATGGTTCGCTGTCAGCCTCTAACCATAATTCGAGTAGCCTTTCATAACTGATATGTTGTTGTGGTGTACTGATGCCAAAGGATAGCTGGTTTCCCATAATCGCTCTCTTTCTGTTTTCCAGATATCATTCTGTTTCTTTTCTTTCAGCCAAAAAACGCTGGCGTAAAGTTAACCGGCTAACGATATCGGTAAAAAAGTACAGGATAGCGATATCTCTATCCTGTATCAGGACTGTGGAGGAACATCCTCAAGATTGTGCAACATATGTTTCATCAGGCGTAACAAAAAGGCCCGTTCAATCTCAGACATTCCTGCAAGCATCTGTTCTTCTTGCTCGACCAGAACCTGGGGAATGACCTGCTGAAGCGCCTGTCCTTTCGCCGTGAGTTTCACAATAACCTGCCGGGCATCAGTTGGATGAGCATGTTTCTCCACTAACCCCTGGCGTGCCATTCGTTGAACTGTACGGGTGATGGATGGTGCTTCGACCGCAAGCTGATTCGCAATTTCGCCTACGGTGAACCCTTCGGGTGTCTCCCAGAGCAGTTCGAGCAAGAAATTCTGGCCGACATGAACGCCGTACCGCTGAAGTTTTTGCTCACACACCTCTTTAGACATTTTTGATACGTGTGAAAACACGTGCAGAAAAGATTCAGTGTCCATTATCATTAACCGGCTAAATATATTAAGCCATATTTATCTATTGTTGTCAAGACGGCCACAATGAAGGCAGTGTATCAGGTTCGCTTGTTTGTGACAAGAGTAGCGACTTGATCAAATCAGTAGCAGGATACTGGGATTTCTCTTTGTTTTCCTCTTGACATATATCCTTCCAGAGGATATATTCTTTACGTATACCCATACCCAGGGGGTATGGGTTGTAACGTGAAGGCGGGAGATCCGCGTAATTATGGATGATTTGAAATGCAATACCCATCGTTAACAGGCTAAAAATACATACTGGGGACAATGGAGACGATCCATACTGTGGTGATGCCCCCTCACCAGGGAGAAATACAATGCATCATGCGAATCATGTGACACGGGTTTCGCCAGAGGAGAAGCATTCCTCCTCTCAGGAAAACCACGAACACGATCAGCACCATATGGCCCATACTGGACATGCTGGACATAGCGGTCATAGTGCAGCCATGTTCCAGCGTCCTTTCTGGATCAGTCTGGTGCTTGCTATTCCTATTCTTCTCTATGCAGAATTACTTGAGTCATTGTTGCATTATCGGGCTCCAGCCTTTCCTGGCTCATTCTGGCTGGTTCCTGTGCTGGCGAGTATCGTGTACTGGTATGGCGGGTGGGTCTTCTTGAGTGGGGCCGTCGCTGAACTGCGTGCGTGGCGTCCTGGAATGATGACGCTGGTTGCTCTGGCGATCTCGACGGCTTACTTCTACAGTCTGGCCGTGACGTTTGGTTTGCTGCATGGTATGCCCTTCTATTGGGAACTGGCAACGCTGGTGACCATTATGTTGTTGGGGCATTGGATGGAGATGCGCGCTATCGGGAGTGCGCAGAACGCTTTGCAGGAACTGGCGAAATTGCTCCCGGATATGGCTGAGCGGCTGGCCCCAGATGGCACTATCCAGCAGGTGAGCGTGAGCGTATTGCAGGAGGACGATCTGGTGCTCGTTCGCCCGGGCGCGCAGGTTCCCGCCGATGGACGTGTCGAAGAGGGCAAGAGTCAGGTGAACGAGAGCATGATTACGGGCGAGTCGAGGCCGGTGGAGAAACAGCAGAACGACGAAGTCATTGCCGGAACTGTGAACGGTAGCGGATCTTTGCGCGTACGCGTGACCCGTATTGGAGAGCAGACGATGCTCGCTGGCATTATGCGTCTGGTCGCTGAAGCGCAGCAGAGTCGCAGTCGTGCACAGGCACTGGCGGATCGGGCCGCGTTCTGGCTGACGCTGATCGCGGTCGGCGTTGCGCTGGTGACGCTGATCGCCTGGACGCTTGCGCAGGGCTTCAACAATATTACTATAGAGCGTGTGGTCTCGACGCTGGTCGTGGCTTGCCCTCACGCGCTGGGGCTGGCGATTCCCCTGGTGATCGCCATTACCACGACCCTCTCAGCGAGCAATGGTATTCTCGTGCGTGATCGTCTGGCCCTGGAGCAGGCGCGTCTGCTCTCGATCATTGTCTTTGACAAAACTGGGACACTGACGAAGGGGAGCCAGGGCGTGGTGGCAGTGCAGACTGCTCCTGGTATGAGTGAAGATGAGGCTTTTGCTCTTGCCGCTGCCGTGGAGCAAGAAAGCGAACACCCCATCGCACGCGCCATCGTCTCGGCAGCAGAGCAACGTCAGGTTTCTATTGCTCGTGTGACCGAGTTCGCAGCGCTGGCTGGCGTTGGTGCGCAGGCACGTGTCGCTGAGCGCTTGCTCAAAGTGGGTGGTCCTCGTCTGCTGGAGGAGGAAGAGACCGAGCTGCCTGTGACATTTGCTGATGTGGTGCCACAGTGGGGGAAACGTGGGCAGACCGTCGTCTATCTGGTGGAAGGCCGAAACGTGGTAGCGGCCTTTGCCCTGGCCGATGTGATCCGTCCTGAAAGCTATGAGGCGGTTGCAGAGCTGAAGAAGCAAGGGCTGCGTGTGGCGATGTTGACGGGCGATTCGCAGGAGGTCGCTGATTGGGTGGCGGGCGAGTTGCGCTTAGATGAAGTGTTTGCCCGGGTCTTACCGGCCAACAAGAGTGAGAAGATCCGCGAGCTACAACAGAGCGGCGCGAAGGTGGCGATGGTTGGTGACGGTATTAACGATGCGCCCGCCCTTGCGCAGGCGGATGTCGGGATCGCGATTGGGGCCGGGACCGATGTTGCCCGTGCCTCTGCCGGTATCGTACTGGTCAAGAATGATCCGCGCGACATTGCGCGCATCTTGCGGCTCAGTCGCGCAAGCTATCGTAAGATGATACAGAATCTTTCCTGGGCGGTCGGCTATAACGTCATTGCCTTGCCGCTGGCAGCCGGTATTCTGGCTCCGTTCGGTTTTGTGTTAGCGCCAGCTGTCAGTGCTCTGCTTATGTCGCTCTCGACCATCGTTGTGGCGTTCAATGCGCAGACACTTCGCCGATTGCATCTGGATCGTGCATCGTAGCATTTTACGGAGCGAAGCAGTGACCAACTCCTTTGCTCCGTGAGACTTATCACACATGTGTTTTGAAAAAGGGGGATGTCGATGAAGTATCAGCCTGGTATCATCGGTTTGCTCGTGCTCATGGTTCTGTTTCTGGTGGCCTGTGGTGGGAATACCGGAGGCGCAACTACCTCAGATCCCGTGTCGGTGCAGGTGAATGAAACCGATTTCAAGATCGATTCAGCGGCGACCAGCTTTTTGCCTGGTATTACCTATCATTTTGTGGTCACAAACAAGGGCAACACCGCTCATGAATTTATGATTATGCCGAGGTCTGAAGGAAGCATGAGTGGAATGTCGATGGGGGATATGGATAAAATGGCTCTTGCCTCGGTGAGTGACATCAATCCCGGGGAAACGAAAACATTGGATTATACATTTCCGTCATCGGCTGCTGGTTCGCATCCTGAACTGGCCTGCTATCTTCCAGGACATTATGAAGCCGGGATGAAGCAATCTGTGATGGTGAAGTCGTAAAAAAGAGAGTTGTTCTCGCCTGAAGGCAGATAGCAGGCCTTATTGTGGATGTAGCAAGCCCTGGCAAAACCAGGGCTTGTTTTATTTATGTAACGTTATGGTTACGCGTGTGGCATATTGGCAATGAAATGGACAAGCGCTTCCATGTCGGCGCGCGCACGTGTGGCAACGCTTTGTGGCGAAGGTGGGACATTGTGGAGCGCCTCGAAAGCCTGACGACAATGTTCGGCCAGAAACAGGCGGCAATAGGCCCGGGTTTTTGTATGCTCAAAGATCGTCAGTACCTGTTCGACCTGTTTCTCGGAAACGGGGGATTCCTGCTGATAGATGGAGCGCAAGATCTGCTGTTCGGTGGGGCTGGCGTGCTCGAGTGCGTGGAGAATGGGCAGGCTTTTCTTGCGCCGATAGATATCGCCAGCCGGAGTTTTGCCCAGCTCAGCAGTAGAGGCCCAGACCCCTAGCATATCGTCACGCATCTGAAACGCGATGCCGATGGCCTGACCAAATTGCGTGAGGCTATCAATGGTCTCCTGATCGCGTGTGCCGAGCAGAGCCCCCATATGCGTGGCGCACTGCATGAGCGCACCCGTTTTGCGATAAATCATATCAATATACGTAGAGACAGAGATCGTCTGGAGTTGCTCAAAGCTAATATCCAGATATTGTCCTTCGGCCAGAATGAGACATGCCTGGTCAAGGGCCTGCCCGAGCCGGGCCGCAATCATCCCCTCCACGCCCTGCTCGAGCACGCCCCAGAGCGAGAGGCGAGCGAGCGCGAACATGCCATCACCGGCATTGATTGCCTGAGGCACGCCCCAGAGCTTCCAGAGCGTGGAGCGATGGCGGCGTTCAGCATCCCCATCCTCAATATCGTCGTGGATCAACGTAAAATTATGGGCCAGTTCCACGGAGACAGCGGCGGGAAGCGCTCGTTGCAAATAGGCGTGATCAGAGGTGTCGAGATCCCAGGCACCAGCCGCCTCGTAGGCCAGCAAAAGCAGCGTTGGGCGCAGTAACTTGCCAGAATTATTGTGTATGGGTGAGAATTGAGCATCAACCCAGCCCAGATGATACTGGAGAAGGCCATAGTAGGTCTGGAGATCATTGGCTCCCGAGGCAAGACCTTCCTGAAGGACCGAGGAGAGCGTGGCGCGGAGTGCGGAATCGATCTCAGAATGATAGCGTGATAAGGCCGATTGAATCGTAGGTGTCATCGCCATGATTGGACTATGAGGGGCGCTACTCATGCGCCCCTTCCTTTCTGCTTGTTAGTATCCAAGAAAGCTATGGATGGAAGTAGAAGAAAATGCCTGCGAGAACCGTGCCCACCACCACGAGGAGACGCATCACGCCTCTCAAGCCGCCGATGCGGCAGAGTGGCGAGCAGATGTCGCAATAACGATTTATATATTGATAACGATGTCCGCGCATGCCTTCGCGGGTAACCACCACATCTTCTGTTTTGCGCTTCGTATGGAGCTCGTCGCAGATATAGCGACCACATCCTTTGCAGGCGAATGAATCGACAAAGTGGGAGGTCTTCGAGATGGACCACTGGTCGGGATAGACCTGCGTGCCGCAGACGTAGCAGACCTGGACCTGGGCCATCTTCATCTGGCGCTCTGCGCAGGGTGAGTGCTGTTGCTTGGGAAAGTGATCCTGGCAAAAACTGAGGTGGCAATCCGGGCAGCGCCCCAATGCCTCTTCACGGCATTCATGACAGCGGCGCGTCGCCGTCAAGGGGCGAGTGTAGCGTTTAGGCTCCGTTGTATTTTGCATGTGAAAGGTTCCTCTTGTTACATAAGATGTATCATAGCAGGCCATGCAGGCCTGAAAGTGTCTCAGAAAAGAGGTAGTGCGACGACGCCTCTATAGAGTAGTATAGCATAGTGAATGGTCACGTGTGCTATAGTTGCGAAAAATCCGGACATCCGTCGTCTGGAGTTTCAGTTGTCTAGCTTTTTTGCTTTTTTGCCTGAAAAAAGAAGCAAGCTTTTGACCGTTATGGTTTTATGAATTATCATAGAGATATATACCATCTGGCCGATCCACGAGAAGCCAGCGACAGACGAGAGGATACGTTGAATAGACCATCTGCCTTGCCACCCACGATCTGGGCTCAGCACCATTTAGCATGGGGGCAACATACGCATGTCATGGGGATTCTCAATATCACGCCGGACTCGTTTTCGGGCGATGGATTGAGCGGGGAGCATGAAACACCCGAAGACGTCGTCGCGCGGGCTGTGGCGCAGGCGCAACACTTTGTCGCAGAAGGTGCCACCATTATCGACATCGGTGGTGAGTCGACGCGCCCCCATGCCGAATCCGTTGTAACGATTGAGCAAGAGCTTGCACGGGTGATTCCTGTAATACAGGCGTTGACGCAGGCATTGCCTGACCATATAATACTGTCCATCGACACCTACCATGCAGAAGTAGCGGCCCGAGCGTTGCAGGCCGGGGCCAGCCTGATCAATGATATCTGGGCTCTACGCGCTGATCCGGAAATGGCCGGTGTTGCGCAACATGCTGGCGTGCCGGTCGTCTTGATGGCGAACATGCGCGGATATCAGAGACGCGGCGACATTATTAGCAATGTCATACGTTTTCTCGCAGCCAGTATTGAGATCGCGCTGGCCGCAGGGATTGCCTGGGAGAAGTTGATCCTTGATCCCGGCATCGGTTTTGGTACCACATCAGAAGAGAATCTTACCCTACTCCGACGACTGGGCGAACTGACGGCATTGGGTCGCCCCATTTTGCTTGGCACCTCGCGTAAATCGACCATCGGGCTCGTGCTGGGTGGCTTGCCCGCGCACGAACGCGTCGAGGGGACCGCCGCAACGGTGGCCCTGGGGATTGCGCAGGGGGCTGATATTGTTCGGGTGCATGATGTACGCGAAATGATGCGCGTCGTCAAAATGAGCGATGCCATAGTGCGCGGAACATTTAGCTTGCCGCGATAGAGTGTAGAGAGCAGTACATGAATTATCAAGAGGCGCTCGCCTATATTTATAGCTTTAGTGATTTTGAGCGTGCAGGCACTTTCACGCGCGATAGAAGTGACAAGTTACCGCGTATGCTGAGCCTGCTTGCCGCTCTGGGCGATCCTCATCAGGACTACAGTAGCACTCTGATTGCTGGCACCAAGGGGAAGGGTTCGACGGCGTCCATGATCGAGCGCGTTTTACGCGAAGCTGGCATCCGTACAGGCTTATATACACAACCCGATCTGCACACTTTTCGTGAGCGTATGCGCATCAATGGCCGTCTGATCAGCGAGGAAGAAGTCGCGGAACTGCTGCCGGACGTGAAGGCGGCCATCGAGGCAATTCAGGCGCGCCACGAATTCGGGGACTTCATCACCTACGAGGCCGGTACAGCGCTCGCATTCTTGTATTTTGCGCGCAAAGGCGCGCAGCATGCCGTACTGGAAGTAGGGTTGGGAGGGCGACTGGATGCTACCAACACGACGCATCCGCTGGTTTCCGTTATCACTTCAATCAGCTACGATCACATGCACATCCTGGGCAATACCTTGCGCGAGATCGCGACCGAGAAGGCCGGGATTATCAAGCAGAATGGTGTCGTCGTCACTTCGGCTCAGGCTCCCGAGGCGCTGCTGGCAATCGCTGCTGTATGTGGACAGCGCAATGCGCGCATGGTGCGGATCGGGTCAAGCGGCGAAGATCCTGCGCAGCGTGAGGTCGTCTCCGGGCAACTTCCCGCCTGTAGTTACCGTTATGCATTAGAGGGGCAGCACGATGGGCGACAGCATTTTACGATCTGGACCCCGAATCAGCGCTATGAGCAGCTAGAAATCCCCCTGGCAGGGCTGCACCAGATCGAGAATGCCACTGTTGCGCTGGCGACGCTGGAAGAGTTGCGCATACAGGGGGTACAATGGGAAGAGAACGATTTGCGGCGTGGATTGCAACTGGTGAACTGGCCCGCGCGCATCGAAGTCGTTGGACAGCGACCAACCATCGTCGTAGATGGGGCGCATAATGCCGATTCGATGCAGAAACTCGTTCAGGCGTTACATGCCACATTCAGCATGCGTCGTCTGCTTGTCGTGCTGGCAACCAACCAGGATAAAGATCAGGCGGGTATTGTGCAGGCGTTAGCGCAGGCTGACACGATCGTACTGACCCGTGTGAAAAGTCCGCGCGCCACTTCCATCGAAACGTTGCGTCATGTCTGCAAGGAGTATGCGCCTCAGGCCGCGATCTACGAGGAAGAGGAGAGCAATGCGGCCATGCAGAAAGCGACCGAGCTGGCGGGCGAAGAAGACCTCATCTGTGCCACGGGTTCATTATATCTGGCAGGCGAGGTGTTGCGCTGGGCGGCGGCGCGAGGAGATCGTAGTGCGGCAGCGGAAATAGAGGGTGTCGATCACCCATAACGTAGCGCGAGAAGCGTAGCGTGTTCAATGTAGAACGTTGCTTAGCGTGTCGATAGAGCCACTTCACTGAGGAGGTGAGCAGCCATGCAAGGCTTAATGATGGATCATCCCCTGACCTTACAGCATGCCTTTGATCGAGCCACGCGCCTATTTTCCCGCAAAGAGATCGTTACGCAGACCGAAAGTCTACCACATCGTTATACCTACAAAGAGTGGGGCGCACGTACCATGCAACTGGCCAATGCGCTCCGGCAGGCCGGAGTCGAGTCTGGAGATCGCATCGCGACCTTTGGCTGGAACAGTTATCGTCATCTGGAGCTTTACTTTGCGATCCCCTGCATGGGCGCGGTGTTACATACGCTCAATGTACGTCTCTTTGCGGAGCAACTAACCTACATTGTCAATGACGCCGCCGATAAAATCCTCTTTATCGACGGCGATCTCGTGCCGGTGCTGGAGCGATTAGCCAGTCAGCTCCCCTCGATCAAACTCTACGTCATCATGGGCGAGGCTCCCCATAGTACCGGCGTTTTGCAGCCCTCGGTCGATTACGAAGCGTTTATCGGGAATCAGCCCACCAGTTTTCAATGGCCCAGACTGGATGAGAATGCCGCAGCGGCCATGTGTTATACCTCCGGGACCACAGGCAATCCCAAGGGCGTCGTCTACAGCCATCGTTCGATTTTCCTGCACTCCATGGCCGTAGGTCTTGCCGATGGGCCAGCAGTATGCGAGCGCGATGTTGCGCTGCCGATCGTGCCGATGTTCCATGCTAATGCCTGGGGCTTTCCCCATGCCGCAGTGATGATGGGTGCTAAGATCGTCTTACCTGGACGTTTCATGGACCCGTTACGCATCGCGCGCCTGATCGAGCAAGAGCGTGTCACTGTGCCATCCGGTGTCCCGACGATCTGGATCGGCCTGCTAAATCTCATCGAGAAAGAGCAGTTTGACCTCTCCTCTGTACGTGCAATCCTCTGTGGAGGGTCAGCCGCGCCGCCCGCATTGATCGCGGGACTCCAGCGCCACGGGCTTATGCTTGTGCATGCCTGGGGGATGACGGAAACCTCGCCGCTGGCCTCCCTTTCACGCTTACGTGCTTATCAGGAAGAGGCAAGTCCAGAAGAGCAGCTAGCAGTCAGAGCAAGGCAGGGAACGGTCTTGCCCGGAGTCGAATTCCGCGTCGTCGATATGGAGAGCGGGCAGGAGGTTCCCTGGGATAATCAGAGCTTTGGCGAACTGCAAGTGCGTGGACCCTGGATTGCGCGGGCCTA
>DATJHM010000286.1:0-26095 GCA_035493895.1 Ktedonobacteraceae bacterium
CCAGATCCACGGCACGATCTAAAAAGTGCGCATAGTTCCAGGGGATACAACCATGTGTCCAGAGCATCAGCCGCAAGAGTGTATGCTGAATACAGGCGATACCCCCACTCACCAGCCAGAAAAACGCTGCCACAAGTACGCCATCTGATATTCCATAGATCAAGCCGCTATTGGGAGGGAAAGAACTTCTGTATATATCTCCTAAAATGAGGAAAAGAACTGGGCCATAGATGAGCGAGAAGAGCAGGCCAAAGGCAATCCCGAAGAATGAGCCAAAGAACAGACTGTTGCGTATCGAGTTTTGTATGCCCTGATTGGGTTTCAAAATTTTATTCGTATTGGGGATCTTTTGGATGAAGCCGCCTCTTATGCTCATAATCAGCCCGACGAGCAGGCCAATCGCCAGGCCAAGGATGAGTGAGGGAAATAATTTCGTCGGGGTGAAAAGAAAGTCGCGTCCAGTAACCAGTCCATACAGGAGCCCGACAAGCAAGCCGCCCGCAAGAAATTTATACGCGTTTCGCACCATGCCTGGCAGAGACCACTCGAAGAATGCGGCAGACTTTATCTCCGTATCCAGTTTGCCCATCGCGGCACAGAAAAGGCCGGAAAACAACCCGCAGATCCAACCACTGACAGGACCGACAAGCACTCCTACAAAGATCCCATCGAGCAGACCGTTCAGGATACCATAGACCACGCGATTCCCCAGTATAGCAATAATCTTTTGCTTGAGCCCGCCGTGAGGACGCTGCTCAGGTGAGGTCTGCGTTTCCACGGTATGATCATCAGCCAGGACGCCAAAAATGAGGCCATTAAAAGCACTATAGAGGAGCGTATTAAATGCGGCAAGCGACAGAAAGAAGATGACCACTTGCTGAAAAGAAAAGTAAGGAAGGTAGCTAATGCCGAAGCCCAGGGCACTCAGCAGTCCATACGCCAGAGCCACCGCAAGTGCAGGATAAAGTTGACGTCCTGAATGCGCAGGCAACCAGTCAAATTGCATGAATTCAATATAGAACGCACTTTGGTTATATCGACGTAATTGCTGTGCCAGCCACTGCAAATAGTGTATCGTTTGTTGTGGATCATAGCGAACATCAGGGGCACGTCGTTTGAACATCTGGAGAATATAGGTAGCTAATGCCTGTTGCTGGATATCCAGGCCATTTCCTGTATTTGTCGCGACCACCGTGCCATTTTCATAGGTGGTGGTGAGGATACGCAACATCAGAGGGGTACGAGCCAGCCCTTGCAGCTCTGAATTGGCGCTAAAAATATCCTGGATCCCTTTATGCTGACCCTGGGTGTTGGACAGATAGACCTCAATTTGCTGCTCGGTAAGCGGCTGCACGAGAACAGCATTCTGAAGTAAGAGTCGGGTTGGTTGGTTTAGATACTCACTGCTACGAGAGCATATGACGGTAGGTACCAGGCCATGCTCCTTCAGATAGATATTCAGTTCTTCTATACAGGCGCTATAGTAGGATGTGTCAACCTCATCCAGGCCATCGAACAGTGGCAAAAGCTGATTCTGGTCCATCCATTGTTGACTGAGGGCAAGGGGGATATGATATTTTGTACGTAATTCCGCGACAAGCCATTTCGCAATCGGCAAGCGTTTTTCTGTCCATGAAGAGAGAGAAACGATCACCGGGATGGGAAAAGAGATATCGTGCCTGGCATTGGCTAAGAGAATCCTTGTCAATTGCAGGAGCAGCGTCGTCTTGCCAGAGCCAGGTTCTCCGAGAATCAAGAGTTTGCCCTGAGCATTCTCGTACGCATCAAAAATATGAAAGCTGGAAGGCGACTCTTCCAGGGGGTGTGGTACTGTTTGGAGATAGTGTTTCCAGGATGTTTCGACGACATCTGGTTGTTCACACAAGGCTAACTCGATTTCGGCATCATTCTGTAAAGACTTTTCTAACAGCCCTTTAATCCAGATACGGTGGACTTTATCGAGCATACGAAGTCGATCCTGTTGTTTTTCCGAAAGATGAAGAAAAGATTCCAATAGTTCATCGAGTCGTGAGGCGGTAGTGTTCCTCTGGGAAAAGGGCTCATCTGCGCTGATCGGTGGCGCATCGATCCTAACATTTGTGCTGCTTGTCGGCTCTCCCGCTCCGTTTAGCGAAGGCGCATCGATTCTGACATTTGCGCCCGTTGTCGGCGCTTTCGCATTTTCTGCTAGTGTCGGAAGGTCATGCGGTTTGCTTGCTGGTGACAAAGACTTCTTTTGTAGTTCGGTAAACCATTCCTCGTCGAGAGCAGCTTTTAAGCCAGCTTGCTGTGCTTTTTCCCACACTCCCCGAATCTCTTCCTGTTCTTTGCCTGGCGAAAAAGCTCCCTCTTGCGCGTAGACTTCGAGTAACTTTTGTAGATTCGGAACTGATGGTCTGAACCTCCCACTTTCCCATGCGCGAAGTGAGATAGTACTGACGTTGATGAGATCTGCTACCTGTTCCTGCGTCATGCCGCCCCCGTGATGAGTGCGGTATCGTAATTTCCCTAGCTCGCTGCTCAGTTCTTTGCCTGGCTCTTTATTACTCATAATAATACAGCCTCGCTATTCTTGTTGAAAACTGAGAAAGTAATAGATAGCAATCGAAAGGGTGTTCGTATGAAGCATAGAAAGCAAGTCCATAGCATTTCTCCCCCCTCTTACGTGATAATAAGCATAACAATGCAATGTGAAACGACCAGAATCGTGTAGTTCATGCCTTGCTTGTGAAATCTTCTCATATTCGAGTTGGCAGTGAGTATGAGAAGATTTCAAAAATTATCCTACGGCTAATAATAGCATAAAATACCGAAAGATTCATATATTCATTGTAATATCAGTATTGCCGCTATTTTAGAAAAATATTGGTGGTGAAGTCAGTGTAGCGAGTGAGCTTCAGAAGAGCGAAGGGCATTTGAGTAGAATGAGCGTGAACAATGATGCCGGGTTGCGAACACGACTCGAAGCCGAATTTGCAAAGGAGCAGAATAGCCTGAGGGGAGAGCTGGTATCATTAGAGGCAAGAATTATGCTAAGACAAAGCCAGCTGGAGAGAAAGTTGCGGCTGGTGATGATCTTCCTGATCTTTCTGATCCTGATAACAATTTCACTGGGTATCCTCTGGTTCTTGAGCAGGTAGGAGGAATTGGTTCCCATTTCCCTTGTCGCGGCGGGATTTTGGCGGAGATAAACCCCGCCGCGACAAGGATGATAGAGTTTCATTTAATGTCTATGGGGTAGGGACTTTGGGAAGCCCTGACGCTTTAAACTCAGGGGACTCGTAGTAGGCGAAATCTTTGCCGTCTGTTTGTTGCCACCAGGTATCTACCTTCGTCTCTAGCTCCAAACGGATGGTATCAGCTTCAGGATTCCCGGCCAGATTGTGCAGCTCATATGGATCGTCGGCAAGATGATAAAGTTCTTCTGTCTGATCCGGGCCATAATATTTGATGTACTTCCAGTCCCGTGTGCGGGCAACACGAAATGGATGAACCCCCCAGTACGCGCCATAATGCTCGTAGAAAATGACTTCGTTTTCAGGAGCTGCGAGTTGACGCATCGTCGGGAGCAGCGTTTTCCCTTGAAATTCGGGTGGTACATCCAGTCCCGCAGCCTCGATAAGCGTGCCTGGCAGGCTGATATTGACCGCTAAATCATCAACAACCTTACGTGGGAATGTCTCTTCTGGTACGCGTATGGTCAAGGGGATACGGAAAATCTCTTCATAAGGAATGGTGCCTTTTAGCCTCATATGGTGCGCGCCCATCATATCGCCGTGATCGCTCGTAAAGGCGGCAACAGTATGCTCCCACATCCCCTTCTCCTCCATTTTTGCGCGCACTTCTCCCAGTAGCCTGTCCACGCCGGAAATCATCGTGTAGTACTGCTGGAGTTCGTGGCGGAGCGCGCCTTCATCGTGTTGTCCGTGCTCTTTGTCCTGCGCATGCTCCTGGATGAAGGATGGTTTGGTGGAAAGATCATCGTGGTAAAAACTCTCCGGTATCGGAAGTTGTTCAGGGGGATACAGGTGACGAAATTCCTCGATGACCTCAAACGGCGGATGAGGCATGTTGAGGGAGACGGTGAGGAAGAGTGGCTGTGCGGGATCATGCTGCTCAAGAAATTGGAGCGCATCATCGACGGTCAGGCGATCCGATCTGCCAAATGGCGGCTTCATCTTTTCTCGATCTGCGCCGTGGTCATAACCCAGCTCCTTGAGCGAGATGCCAAAATGCTGCTTGCCGAAATAGGCCGTCGTATATCCTGCGTCCCGGAAGACCTGCCCGATGGTGAGCTGCTTTCCCGTAAGATGCGCGCTGTGCCCATGAAAGCCGTAGATGATCATGACGCCCGCTTCATGTGGATAGAGTCCCGTCTGTAACGATGCCCGTGAGGGAACGCACTGTCCATTTGCGGCATAGAAATGGGAGAAGGACGTGCCCTCCTCGCTGAGACGATCCAGATTGGGGGTAGATGCGTGCGGGTCTATTCTGCCCTGGCGCTGGTATTGCATCTGGTCACACAGAAAAAAAAGTACGTGTGGATGAGCCATAGATCCCTCTTTCGTTGTAGGTGCTACCGAGATAAATCCTTTGACGGTGAAGTACCGTGGCACTTTTTGAATTTGCGACCACTTCCACAGGGACAAGGATCATTGCGTCCTGCGCGTGCAAATTGCTGTTGAAGCTCTGCCTCTTCCTGCGCCAGATAATACATAATGTTTGCGGGAGGACGTTGCGCGTGCGCTTCCTGGGCCATGATGCGCATCGGGCGATCAATGTGGGTAAAGAAGGCTTTGTATCCTGCGCAGAGGTAATTCAGTCCCGGCTCTCCATCGGGAGTATGCAGCGTACGATCCTTTGGGCAGCCTCCATTGCAGATGAAACGCACCTCGCACTCCCGGCAATAGCGTGGCAGCGTCTCACGTTTTGCCAGACCGAACTGGCGCTGTTGTTTCGACCCCACCAGTTCGGTCAGCGGAATAAGTTGCATATTTCCGAGCTTGTGTTTGGGCTCGACAAAATGATCGCAGGAGTAGACATCGCCGTTATGTTCCATCGCCAGAGCAGTCCCGCACGTTTCCCCAAAGATGCACAGGCCCGGGCGCTGTCCCAGCCACGCCGTCAGAGCCTCGTCGAAGATCTGCACGAAGACGTGGCCGACATCGTGCCGCACCCATTCCTCGAAGACCGCAATGAGAAAGTTCCCGTATTGTTCACCGGTGACCGAACGTGGGGTGATGAGCTCGCCCTCCTGAAATCCCGTCTCATTGTCGCGTTCGACAATCGGGATGAACTGCATAAATCGCGTGCCGACCTCATCGCGCAAGAAACGATAGACCTGCAATGGATGCTCGGCATTGGCTGCGTGCAGCGTCGTGAGAATATTGAATTCGACCTGATGCTGTTTCAGTAAGTTAATCCCGGCCATCACGCGATCAAACGTGGGCTTGCCTCCTTTGTCGACGCGGTACACATCGTGGAACTCGCGCGGACCATCCAGGCTGACACCGATGAGGAAGTCATGTTCCCGGAAGAACTCGCACCACTCGTCATTGAGTAGTGTGGCGTTCGTTTGCAAGGAATTGTGAATGCGCATGCCGGGGCGGCAATATTTCTGCTGGAACTCCAGAGCGAGCCGAAAGAAGTCAATCCCCATGAGCGTGGGCTCGCCGCCCTGCCAGCCAAACGTCACTTCTGGCACACGCTGCGCTTCAATGTACTGGCGGGTATAGTCCTCTAACAAATCCTTCGCCATACGAAAGCGACTGCCTGCATAGAGGAGTTCCTTTGAAAGAAAGTAACAGTAAGTACAATCCAGGTTGCAGATGGCCCCGCGTGGTTTGGTCATAATATGAAAGGCGGGAGGCGTAACAGGAGTAGTCTCGGCATAGGTTTCTAGTGTCATACAAGCTCTTTTCTAGCAGCAATCAGGTAGGATCCAATAGATGTGCAGATCTGATAAAGATCTGCAACGTATTTCCTATTGTGGCGATGGGACAGATAGGGTCGGTTCAATGACCGGCCTCGCTTCTCCTGCCTCAACGATTCGTTTTAAGAGACGTTCGCGTAACCCGGCTGCGATCTCCAGGTGCGATGGGCGTCCTATCAGATTGTTCAATTCGTACGGATCTGCTTCTAAATCATAGAGAAACTGTTCGACATAGCGTTCCGAAGCAGGATCTGTTCGGCCATCTTTCTCGGGCGCAAAGACGCTATATTTCCAGCGATGCGTTCGGATGGCACGTCCAACCTGTGATTCGCTAATCTGGATAAAGACCTCTTCCGGCCAATCCGTGTTTTCGCCGCGCACCAATGGGAGAATTGAGCGTCCTTGCATCTCTTCCGGTACCGGTAATCCGGCTGCGTCCAGCAGCGTCGGGGCCCAATCGACAAGGCTCACCAGTTCCTCGATACGTCTGCCACCGCTGAAGCCGGGGCCCTGTAGTGCAGCCGGAGTGTGAATCGAGCTTTCGTGGCAGGAGCGTTTATACTCAGAATTGCGGGTCTTGAAGTGGTTGCCATGATCGGAAGTGAAGAGCACAATCGTATTTTCTTCGAGACCCAGGCTTTTGAGCGCATCTAGCAAACGACCGAAGGCTTCATCGATGCGTTTCACCTGTCCATAATAGCCACCAAGATGTTGTTGCGTCGAGCCACCAAGCGCCGCCAGATCTGGTGGTGTCCATGTGCCCGTATAGCGTTCTCGATAAACATCGGGAGCCGGGAAATAGTCCTGTTGATTTTGTTGATGCGGCTCGAGCTGCGAGATGAAAAGATAAAAGGGTTCATGCTGATGATCATCGATGTAGCGGATAGCGGCGTCCGTAATGGCATCAACGCGGTAGCCGGGCAGCTTGACGCGGTGCTTATCGTTGTCATAGACGATGGCATCGTACGGTCTGGATGTATGCTCGAGGGCGTTCGCGGCCAGCCAGTATTCATAGTCGCCGCGTTCGGCCTCTTCAACGGGCTCACTGCTGGCGAGATGCCACTTTCCGATATAGCCGGTCGCATAATGTGCGGCCCGAAAATAGTGGGCAAGCGTTTTCAGATGGCCCGGTAAGGCTATCTTGTTGCGGAAACACCCGGTTTCCGTAGCATACAGGCCGGTCTGAAGCACAGAGCGGGCGGGACCACAGACGGGTTGAGGCGTGAAAGAGTGAGCGATATGTGTGCCTCGCTGAGCCATACGATCAAAGTTGGGGGTCAGACCAAGCGGATTCCCATGGAGTCCCGAGGTATCCCAGCGCTGCTGATCGGTAAAAAAGACAATGACATTCGGACGCTTTTTCGTTGTTTGTGCCATTATTGTTTCCTTTTCTACAAGTGACGTCGTCTCTTGAGATCCCTATCTTGAGGTATCGTTTAAGCTGATCCACGCACAATAAGCTGTCACTGGAGCATACTAACGATCTGTCTTCCATACGACTGAACAACAGATCTGCAAGGATGCTAAAATCTAAGGTGGCATGCCCAACCGTGGTGAGTGGCGGGCTCGTAATTTTCCCTTCTACACGTAAGTTCATCGTTTCACTGAGCGGAAGCTTACAGTTACAAGAGTACACGAATATTTTGAGCTTTGTCAATATATTTGTTGAGTAAGTTGACAAACATTGTCGAGAATGGTATTACTTCAGTAGAGCGGAGGCAATTATTTCGCGCGTTTCACGAGGAACATGTAGTCAGCTATGAGTATTTGGCCCGGAACTCTCTCTATTCGCGGAGGGGATACAGGAGAGTTCTCTATTTTTGGTATCTATTCGTGTAACCTGAGCATATGGTGCATCAGGACATGCATGTCGAAAAAACGATTCAACGGATAATCCTGGCATATTCTGCGGGTGCTTTGCCTTTCTTTGGGATGGCAAATGCTTGTTTCGTTGTGCCAACTTTTCTGCGTAATCTGATAGAGACGGCATGGAAGCAAGATGAAGACGATCACAATGGAATTGAGAGGGAACGTGACAGAAATCAGTAAACCGGGAAAGCAAGAGCCCAGCGAGCAGTTGGGTACGGCAAAAACACGACGCGACATACTCAAAATGGGTGGCGCGCTTGCCGCATCGACGTTCGCACTGCCAGCCATTCTAACTGCCTGTGGTGCCACAAGTAGCGTCAACAAAACACTTCAGGTCTACTGGAGCACCGGACATATGTACAAAACGTACACACAGGTGGCACAAAAATTTGAGCAGGACCATCCGGGATGGAAGGTCAATGTCGAGCCCTATCAATGGTCAGACATGCGTACGAAGCTGCTCTCAGGCTTTGCCGCTCATCGTGTGCCAGATCTGGTGGAGGTGCAGAGAGACTGGGTGCAGGAGTTTGCACTGGATGGCGATTTACTTTCGCTTGATGCCAATCTCAAGGTTGATGGCAAGAAGTTAAACTATCCTGATGACTGGCAACCCTATGCAGTCAATCATAACCAAATCAACGGGGTAACATATGGGATTCAATTACATCTGACATGCCCATTGATTTTCTACAACAAGGATATGTTTGCCAAAGCGGGCGTGACGCAGCCCCCGAAAACCTGGGACGAATTTCTTGCGGCTGCTCAAGCGCTCACGCATGACAATGTGTATGGGTTCGCGGCAGATTCGACGGTCTGGCCCTGGCTATTGCAGAATAACGTCTCGTACTATGATCCGGTGAAGCGTGAGGTGCCAATGGCCACCCCTGACACCTATCAGGCATTACAATTTATCACAGATCTCATCCACAAATACAAAGTTTCCCCGGCACCAGTTTCGCTCACAGATGCCACGAACTCACAGCAATTGTTCTCTGCACAGCGCATTGCCATGTACTACACGGGACCCTGGGATATCGCCCCGATTATGTCTGGTAGCCCGAACTTGCACTGGGGAATTGCCCAGGCCTTGACGGCAAAGTCGCAAAAGACGACCACGAACGGCACCAGTCTGGTCATTCCAAAGGACGCGAAAAATGCAGAGATGGCCTGGGAACTATTCCAGACGTACCTCTCGTTAGAAACCGAACTCGCAGTCACGAAAGAGGGTCTGATGACGATGCCACGTAAATCCTGGGCTGCCAGTCCACAGGTGAAGTCAGAGAGCCGTATCGCTCCCTTTGGCGTGGGATTGGCCTATGCAGAGCCAGAGACACTGACGCTGGACCTGACGGGACAGTCCGGTGCCATTGAAAATTTATTTAAGACGGCGCTTGGGGATATTATTTATAACCAGCATCCCGTTCCTGCTACCATGCAGCAGTTCGTCACCGCTGCTAACAAGCTTGCACAAAAAGGTGGCAAGTCATAATTCCTTCCTTTTTTCAACAACGAACGCAATATACGGCAGTCGTGTATTGCTATTGCCATGTCCTGGAAAGGCAGATTGAGTCATGAATATCTTACTGATTATGAGTGATGAGCATCGTCGTGATCTGATGGGGTGTGCGGGCCATCCTCTGGTCCAGACGCCCAATCTCGATGCGTTATCCGCGCAGGGGGTGCGCTTTGCGAATGCCTACTGCAATAGCCCCTTGTGCGTGCCCAGTCGAGCGAGCTTTGCCACCGGCCTGCACGTACATGAGACTGAAAACTGGGACAATGCCAAGCCCTATGCCGGTACTCATCCGAGCTGGGGGAAGTATCTGAGCGAAGCAGGCGTACAGGTGGTGACGGTGGGGAAATTGCATTTTGATCCCGCAAGCGATACCGGTTTTGCGGACCAGCGACGTCCCACGAAGATGAGCCGCGATGGGGGTGGATTGCATCGTTCGCCAGTACAACGGCAAGCAAAGGCACGTGAGCGTTTTAATGACGTCGGTGCCGGAGATTTCTGGTTTGATCGTACCGAGAAGGAAACGGAAGCGGCGATAGATTTTATTGCGCATGAAGCTGGTCGTGAAGGGAAACCCTGGGCTTTATGGCTGGACTATGTTCCACCTCATTTCCCACTTGTCGCGCCACGTCCTTTCTATGATCTGTATCCGGAAGATGCGGTAGATCTCCCCTACGATAACCCATCAGCCGAGCATCATCCAGCCCTTGAAGAGATGCGCACCTATTTTGATGGCCGCAATATCGATGAGGCGACGTTGCGTCGTACACGTGCCGCGTACTATGGTCTGGTGTCGTATATAGACCATCAGGTCGGACGTGTTGTGCAGGCGTTGCAAGAGAGTGGTCAGGCGGAAGATACGCTGGTTATCTACACCAGCGATCATGGCGAGTCGCTGGGCGATCACGATTTGTGGTGGAAGTGCACAATGTATGAACAGTCGGTCGGTGTTCCGCTGATTATGGCCGGGCCATCGATTCCGCGAGGGGAAGTGCGGACTGAGCCAGTATCGCTGATCGACGTGACTGCGACGCTGGCCGATGCGCTTGGCCAGGTGCCGCCTCCGAGCTGGCAGGGGCGCTCCCTGTTGCCGATTGCCCAGGGGAAGGAGCGCCGTGGCGATGATGAGGTCGTATTTAGCCAGTATCACGCGCATGGTGTCAGCCATGGGATCTTCATGATTCGCAAAGGGCAGTTTAAATATGTCTACTATCCGCATTTCCCGGCGCAGTTATTCAATCTCGAGAACGATCCGCGCGAACTGCACGATCTCGCAATCGATGCGAGCTATGCCCCCGTGCTGGCCGACCTGCACGCGGCATTGACGCGCATTGTCAATCCTGAAGAGGTCGATGAAAGAGCGCTCGCCGATCAGAGGAAACGGCTTCAGGAACTCGAAGCTTTAAAGAACTCGTAGTGTAGCGTCCTGCGACGGGATGAAGCTCAGTAGAGGCACGGTGGAACTGTGCCTGGGAACTCGCACGATTCCTCTCGCACCGGAGGCGATGGTGGCAAAGGAGAGGAACATTCTCGCCCCCCCTGGCTGCTCACATTTCGAGGTAGGAGACGAAGGTCGCCAGGAATTGAGTCTGGGAACAGGAGTAGCGAAAGTAAGAAGAGAGATCAGTAGTGGCACGGTGAAGTGATAACGGAACTGTGCCTGGGAACTCGCCCGATTCCTTTCGCTCCGGAGGTGATGGCGGTTGTACGCGGTTTATTGTCCCCAAAACGCGTCCTGTGAGATTGGTCGCAAAGGCCACCATGCTCGTATGTCCATTTAGTCCGGCGGAGCGAAAGGAATCGTGCGAGTTCGCAGGCACAGTTCCGCTATCGCTGCACCGTGCCACTACTGATCCTTATGGTGCTTTGGCGGTAGGTGGGCACGTCGGCAACGGCAGGGAAAACGGTTTCATGCCTATACGTTCTCGTATTGTGAGATTGGTCGCAAAGGCTACCATGCTCGTATGTCCATTTAGTCCGGCGGAGCGAGAGGAATCGTGCGAGTTCGCAGGCACAGTTCCGCTATCGCTGCACCGTGCCACTACTGGGTTATATGGGATATTAGGAAGTGTTGGACACATTTTCCCTTTTTTGACCAAACATTAAGTATTACATTGGTAGATAGGTAATGTTTCGTCTCAAGGGTTAAGAAGGAGTAAAAAGGTGTCTGATGATAATCCTGCAAAGTATCATCGTCGTTCGATGCGGTTGCCTGCGTATGATTATACAAGCTTTGGGGCCTATTACGTAACTGTTTGTACGCGAGAAAGAGTCCCCTACTTTAGTGATCCCATCTGTAAAAATATGGTCGAAGAAGCATGGAAAGGCCTTCCTAAGCATTTTTCAACTATTCGCCTGGATGCTTTTGCCATTTTGCCCGATCATGTGCATGCTCTTCTCTGGCTGATACCTACAGAGAAGAGTAGACCGGCTTTGGGGACTATTGTTTGTACCTTTAGAGCAGATGTTGCCCGAGATTGGTCCCGGCATGTCCAGGCGAATGGAGGGGTGAAGCCTGCGTCTATATGGCAAAGTGGCTATTATGATCGCGTGATACGGAATGAGCATGAGTTACAGCAGAAACGTCTCTATATTCTGAACAATCCGGTAAAACATGCGATGAGACGAAATGGTTACGAAGGTTGACAGAGCAGAAGAGAGATCAGTAGAGGCACGGTGAAGTGATAACGGAACTGAGCCTGGGAACTCGCCCGATTCCTCTCGCTCCGGAGGCGATAGTGGCAAAGGAGAGGAACATCCTCGCCCCCCTGGTAGCTCACATTTCGAGGTAGGAGACGAAGACCGCCAGGAATTGAGTCTGGGAACAGGAGTAGCCAAAGTAAGAAGAGAGATCAGTAGAGGCACGGTGGAGCGATAGCGGAACTGTGCCTGGGAACTCGCCCGATTCCTCTCGCTCCGGAGGCGATAGTGGCAAAGGAGAGGAACATCCTCGCCCCTCTGGTAGCTCGCGTTTCGAGGTAGGAGACGAAGGCCGCCATCCTTGCCCGTGCGATACCTGCGGAGCGAAAGGGATCGGGCGAGTTCCCAGGCACAGTTCCGTTCCACTCCACCGTGCCACTACTGAGCCACATTCGACGGCTGGATGAAGCTTGCCTGAGTGCCACGGCGTTCACTTCATGCCGGAGAGCACGATGCCACGTACAAAGTAGCGTTGTGTGATAAAGAAAAGGATGAGTGCAGGAATGAGGAGCACCATCGCGCCAGCCGCGACATATTGCCATTGCGTCGTGTATTCCTGATTGAACAGCGTTAGCCCGATAGGCATTGTGCGCATATCGGTCGTATTGACGACAACCACAGGCCAGAGCAATTCATCCCAATGGGCCAGGAAGGTAAACAATCCCAACGTTGCCAGCGCAGGCTTCACCTGCGGCAGAATGATGCGCCAGTAGACACCAAACTCGGAGCAGCCATCAATGCGTGCGGCATCAATGAGTTCCAGGGGTAACGGGCGTATAAACTGGCGCATCAGAAAAATGCCGTAGGCGCTCATGATAAAAGGCACAATAAGCGCCTGATAGGTATTGAGCCAGTCCCAACTGCCCATCATGATATAGAGGGGGATGAGCCGCACAAAAAACGGAATCATCAAGGTTCCCATCACCAGCAGGAAAAGCACGTTCTTGAGGGGAAAGCGATATTTGGCAAAGACATAGCCTGCCAGAGGGTCAAAGAAAAGGTGTGCGAGCGTAATCGCAGTTGCCACAATCACGCTATTGAGAAAGAAGCGAGCAAAAGGTGCCATTGTCCAGATAGACGCATAGTTTTGAAACTGCGGGACCGAAGGAAAAATGACCGGAAGACCGGAGAAGATTTCGGACTGGCTCTGTAAAGAGAGCGAAATCAGATACAGGAATGGAATGATTGCCAGGAGTGCGAACAGGCTTAACACCAGATAGAAAAGTACGCTCTTGCCAAAGAATAGCGTTTTTCTCATAAACTTCTTCCCCTCTCTATGGTAGAGATAGCGAATAGAGAGTGGGCTGCGTTGCACACTCTTTTGCATGGATAAGGGAGCAGCAGCTCTGCATCAATATTCAACGTTGCGATTCCCGAGGCGGAACTGAATGATGGTAAAGACAAGAATGGTCAGGAAGAGCAAGAAAGTTAATGCCGAGGCGTAGGCGATAGTATTGTCCGTAAAGGCCACGTTGAACACGTTGAATACGTAAAAGTTCGTGGCATTTGCCGGGCCACCCTGCGTAATAATGTAGGCCTGCGTGAAGGCCTGGAGGCTACTGATGACGCCGACGATCGAGACGAAAAGCGTCGTGGGAAAGAGGAGCGGCAGCGTGATATGAAAAAAACGCGCGACCTTGCCCGCGCCATCGACCTGAGCCGCATGATAGTAATCGTCGGGAATATTCTGCAAGCCTGCCAGGAAGAGTAACATCGTATAGCCACTTGCCTGCCAGACCGTGATCCCGATAACCGTTGGCAGTGCCCAATTTGTGCTGGTCAACCAGTTCTGCCCGGGCAGACCAAATTTGAGCAGGACGTTATTCAAGATACCGGTCAGTGGATTAAGGATCGCACGCCACATCAAGCCGACAATGACGCCAGAGCTGACATAAGGAATCATAAAGATGGCGCGAAATATAACGCGTCCACGAAATGGCCTATCCAACAAAAGGGCCAGAGCCAGACCGATCACGATATCTAAAATCACGACGCCAAGCGCGAAGATCACCGTGACTTTAAATGAGTTGATTGCCTGTGGATCTTGAAAGGCCTGAACATAGTTTTGTAGGCCAATAAACTCTCCTGTGTTATCGCTCTGGAGACTGGTGAGAAACTCAGAGATAATAGGATAGAAAAAGAAGATGCTAAAGTAAATCAAGGCTGGTGCCAGGAAAATGTACGCGACCAGGGCCTGACGGCTCGCCAGTCCTATACGTACTCTCCCATCGGCTGAGCGTTCCGGTGCTTTCTCTTGCTCTTGTTTTCGCTTCTGGGATACCATTACCCCCATACCTTACTCCTATTCAAATACAGTATCCTGGCACTACTTCTTGCCAGTGAAAATTGCAGTACGCACGCATACAGGCTGGCCCTACTTTTTCAACAGCTTATTCGCGGATGCTACAAACTGTTGCATCGTTTCAGGAACCGGGCGACTGCGATAAATAATATCCTCGAAAGCATTGGTGAAGAGCGTGCCAATGGCGCCAGAGTGCCCCGTACGATCCAATTCACCCGAACTTGATTGGGCATATGACAGGCCCTGCGCAAAAGGAGCAATGCGGTTTAATGCCTGGATTTGCGGACTTGCGGCCCAGGATTTGCGTGGCATAGGCATACGTGCTTCCTTCGAGACAGCAATCTCAGTATCAAGCGCAACGTAGCGTTGCAGCAATTCCCAGGCCATTTCTGGATTTTTCGCGCCTTTGGGAATAAAGAGACTGGTGCCTGCGGTCGAGGTTGCCTGGACCTTTTTCGTCAGAGCCTGCGCGATATCCCAGTGCAAATTTGGGCTACTGGTAAGGATCGGTTTAATATCCCACGGACCCGTGAGAAACATCGCCACACGCTGTGCGGAAAAGAGCGGTTGTGTGGTAGATGCGTCCGTGAGTGATGTTGGTGTGGGCGAAACCTTATATTTGTGTACCAGATCAGCTTGAAACTGGAGCGCCTCATAGGTTTCAGGAGTGGTCATCGGCACGACATTGTTTGCCGGATCGTAGTATTGCACGCCGTTCTGCATCAGCCAGGGCCAGACGTTTGCATTGACCCCACAGCCATACACATTGTCATGGGTAAGCTCCTGAGCAGCCGCAAGAAACTCACTCCAGGTTGTTGGTGGCTGTTTGATCCCCGCTTTTGCCAGGAGATCTTTATTATAGAAAAGCAGCACGCAGGTCAGATGGAGTTGAATACCATAGACCTGACCATTGATGCTGTTACGTGTGACCGTATTCGCTTGCCAATCATTGGGAAAGCCCATCTGTTTGCCGCTGGCATGCAGATAGGACTGAAGCGAAAGGATATTCCCTGCCAGGCCAAACTCCTGGACCCAACCACCGGGTTCTTCCACCAGGTCCGGCACCTTTTTGGCGGCGAAATTTGCGAGAATTTTTGCACGCATATCGGTCCATTGGTACGGCTCAACGTTGACTTTCCAGCCAGGATGATCTTTCTCAAACTGTTGCGTGACACTTGCGTAGGCGTCAAACATATGGCCGGTGTTCCAATAGACCTGGAGAGTTTTGGGTGTGGCATTTTTCGTATCGCACGCACTGAGAATGGTGGGAACGGCGAAGGTGGAGGCAGCCAATGAGCCCCCCAGCTTCAGTACATCACGACGTGTTCGCGGCTTGGAGAGTTCCTCGGTAGATAGGCTACGATTGGCCATCATCTTGCTTTTTCTCAATTCCTTTGTTACAAAGATGCATTCATCTAAATGCATAGAGGCGGTAATTCCTGAGCTGATTCATGTAAGAGAACCTGTCATTGAAGCGTAGAGATGCAGGCATCAGTGAGGCCGTTCTCCATACGACTGAACAACATATCGATAGGCACACTGGATACACCCGACACTCCTGGGAATAGCTCTCTGCAAGGAAGTTCATCGTTTCACCGTGCGGAAACTACAGTTACAAGGGTACATGAAGACTTTGAGCTTTGTCAATACTTTGTTGAGTAAGTTGACAAACATTGTCGAGAATGATATCGATATATCAGGTTAGTATCAGGCTCTGCCGCTTGACAAGATAAATTTTCCTGATTATACTTAACATACTTGATCAATTTACTCTACAATGATACATCGAGAAGAGAGCTTCTTTATGAAGCGGTATGAGCGCTCTACCTGTATGCTCACTTCTATTTCGCTCATGGTGCCGATTGCGGAGATGGCCTATTCTGTGCATCTGGCCTGTTAGCTTGCCTTTTTATGGTGAAACATGTACGTTGGAGGAAGAGATGTATTCTGCATTGAGATTACTGGGTATCTTCGCCCATCCTGATGATGAATCGCTAACCTGTGGGGGGACACTTGCCCGCTATGCTCATCAGGGTGTCGAGACATCACTTATTTTTGCCACGCGCGGTGAACGTGGCTGGTTCGGCAATTGGCGTGATTATCCAGGCGAGCGGGCGTTGGGTTCTCTTCGCGAAACAGAGGTACGCAACGCGAGCAAAGAATTGGGCGTATCTCGCCTCGATTTCCTGGATTATATCGATGGAGACGTTGACCAGGCAAACGAACATGAGATCATTGCAAAAATTGTTCGCCTGTTGCGGCAGATACGACCACATATCGTCATCACGTTCGGTCCAGAGGGCCTCTATGGTCACCCCGACCATATCGCGATTTCGCAGTTCACCGCCTCCGCGATTCTCTGTGCAGCCGATCAACAGTATCCTTTTGCTACCGATCTTCCACCACACCGTGTCTCAAAACTCTATTATCGTGTGGCTTCAGAGGCATGGTTTACGCGCTATATGCCTGTCTTCGGTGACCTGGTGATGCAGATAGATGGGCAGGAGCGGCGCGCTCAATCCTGGACAAACTGGACGATGACGACCAGGATCGACGCCAGTGCATACTGGTCCAATGCATGGCGTGCAGTACTCTGCCATAAGACACAGTTTCGTTTTCCCACCAGACTCCAGAGCCTGTCAGAACAGGATCATCGCTATCTGTGGGGGACTCAGGAGTATTATCGTGTCTTTAGTCTGGTGAATGGTGGCCGTAAGGAGGAGCATGATCTTTTTGAGGGGCTTACTCTTCCGGCGAACCTTGAGGTATCTCACACAATAGCTAACATTGTGTGTTCTTCGTAGCTTGCGAGTTTATCCGGTTGATCTTTTTTTGTGAGGGAAAACAAGGAATTTTATCAGTTCATTTATTCTCTTTTCGGTTGTGTTGCAAAAAAGGAAGAAACCTCCTGAAAAGTTCCATATTGTCTGGTGACATACAACCTCTCAGGAAGTTTTCTTTCTGATGGACAACCCTGCAACGAGATGCCGAATTTAATCTATTGCCTCAACCAGTGCAAGTTTTTCCTCTCTCTCCTCAATGTCTGGCGCGACCGCTTTACGGGCATATTCGCGCAGGCCAAAGACCACCACGAAAGAGATGACGCACATCCCAATTATATAGAAGACAATCAATGTATAATCGGGCAGACCGGGCGAGAGGGTTTGATGATTGGCATACAGATACGTTGCGATAATCGGCGCTGGCCCGCCCGCTGTGATGGAAGCAAGCTGATAGCCTAGAGAAGCTCCTGTATAGCGCAGTTTGGTCCCGAAGCGTTCCGAGATCATGGCCGCCTCTGGTCCATACAGCCATGCGTGACAGATGCCCAGAGAGATGACGACCGCGATCGCAATCAGCACGGGATTTTTGGTGCGCAAGAGCAGGAAGTACGGGTAGGCGTACGCCGCCATCAGCACCAGACCAAGCAGGAACCAGCGTTTGCGCCCGATGATGTCCGAGAGAGTACTAAAACCGAGCGTACTGGCGAAGCCTACAATCGCCGTGAGGACGATACCGATGTAGATCGCCGTCGAATCCAGATTCAAAGACCTGGTGCCGTACGTAAAGACGAACGCGGTAAAGATGTAGAAGGGGGCCTGTTCGCCGGAACGTAGGAGCGTTGTCAACAGAATCTCGCGCCAGTGATATTTGAAGACTTCGAGCAGCGGCGAATGCGAGACGCGCTTTTCTTCTTTGATCTTGCTAAAGAGCGGCGTCTCCAGCAGGCGGAGTCGTATGACCAGACCAACGACAATCAAAAAGACGCTCAGCAAGAACGGGATACGCCAGCCGATGGAGAGAAAGAGAGAACCTGGAAAGATAGCCGTAAAGACAACGATTGCTAATCCCGCCAGGCCCAGGCCCAGAAAGAGACCGGCTTGAGGCCAGCTGGCCCAGAAACCGCGCCGATGCGTATCGCTGTTTTCCAGTGTCAGGAGCACAGAGCCTCCCCACTCGCCTCCAACTCCGACGCCTTGCAGGAAACGTAAAATAGAGAGCAGGATTGGGGCCGCGATCCCTAATGTGGCGTAATCCGGGAGAAGTCCGATGAGCAGCGTGGCGATACCCATCAGCAGCATCGTTGCCACCAGCGTTGATTTGCGCCCGACGCGATCACCAAACCAGCCAAAAAAAGCGCCCCCGACCGGGCGAGCTGCCAGCCCTACGAAATTCGTCGTGAAGGCCGCAATCACGCCCGCCGTGGGATTGAGCGTGGGAAAGTACAATTTGGCGAAGATCGTGCCGGATAAGAGCGTGTACAAGAAAAAATCGTACCATTCGATCGCTGTACCAAGCGTGCTGGAGCCAATGATAGGGGCCATACTGCGCCAGGTCACCTTTTCTTCCGTGATCGTTTGTGCCATGAAGCTTCCTCTACAACTGAAAAAATACACTGCCGTAAAACAACAACGTTCAAGAAAAACTACGTTCTGACGTCCTGTCGTCACCTTTGCCTGACGAACATATCGAGATACAGGCCGCATCACCGGCCGGATTTTGGCTTAACAGACAGTATCCTGTTCTAAGAGTAATTACTGTATGCTGCTTTGTCAATACTTAATTGACTAAATAGATCAAATAAGTCAAAATTGCTACTGTTTACGGCAAATCATCCCTTTAATCGACATAACCCATCGTAAAAAAACAAGTGTAACCATCGTCTGTTTATTACGATTAAAACAATATTTTTCGAGATAGAATTTACTGGCAGCTTATTTATTGTTAATATCACACATTTTTCGTTCTTTAAGAGAAAAGGCGACAGAAAGGCAGAAAATATGAGTGAGAAGCATTTTGATGCCGTGATTGTTGGCTCAGGATTTGGCGGATCTGTGATGGCGTATCGTTTGGCGAAAGCTGGCCTGCGCGTCTGCCTGTTGGAGCGGGGAAAGGCATATCCACCTACATCATTCCCGCGTAGTCCTTTTGCGATGAAGAAAAACTTCTGGAATCCAAGCAACGGCTTGTACGGTATGTTCAATGTCTGGTCATTCGAGCAGACAAGTTCAATCGTGTCGAGTGGACTTGGTGGAGGCTCTCTCATCTACGCGAATGTGCTGTTGCGCAAGGACGAAAAATGGTTTGTGCGCGAGGAGCCTCAGCGGGACGGGTATGAGTACTGGCCGGTTACTCTGGCCGATCTTGATTCTCACTATACCAACGTTGAGCAGATGATGAATGCGCAAAGATATCCCTTCGACCGGTTTCCCTACAACAGGACCGCAAAGACCATTGCCTTAAAAGTTGCCGCCAATGAGATGCATGCAGAGCTATGTATGCCAAAGCTGGCGGTGACCTTTGGCAACAAAGACGAAGATCCAGTGCCAGGCGAACCAATTCGTGAAGCCGCAAATTTGCATGGTCGCACGCGTTATACCTGCCGTCTCTGTGGTGAGTGTGATATTGGTTGCAACTATGGGAGCAAGAATACCCTGGATTTTACCTACCTTTCACGTGCTGCACTGGATTACCATGCCGATATCCGCACCTGTTGTGAAGTACGCTCCTTTGAGCCAAAGGATGGAGGCGGTTACGCGATCCACTACGTCGTGCATGATCCGGGCAAGTATGAGGGGAAGAAGGTATCTACCCATGATCCCAACATCCTGCCGCTCCAGACGATTACCGCTGATCGACTGATTCTTTCAGCAGGAACCTATGGCAGCACTTACCTTCTGCTGAAAGCAAAGAAAAATCAAAAAGCTTTTCGCGGCATCAGTAATCAGCTGGGAACGCACTTTAGTGGCAATGGCGATATGATCAACTTCGCTGTGAAATGTAGTGATAGTGCCATGGGGAAGCGAGAACCGCGTATCATTGATGGTGGATATGGACCAGTGATCACTGGCGCACTGCGTTTCGGTGATGTAGTTGATGGCGATGGAAGCAAGCAGCGTGGCTTCTATATACAGGATGCGGGCTATCCAGAGTTTGTGAACTGGATGCTACAGATCTTTGATGCTCCTGGCGAATTGGAGCAAGCATTCCATGTCGCGCTTCGTCTTTTTGAAGCGAAGCTGGAGGGACGTGAAGAGACCGATTTCAGTAACTATATCTCTCAGATGTTTGGCTCGTGCGAGCTTTCTTCCGGCCTGTTGCCTTTGCTTGGTATGGGACGGGATATTCCCAACGGCGTGATGCACTTGCAGCAGGACGATTTGCTTCAGATGAAATGGAAAAAAGAGCAGGCCGGTCCCTATTATTCCGCGCTCCGAGAAAAAATGCAGCAAATCTCGCAGGTATTGGGGGCAACCTTCATCGATGATCCGCTCTGGTTCCTGAAGCGCACGATCACGGTGCACCCACTGGGTGGTTGTCCGATGGGACGTAATGCCGCAGAGGGCGTGGTCGATTCATACGGACAGGTCTTTTGTGGTGATGGTGTGTATGAAGGATTGTATGTGGCTGATGGCTCTGTCATGCCAGGACCCGTGGGCGCTAATCCCAGCCTGACCATTGCCGCTCTTGCAGATCGTTTTGCAGATGGGATCATCAAGAAACGAGCAGGACAGGTATGAGACAAGAGGATCAGCACGAACAACAGGTGGCGCAACGCTACCGCGAAGAGATTATTCCGTTCCAGGCGAGGGATGGCTTCCAGTGCAATCTCATTCATATACAGGGGAAGGGAGAGCCGCACAAAGGGCCGGTGCTGCTTGTGCATGGCGCGGGGGTACGTGCCAACATCTTCCGTGCTCCCGTCGAGACAACGATCGTCGATTACCTGATCGCTCATCACTATGACGTCTGGCTTGAGAACTGGCGAGCCAGTATCGATCTGCCTCCCAACACCTGGACGTTGGATCAGGCCGCGCTCTATGACCATCCTGAGGCGGTCAGAACGGTGGTCGAGCGGACGGGGTGGGACAAGATGAAAGCGGTGATCCACTGCCAGGGCTCCACCAGTTTTATGATGGCTGCTGTCGCCGGATTGCTCCCGCAGGTTACTACGATTGTGAGCAATGCCGTCTCGCTGCACCCGGTCGTACCAGGGTTCTCCCGCTTCAAGCTACACGTTGGTTTCCCTCTGGTCTCCCCTTTTACCCGCTATCTGAATCCCGAGTGGGGTCTGCATGCGCCGGGCGGGATTGCAAAAGTGATCGATCTTTTCGTCGAGATGACGCATCATGAGTGTGACAATCCGGTGTGCAAAGAGGTGAGTTTTACCTATGGAGCTGGTTTTCCGGCATTGTGGCGTCATGAAAATCTGAATGCTGGAACACATGAGTGGCTCAAAAGTGAATTTGCGCATGTCCCGTTAAGCTTCTTCAAACAGATGGCTCAGTGTATTCGTGCGGGCCACCTGGTCTCTATGGAAGGAGACCTGCCACAGGACTATGTAGCCCAGGCGCCCCGGACGGATGCGCGTCTCGCCTTTTTTGCCGGTGAGAAGAACCTGTGTTTCCTCCCTGAGAGCCAGAAACGCAGCTTTCAGTTTTTTGACGGGCATCGTAAAGCGTATCACTCCTTGCACATTTTACCTCGTTATAGTCACCTGGATGTGTTTATGGGCCAGAACGCCGCAAGGGATGTATTTCCGCTTATGCTTCAAGAGTTGGACAAAATCTCTTAGATAAGGAAGATATGCAATGACTCCAAATCGTTTACAGAAAGAAACTGGACGGTATGCTCTTGTCGATGGCATCCCCTTCCATCTTCCTGTCGAAGGCAAGCACTCGCAGGCGTTGATGGCGGCCTTCCCTATAGATGCCGAGAAAGCGCAGGCGCTCTTGCCCGGGAACGAGATCTATCCGTTTCGCCTGTGGCGCAAGGGCCTGCTCGTAATCACGGTCATTGATTATCGCGTCACCTCTATTGGCAGATACATCGAGTTTAGCATTGCCATTGCCTGCACCCATGGTCCCAGACGAGCACCACGTTTGCTTCCCGCCCTCTTGATGAAACCCTACGGGACGGGACAATTCGTCTACGACCTGCCGGTGAGCACAGAGATTTCCGTCAAAGGGGGCAAGGGCATATGGGGCATGCCGAAGCATCAGGCGAACCTTGACTACAGTATTGGCGAGCAAACGGTGAGCAGCCAGTATGACCTGGATGGTCAGATGGCGATGAAAATCGAAATTGAGCGCCCGAAAAACACCTGGCTACCGATCAGTATGGGTGCGATAAACTATTGCCAGTTTCGAGGCATGCTTATGATGTCCCGAATCCACTTCGCGTCCAAACTGGGCTTCTTCCTGGCGAAAAAAGGCTCGGCGCGGTTAACCATCGGCGATCATCCGCGCGTGCAGGCGTTGAAAGACCTCGATATCAGTCCAGACCCTCTCTTTACGCTCTACTTTCCTGAAGTCAGAGGTATCCTGGATGACCATATCGAGAGCTGGTTCTTGAACTATGAGCAGTTGCCACAGGAGCATCCCGAGGGTATGGAAAGCGTGGTTGGCCTGGGTCTCAGTCAGGAATGGCTGTCGCCGCCCAAAAGATCAGAGAGTGAGAAGGAGCAGGTGCCATGAAAGGTATAGATCTGAAAAGAAACCTGCTCATTCTGAATAACGCCGTCCTGTTTCTGTGTACCTCGATCTATCTGGGAACAGGCTGGTCGCTCCTCCTGTTTTCTTTTCCTATCGAACCACAATTGACGGTCGACAATTATTACCTGCAATTCGTTTCTCAGGTGACGCTTGCGACGCAGTTCTTTACCTATATGACCACCCTGATGATTGTGCTTGCGATCATTATGACCATTGCGGAATGGAAGACAGGATTGCGCTGGTTCCCCATCATTGTCCTGGTAGGGATCGTTGTGGCAACCGGTTTAACGATCGTCTTTATTCTCCCGCTCAATGATCTGATGAGCAAGGGAATCACTGATCCCATTCAACTAAAAAGCATCCTGCACGAGTGGATTTTCCTGAACCAGATTCGGGTTGCTCTCTGGACGATCCAGTGGCTGAGTATGATGGTCTACTTCTCCTACCAGGAGAATGTTGCCAGCAAGGCAAAGATAGCAGGAGTAGAGCAGTGAAAACAAAAAAATGGTCTTACTGGGGAGTGATGATCATCGCAGCAACAACTGCGCTGACTGGCTTTTTGCAAATAGTGATGCCGAAGGCCCTGTTACGTAAGCTTGAGACAGAGGATACACCGACCAGTCGGCACTTCTTCGGGACTGTTGGTATGTTTATGGTCATTGTTGGTGGTGCCCTTTTGCACGCTCTATGGTATCACTCGGGCAGTCGCGTGCTGGTCCTATGGGTGGCGTTACAGAAGTTCGGGGCCAGCGCGGCGGTAGCGATTGGGGTCAAAAGAGCCGTCTTCTCTCCCCTGGCATTGCTGATTGTGGGTTTTGATTTTTTATCGGGAATACTTGCAACCTGGTACTGGGTACATGTCCTTCTTGCCCGGGAAGGACGGAAGGCGAGGAGGATATGGACGCGATAAAACAGAGACCGTATGGTGCGCCTCCTGATGGATATACTGGACCTCGACGCGCCTTGATCCTGGCTGGAGGCGGTATGCGCGTAGCATATCAAGCCGGGGCGATACGGGCCCTTCTCGAAGTGGGGCTGTGTTTTGCTCATGCAGACGGCACCTCCGGCGGTATTATTAATCTTGCTATGCTGTTCTCAGGGCTTTCCCCTGTCGAGATGTGCAATCGCTGGCGCACGCTGAATGTGCATGACTTCGTCCACTTCATGCCGATCGAGACCTACCTGAAAGCCTACGATATGCTGGCCATGGGAACGGCCGAGGGCGTGCGAAAAAGCGTTTTTCCTCACCTTGGCATCGATGTATCTGCAATCAATGATGCGAAGGGCATGCTCGGAACCTTCAATGTATGCAACTTTACCTGTAAGGCCAACGAGGTCGTGACGCACGATGCCATCGATCTGGACCTCCTGGTTGCAGGTGTCTCTCTTCCCATCTTTATGCCACCAGTGCCGAAGAACGGGAATCTCTATCTCGATTCGGTCTGGATCAAGGATGCCAATCTGACAGAAGCAGTCAAGCGTGGTGCCGAGGAGTTATGGGTGATCTGGTGTATTGGCAATACTGGCGAATACAAGACGGGCATGTTTAACCAGTATGTTCATATGATCGAACTGAGTGCCAACGGCAAGCTGTTCGAGGAATTTGCTTATATTAACGAGCTGAATAACCGCATTATGCGCGGAGAAGCGGCCTATGGACAGACACGACCTATCAAACTCCATGTGATCAAACCTTCTTATCCACTCCCCCTCGATCCAGATCTCTACTTTGGTCACATCGATACTGCCACTCTCATGGAGAGAGGGTATGCAGACGCGATACGCTACCTGAGACAGATGGATGGTGCGGGTCTTCCCTTTCAACCAGAGGTGACAATGATGCAAGAAGATGTGACCGGAATTGCCTTTCATGAGACCATGGAAGGTCCGTTTGCTCTCAGTGAGACCGATCCTCATGACGGTGCCGAGGCAGGTAAAACCGTAGATATAACCATGAGCATTGCGTGCTCAATCACTATTCGCGATCTTGAGCGTTTCATGTCCGATCCAGACCATCATGGTGAGATCACCGGCCATGTCAGCTTTGCCCCCTTTGGTGAGCATATCCCGGCTAGAAGTGGCGTATTCAAATTGTTCTCACCTGACGATGATCCTATTGGCAAACTGATGATCTATGAGCTTGCATTTATGCATGCTGGACAGGATTATTACCTGGCTGGCCGGAAAAACGTCCGGCACGATCCGCTGTACGACCTCTGGCGCGATACGACGACCCTCTACACAACGCTTCATCAAGGTCCAGACCAGAACGGGCCTATCGTCGGAGCTGGCATCCTCACTATAGATGCTGACCGACTGCTGAAGATGGTTGCGGGCATGCAAGCGATTCATGCGCATACGCCTGCTGATAAGACACGCGCATTGTTCCAATTTGGACGCTTCTTCCTTGGTGAATTATGGGATATCTATGGGCCAAAAGCCAGCAGTGAATAAGCAGGAAAAGAGGGAGCACTATGCCTGACATCCGTTATGTTTGTCTCTCGGATATGCACCTGGGCG
The DNA here is from genome assembly GCA_035493895.1 of Ktedonobacteraceae bacterium. Taxonomy (GTDB): domain Bacteria; phylum Chloroflexota; class Ktedonobacteria; order Ktedonobacterales; family Ktedonobacteraceae; genus DATJHM01. The sequence continues at coordinate 25,332 of DATJHM010000286.1, forward strand.
CGGACAAAAGCGTGCTAACAAATATCCGGGCAAACTCTATAGAGACTGATCCAACTGTACCAAGTCCTACGCTGATTCAGCTCGTTGCCTGTCTCAGGGAACTGCTTGCCCACAACGAAAGCCAGGAAAAGCCCATCCTGGTCCTGAACGGCGATATCCTCGAAATGGCCCTGACCGAGACAAACAAGGCCGCGATGGTGTTTGAACGCTTCATTGAGCTGATTTTTCCGAAAGATGGGGAACCGCTTTTTGCTGAGAACATCCTCTATATCCCCGGCAACCACGATCACCACATCTGGGAGAGCGCCCGCGAGACACAATATGTGAATTTCATTTGTCGTATCCAGGCGGGCGAGCAGCTTGAGATCCCCTGGCATACGACAAAGATGTTCGCCCCCGATTTTGTGCGCGAGTACTTCCTGACGAATCTGATTCAACGTTATCCGCACCTGACGAATGTGGTCGTGAACGTCATCTATCCCAACTACGCGCTTTTAAGTAGCGATGGTCAGAGATGCGTCATTTTCAATCACGGTCATTATGTCGAGCCGCTCTACTCGCTGATGAGCACCCTGAACACAATGATTTTTCCCGAGCGAGAAACGCCAAAGGTTATCCGCGACCTTGAGGCGGAGAACTTTGCCTGGGTTGATTTCTTCTGGTCAACGATGGGGCGCTCGGGTGGCGATGTCGGACAGAATATTGGTTTGCTGTATGATAAATTGCAGGATAAGAGACAGCTTGAGAAGCTGATTACCACCTTT
>DATJHM010000287.1:0-89155 GCA_035493895.1 Ktedonobacteraceae bacterium
TGCTGATCTGTCGTTTCTGGCGCAGGGACAACATAAGCGACGAGACGCTTATCGCCGGGATGATCTTCTCGTAGGAGCACGACAGCATCCTGGATGAGGAGATGTTGCTTGAGCACGTTTTCGATCTCCCCGAGCTCGATGCGATAACCACGGAGCTTGACCTGCTGATCGATGCGGCCAAGAAAGGTCAGCGTCCCATTTTGCTGATAGCTTGCCAGATCGCCCGTGCGATAGAGCCGCGCTCCAGCCTCACGACTGAAGGGGTGCGGGACAAAGCGCGCGGCACTCAGGTCAGCTTGCTGGAAATAGCCACGTGCGAGGCCAGCGCCGCCAATGTAAAGTTCACCCGCGACCCCAGGAGGAACGGGTTGCAGGAAGGGATCGAGCACATAGAGCTGAGTATTGGCAATGGGACGACCAATGGGGATGCCACTGGTGAAGTGCTCGTGTGCTGGTACCTCATACGTGCAGCAACCGACGACCGTTTCGGTAGGCCCGTATTCATTGATCAAGCGGACATTGGGCGCATGCTCCTGCCAGAAGCGAACCTGTTCACCGAGCAATTCTTCACCACCCACAATGAGAGCCTGCGTACAGGTTGCGGCCTGTTCAGGCGTGAGCCACTGATTGAGCAGGGTCAGGTGCGCAGGGGTGAGCTTGAGGAGACTGAAGTGTGGGCCCTGCTGCAAGACATCGAGGAGTGCTTCGAGCTCGTGGGAGGGAGGCAGAAGCAGAACGGGACGACCGCAGAGCAAAGGCGTGAAGAGGCTGGTGACAGTGAGATCGAAGCCAAGGGGAGAATGGATGGGGGAGCCATTGCCCGCGTCGGCTTGATAGGCTGAGGTAGCCCAGGAGAGGTAGTTGACCAATCCCTGATGGGGGATCATGACGCCTTTGGGCAGACCGGTCGAGCCGGAGGTGAAGAGCACGTAGGCGAGGTGCGCAGGCAGGATGGAGCAGGTGGGATTGCAGGTGGGGAGAGCCTGCAATTGGGGCCAGAGAGCCTCCAGGCAGAAGATAGGGGATTGATCTTCTGGCAAGAGGGCGCACAGGTGTTGTTGCGTGAGGACGAGATATGGTTGGCTTTGTTGGAGTAGTGTGCTCAGCCGCTCGCCGGGGAGGGAAGGTTCGAGGGGGAGATAGGCCCCTCCGGCTTTGAGGACGGCGAGGATCGCGATCACGAGTTCGGGGCAGCGTTGCAGATGGAGCGCGACGATGAGCTCGGGGCCGACGCCGAGTTGTATGAGCGCATGCGCGAGCTGATTGGCCTGAGCGTTGAGCTGCGCATAGGTGAGCTCTTGCTGCTGGAAACAGAGCGCAAGAGCGTGGGGAGAGCGCTCGACTTGAGCCTCGAAGAGTTGGGGGAGGCATTGCTCTTGAGGATACTCGTGCTCCGTCTCGTTCCACTGATACAGGATTACCTGCTGTTCTGCCTCATCAAGCGGTGTGAGTCGCCAGATGAGCTCTTTCGGCTCTTGCACAATGCGTTGGAGCAGAGAGCAAAAGTGTTCCTGGAAACGGCGAATCGTGCTGGCTTTGAAGAGAGCAGTATTATACTCGAACATGCCTCGTAGTCCATCTGCCTGCTCTTCCATAAAGAGCGTCAGATCGAATTTGGTCATGCCATTCTCAATTTCCAGGCTCTGGATGTGTAGATCCGTGAGCTCGACTGCTGGCATAGGTGCGTTTTGCAGGACGAACATCACCTGGAAGAGAGGATGATGGCCCATACTTCTTGCAGGTGCCAGTTCCTCGATCAGAGCTTCAAAGGGCAGATCCTGGTGTGCGTAAGCTTCGAGCGTCGTGTTTCTGACGACCGTAAGAAGCTCACGGAAGCTCTGTTGAGGTTGAAGTTGATGGCGTAAGACCAGCGTATTCATGAATACGCCGATGAGCTTTTCGGTCTCCTCGCGAGTTCGATTGGCAATAGGCACGCCAAGAAGAATATCGCTTTGCTGGCTATAGTGATACAGAAGTACATTGAACGCTGCAATCAGTAGCATAAACAGCGTCACCTGTTCTTTGTGGGCCAGCCTGTTGAGCTCGTGAGTAAGCTCCGGTAGTAAGACGAAATGTTCTGTGCTGCCCTGGAATGTTTGCATAGTTGGTCTTGCATAGTCGGTTGGCAAATTGAGAACCTCGGGCGCATCTGCAAGCTGTTTGCGCCAATAGGAGTGCAGGGCCTGTAGATTTTCTCCTTGTAATCTACTTCTCTGCCAGACTGCAAAGTCGGCATATTGTACTGTCAGGTCTGGTAGTTCTGCGCTCATGCCCGCGCATAAATGCGCGTAAAACGTCGAGATCTCCTGCACAAGTATGCCGCTCGACCAGGCATCGGAAACGATATGATGCATACAGAACGCCAGCACATGCTCGTCCGCACTTTGTCTGTAGAGGCAGGCGCGCCAGGGAAGCTCATGTGTGAGATCGAATGGCCGCATTGCCTCCTCACCTAAAATGCGTTGTACGTGCTCTGCTGTAGGCGCTGATACCGTGAGATCAACGATTAGTAATGTGAAGTAGGTATATGGTTGGATGATCTGCACTGCCTGGTTGTTGTCAGTGCTGAAGGTGGTACGTAATGTTTCGTGGCGTTGGATGACATAGTTGAGTGCCTGCTCGAGGGCAGATAGTGAGAGCTTGCCGCTTAATCGTACGAACACAGGAATAGTATAGGCCGAGCTATCGGGATTGAGCTGCTGAAGGAACCAGAGCCGCTGTTGCGCAAAAGAAAGCGGTAGAGCCTGATCTCGCGCCACAGGCAAAATTGGTTCTTCAGGTGGTAGATGGTGCTGTTCGCGTAACGCGTTTTCGAGGGCCTCAGTCATATGGGCCAGAGTCGCTGCCTGAAAGAGTGTTGGGAGTGGCAGATCCAGTTGAAAGGTTTTGCGAATGCGTGTGGCGAGCTGAGTGAGGAGCAGCGAATGTCCACCCAGCGCGAAGAAATTGTCGTGTATACCGACCGTATCGATTTTGAGTACCTCTTCCCAGAGGACACCCAGTTGTTGCTGGATAGGACTGCGTGTCGCAACAAAGTTCTGCTGTGTACTTCGTCGTTCTTCCGGCTCTGGCAGTGACTGACGGTCTATTTTTCCATTGGCCGTCAATGGGAGTTGTTCCAGCAAGACGAATGCTACAGGGAGCATATATTCCGGCAGGCGCTCACGCATGTACTGCTGCAAAATGCCTGTGAATTGTCCGAGGTTTGCTATTTCCCGGGCAGGGACAACATAAGCGACGAGACGCTTATCGCCAGGATGATCTTCTCGCAATAGCACGACGGTATCCTGAACGAGGGCGTGTCGGGCGAGCACATTCTCAATTTCCCCAAGCTCGATGCGGTAGCCACGAAGCTTGACCTGCTGATCGATGCGGCCAAGAAAGGTCAGCGTCCCATCTTGCTGATAGCTTGCCAGATCGCCCGTGCGATAGAGCCGTGCCCCGGGCTGATGGCTGAAAGGATGCGGGACAAAGCGTTCGGCACTCAGGTCAGCTTGCTGGAAATAGCCGCGTGCGAGGCCAGCGCCACCAATGTAGAGTTCACCCGCGACCTCAGGAGGAACGGGTTGCAGGAAGGGATCGAGCACATAGAGCTGAGTATTGGCGATGGGACGACCAATGGGGATGCCACTGGTGAAGTGCTCGTGTGCTGGTACCTCATACGTGCAGCAACCGACGACCGTTTCGGTAGGCCCATATTCATTGATCAAGCGAACATTGGGTGCACGTTCCTGCCAGAAGCGCACCTGTTCACCGAGCAACTCTTCACCGCCCACAATGAGAGCCTGCGTACAGGTTGCGGCCTGTTCAGGTGTGAGCCACTGATTGAGCAGGGTCAGATGCGCAGGGGTGAGCTTGAGGAGACTGAAGTGTGGGCCCTGCTGTAAGACGTCGAGGAGTGCTTCGAGCTCGTGGGAGGGAGGGAGAAGCAGGACGGGACGACCGCAGAGCAAGGGCGTGAAGAGGCTGGTAACGGTGAGATCGAAGCCGAGGGGAGAATGGACGGGGGAGCCATTGCCCGCGTCGGCTTGATAGGCTGAGATTGCCCAGGAGAGGTAGTTGACCAGTCCTTGATGGGGGATCATGACGCCTTTGGGCAGACCGGTCGAGCCGGAGGTGAAGAGCACGTAGGCGAGATGTGCAGGTAGGATAGAGCAGGGAGGATTGCTGGTCGGGAGAGCCTGCAATTGGGGCCAGAGAGTCTCCAGGCAGAAGATAGGGGATTGGTCTTCTGGCAAGAGGGAGCGTAGATGTTGTTGCGTGAGGACGAGATGAGGTCGGCTCTGTTGGAGCAGCGTGCTCACTCGTTCGCCGGGGAGAGAGGGTTCGAGAGGGAGATAGGCCCCCTCGGCTTTGAGAACGGCGAGGATCGCGATCACGAGCTCGGGGCAGCGTTGCAGGTGGAGCGCGACGATGCGCTCGGGGCCGACGCCGAGTTGTATGAGCGCATGCGCGAGCTGATTGGCCTGAGCATTGAGCTGGGCATAGGTGAGTTCTTGCTGCTGGAAACGGAGCGCGAGAGCGTGGGGAGAGCGCTCGACCTGAGCCTCGAAGAGTTGGGGGAGACATTGCTCTTGAGGGTAGGTTTGTGCCGTCTCGTTCCAGGCGACCAGTATCTGGTGTCGCTCTTCTTGCGTGAGGGGTGACACCTGCCAGAGTTGGTATTCTGGATGCGCAATAAACGTCTCAAGCAACGTTTGTAGATGCCTGAGCAGACGCTGTATCGCCTCATCAGAGAAGCGTCGCCTATCGTAGTCAAGACGTATTAGCAAATCCTCACCTGGGATGGCCTGGATAGAGAAGGGATAGTTAGTGCGCTCGAGAAAGTGGGCATCTTCAATCGTCAGACTGTGTACCTGGTCTTGCATGTATTTATCCATGGGATAATTTTCGAATACCATAATGCTATCGAAAAGCGAGCTACCTCGTGGCATATCGCTCCAGCGCTGAATTTGTAGAAGCGGGCTGTGTTCAAATTGCCGCTGCTCCGCCTGTTGTTGTTGAATAGTCTTGAGCCAGGGCAAAAGCGTTTCGTCATCGTGCATTTGTATCCTGGTCGGCAGTGTATTGCAGAAGAGCCCGACCATCGTGTCGATGTGCTCAATCTCTAGCGGTCTGCCGGAGACGACCGTGCCGAATATGACATCTTTTTTGCCGGTGTAGTTTTTGAGCAACAGAGCCCATGCGGCCTGAAGCAGCGTATTGACGGTCAGGCTCTGTTGCTTGCTAAATTGTTGTAGTGACTTGGTCAGTTGTGGGGAGAGCGCTATTTTTTGCGTTGCGCTCTCCTCCACCTGAGTCTGCCATCCGGTGTTATTCTGCTCGGCTGGTAGTGGTGTGGCGGTATGAAATCCTTGCAGGGTACGTTGCCAGTACGCTCTGGCCTGCGTCATATCCTGACGTTGAAGCCAGGATATGTAGTCGCCATAGGGAGGGCAGGGACTGAACGCGCCGCTTTTTTCAGCCTGAAGCAGCTCGTAGAGGCCAAAGACCTCTTTGAGCAGCAAGCCACAGGACCAGCCATCGAGCAGCAGATGATGGTGACTCCAGAGAAAGTGATAGCTTTCATCTGCCAGCCTGATGAGATTGAGACGCATGAGCGGGGCGCGTGTCAGATCGAAGCCCTTCTCCCGATCAGCCTGGATAAATGTCTGTAACTGTTCTATCTGTTCCTGACGAGAGAAGGTTCGCCAATCGTGTTCGTGCCAATGCAGTTTTGCCTGACGATAGACGATCTGGAATGGTTCCTCGCGATGTTCCCAGTTAAAAGCGGTGCGCAGTATCGGATGTCGCTGCTGAATCTCCTGCCAGGTACGTTGAAACGCGGCGACATTGAGATTCCCGTGTAACGTGACGCTGAGTTGCATGAAGTAGACCCCGGACTGCGGGGCATACAAGCTATGAAAGAGTATGCCCTGCTGCATGGGTGCAAGAGGATACATATCCTCCAGGGCATTTCTGGTGATTTTGTTTTTGTTATCTATCTTCATCCCACTTCCCCCTAATCCTCAATGGAAAAGCTCAGTTCGTCGAGTAATGTGTCAAGCTCGTCCTGCTCAAAGCTCATCTTGCTGAAATCTGATGGCGTATAGCCGCCTGCTTCGGGTGACTGACAATGGGCGATGAGGGCACGCAGGTACTCGGTGAACGCGTGTGCGAGCCGCGCAATGGTGCTGTGTGCATATTGTTCTTCACTATAGGTCCAATCTATATGTAGCTGTTCGTTGACGATATAAGCGTTGATTTCTAGCTGATGTCCTCGCGCAGCAAGAGCGCTATGGGCCGGTCCTATCGACTCCGTTGCCAATCCAAACAGGCCGGTCTGTGGTAGCCTTTGATCGAAGTGTCCCTGATAGTTAAAGATGACCTCGGCGTTCGGCAGAGCCTGCAATTGCTCCCTGTTCTCCTGATTCTGGTGCAGGTAGCGTAGCAGTCCATAGCCAATGCCGTGCTGTGGCACCTGCCGCAGTTGTTCCTTGATCGACTTGAGTGCTTTTCCGGGTTCGCTATAGAAGGTCTCGGTAACTTCGAGCAGCACAGGATAAATGGTGGTGAACCAGCCTGCCGTGCGGGAGATATCGATGGTTTCAAAGAGCTCCTCGCGCCCAAATCCCTCCAGGTCTATCAGTACCCGTTGCGTGTCGTTCCATCTGGCAATGCTCAGGGCCAGTGCTGTGAGCAAGACCTCGTGAATCGGCGTATGGTAGCTTGCGGGTACGTCCCGCTGGAGAGCGAGCGTTTCGTTGCTCGCCAATGTCGTGTTGACGTTGCGCGCTGTGCCTTCGCTATTCTTTCCGTCTGGCCGCTCTATTGGCAATGGCTTGATGGTCTTGCGACGTGGATCGAGCCAGTAGATCATTTCCTGCTGGAGATCCTCTGTTTGTGCATAAGCTGCAAGTTGTGTGGCCCAATCTTTATAGGAGCTCGTTTTCGCTGGCAAGTGTACTGCGACTCCCTGCTGAAGACAGAGGTATGCCGTTTGCAGATCTTCGAGTAGCGGATACCAGGAGATGATATCGATTGCCAGATGGTGAACGATGAGCAGAAGCCGGTCCTGTTGTTCGCCAAGATCGAAGTAGACAGCACACAGCAATGGCCCATCAGCCAGATTCAAGTTTGCCTGGGCCTCGCCTGCCACTCTTTCCAGCGCTTGCAGTTGCTCTTCTCCGGCTAATCCCGAGAGGTCGACGCTATGGAACACCTCATTCTCCTCGATGTCGAGGAAGATCTGTCGCCAACCGCTCTCCTCCTGCTGGTAGCGTGCGCGTAAACTATCATGTTGCTGCAATAGCTCCTGACAGGCCTGACGCAGGAGAGTATGCTCCAGAGGCTGTTTTACCGTTAAGAGCACTGCCTGATTCCAGTGCTGCCTCTCAGGATTGTCCAGCGCGAAGAACCAGTGCTGAATTGGTGTGAGCGGTACTTCACCTGTGACACGTCCCTGTTCGGCCTGGATTGCGGGGACGGTTCCGGCGACTGCCGCAAGCTGTGCGATGGTTTGATACTGGAAAAATTGTTTGGGACTGAGTTGCAGCCCGGCTTCTCTGGCCTTGACGATCACCTGAATACTCAGGATAGAGTCGCCGCCCAGCTCAAAGAAGTTGTCGTTCACGCCTATATGTTCGATGCCCAGCACACTTTCACAGATCTCGGCCAGAATGTGCTCGATCTCTGTGCTCGCTGCGGTATACTCTTGCTCTGACCGTTCGCTGTCTGGCGCGGGCAGGGCTTTGCGATCAACTTTGCCGTTTGGGAAGCAAGGGAGCGCGTCGAGCTGTACGATCAGGGCTGGGATCATATAGTGTGGAACGCGTTCTTGCAGGTAGCGTTTGAGATCGTCGCCTGTGAGCTTTCCTTGCTTTTCGGGAACGACATAAGCAACCAGACGCTTTATCCCGGGATGATCTTCGCGTATGCTGACGATGGCTTGCTGTATGCCTGGATGCAGATTGAGCTGTGCTTCGATCTCGCCAAGCTCGATACGAAAACCGTGGAGCTTGATCTGCTGGTCACTTCTTCCCAGGTAATACAGACTACCATCTACCGTGTATCGTCCCAGATCGCCAGTTCTGTAGATGCGTGCGCCTGCTTCTTTACTGAAGGGATCTGGCACGAAGCGCTCTGCACTGAGCGCGGGTTGTCCTAAATAGCCTCGGGCGATGCCGATCCCTCCGAGATAGAGTTCTCCGACGGTTCCGACTGGTACAGGTTGCATAAAGCGATCGAGCACATAAACCTGATTGTTCGCGATGGGACGCCCTATGCCGGGTTGCTTCCCATCGGGGGAGCATTCTGCGATGGTGGAGCAGACGGTGATTTCGGTGGGACCGTAGGCGTTGAAGAAGTGCCTGCCGGGTGCCCAGCGCGCTACAAGCTCTGCCGTACACGCTTCCCCTGCGCTCACAACCGTCTTCAGGGCTGGCAGATCGTTCTCGGGCAGGACTGCTAGCATGGCGGGTGGCAGCGTGACCTTGGTAATTGCCTGCTGGCGTAGTAGATCGAGCGGATCTGCGAGTACATCGCGTGGGGCAAGATAGAGCGTGGCCCCACTGATGAAGGCCATGGCGAACTCTGAGATGGAGGCGTCGAAGTTGATAGACGCAAACTGGAGAATCCTGCTCTCGGCATTGATCTGGAAGGTGCGACTCTGAGCGAGAGCGAGATTGTAGAGTCCCCGGTGGGTTATCATGGTTCCCTTGGGTTGCCCGGTTGAGCCGGAAGTATAGATGATATAGGCCAGATTTTCCGGCGTGGTCTCTTGTTCAAGATTCTCGCTTGAATATCCAGCGATCCTTTCTTCAAGGCTGTCGAGGCAAAGCGTCGGCAGATCAGCCTCGGGAAGCTGATGTATGAGGTGTTGCTGCGTCAAGAGTAGCGCTATCTGCGCGTCGGCGAACATGAAACGCAGGCGCTCCTGGGGATAGCCAGGATCGAGCGGCACGTAGACTCCACCTGCTTTGAGTATGCCGAGAAAACCAATGATCATATCGAACGATGGTTCTACAGCGAGACCGACGCACCGTTCTGGTCCAATGCCGCTCTCTTGTAAGAGATGTGCTAACTGGTTGGCGCGCTGATTCAGTTCTCGATAGCTGAGCTGTTTCTGCGCGAAGACCAGGGCCGTGGCTTCTGGGCTGCGTTGGGCCTGGATCTCAAACATCTGTGATAGGCTCATCCCTTCTGGCAATGGCTGTTCTGTCAGATTTGAGATTTCCAGGAGGTGCATTTTCTCCGTCTGGCTGAGTGGAGAGAGTTGCCATAACTCCTGTTCGGGGTTAGCGACGATCTGTTCCAGGAGATACTGGAAGTGGGTGATCAGGCGTACAATACCGGGCTCTTCGAATAAATCTGTGTTGTATTCGAGCTCACCTTTGAGTCCTTCTTTCCTCTCTTCAAGGGCGAAGGTCAGATCAAAACGTGCAGTACCATTATCCAGTTCCACCTCCTGTAGCTCCAGGCGATGTTGCTCATCTGCTGGCAGCTCGAAAGTGGTGCGTGGCGTATTCTGAAGCACGAGCATGACCTGGAAGAGAGGATGGTGGCTGAGATTTCGCTCCGGTGCCAGTGTATTGACGAGGATCTCGAAGGGCAGATCCTGGTGTTTATAGGCTTCAAGAGTCGTTGTGCGTACCTGGTTGAGCAGGGCGCGGAACGTGTTGCGTGGTTCAATGCGGGTTCGCAAGACCAGCGTATTGACGAAGACGCCGATCAGCTTTTCGGTTTCCTGCCGCGTGCGATTGGCGATGGGCGTGCCAATCAGAATATCATCCTGCTGACTGTAGTGATAGAGCAGGGTCTGAAGGGCAGCGAGCAGAACCATGAACAGAGTGACCTGCTCCTGATGAGCGAGCGCTTTTATACGTGCCGAGAGCTCGCTGCTCAGAACAAATGGACGTCTGGCTCCTCGATAGGTCTGCATGGTCGGTCTTGGCTGGTCTGTTGGGAGATGAAGTAGGGCCGGTGCTCCTGCCAGTTGCATTTTCCAGTAGGCCAGTAATGCCTCAAGGCGGGACCCCTGTAGCCATTGGCGTTGCCAGAGCGCAAAGTCAGCATACTGTACCGGCAAATCTGCTAATGGCGAAGGACGCTCCTCGGCAAAGGCAAGATAGAGAGTTGCCAGTTCTTGTACCAGCAGTTCCGTGGACCAGCCGTCAGAGACAATGTGGTGCAATGTGAAGAGTAAGATGTGTTCCTGTTCACTGATCCTGAGTAGGCTAGCTCTGATTGGTAGCTCTTGTGCGAGTCTGAACGGTTGTTGGGCCTCTCGTAAGATGAACTCCTGTAGTTGCTCTTCGCTAGCGTCACCGAGATCCAGCAGATTGAGTGTGAAAGGCGTTACCGGCTGTACAATCTGGACGGGCTGGCCTTGCTGTATGCTAAAGGTCGTGCGGAGGCTCTCGTGTCGCCTGATAATCTCCTGAATTGCCTGTTCCAGAATGTCTATCTTCAGCATGCCCTTGAGGCGTACCGGCGAGGGCATATTATACGCGGGACTTTGCTCATCTAGCTGCTGTAGGAACCAGAGACGTTGTTGCGCAAAAGAAAGTGGAAGTTCCCGCTCTCTCTTGACGGGGGCGAGAGGTTGTTCGTCGAAGATCCTTTCCTGCTCATGTAACGCACTACTGATCGCCCCGGCCATGCGTTGTAGCGTGGCTTCCTGGAAGAGCGTGTGCAAAGGGAGCTCGACCTGGAATGTGCTACGGATGCGCGTGGAGAGCTGAGTGAGGAGCAGAGAGTGTCCGCCGAGCTCGAAGAAGTTATCGGTCAGACGAACCTGTTCGGTGGAGAGCAGATATTCCCAGAGGGTAGCCAGCTCTGTTTCGAGCAATGTCCTGGGAAGCTCTTCGACCTCCTCTCTTCTGGTGCGCATGGGTTTGGGGAGAGCTTTTCTATCTATCTTGTTATTTGGTGTTTTGGGCAGTTCCTCCAGAAGAACGATCTCTCTTGGTATCATATAGTCGGGTAATTGTGCGCGAAGGTGACTGTGGAGCGTTTGCAAGAGACTTTCTGCGTCTAGTCTCGCTTCTACTGTAGGCACGAGATAAGCGACCAGTTGTTGATCTCCGGGTGCATCTTCGCGCAGCACTACGACCCCTTCTTGCACGGCAGGGTGCTGTCGCAGGATATTCTCGATCTCTCCTGGCTCGATACGGAAGCCTCGCAGCTTGACCTGGAAATCAGTTCTCCCCAGGCAGCACAATTGCCCATTTGCCTGATAGCGTGCGCGATCACCTGTACGATACAATCTCTCCCCAGGCTGTTGTGCGAAGGGATTGGGCACAAATTTTTCGGCTGTCAGCTCTGGTCGATGCAGATAGCCGCGTGAGAGCCCATCGCCGCCAATGTAGAGTTCGCCCGGTACGCCGATAGGTACAGGTTGGCTCTGTTCATCAAGCAGGTAGAGAGTCGTATTTGCGATGGGTTTGCCAATCGTGATCTCCGTCCCCGCTTCGATCCTGGTGTACGTGGACCAGATGGTCGTCTCGGTGGGCCCGTAGAGATTATAGAGTGTGCTCTCTGGAGTGATAAGTTGGGTAGCGAGGTCCGCAGGCAGCGCTTCTCCGCCACAGAGCATTTTTAGTCCTGCTGGCGCTCGCCAGCCCGCTGCTAGTAACATGCGCCAGGTGATCGGAGTTGCTTGCAGAATGGTGCACTTTGTGGTTTCTACCAGCGTAGCAAGCGCCTCGCCGTCGATCACGCTTTCTCGTGGCGCGATGATCAGATGAGCGCCACTGATAAGCGGCAGCAACATTTCCATTGTCGCGATATCAAACGAAAGCGTCGTGATTGCCAGCAAACGATCCTGTGCGCTCATGCCTGGCTCACGTTGCATGGCCGTGAGCAGATTGAACGCGGCTTGCTGGGATATCTGGACGCCCTTGGGGCGTCCGGTTGATCCCGAGGTGTAGATCACATAGGCCAGGTGTTCCGGCAATACGTTTACGCTGGGATTTTCCTGTGCTTGACTCTCCAGCAGGCCCTGCTCGTCCAGGTACAATACATTGGTTTGAGATGTCTGGAGCTGTGGCTGCAAATGACTCTGGGTCAGCAAGATCGGAACCTGAGCGTCTTGTAGCATAAAGGCGATGCGCTCGGCTGGGAATGCGGGGTCGAGTGGTACATATGCTCCTCCTGCTTTGAGGATTGCGAGGAGTCCAATGCTCATCGCGAGCGACCGCTCGACGCATAGTCCAACCAGCACATCGGGCCCTACGCCGAGCAATTGCAGCGTATGTGCGATCTGATTTGCCTCCTGATTCAGTTCTCTATACGTGAGGGTTTCTTCGCCAAATGAGATTGCCGGTGCCTCGGGCGTGCGTGCTACTTGCGCCTCGATGAGCTGCTGGATACTCTGCTCAGTCGGATAATCGGTCTGAGTGTCGTTCCATGCAATGAGAAGTTGTTGTCGTTCTGGCGGCGTGAGGAGACACAATTGCCATAATGGTCTCTCGGCCTGAACGATGATGCTCTCCAGGATAGTCTGGAAGTGCCCTGACATACGGACAATGGTGGCTACTTCGAACAGATCGGTATTGTATTCGAAATCTCCGCGCAGGCCTGCTCTGGTCTCTCCCATGGTCAGAGTGAGATCAAATTTGGAGACGCCATACTCAATTTCCAGTGGTTGTAGTGCCAGTTCGGGCAGCTCCATGATTGGCTGTGGAGCATTTTGCAGGGCAAAGAAGACCTGGAAGAGGGAATGATAACTTAAATTGCGTTCAGGTGTCAGTTTCTCAACAAGCATCTCGAAGGGCAGATCCTGATGGGCATAGGCTTCCAGGCTCACCTCGCGTACTTGATCGAGGAGCTCTTTGAAGCTCATACTGGCATGGAGATGAGCGCGGAGTACGAGGGTGTTGACAAACATGCCGATGAGCTTTTCTGTCTCCTGGCGCGTGCGGTTCGCGATCGGCGTGCCTATCAGGATGTCTTCCTGGTGGCTATACTTGTGGAGCAAGACCTGGAAGGCTCCGAGCAAGAGCATAAAAAGCGTGACCTGTTGTTGCCTTGCGACGCTATTCAATGCTTCAGAAAGTTCCTGTGTCAGGTCAAACGAAAGATGAGCTCCATTGAACGTTTGTATGGCCGGACGCGCATGATCGGTTGGTAATTGCAGCAGTGGAGTTGCTCCTGCGAGCTGTTTCTGCCAGTAGGCTAAGAGTGTCTGGAGTTTTTCTCCTTGCAACCAGCTCTGCTGCCAGTGTGCGAAGTCAGCGTATTGAATCTCCAATGCTGGCAGCTGGGGCTCTTCTCCCTGCATAAGTGCGCGATAGATGCTGGCAATTTCTTGTACAAGGATACTGGTTGACCAGCCGTCGGCGGCGATATGATGCAAGGTCAGAATCAGAATGTGCTCTTGATGCGCCATTTGCAATAAACAGGCGCGAATTGGCACATCTTTTTCCAGCAAGAAGGGATGTTGAGCTTCCTGGGTGATATAGGCCTGCACTTCGTCCTCTCTGAAGGCCGATGGAATTGCTTTTAAGTCAACGACTGTATAATGAAAGCGCTCTGGAGCAGTGATAATCTGGTAGGGTATGCCTTCGACTTCCGCAAAAATGGTGTGCAATATTTCATGCCTCTGCACAATCTTCTGTAATGTCTGTTCGAGGATGTTGAGCTCGAGCTGTCCTGTTAAGTGTACGACCAGCGGAATGTTGTAGGCTGCGCTCTCTTGCTCGAAGCGTTGGAGGAACCAGAGTCGCCGTTGCGCAAATGATAGGGGGAGCCTTCCGGTTCGCTCAATTCTGGCTATTGGTTCTTCCGGGGTAAGTGTGCCTTGCTCTTGCAATCTCTCGCTAATCTCTCGCGCCATCTCTTCCAGTACTGGCACATGGAACAACGTTTGTAGTGGTAGCTCCAGATGGAAGGTGCTGTATATCTGGTTTGCAAGCCGGGTGAGCAGCAGGGAATGTCCGCCCAGCTCAAAGAAATTGTCCTCCAACTTGAGAGCAGATTGTCCAAGCAGCTCTTCCCAGATCGTCATCAATTGTTGCTCGATGGGATTTCCGGGGAGAAGCTGTTCTGATCTGTTGCTCCGCCTCTCGGGTTCTGGCAGGGCTTGACGGTCAACTTTCCCATTGGTGGTCAAGGGGATGGCCTGTAAAAAGATGATCTCTCTCGGTAGCATGTAGTCGGGCAGATATGCTTTCAAGTGATTGCGTAACTCGTGCTGAAGGGTCGCCGGATCGCTTTCTGCTGTCGCGACAACGTAGCCTATGAGCCGCTGTTCCCCGGCCTGATCTTTGCGGAGAATGACGATCGCATCTTGTACCTGTTTGTGCTGGCGGAGCACGACAGTGATCTCATCGAGCTCAATACGAAAGCCCCGTAGTTTTATCTGCTGGTCAATACGCCCGACAAATTCCAGTGTACCATCTGCTCTATAGCGAACCAGATCCCCTGTACGATAGAGTCGTGCTCCCTGCTCCAGACTGTAGAGATGGGGAACAAATCTCTCTGCCGTGAGTTCTGGACGCCGAAGGTATCCACGTGCCAGCCCATCTCCTCCGATGTAGAGTTCTCCCGGTACGCCAATTGGCACAGGTTGCTGTTGTGGATCAAGAACGTAGATCTGTGTGTTCGCGATTGGCATACCAATAGCTGGCAGACGGTTTTCTCCATGCTGTGCTTCGGCTAGCGTGGTAAGTACGGTATATTCCGTTGGCCCATAGGCGTTATAAATTTTGAATGGCAACGGTGCTGCTATCTGATGTAAAATATCTCCTCCCGTGCAGAGCACTCTCAATGGCACCTGCTCCGGCCACGGAAGCGCAGTAATTGCCTCGGTAAGTGGTGTTGGTAGAAAGCAGAGGTTGATCTTTTGCTCTATCAGCCAGTCGCGCAGAGCCGGAGCCGAGATTCTGGTTTCCTCATCAGGAATTTTTAATCTCGCACCCGCTATCAGGTAGGGCCAGAGTTCCCACACAGAGGCATCAAAAGCGGGCGAGGCAATAAGTGTTGCGCTATCCTCACTGCTCATGCTGAAGTTTTGCAGATGCCAGTAGACCAGATTGAGCAGGTTGTTATGGGTGACCTCTACGCCTTTCGGCAATCCTGTCGATCCTGAAGTGTAGATGACGTAGGCAAGCTGCCCCATCTCGACTTTACTTACGGGGTTGGTTTCTTCCTGTTCTGCTAATTTTCTCCGGTCCTCATCGTCATCAAGGAAGAGTATCTCTACATCTAACCCTTCTGTCTGTTCTCTCAGATGCGTCTGACTGAATATCAGGGGAACCTGGGCATCCTGGAGCATGAATTTGCTGCGCTCTCGTGGATATTTTGGATCTATTGGCAGGTAGGTTCCTCGCGCTTTGAGTATGCCCAGTATCGCAATGACCTGCTCTATGGAGCGCTCACAGATGATGCCAATACACTGCTCCGGCTGTATTTTCTGTTGCTTGTGAAGGTAATGAGCGATCTGGTTTGCACGTACATTGAGCTCCTGATAGCTGATCTGTTTCCCTTGCTGTTCTATGGCGGTGGCCGTTGGATTTTTCCTGACCTGAACTTCGAAGAGCTGATGCACTCCTCTATCCAATGGGTAGAGTCTCCAGGTCGCATTCCATTCGATGAATTGCTGCTGGATCTCTTCCGGTCGTAAAATTGGTATTTTCTTGAGCGGTTGCTCGATTCCGGCAACGACACTTTCGAACAAGGTATGCAGGTATCCCTGGAGACGTCTGATGCTACCTTCATCGAAAAGATCCGGATTATAGTCAAATTGCAGCAGTAATTCACCAGATTGCTCAATACTATTGACGCTCAGGTCGAATTTGGTAGCCTGAATATCTGGGAGCATAAGACGCGCCGTCAGATTATGCATGTGTGGCGCGCTGGTAGCTCTATCCAGGTTAAAGGTGCTACTGATTAAGGGAAAGCGACTCGGATCTCGTGGCAATCTCAATTTGTTGATCAAGATTGAAAATGGATATTCATGCCTGCCATAACTGTTTAGCCAGGACTTTTTTGTCTCCATCAGATGTTCCAGAAAGGTTTCTTCGGCTCTGATCGTACTACGCAGCGGCACGATATTGACACAATATCCTACCAGACTTTCGCTGCCCTCCAGCGCTCTTCCTGCAACCGGCACTCCTACTATGATGTCCTCTTGCCCGGTTATCCTGTGTAACAACGCCGTGTAACCAGCGAGCAGCGTCATGAAAAATGTGCAGCCATTTTGCCTGCTGACTTGCTTCAGGGCATTGCAGAGCTGTTCGTCGAACGCTGTGCTCACACGCGCTCCATGGAAGCTCTGATTTACCGGCCTGGGACGGTCGGCTGGCAGCTCCAGTACAGGAAGCGGGGCCTGAAATTGTTCCAGCCATACAGCTTCGTTCGTGCTGGAATCTTCGCTTTGTTGCTGTTGCTCCTGCCAGCGAATATACTCGCGAAATTGCAGCGGTTGTGCGAGGTCGAAGGCGATATTATTGCAGGCCGCGTTGTAGTAAGTGCTGATCTCCTGTAAGATGACGCCCATTGACCAGCCATCAACAATGATGTGATGCGCGGAGAAAACAAAAATGTGCTGTTGTTCCGTCTGTTTTAAAAGCGAGAAGCGTACCAGTGGGCCCTGGGTCAGATCGAAGCTGAATTGATTCTCCGCTTTTAGCCACTGTTCTATATGCGCGCTGGCTTCGTGAGGGGCATCGTTTGAGAAATCAATCATGGGCAGATCTATTTGCAGATCAGATTGAATATACTGCCACTCGCCCTCTTGATCGATGATTGTCCTCAGCGCTTCATGGCGATCAACAACGGTCTGGATAGCGCGATGTAACAAACCGTGTTGCAGTGCCCCTTCCAACTGTATTGCGACAGTTTCGTTGTAGGCGATAGAAGCATTGTCCTCGACGTGAGAGAGGAGCCAGAGTTGTTTTTGTGCCTCTGTAAGTGGCGCTGTTTCCTGGATCGTATGTTGTTGTTTGCTTTGAATGTTTATCGCTGGCTCGCTGGCGGCTGGTTCTACGATAGCGTTGCCCGGGTTGGCCGGTCCTGTCGGTAGAAAACCACCTGCGCGCATTTCTTCGATGCTCTCTTTTACTGCCTGGATGATCGAGGCAATATTTTCGCCGGTGTGCGCCGTTGAGAGGAAACAGTTTCTTCCCTCCCAGATATAGATCCCTTTGTCCAGCAGGTGATAGAAGAAGAGATCCATGTTGCCCGTGAAGGTGAAACGGAAGAGCGAGCCGAAGTATACGACGTGCAATGGTACCTGTTCTTTGCTAAAGTATGTATTGAGAGCTTTTGCAAGCTGCTCCGTTTTTTTGTTCAGGCTCTCTTGCAGCTCGATTCCCGTACTTTTTAAGACATTGAGTACGGCTCGGGCGGCTGCCATCGTCAGAGGATGTTTACAGAAGGTACCGGCGAAGAAGGTGGTCTCTGCCTGTGGATAGGACATATCGCCATAGCGCCATACTCCTCCATCGATGCCGTTCATGAATGACGCCTTGCCCGCAACCACCCCGATTGGCATGCCTCCGCCCACGATTTTCCCATAGGTCGCCAGATCGGCTTTGACGCCAAACCAGGCCTGTGCTCCTCCCGGATGGATGCGGAAGCCGGTGATGACTTCATCGAAAATAAGGGCAATTCCTCCCTGATCGCAGATGCGTCGTATTTGCTGGAGAAATGCTTGCGGTTGCTGATCGGGTCTTCTGCTCTGAACTGGTTCGACGAGCACCGCGGCCAGTTCATGAGCATGGGCCTGTATCTGCTCTAATGCTTGCGATGAGGCATAGTCGAGCACGAGGACATCTGCGATCATGCCTGCCGGTGTGCCAGGGGCCATGGGCTCGACGGCGATCTCTTTGCCCAGGTTATGCCCTTCGGCCAGGACTCCATCAAAGGTGCCGTGATAGGAGCCCGCGAAAATCGCGATTTTCTTGCGCCCGGTGCCCGTTCGTGCGAGACGCAGGGCGGTCATGACGGCCTCTGTCCCTGAGTTACAGAAGGTGACTCTCTCCATGCCGGTGAGATCGTGGATGAGTTCGGCTACTTCCCCTGCCAGTTCTGCCTGAGGACCAAGCTGTATTCCCTGCTTGAGTTGTGCCTCCATGGCTTCGACGATGAAAGGCGCATTATGCCCGAAGAGGTTGACCCCGAAGCCCATGGAGATGTCTATATATTCGTTCCCGTCGACATCCCAGAATTTTGCCCCCTGTGATCGCCGGGCAATGATCGGGTAGAGCATCTCTTTAATCGAGAAACGAAATCCGGCGGCGTTGCGATTATCCGCGAGGACGCTTCTCTTTGCCTCAGTCTGTTTTCTGGATTGCTGGGTTCGCCGGGTATAGTGTTCTATCAGCGCATCCAGGTGCCGCTGCTGTTGTCGGGTCAGTCCTCCCATCGCTCCTGGCTTGATCGCCTGGTAGGGAACGTAGGATTTCTGCTCAGATGGGGCGCCGTTTTTTTTGCCTGTTTGTTGCGTATGCAGCTTTTCCTCGTGCGTTTGGACTGTTGTGTGTCCATTCAGCGAGGGCATATGTTGGGATTGCTGTAACCTGACCTGTCCCGTTGGCGCTATTTTTTCCTCTGGTATTGTGCTGTTTTGTAAGATGGCTAATTGTTGACTCATCACCTGCGATAACAGGCTGAGCTGCTGGCTCATCAGACGTTCGGTTTCTGTGCCAATCATCTTATCTGGCGCGAGCAATTTTGTATGTCCATTGTGCACCTGGGGATTTTCAGGATCGTGACTGGTATCTACAGGTACCCATTGCTCCATCGCTGATGTCGGAACAGCTAGCTCGCTTTGAGGCTCTTTCCGGTTGATGGCCTCTCCGGGGATATATATTTCGGGAATATTGTGCCCGATGTAATCGGCGAGCGCTCTGAGCGTGGTCAGTTCTTCGAAGAGCAGCTTGACTGAGAGCTTCACGCCGAAGGATTTTTCTATTGTGCGGACTGCTTCAATCAATACAAGTGAATCGGCTCCCATTTCTAGAAATGGAGCCTGATCGTCGATGCTCTCAGCTTCGATCTGAAGCAATCTTCCGACAAGGCTGCGCAGTGTTGCCAGAATAGTATCCGTCTGGCTGGCCGATACGCCGTCTCCCTCTTGTATGTGCTGTGGGCCTGATGTTGTCGAAATATGTTCACTCATAAGTTGTAACTTTCCATTATGGGTAGGTGAAAATTGTGCCACCTGGAGAATTGGCTCAGTTTCCCGGGATTTGTTCTGCTCTGTTCTGGCGGCCTTGAGCCAGTAACGCTTCCGTTCAAACGGATACGTGGGTAGCTCGATACGCTTGCGTGGGTAGCCCTGTTCAAAACCTTCCCAGTT
This sequence comes from Ktedonobacteraceae bacterium, assembly GCA_035493895.1. Classification (GTDB taxonomy): domain Bacteria; phylum Chloroflexota; class Ktedonobacteria; order Ktedonobacterales; family Ktedonobacteraceae; genus DATJHM01. Next base: position 19,286 of record DATJHM010000287.1, read on the forward strand.
GACTGCCGCTCCCTGGACATAGAGTTCTCCCAGACTGCTGAGAAGGACCTGCCAATCATGCTGTTTTTGCTTGAGCGATGGCAGCCAGCTCATGTTCCCTGACGTAAAACAGCGTTTTCCCATGCCGAGGAGTGAGGGGGCTGGTCCTATCTCTAGATTGCATTGCACGCCATAGGCGGCCAGCGTGGCGATCCCCTGTGCGAAGCGTACAGGCTCTCGTAGCTGCCTCTGCCAGTAGCTGGCCTCTAACCGTGTTCCAGGCTCACATATCTGGCCGGTTACTGTTGATACGAGAGGTCGTTTGAGCGGCTGATATGTGATCTGGCTTGCCAGTTGCTCGAATGCATCGAGCATGGGATCGACAAATGCGGAGTGACAGGCCTGCCCTATTGGTAAAGGTTGCGTGGCGATTCCTTGCTCTTCTAATACCTGAAGCGCATTCGCCAGCGCCTCGCCTGGTCCTGCAATCACAGTATGCCTGGGTCCGTTAAAGGCTGAGATGACAATATCGTCTGCAAAGTTTGCTAATTGCTCGAGGATGCGATTTGTGTCTGCCAGTACTGCCGCCATTGCCCCTTTCTCGGGCAAATCGTTCATGAGCCGTCCTCGCTCGTAGACAAGTCGAAGTCCTTCTTCGAGACTAAAAGCTCCTGCAATACAGGCCGCTGCATACTCTCCGATACTGTGTCCCAGGACGATATCTGGAGTGATGCCCCACGAACTCCAGAGTTCCGTCAGGGCATATTCGAGGGCAAAGAGCGTCGTCTGGACATAAGCCATGTCCACTAATAGTGTAGACGTTTCTGGAGCCGCTATAATTGCTGCCTGGAGTGGCTGTTTGAGGAAGGGGCGAATGATTTCATCACAGATATCCAGGCTTCTGCGAAAGCCTGGTTGCGTTTCATATAACTGTTTTCCCATGCCTGGATACTGTGATCCCTGCCCTGTGAAGAGGAAAGCAATTTTGGGCTTCCGGCGATTTTGTGTTTTCCCGCTCCATAAACCGCTGGCCTTTCCGCGGATCGTGAACATCTGCAACTGTTCCTGTACGCTTTTCGCTGAACGGGCCATGATAGCCAGTCGATGGGGGAAATGGCTGCGCCCGGTGTTTGCTGTATAACAGATGTCCTGGAAGCGTTGCTCTGGATGGTGCGCGATATGTTGCTCATAGCGTCCGACCAGCTTTTTGAGGGCGGCCTCACTTCGGGCGGACAGGGTGAGTAGATGGAGAGGACGCTCATTATGGCTTTCCGCCTGTGCTATACTCTGGGGTCCCTCTTCCAGAATGATATGGGCGTTGGTCCCGCCAAAGCCGAACGAGCTCACACCAGCTCGCCGTGGCTCATTCCCTCTTGTCCACGTTTGCGGTTCCGTGACGATGCGAAATGGCAGATTCTCCTGACTGATATGGGGATTGAGGGTTTGTAGATGCAAATGAGGGGGGATCTCTTCATGCATCAGGCTCAGGACTGTTTTGATCAGCCCGGCTATGCCTGCCGCCGCTTCGAGATGGCCGATATTGGTTTTGACTGAGCCTATCGAGCAGGGATGTTCTTTGCTGTGGCTTGCCGCAAATACCGTCCCCAGAGCCTGTATTTCTATGGGATCTCCCAATGGCGTCCCTGTCCCATGGGCTTCTATATAGCTGATCTGGTCGGGTTCAAGGGCGGCATTTTTGAGTGCCTGACGAATAACGGCTTCCTGGGCCTGACGATTGGGCGCAGTGAGTCCGTTGCTTCTGCCATCCTGGTTGATGGCTGAGCCTTGAATCAGGGCCAGAATACGATCTCCGTCGCGCTCGGCGTCTGTTTTTCGCTTGAGCACGATTACGCCGCACCCTTCGCTCCGTCCATATCCATCGGCCAGGGCATCAAAGGTCTTGCATCTCCCATCGCTGGCCAGCATCTGGGCCTGTGAGAAGGCTATTGATAATTCTGGTGAGAGCAGCAGATTCACGCCTCCTACCAGTGCCAGATTGCTTTCTCCGGCGCGTAAACTCTGGCAGGCCAGATGTGTCGCAACGAGCGAGGAGGAGCAGGCGGTATCTATTGCCATGCTGGGTCCGCGCACGTCCAGGAAGTAGGAGAGGCGGTTGGCGGCAATACTGAAGGCATTGCCTGTGCCAAGATAGGCATTGATGATTGTCTCCTGCTCCATGGGAATGTGCGTATAATCGTTGCTGCTTATCCCTATGAAGACTCCTGTCTGGCTCCCGGCCAGCTTGTCCGCAGCCTGTCCGGCATGTTCCAGGGCCTCCCAGGTAACTTCTAAAAGGAGTCGCTGCTGGGGGTCCATCCAGACGGCCTCGCGTGGCGCGATATTGAAAAATTCCGCATCGAACTGCTCTACGTGTTTCAGGAAACCGCCGTAGGTGATTGCCTCTGGCTGCTCTTCTGCCTGTGGCCAGGTGTCCCAACGCCCTTCTGGTATTTTCCCAATGGCGTCTTTTCCCTCACGAAGCATCTGCCAGAACATTTCCGGTCCATCTGCTCCGGGAAAACGGCACCCGATGCCTATGATGGCGATTGCCTCCTCATGCTGGCCTCTGGCTTCTGTTGTGTCGTTGCTCTCATGCGGTTCGCGGCCAGATTCGGTTGCCAGATAGTGAGCAATAGTGCTGATGTTGGGATATTCCCAGACCAGGGTTGGCGAGAGTTGCTTGCCTAACCAGTCTGCAAGGTCTCCTGAGAGTATCACTGCGTCTCTCGATGAGAGGCCGTAGCTGGCAAAGGGTTCCTGTAACTCTATCTCCTCTGGTTCGATGGCAAGATGCCGGGCGAGACGCTGGATGAGCCAGTCCTGGATGGCCTCTGCTGTGTGTAGCTCCTTCTGGTTATTTTCTGGATAGTAGTGCACTCCCATTACTTCCCCCCCACAGATCTAATGTCCCCGCTAGAAACTTTTCTCTGCACATGTGCCGCTGGATTTTGCCACTGGATGTCTTTGGAATGCTTCCCGGTTTGATGAAGACGATTTCTTTGACCTGAAGATCGTGTTGTTGCGCGACTGCCTGACGTATGGCCTTGATCAGGCTTTCTTTTGCAATCGGTATACGCATGGGCAAGCTGGTCTGAGATGCCGCCGATTCTGCTTCGTAATGGCGATCGATTTCGGCGACGATGATCACTTGCTCGGTTTCCTCTCGATCCAGGGCAAATGCTGCGCTATTGTTGCTACGCAGAGCCTCGTGGCTCTGCTCGACGGTGAGCTCGATATCTTGCGGATAATGGTTGCGCCCGTCGATGATAATAAGATCTTTAAGTCGACCGGTAATATAGAGCTCGTTCTCATACAGAAAGCCCAGATCGCCTGTGCGCATATAGGGCCCTTGCCCATTGGCGAGATAGGCTCCGAAGGTCTTTTTTGTCTCTTCTTCCCGATCCCAGTAGCCCTGTGCGACACTTGGACCGCTGACCCATATTTCGCCAATCCGCTCAGGCTGACAGATGCGTTCTGTCTCAGGATCAACTATACATATACGCTGATCCAGGCAGGTGTTGCCACAACTGACAAAATGAGAGGCATGGCTATATTCGCTGCTACAGATGACGACCCGGTTGTTGCGGAGCTCGTTACTGTCTATGCTCAGCGCTTTCGGTGCTCTCTTGTTTGAGCTGAATGTGACAAAGAGGGTCGCTTCGGCGAGCCCATAGAGGGGCCTTAACGCTTTCTGGCTGAAACCACTCTCTGCAAAGACTGTAGCGAAACGTTCGAGAGTTCCTATACGTATATGCTCGGAACCATTGAATGCCTGTCTCCATGTGCTCAGGTCGAGTGTTGCTCTCTGCTCAGCGCTGATTTTCTCTACGCACAGATCATAGGCGAAGTTTGGTGCTCCGCTGGTGTCTGCCTGATAGCGCGAGATGGCTTGTAACCAGCGAAATGGTTTCTGTAGGAAAGCCAGGGGTGAAAACAGAATGCATTCATATCCCCAATATAACGATTGCAAGGCGTTCCCGATCAGGCCCATATCATGAAACAGGGGTAGCCAGCTCACGTAGGTACTCTTCTCCGGATATTCTGCGGCGTGACGCAGGAGCTTGAAGTTGTGGATCAGGTTGCCGTGGCTGACCATGACTCCTCTGGGTAGGGATGTGGAGCCTGAGGTGTACTGGAGCAGCGCTAGATGCTGGGGGGTGATCTCGGGCTCTCTCCACTCTTCTGCCCAACCTCGCGCCAGATCATCCGATGCGAGACAGGGGATAGTTGTTGCTGTCTGCCTGTCTAAACTCTCAGCGACCAGGCCTGTCATGGCGGATGTGGTTAGGATTGCCGCAGGCTGCGCGCTCTCTACAATGGCCCGAAAACGTGGCATGGTCCGCTTGAATTGTATCGCCGCTGGTAGATAGAGAGGGACGGCTACGCTTCCCGCATAAAGACAGCCAAAGAATGCCGCTATATACTCTATGCCTTGCGGATATAATAACAGGACCCTTCCTCCCGCAGCTCCACTCTCTTGCAATCTGCCCGCAATTACTCTAGCCTTGTGGTCTAATTCTGCATAGCTGATAGAAATTTCCTCTTGTTCTCCATCATTGAGATAGATATACGCTTTTTGCTGACCCTGGCGCTGCGCCCTCGCCCTCAAGGTCTCAACGAGAGTATAATGCTCCACCCTTACAACCACAGATGTCCCCATCTCTTTATAAATCTTTCTACGACTATTAAAGTAGTAGTTACACTGTTATCCAATAATATACTTATCTCCTACCGGTTGCCTATTGTCAGCGATATGAAGATATGACAGTAACAAAAATGCAATTGGATTATAAAGAAAGATAACGAGTTGTGTCAAATCATAAATGCATATCCATAAATCGGAAATATACATAAAATGAAAAAATAAAGTGAGACTCTCTATTATATCGTCTTACTCTCGTTACACTCTCAATTTTCTTCGCTATTTTTGTGCTTAATTTTGGACCTGCTGACGGATTACCTGAAGAAGTTTGCTTTGCTCCTGGTGTAGGAAAAAATGGTGCCCCGGATAGATATGCAATTGGAAATTCCCGCTGGTATGGTGTTGCCAGGCTTCCAGGTCCGTGATGGGTATCTGGGTATCTTCGGTTCCGCCAAATGCGGTGATTGGATAGGTGAATCTTTCTTGCTCTGTGAAATGATAGGTCTCACACAGGGTAAAGTCAGCTCTCAGCAGGGGGAGGAACAACTGCATAAGTTCGGCGTGCTGTAAAATCTCTTCCGGCGTCCCGCTTAAATCTCTTAATCGAGCAATCAGTTCGTGATCGGGCAGGGCGTGGACATCTGGTTCTCGCCGTTTGATATGTGGGGCCCGGTGGGCTGAGACGAAGAGCTGCTCTGGCTCTGGTAGCCCTGTTTGCCGCAGGTAGCGCGCTAGCTCGAAGCTGATCAGGCTGCCCATGCTATGGCCAAAGAAGGCGAATGGTCTATCGAAATAGGGACGTAGCTCGCTTGCCAGTGCCTGGACGAGCGGCTCTATCTGGCTGTAGGCGGTTTCATGTAGTCGTTGCTCTCTGCCGGGAAGTTTGATGGCGCAGACCTGAATTTCGGGGGGGAGCTGTGCTGACCAGTTATGAAATATTCTGGCTCCTCCTCCAGCGTAAGGAAAGCAGAAGAGCCGTAGCTTGATTGGTGCCTGAGGATTGCTTATCTGTATCCATGTCGTTTGTGTAAATGTTCTTTTGTTCAATGTATTTCCTCAATCATTCGTGTTTTTCCGCATCAAGATGATCGTGTGGCTATTCTAAAAGGGGAAGATATTTTTGTACATAGGGCTGGTGTCGATCAGGGGGGATCTTCTTTTGTGGCGGTCGAGGGCCAGGAGCGCTCCAACGTTCCTGCCACTGACCTTCTGTTGGAGCACTTGCTGATCCCTCTGTACGTGTATTTATCTCTCGGCGCGCTGAATACTTGCCTGCATGCCCGCCCACTCTTTCCAGATGTCGGTCATGCATTCCCAGCGCAATGCCTCATGCTGGACATGCAAGAGGCGAAAGAAAATTCCGTAGCGGATTGCCGCTGAGCTGTTTCCTGCTATACCATGTGCCAGTTGATAATGGCAGAGCACCGCATCTCCGGCCTGTGCGGTAATCTGCTGTACGGCTGGCAGGGCAACATCGGGCATTCCTTGCAAAAGCGATTGCGGCGTATGCTGGCGAAAATAGCTTTCATACAGCCGATGTGTGCCCGGCCAGGCGCTGAAATTGCCCATAAAGTCATGAGGAATGTCGCTGAGAAAGATCCCTATCAGCGCCGTGAAGTTGTTAATTTGCCCTGCCGGTACGCCATTGTTCGCCGTGTGCATGCCATCGAGATGGGGTGCTGGTGGCTGTGCTGGTTTTAGCGCGGGAAAACGCAACGCAATCTGCCCGTGATTCACCGGCTGGACCTGCCCTGTTCCTATCATAGACTCTGCTATATCCCATAAGGGTGAGCGATGAAGCAGGTTGGTAATCGCTGGCTTGTCGGTCAATTCTGGACAATAGCTTTGCGAGCGATAGATGGGGAGCTTTACCGGATCGATGCCCTCATTGCCCAATGAGGCATTGATGGCCTGTGTTGCCTCGTCTACAAGTTCTCTGCTAATAATGCCAGGCAACTTGAGAAAACCGTCCCGGTAAAATGTTTGTTTCTGCTCTTCGCTGAGTTCCATTTTTCCTCCTTTGTGGGCCTGTGGAAGCATAGTATCTCTTCTTAATACATCGCCATTTTTTAAGGTAACATATTTGCAAAGATTTAGAAAGGTCTTTTTTTAATGTAAAAAGAATGCCTGTTATGTGAGAGCACAAGTCGGCCAGAAAAAATCATAAGTCGCCTTACACGATGAAACAAGTTTTGCCCATCGTGTAAAGCGGTGATTGTGCTTTATCGGCACGTTTTACTGATACGTGGCTCTATTATCCGAATAGTTCGGTCAATGTGGCAGCTTTTGCGCCATCTCCATAAAATCCTACGCACCAGATGTGCTTGCTGCGAGGAATATACATAACGCTTGTCAGGAAATGGACGGTTGTGCTGGGGCCGGGATTTGGATTATTGACGATCGTCCATCTTGCACCATCCCAATGTTCGATCAAGCTCTGTCCCGGACCGTTCTTACTTGTTCCGCCAACGGCCCAGATGCTATTTGCCGCGGTTGCCGTCACTGACATGAGCATATTGTCGATATTGTTGCGGTTCGGACTGGCGATAATCGTCCATTTTTTCCCGTTCCATACCTCGATCAGGGTACTCAAACGGCTTTGCCCACCTCTGTAATAGCCACCAACGGCCCAGATCAGGTTGCTTCCCGGGGCTCTACTGATCCCTTGCAGAAATGCGCCACTCGCTCCTCGTGGCAGTGCGGGGCCCGCGACCCTGCTCCAGTGTGTGCCATTCCAGTGTTCGATCAGGACCTGACTCTGAGCGCTATTATTTTGTTTATTCACCATCGCGCCAACGGCCCAGATATTGTTGGGAGCAACTGCCGTGAGACTGTTGAGGAGATTGCTGAAGTTCGCTGGAGCCGGGGTGGCAACGACACTCCATGCCTTCCCGTTCCAGTGCAAGATCATGGCTTTCGTGCTACCATCTTTCGCTGAACTGTAGGTCCCGGTAGCCCAGATATTGTGCGGGGCCAGAGCTGTGATACTACTCATGGTATTAAGGAATGCTCCTGGATTGGGGCTCGGTACGATACTCCATTGCTTCCCATTCCAATGCTCGATGAGCGTATGGGTGCTGCCAAGAACACTGCTGATATACTCTCCCACCGCCCAGACATCATTTGGCCCTGCTGCGGCCACACTTGCCAGGTGTCCTGCGTGGGTAATAAAGATATTGGGTGTGGGACTGGCGATTACTTGCCATTTTTTTCCATTCCAGTGTTCAATTAATGTTTGATTCCCATGTGCTTTATCTAATGCTGATCCAACCGCCCAGGCATTATTTGGCGCTAATACGGTCAGTCCATTCAAGATGTTCGTTACTGAGGCCGGATTAGGGCTGGCAACCACTTTCCAGGTTGCTGCTACGTTGTTTGTCGCATTCACCGGCCCACTTTGTATGAGCAGAAATGCTGCTAACGCTGCTACCCCTACACAGAGAGAGAGCAACTGTAATTTTTTCCTTCTAACCACGTTAATCCTTCTTACCCACCAATCTATACATGACAAAAAGATCCATATTTTTATTATAATTGCTGCTACAAATGTAAGAGAATATGATTTTTATTTTATAGGTATTTTTGCTGATATCCGTCTTTGCAGGCATTTCAGTTGCTTACTCTATCCTCTCGCATCAGCTTCAGGATTTTACGGCTCGCTCTTCTTGCTGATATCCGAGAAGTTACCCGCAGCCCCCCAGGAATGCATCTACTAACCAGGTATGCCTGGTATACACTTTTGTGGCAGCATTGTCTCACTCAAAAGGAGGTAGCTCGATGACCATTCGCGTGCTGGTTGTAGATGATCATGGTGTTGTGCGGGAAGGATTGCGTCAGTTTCTTGAGCTTGATCCTGAGCTGCTGGTCGTGGCAGAGGCGGCTGATGGTGCTGAGGCCGTGCGTATGGCGTGCTTGTTTTCTCCTGACGTGGTGCTGATGGATGTGCTTATGCCTGGCATGGATGGCATTGAGGCGACTCTTACTATTCGTCGCGATTGCCCTGATGCGGAGGTGATTATGCTCACCAGCGTGCTTGAACGTACGACGGTAGTACGCGCGGTGAAAGCTGGCGCGATTGGCTATTTGCTGAAAAATATTCAGGCGGAAGAGCTCTGTCGGGCCGTGAAAGCCGCAGCTGCTGGCCAGGTGCAACTCTCTTCGCAGGTTTCGGCCTATTTAATGCGTGAAGTGCAGTTGCCGGAACCTCCGCGCAGTCTTACTGAGCGCGAGGCAGATGTACTTCGTTTACTGGCTCAGGGCCAATCGAATAAGGATATTGCGCGCCATCTGCATGTGGTTGAAGATACGGTGAAGTCGCATGTGCGCCATATCTTATCAAAACTGGGAGTGCAAAGCCGTACACAGGCCGCTTTGTATGCCATGCGTCTCGGCTGGATCTCGAATGATCCTGAGCAGGTAGAGCTCTGACCGGTCGCCTGTTACGCACTTCTTCATGTTACTCTCTTATGCGAGCCAGGAGTGCCTATATCTCTGTGCATCAGGCTCTTCTCCTCCTTTAGAGTGAGGTCTACTCCTTCGAAAGAGACCTCCTATAATCACGCGGGCGGGTGATGTAAAGGTATGCTCCTCAGCATATACTTTTTTTAGCAGGACGATGACACCTTTTTCTTTTAGTTCCACTCACTGCACTTCTTTAACAGGGACGTGCCTGAAGAAGTCAAGAGAGGCATGAGCCGTATTCGGGAGGGTTCCATCCATGCAACAACGGAAAATTGTCCCCACACGTTGTGTTGAAGGTTCGGACCAGATGCTGGTACAGCAGTTTATCTCTGGCAACCAGTACGCGTTTACGACATTAATGGATCGCTATCGTCCTCTGTTGTATCGCTTCATTTATCGCCATCTGGGGGAGTATGATCAGGTTTGCGACGTGGTACAACAGGTTTTTTTGCAGTTGTATATTTCTCTTCCGTCTCTTACCAGTGTCGAGATGTTGAAACCCTGGCTGTTTCGTGTCGCGCACAATCGCTGCCTGGATGAGTTGCGTAAGAAGCGCCGTCGTCGCGTGACACATTTTTCCGAACTGGAATGGCAGAGCGACGATGAAGAGTGGTCCCCATTGATGACGTTGCCCGATTCTCGTCCTCTTCCGGAAGAGATGGCCGAGTATCACGATCTACAACGCGCATTATTGCAAGCGATTCAGGCTCTGCCGCAGAAGTTTCGCTCGATTGTGCTTTTACGCTATATGGATCAGTTGAGCTTTGCTGAGATTGGGCAACTGCTTTCGATGCCTGAGTCAACGGTCAAGACCTATTATTATCGTGCCTGCTCGCGCTTACGCTCAATTCTGGCTCTCTAGCTCTCTCCTGTTTGCCGTCTCTGGCGAGGCTACCAGTTTGCTGCCTGATGTTCTGTTCCTTCCCTCTTTGGAGTGAGTCCAGCTTTCCTCCAAAGTTGTAGGCCAGGTTTACTCTTCTGCGCGATGTAAAGTAGAATGCTCCAATTTATACTTTTTCTTATAAGGGGGCGTTTGCTCTTCCCGTCGATTACGCTGTTTTGTGGAGGTGCTTATGGTGCAGAATAAACTGGCTCGTCAGGAGAACGAACAACAGGTGATGTCTGTCGGCGATTTGCTGACGGTTCGTGAGGTCGCTCACCGTCTTCGCGTTGATGACACGACGGTGCGGCGCTGGATTAAGGCCGGAGCTCTCGAAGCGGTTCTTCTTCCTCATAGAGGAAAGCGTTGTGGCTATCGTATCAAAAAGGTGACGCTGGATACACTGGTCAATGAGGGTTCTCTCCCTGCCTGAACGAGGTATGTTTATTGCCCTACCTGAGAGAGAAATTGCTGGGGAAAGAGAAGCCATTCGTCCGCTGCAAGATCGTGAATCAGGGTGGCGAGCCAATCTCGGTTGGCTCGCAGAATGGCAAAAAAGGATTCTTTACTATAGAGGGCAAAACATTTTATAGAATGCCGAAGGGGGGACTCGAACCCCCATGCCAGTTAAGGCACAACGCCCTGAACGTTGCGTGTCTACCAATTTCACCACTTCGGCTCAAGTGAGTTCTAGCTTAATAGATTTGCTGAGATTTGTCAAGTAGCTATTCAGGCTGTTTTTGCTCTTCTATTCGCTCCCTCGCTTGATCAGAGATCCTTCTCTGATAACCTCATGATGATGTAGAAAGAACACATTATAGTTGCCACACTTTTACATCGCTAAAAGTGATCTCAGTGCGGTCGCTTCCCAGACCTCCTGTGGCGAAAACACCCAGCATCCCATGATCTGAAGTAGTGTCCTGGATTGGCCCAAACACAGGTTGGTTATTTACAAAAAAAGTGAACTGGTGGTTATGAGCCACGATGGCGAGGGTATTGCTCTGTCCTGGTTGCGTGTGAAATCCCGCAATGCCCTGGGTATTTTGTGGATAGCCTGCGATTACTTTGGTTGTGGTTTTCCCAGTGTGCGCAACAAAGCTGAATTGTCCATTTTCAAATATTTCGATATTGTAGGAAGTGTTGATGTTCTCGTCACCTCGAAACGTAATGCCGCCTGCGCTAAATTGCTGTCCCATTTTCACAAAAGTCATTTGTACCTGATAAATAAAATTATGGTAATTAGTGCTACGGGCGTAGCAGGTTGTTGAGCCTCCTGTGGGGAGGGCTATTCGATAGACGCCAGCAACGAAATTACAGTTTGACCCTTCATCCCAATCCAGTTGATTTATGAGTAATGGATCATCCAATTGGGGCGGGCTTGTCGGTGGATACACGCTGCTGGGCGTCGGGGTGATGCTATTTGCGATTGTCGGCGCACTCTTTGGCCCAAGGTTAATAATTGGCGGTTTCCCCTGTTGTCCTACTGTAAGGTAATGGAATAATCCTGCTGACGCGCTTCCTATAATCAGGATGATGAGGAGTAAGCTCACCAGCATCCAGGTTTTTGCTGAGAAGCCAGGCTTTTTTTCCAGACTTTTACTGCTGGCGATACCTTGTATGTTGACCGCAGCTATCTTTGTGGATGATTTGTCCTGGTGCATTTGCTCTGCTGGCAAGTGCAGGTGACTATTTTGAGCTGGGAATGTTGTTGGTAGCGTTTGTTGTGGAACGACCTGTAAATATTTGCTCGTATACAGTTGTTCCGGAGTCATTGGTCCTGCATACAAGGATGAGATTGTTGATTTGTTCCTTGTCGTATTCTGTTGGGCGAAAGAGTTCTGTACGGCGTTGACGTGTCCTGTGGGCTGTATACGTTGGCTTGCAAATACCTGGCTATGCTGTGCTGCGGCTAAGCGGGCCGTATTTGTAGGCATAGTGTTGGCTTGCATATCAGGTATACGATGACTCTGCGTCAGCGGCGTTTTGGGGAAAGGGACCGGTCCTGGTGGTGGGTCCAACTTTCTGATACTGCCTGTCAGCCCGTTCTGTGGGAACGTTGGATGATCAAGGGGTACGTGTGGTTTTTGCTGTGCCCACATGATGGCTGATGTCTGGCGTGTATCTTTCTGAGACGCCTCCTGCAACGCTTCGGCAAAATCCATAATTGTGGCAAAACGCTGGAGCGGATTTTTCGCGAGCGCTTTGAAGACGACCCGTTCAACTTCGTACGAGATGTTGGGCGTTTTGTCTCGCAGTGATGGGGGCGGTGCAAGAACTTGCTGAGTTGCTATTTCTTTCATCGATCCCAGGAAGGGTAATGTGCCGGTGAGCCACTCATACACGACAACGGCCAGAGAATATTGATCGCTGCCCGGTCGCGCCCTGCCCTGTACCTGTTCTGGTGCCATATAGGTGACAGTACCAGACATGTCTTTCTTCGCGCTGGGAGTGTTATATGCGGTTAAAGCGAGCCCGAAGTCAGTGAGCAGGACTTCGTTGTTCGCGCCAATCAGCATATTTTCGGGTTTGACGTCCCGGTGTACCAGCTTATTATTGTGGGCATATTGTAAGGCCGTGGCGATTTGTGTGATGTGCGGAAAAAGTGTTGTTGCTGGTAAGGGCATGCCTCTTAAATATCGTTGTCGCAAGGTCCCACCCGGTGCATAGTCCATCACCAGAAAGGGTACCGCTTCCCGTACGCCAAAGTCCAGTACGCGAATGATATGTGGGTGTATCAGATGAGCAACCATACGAGCTTCCTGAATAAAAGCCTCTGCGTTGTTTTCTGCCAGACGCATCTGAAGCACTTTTATGGCCGCTCGTGTTCGTAGATGAATATGCTCTCCCAGGTAGACTTCCGCAAATCCGCCCTTCCCCAACAAACGTATCAAGCGATAATTACCCAGTTGCTGCCCTACATAATTTTCCATCATTACTCTCTTTGTTGCAAGGCTTAGAAATATGTGCACTTGTCGTTATTATAGCAAGGAAGATGCGACCTTACAATCTAACGTTATCTTTCGTCCTATATGCTAAGGGACATTTGTCTGTTGGAATACGTAACTGATGCTTTCTTGTATCTGTGGGATGGTTGTTCTTTTTCTGGTTTTCGCTGTTTCGCGAAGTTCTATGAAGTTCTATGCATAAAAAAACGTCACAAGCGGCTGCGCATGCGGCTTGTGACGTTCATCCTAAAAAGGGGGTGCCGAAGGGGGGACTCGAACCCCCATGCCAGTTAAGGCACAACGCCCTGAACGTTGCGTGTCTACCAATTTCACCACTTCGGCTTAGTTGTCTTGCGGACGTGGCTTATAATAACGTATCTTCCCCGTCTTGTCAAGCCTTTCAACGACCAGATTTACCTGTGATGCAAATTTATTTGTTTCTAACACATGATATAATGGAGAGCATTCCGAAAATATATTCTCCCTGGCCTCTTTGTGCTTTTTCTGGTACGAAGGTCCTGGTGCCATCGTGAAATTGCACAAAGAGGATGTGAGTTTGGAGGTATTATGCAAGATCATTCTGCACCTGTACACGCTGCAATAGATATTGGTAGCAATACTATTCATCTGGTGATTGCCCATGCTCTGCCTGCTTCTCTCGATATTCTTGTTGATGAGGAGGAGATGGTACGCATCGGGGAAAGCGTGAATGCTACGGGCTCTATCTCTGCTGAGAAGCGTAAGCTGGCACTCTCTGTTCTGCGTAAGTATATTACGCTGGCACAAAAGCATGCAGCCGTTGAGCCTGTGCTTGGTGTGGCTACGGAGGCGATTCGTCAGGCCAAAAATAGTCAGGAGTTTCTTGAGGCCATCCGGCGCGAGACGGGTCTTACGGTCCACTTGATTGATGGCAATGCTGAGGCTACTCTGACATTCTTTGGGGCAACATATGAGCTGTTAGCATCCTCTACACCTGCGAATGCTCTCGGTGTGCTTGATCTTGGTGGAGGAAGTATGGAACTGGTGGTGGCCCATCAGCAACAGATTTCCTGGCGCACTTCTGTGCCTCTTGGCTCTGGCTGGTTACATGATCGCTATCTCCTGTCCGATCCACCGACCGCTGACGATGTAGCGGTGGCGCGGACGTTTCTGCATACCTACTTTACGGCGATGCCGATCAAGGAGATTCCTGCCGTGCTGATTGCTACTGGCGGTAGCGCTAATTCTCTCTGGTACCTCGTCCAGCAGGCTTTCCCTGAAGATGCATCGCCGCCCTGGCATCTCTCGCTTGCTCAGCTCGCACGCTGCGAGGATCTTCTCCGCTCTCTATCGGCTGAGCAGGTGGCCAGACGCTATCATCAGCCGGTCAAGCGTGCAGAAGTGCTGCTGGCTGGCATGCTGATAATCCAGACGCTGATGAAGCATCTGAAATTGGAGGAGATTCAGGTAAGCCCTCATGGCATTCGTGAGGGAGCATTGCTGGCCTCTGCTCGCTATGGGGAGAACTGGCTGGAGCAGGTCACATTGGCCGGTGAACTTGCTGAAGAGGAGAACATGGAGCCTTCTGACGAGAAGCGTTATCCTGAGAAGGAGAAGGGTTTCGCGCAAGAATCTTTTGCACAATCAGGTCAACGTTTACTTCCCGATCGTGTGCAGAAGATGCTGGATTGGCGCTCCGATGTCTTAAAACATGAGGATGTTGAAGCTGTCCACAAGATGCGTGTGGCTTCTCGCCGCCTGCGTGCCGTGCTGGATGCGTTTGAAATTATTGGCAAGCCTAAGCTGTTTAAGGAGGTATATCGTCAGATAAAAGAAATTGCCGATATGTTGGGCTATGCGCGCGATACTGATGTGATGCTGGAGAATCTTTCGGCTCGTCTGGCCCGGGCGGACGAGACTGAGCAGGCTGGTTTGCGCTGGCTCATTGGGCGTCTCCAGTCCTATCGTCAGCAACATCAGAAGGCGTTGGAGACATTTCTTACGGATCTGGATGAGCAGCAATTAAAGCAGGATATCTCGGCATTTCTCTCTGAAGGAGGTGCTTCTCGTGGCAAAAGCTAAACCCGTCATTGGTCTATCCCCACGGACATCTACGGCTTTAAATGCGCGTATGATTGCTCGTACGCGTCTGGAGGAGCTCTATAGCTGGGATCAATACGTGACGTTTCCCTATGCCGTTCGTGAGCTGCATAATCTGCGTATAGCGGCGAAACGTCTGCGCTATACGCTGGAGATTTTTCAGGAGGCGTTATCTCCCGCCTGTCAGTCTATCATTGCCGAGGTTGAGCAGATTCAGGAAGAGTTAGGCGCATTACATGACAGCGATGTGCTTATTGCTCTCTTACGCCTTTGTCTGGGAAGCCAGGATGCTGGAACTGCCTATACATCTCTCCTCGCACACGTTGAGAAGCAGAAAGGTCGTACATTGCTCAATCCTGTGCTTCTCGCATTTCTCCTCGCTCCTGATGCAATTCCGTCTGCAAATGAGCGGGCAGGTCTGGAACGGCTAGTAACGGATTTTCAGACCAGGCGCAAGGAGCAATACGCTGCATTTTATCGGCATTGGAGCCAGCTCAGGGACCGTAACTTCTTTCACGAGGTACTTGCTATCCTTGCGGATTAGTGGTACAAATGGGATATAATAGTTTTCTTGTCTGGTGGTTACGATGTGCTGTAGCGTGTTCTCTAAAAAGTTTCTTTTGTTTTTCTCTACTAAAAGGCTAGCCTTTTTACTATATTGATATCTTTTAATTATACGAGCGCCCGTTTTTCATGACTGTAGGAGGAATCTCGAATGATGACATCAAATCCTATTGAGGAAGTAACCTGGTGGCAGAATGTTAACCCCACTCCAGAGGAACTTCACTTGAGCGGAGGATTACAGGTCGAGGATTGGCCTCATGCACGTCAGGTGATGTCCCTCTCGATCCAGTTATTTGAGGCTACTTCCCCATTGCATCATCTTGATGTCCAGGCCCGGCGTTTGCTGGAGCGAGCTGCATTACTCCATAATACAGGGATAATGATAGAGGCGCGACGTCACCACAAGCATTCGTTTCGCCTGATTAAAGAGGCTGTGCTGCCAGATTTTTCTGATGCAGAGCGCCATGAAATTGCCTGTATTGCGCGCTACCATCGCCGTGCTCTCCCCAGTAATCATCATGATGAATATGCTGTGCTCGGTCGTGCAGCACGCAAACGCGTTTCTCTTTTATCCTCGCTCCTGCGTATTGCAGACGCACTCGATTACCACCATGATGGACGCGTCTTGCGTCTGGAGACAGACCTTCCTGCCTGCGATAAGACGACCTGGGCCTTGCTGGCTACGGTTCGTCCTTTAGCTGATCTGGATGTTGAATTTGAACAGGTGCATGAGAAGGCTGATCTTTTTGAGCGCGTCTTTAAGCACAAGCTGAGTTTTACGGTACTCTACGGAGAAATTTAAGGCTTATCTGCTGCTGATAAAAAGGCCGGTTGATTTTCAATGATTTTCGAAAATCAACCGGCCTTTTGTTTGACATTGTCAAGCCAGCTATTGCAGCTCGCTTGACAATGTTCGTTTAGCCTTTTGTCCGCGCCAGCTCACGCCCTTCGCGCTCACGACGCCTGGGAGGGAGGTCGCGGTTGCGATTGAAGCGATCCAGGCCCATCTCGCCTTTCTCCCAGATCACCAGCATCATACTGGCGTTGAAGATGGACGAGTACGTTCCGCTAAAGATACCGATGAGCAGGGCCAGTGTGAAGTTATGGACACTACTGCCCGGTTGCGTGAAGAGGGTCAGCGTTGCCAGTGTAAAGAGTACGGTCAGTGATGTGTTCAATGAGCGAGACATCGTCTGCACCAGACTGGCATCGACGACCTGCTCAAAGGTCTCTGAAGTACTGCGCTGCATATTCTCTCTGATACGGTCGAACACGACGATGGTATCATGCACCGAGAAACCAACGACGGTGAGTACTGCTGTCAGGAACAGGGAGTCGACCTGGACGCCAAACAGCCAGCCCAGAATCGAGAAGACCCCGAGCAGAACCAGTACGTCGTGCAGCAAGGCGATGATCGCACAGGCACCATAACGCCAGGCCTTGGGCACCTTGCGGAACGAGAACGAGATGTACAGCAGAATCAGGATCGAGGCGGCCAGGACAGCGAAGAACGCATTGCGCGTCGTCTCGCTCGCCACCGAGGGTCCTACCTCAGAGTTGCTGTCAAGCATCGTGTAAGGTCCACCAGCCGCCAGAATTGCGCCCTGGAGCCGGGGAATATCCTGCGTCTGCAAGCTCGATCGTGTTTGAATATTGATCGTTTGTGTGGTGGTACCTTGCTTGATATCAGCCACACTGACCGGGATCGTGGCCGCGTTGGTGCTGGTAGCAGCAGGCGTGCTGGTAGCGGCAGGGGTACTGGTGGCTGCTGCCGTGGCCTGTGCTGTTGGCGTTGCCACTACTGGAGCGGGAGCGCCTTTAGACGGATCACTGGTCTTCGGCAAGTTATTTAATGCGCTCTGGACATCGCTTATCTGCGGTGTGGTTTTGAAGCCGGTGACCGAGACAAGCGTGATCGTCTTACCATTTATCGGTACGTCAGAGAATTTGACATTGACACCGCTGAACTTATTTTGCAGCGCCGTCTGGATTGCCGTCTCGACATTGGTATCGACCTGGGTATTCATGCGAATATAAATGAGTTTGCCAGGCTGGGTCTGCTTATTATTGCCGAGTGAAACGTCTAACGCTTGCAGATTGAGTGGTTGAAGCCAGCGTTGTACATCGTTGACTGAATTGACCTGTGTCTGCTGCTGCAATTCAATAATTGAGCCCCCGGCAAAATCGATGCCGACATCGAGTCCATGGATCAGCAATGATATGACACCAGGAATAATGACTATCAGCGAGATAATGAGAAAAACATAGCGATATTTAACAAGCCTGAACACGGCACTCTCCTCTTCTTATACCGCGCTGTTCCGACGTGCCAGGCTGGCCGAAGGAACTGCATCCAAAGGTAGCCCAAACAATGCGGGATGATTAATCACGCCAGTCGGCACAAGCAGGTTCAGGAAGGTGCGTGTGACGACGACAGCGGTAAACAAACTGACGATCACACCCAGAAAGAGGGTAGTCGCGAAACCAACGATGATCGTTGCGCCAAAGTTTGTGCCGAATCCGTACAGGACGCCACAGGTAATAAGCGTCGAAAAGTTTGAGTCGCGAATGGAGGGCCATGCACGCTTCCACCCAATATCGATAGCTGAAGCTAAGAGCCTGCCTGCGCGTAGTTCTTCTTTGACGCGCTCGAATATGAGCACGTTTGCGTCAACCGCCATACCGATTGACAGAATAAAACCGGCGATCCCTTCCAGGGTGAGGGTGACTCCGATCAATTTAAAGATGGCGAATGTCGTGATCGTGTAGAGGATCAGGGCCACGTCCGCCAGAAATCCTGGGAGGCGATAGTAAAGCAACATGAATAACATGACAATGCCCAGGCCAATGGCACCGGCCATCAGGCTTCTATTAATAGAATCCTGGCCCAATGTCGCCCCGACTGTATTTTCACTGGCGATGGTAAAGGAGATGGGTAGGGCACCATACTTTAAAACACTGACGAGCTGATTCGCCTGCGTGTAGGTAAACTGGCCTGTGATCTGACCATTTCCGGGGATCTGGCTCTGAATCTGAGGTGACGAGATGACCTGTCGATCGAGCGTTACGGTGAGGTAATCACCAATGTGGCTGGCGGTATAAGAGCTGAGCTTGCCAATAGCCGCGCCCTGCATTGAGAATTCGATGACGTATTGACCGGTCTGAGGGTCCTGACCAACGTTGAGCGATTTAGAATCGAGGTTCGCTCCCGTAAAGAGCGGCTGATCCCCTGGGTTGGTCGAAGCATAATCGCTCGGGTTAAGCGTTGTGCCCGCCTGTAAGCTGGTGGTTCCGGTATCCCAGAACTCGAGCTTGCCGGTCTTGAGGAGTGAATTGATGGCCTGCTGCGTGTTACCATTGTTCAGGCCCGGTAATTCTACTGATAGGCTTGGTTGCCCGTTTGAAGTTTGTACGCGGATGATTGGCTGGTTGACGCCGAGACCACCATTCACGCGCTGTTCAATTTGCGTACGTACTGCTTGCATTACCTGATCTGAGGTATTCTGACCTGGTTTCGGTACCATCAAGACCTGTACGCCGCCTTGCAGATCGAGCCCTTCTTTAATCGTGAAGGGGTTATTGATGCCGTGCCAGGGCTTGCCGTTAACTGGGTTGGGCCAGAAAACGACGTATGATGCCCCAATGGCCAGCAAGATGATGAAGAGGAGGAGTGTGAGTGTTCCTCGCCGCATGTGTTATATTCCCTCTCACTCAAAATTCTTTCTTGAAACGGAAAAAGCATGTATAAATCTGACGGCCCATCTTCCATTGGCGCAATATCGTTGCACACTTGCTGATTTCTGTATCGGGATGCGAAAAAAAGCCTTATCAGGTCATTGTGCAGTATAGCACAGTTGCCTGCCATTTCCTATCCCGTTCTCAGCTCAGCTTACTGGCTGTTTCCTGCTTGCATGCGCCCGCATTGAGCACATTTCGCTCTATCTCCTCTTTCTAACGAGTGTTGATAGGCGAAAGTTGCCTGTCTTTCTTTATGATAATCCCTTTGTCTATCTGGAGCCTGTGGAGAGAATGAAGCAAAGGTACTATTATAGGGGGAGTACCAGGAAGGGGATCTCCATTTCTTCGGGGGTGAGCCCTCCATGGTGGCCTTGAAAATGCATCTCAAATTTCCCCTCCTCGTACCACCAGACGGTCTCGTATTTATAGGGCAGGATGACGACATTCCCCAATCTCTCGAGGAGCGCTGTTGATGGCTCCTCGAGCCCGAAGAAATGTTTCTCGATCAGCTCTTTTGTACGGTACACTTCGGCTTTCCGCGCGAGCTTTTGTTGTAGTTCGTCGATTGCCTGCTGCTCATACTCTTCTTTCACATACAGAAACATGTCCCGCGCTGATCCGGCAGGGACGAGGAGGCGTCCTTTTTTGTTGGTTTTGAGATAATGTTCTATTTGTGCCATCTGTCTGTTGAGATAAACGGTGGTATGTGGATTGACTTCGGCCTGCCCATGATCGGCGGTCATGATGAAGAGCGTATTGCCGCTTTTACCGCGCACATTTTTGTAGAACAGATTGTTCATCTGGGTGAGGAAGTTGTCGATGACCTCTTCGGTCAGGCGGGCATAAGGACCATAGTGATGGCTGGCGATGTCTATGCGGTCAAAATAGAGAAAATAATAGCTCGGCTCGCTGTTCGGTTGTGTGAGCAGGTATGTCATTCGTTCAAGTGCGTCCTGAAGATTGGAATAGGGGTGCACCTGCGCACCGCGAAAGACGATATCCGAATAGGTGGATGGCGTATATGACTGGTATTGTAGTACATGCGAGCGCACTCCTTGTGCTCTCAGGGTCTCATAAAATGTTTGCGGCGGAAAGAACGCCGTTGTGGCAATGTTGCTGCGTTTGATGGTGTCGCGTGCATGCTTCTCTCCGGCAAATGAGAAGAGCAGCGGAGAGATAATTTCGTCAACAAGTGGTTCGTAGTAGTTCCATTCGTACACTCCGCTCTGTCCTACGTTGAGGCCGGTATGGATGCAGGTAACATGCGCTGCTGTGGTTGAGGGAAATTGTGAGGTGAGTTTTGAGACGACGCCATCGGTGAGGATGGTTTTGAGAAAGGGATATTTTTCTGCGTGCCGCTCAAAAATTTTCCAGCCGAAGGCGTCGATAAAGAAGAGCACCACTTTGTCATATTTCTGTGGTAACGAGCCAAAAACGTCAATTGGTAGTCCACTCTCTCCCTGGCCAGTAAGCAGGTGGCTGATGGTCTGAGGAATGTTGGCAAAGCAATAGGAATCATAACGTGGCCTGATGAAGCGCTGCGAGAATCTTGAGCCATTCACCGTGGTTACTGAGGCTGAATTAAGCATGCTCTTTCCTGCTTCCTGGTAGCTGGCCTGATTTGAATGAGAATGATCAATCTATGTGAGTAGTATAGCATGAAAGCTTGTGCAATTAGCACTCGATTCCCGTACATTTATTTTGTGCAACGGAAAAGGCCTCCTGTCAGAACGCTCAGCAGGAGGCCGGAAAACGAAGGATAGATTACTCACTACTTTTTTAGATGTAAGAGGAGGATAGGACCTTTTTATGACTACTCACCCTTGCGATGTTTTTTCTCTTTGTGCTCTTTCATGACGGTTCGTGCCGCAACTTCCTCTGCCCTATCCCCATAACGACCACTTTTTTGCGCTGATTCTTTAATATGCTCGTACTGGCGTTCTTCTTTCTCACCTACGCCCTTTAAAGGCTTCTTATCTGGCATGAATGCACCTCCTTCTGGAAACTTTCCCTTGTTGTGTATTTGCCAACATTTTTTGCCTATGTTTTCTACACGAATCTCCTTTGTGTATGGTTTCTGTTCTGCGCTGCCTGCTTTCTGCCCTTCTCAGCATGCAGGACGTTTGTTGTCAGGTTGCTCAGAGAGGAGATATACTGGTGATTGTATATGCTATTGACCTCGACTATGGATTGCAATTTGCAATCAGATGCTGAAGCCAACGATTTTTATGTAAGATAGGTCTGTAAAATAAGCTTTCTTCCAATTATGCTGCTTTCTGGAAAGAAGCCGTTTCGCTACACGAGAAGGAAATAGTATGTATGGCTTTCCCCTCTGTAAATTGTGCAATCAGCCCATTATGGGAAGCTGGATGACGGCATTGGGTGCGACCTGGCATCCCGAACACTTTCTTTGCGCGGCCTGTGGACGTCCCATTACGGATGCCCGTTTTTCTACGCATCAAGGCGCTCCGTATCATATCGCCTGTTATGAACGCACGATTGTTCCTCATTGTGTCTTTTGTGGACGTCCTCTGACTGGTATGTACATGACTGATCGCCTGGGGCAGCTGTTTTGTGCAGAGCACGAGGGAGACTATCCTCGCTGTGCTTTCTGTAATTGTCTGGTTCCTGGCGGGAAGCCTATACCTGAGACGGGACGTGTGCGTTGTGCCGCTTGTAGTGCCAGTGCGATTGAGTCGAGTGAGGTGGCGAAGCCGATATACCGTGAAGTCATTGGATGGGTAAGTAATCAGGGGTTGCTCTATAATAATTTACGCCTCTCTCTGGAAATTTGCGGCTCAGAGTCATTAGCCCGGCATCTCCGCTCCCACGCTGAGTCCCATTCACTGGGAGCAACAATGAGTACGACCTATACGCAAGCGAATGGCCAGATCATAAGCTCGGAAGTGCGCGGGGTAGCGGTGCTTCTCGGCCTGCCAGAGATGCTCTTCCGCGGGGTCACTATTCATGAGCTTGGTCATGTCTGGCTGGTGGTGCAGGGCGTTCGTAATCTTTCCCCACAGACCGAGGAAGGTTTCTGTGAACTCCTCTCTTATCGTTATTATCAAGAGCAGAATACGCCCGAAAGCCACTATCATGCTCAAGGTATTGAACATAACCTGGATCATACCTATGGGGATGGTTTTCGTTATGTGCATGCGCTTGCTCAGAAATATGGTCTCCCTCGCTTGCTTACGGACCTTCAGATGGCAAAAAGGCTCCCTCTTCTCTAATCGTGTATATCCTTCCACCATTCCCTTTTTTGAGCGCGAGGTATTTAACGATCAGAGATCAAGCGGTTCTGGCATTAGCGTAAAATCGCAGCGAACAGGTTCGGCCATCGAACTCTTTCGGGCTTGTTATCCCCTTTCCTCTCTCTTCAATTCTGCTCACGCTCCTCCTCAGTTTGAAGAATATCAGTCTGTCGCAGCCAGGGCGGCGTCATGAACGCTCTCCGTTGCGCCTCCGATTCCTTAATTCTCTGCTCCAGCCCCTTTTGTGGGAGGCGTGTTCGTCCCTGAGCAGCCCGCGCAGCTAGCCCGCCCGCTTTGTAATCCTTCAGCGCCTCCTGGTCTGCCAGCAACTGTTGCTCCATACCGCTTGCCCCTAGCGCGCTCTCTGCTACGCCAATTCTCCGCTCCAGCCCCTCTTGTGTGAGGCGTGTTCGTCCCCGAGCAGCATGCTCTGCTAGCCCGCCCGCTTTGTAATCCTTCAGCGCCTTCCGATCTGCCTGCAATTGCTGCTCCAAAGTCAGCTTATTTGCATAATGCTGCCCCTGCTCTTCCTTCTCAAAACGCCACTTTGCCTCCCTTACCTCCCCTACCCATTTACTCGCTTCTGCCCCGGCTGCTTTCGTGTCTTGCCCGCGAGCCTTCGCCCACCTTTTTGCTACTTTGCGTACACGCTCGCGATCTCTTGCATATTGCTGAACCTCTGGGTCCTCTCGATATTGCCTGCGACTTTGCACATAATCCTGCTCGGTCTCCGGGTTCGTTCGACGGTTCGCCTCGTATGTCGCATTGTATGCTCTCTTACGGGCCTTCGAATTAGCATCAGACGGGAGCCACCCATTCGCGTGATCTATTTCTCGTTGCTCCATCGCAAACCACCTCTCTGGCGTGGGTACTTGATGATCTGGACGCTTTTCATAGAGGGGGTCTCCTGAGGATGAATCAACTACTGGCTTCTTCTTTGCATCCCTCTGCTGCCGCCAGGTGAGCACATTCTCTAGCGAGGTTCCTGCCGGATAATCCGTTCCACCTGGACTCCTCGTCTCTCGTCGTAACTGTGCGAACTCTGTGCTTTCCTCTGTGGTTTGTCGGAGCATATCAGGGGTCCATCCCTTTTTTTCCAGTGCTGATAGTTCTTCCGCTTCGTGCCTTGAGCCTCCGCCGTCTCCTTGCCTTGGTGACATCCTGTCCTCCTTGTGCTCCTTGTTGGATCTGCTTCTCCTACTCTACCAGATCCTTATTTCACATACAACCGGGGCCAGGCCCGTCTCTCATCCTCGGGCTTGTTATCCCCTTTCCTCTCTCCTCAATTCTGCTCGCGCTCCTCCTCAGTTTGAAGAACGTCAGTCTATCGCAGCCAGGGCGGCATCATGAACGCCCTCCGTTGCGCCTCCGATTCCCCAATTCTCAGCTCCAGTTCCTCTTGTGTGAGGCCCGTTCGTCCCCGAGCAGCATGCTCTGCTAGCCCACCCGCTTTGTAATCCTGCAGCGCCTCCTGGTCTGCCAGCAACTGTTGCTCCATACCGCTTGCCCCTATCGCGCTCTCTGCTACGCCAATTCTCCGCTCTAGTTCCCCTTGTATGAGGCCTGTTCGTGCCTGAGCAGCCCGCGCAGCTAGCCCGCCCGCTTTGTAATCCTGCAGCTCCTCCTGGTCTGCCAGCAACTGCTGTTCCAACGTTAAACGCCCTGCTTCCTGCGTCCTCATCTTGTCCCTCTCCAAGCGCCCCTTTGCCTCCCATACATCTTTTAGCCATTGACGCGCTTCCGCACCGGCTGCCTTCACCTTTAGCTCGCTTTCACCGTGATCCTTCGCCCATTTTGTTGCCCTCTGGTACGCACGCACAGTATCATTATCACGTTGCCGAAACTCCGGGTCCTCTCGACGCCCCTTGTGATAGTCGTTCGCACGTTGCCGAAACTCTGGATTCTCCCGACGGTGCTTTTTATAGTCTCTTTGACGTTCAGCTTCTTTTTGACGGTCCAGATCACTCTGCAGAACTTCCAGTCTCATTTGGCGTTCCGACGTCTTCGCCGCATTGTTTGCCTTCTCATGGACCCTCTTATTAGCATCAGACGGACGCCACCCATTCGCGTGATCTATTTCTCGTTGCTCCATCGCAAACCACTTCTCTGGCGTAGGTACTTGATGATCTGGACGATTTTCATAGAGGGGGTCTCCTGAGGAGGGATCAACCATTGGTTTCTTCCTTGCATCCCTCTGCTGCCGCCAGGTGAGCACATTCTCTAGCGAGGTTCCTGCCGGATAATCCGTTCCACCTGGACTCCTCGTCCACTCCCGTAACTGTGCGAACTCTGTGCCTTCCTCTGTGGTTTGTCGGAGCATATCAGGGGTCCATCCCTTTTTTCCCAGTGCTGATACTTCTTCCGCTTCGCGCCTTGAGCCTCCGCTGTCTCCTTGCCTTGGTGACATCCTATCCTCCTTGTGCTCCTTGTTGGATCTGCTTCTCCTACTCTACCAGATCCTTATTTCACACGCAACCAGGTTCTGGCCCGTACAAGCAGGAATGCATCTGAAGCATTGTTTTAGTGTATATGCGTATTTGACGGTATAGAAAAATATATGATAGTATCTATTGTGATTTTATGTATGGGTGGAAATACGAGTAGAAAGGTTTTTTTATGGCCAGAGCAATTGTTGTTCATACGAACCTCTCTGACAGTGTTGAGGCCGGTACTTCACTCGGCCTACAGATTGCAGAACATCTTTTGGGCATACCAGATGTCGTGCTCCTTTTTATTGCTCCTTCTTATGATCAGGCCGCGGTACTGACGGCTGTGAAGAGCAGATGCCACCCGGATATCTTGCTTGGCTGTTCTTCGGCCGGGGAATTTACCAGCCATTGTCATGGCGATGGTCTTGCCTGTGCAGTTGCTCTACGCGCAGAGGGAGATATGCTCTTCTCGGCTGGCATCGGTCGTCGTATTCAAGACCATTGTTTACAGGCGGCAGGCGAGGTCGTGAAGACGTTTCAGTATGAGGCCCATCCGGAGTATGCTTATCGCTCTGCCATGATTCTGACTGATGCTCTGGTGGGGTATGCCGAGAATCTGCTTGAGCATCTGACGTATTTGACGTGTGGTTCCCACCAGTTCTTTGGGGGAGGAGCTGGCGATAATGCCCAGTTTCAGGCGACTCCAGTATTTTATGATACGGAGGTGGCCTCTGATGCCGTGGTGGTTCTGGAGATTCTCTCAAAGAAGCCTGTTGGGGTCGGGGCCAGGCATGGCTGGCGTCCTGCCAGTCGGGCTATGCAGGCGACGGAGGTACGTGGCAAGTATCTTTGCCAGCTTGATGGCCGACCAGCCGTCGATGTTTTTCTTGAATATGTGCGTGCGACCAACCAGCAGCTGGATGTAGCGAATCTTATGCCTCTATTGCTGCATAATTTGCTCGGCATCGATTTCGGCATCGGTTATAAACTGCGCGTTCCTCTGGCTTTACAGCCCGATGGCTCTCTTCTCTATGCGGCTGAAATCCCACCTGACGCTACTGTCCATTTTATGCAGACTTCCGTTGGTTCTGCTGAAGATGCGGCAGTGGGAGCAGTCCGTATTGCGCAACAAAAGCTTTATGGGAGCAAGCCTGCTGTCGCTCTTTTCTTTGACTGCGTGGCGACACGCCTGCGTATGGGCCGCGAGTTTGGCTTCGAGCTGCAAGCGGTGCAAGATACGCTCGGCGAGACAAAGTACCTTGGTTGCAATACGCATGGTCAGATCGCCCGTGCTGAAGGCCAGCTCTGTACGTTTCATAATTGCACCGCTGTGGTGTGCCTGCTCCCTGCGTAACTACAGTTCTTCGGTATAGAGTTCGCAGATCTGGGCCTCGGTAACATCGGGGATGTCGAGCTTGCCCAGCAATTTATAGATAACGTGTTCGGGCACCTGTTCTTTGCGCTGGCGGTTCCTTTGCAGAATGGTGCTGAGTGGTGCATCTATATAGACGATGTGTACTTTTGCGCGATAGCTGAGGAACAAATCGATCAGCTGTTGACGGAGCATACGGCTGACATTGGTTGCGTTCCAGATAAAGGATTGCTGCGCTCGAAGCAGGACGCGAGCACGTTCTTTCGCTGTTTGAATGACGTGCCCCTGATCCTCTTCAGGGCTGATCCGATATTCACGACGTATGCTATCGAGCGAGATAACCGGCCAATCTGGCTTATGTTCGCGTATCCAGGTATCTTTTCCTGCGCCGGGTAGCCCTGACATGAGGATCACTTCGTACGTTGTGTCATCGTAAGCAACGTAGTTGGGATCGCTCTCTTCTTTGCGAAAATAGACGAAGCGACTCTGCTCATTGGCAAACTGACGCGGTTTGTTATAGCAGTCTTGCTCCTGGCAAAGCTCGCGGAAGAGTTCGACTCGGGAGAGAACCTCCTCTTTGTCTGGACAGATTCTGCCTCGTACGTCCGCCTCGGACAGCAGGGCAACGTGGTCGAGCCGAACATGCTGGCTGGCTGCTATGATGGCTTTCTCTGGCTGAGGATGGCTGAGAAATTGGAGGGGTAGCCCGTGGAAACGGACCAGCTGGGCGATGTGTTCGCGCACGGCAAAGGGAGCAGGTTGGACGAGTTCGTGTCCTGTCCAGAGCTCTTGTCGTGCGATACTTGCGCCTTTTCGCGCATGCCCACGCGAGGTGATGCGCCCATCGCCCTCGATTTTGGTACAATGTGGCTTGCCGACATCGTGCAGCAAGGCTGAAGCAAAGAGGATCTGCCTCTCGTCTTCGGGAAGGTTGCGCCATTCCGCCAATTTAATCAGCTCACTGACAACCATGCCTGTATGGATCAGGACGTTTCCCTCTGCATGATAAATAGGACTCTGGGGAACGCCATCCATCGCCTGAAGCCAGCTAAATTGTCGTTGCATGCCCTCCCAGTTGAATGACCAGTCCGGTCCGGTTGGACAGTAAGGGAAGGTCCAGTCTGTAGTTCTCGCTTGCTTTAACATGCTTCGTGTCCCGGTTCTCTGTCTATTCGTTGGCCTGCTTTAAAAAAGTGTGATGCCTTCCTGTAAACAATTAGGGAGAATTGGCCGTTCCAGCCAATGACTCTCTGCGTCGATGATGGATTGCAAGAAGCCTGCCCGTACATATTTGTAGCGCTCTTTGACGATATCTTCTTCTTCAACCTTGATATAGAGCCCTTCCATGAGTCCGCTGGTATCTGTCTCTTTCAGGATCTGGCTGCTATTGAGCTGGCGCTCCTGGCAGAGAATCTGTAAACGCGTCGCGGGATCATGGTTTATGAATGAAGAATGTCCGATCAGGTGCATTATGTCCTGCATGCTCTTGATCTGCCCCTCATAGAGCACTTTGACGGAGCAGATAAAAGGAAGCTGTTGTAACAGGCGTCGCCTGTGGCTGGTGCTCAGAAAGGTTGCATTCTGTGTATCAAGGATGTCAAATTCCATGAAGTAATGGGGTAGGTCGGTATAGAAGACCGTATGTTTGGCATATAGCCATTCACCGTAAAGAATATAGCGATCTGCCAGAGCCTCCCAGAGTTCCTGTGTATAGCGAGCGGCCCAGGTCTTGAAGAGGTGAAACTGTTTTTCGCGTGGCCCTCCGTTGAGATAATGGCCCCGGCTTTGGAGCAGGAGGTGACCAGTATCGCTAAAACTGATCGCACAGTTGGCCCCATCCATTTTCTCTTCGATGACGAGATGTTTTCCCTGTAACATGCCCGGACTGGCGACCTGAAGATCTTCGTCGCCATGTTGGATGCCAGAACCAGCAATATGTTGTGTGCGTGGATATTTGTAGATTCCTTGCATGTTTTTTTAATCTCTCAATCCTGTGCAGGTTCTCAAGGCATGAGTTGAATGAATAGTCATAGTGGTCTGTTTTTGCAGCCGCCACAGAGTATTCTCTAAGCATAACATAGTTATCGTTGTACAATCTATGTGTATTTTACACATTTTTTGTTTTATAATGTAGTTATTCGGTTGTCTGCCAAGAGAATATTTCTGGAGAAAGATAGCTCTGGCGAAAATAGTGGTGATCCCATCCCCTGGAGGGAACCCATCATCGCGGTGATGATGATGCCTGGAATAGCGTGCTCATTCTGAGTCTCTTATTACATATCCAGATATAGTAATATATCTATTCTATTTCTGTTTGCCTGGGATGCTCCGCGGTTTGTATCGCCGGTCCCCAGGAAGCGATATGGTCGGGAGTAATCACGATGATGGGGAGTTTTTCCAGGTTCATCGCGCGGTATTGCTGATAGCGGCTACGGAGAAGCTTGATGGCGTGCGCGTGCAGTTCGTCGTTTGCTTCAATAAGTCTGGCCGCTCCGTGGATGAGCACATAACCAAGCTGGCCCCAGTCATCATTGTATTGATCTACCAGGAGGGAGGCTTCGTGTCGGGCCTCGATATTGCGTACCCGGCGTAGCCTGAAACTGGTGACGCTCTTGGGCTTTTCGTCCAGCGGGGTATAAAAATAGTGCTGGTCAAATGCGTAGCAAACGGGAATGAGATGGGGACTGCCCAGCTCATCTGCGGTTGCCAGCCGTGCCACGCGCTGCCGGGAGATAAAAGCGCTTTCATTCTCAAGGAGCTTGCTGCGTTTTGTCATGACATGTTGCCTTCTCATTACTCTTTTTCTATCTTTGCATCGTTTCCTATGAGGTATCTTATCCAGCGGTGATCAAGGTGTCAATGGATGTTTTTGATGGAGATGTGAGGTGATGATGTGTAGTATTTTTGCATACCTTTGGGGATAGATGCAAGTAATAGTGCGGGGCAGATAGGAACGTCGCAAAATGCCAGAAGAGGAGATGCTGCCATCTCCTCTTCTTCTGCGAAAAAATCTGCTGAGCTTGCAAAACGATTACAACAGATTCTGGCTTTTTAACCAGGTCTGCACGGTTCGCTGGATTGCCTGCGTCGGTGACATACCACTGTCTTGAGCCGCCAGGACCTGTTTTTGCAAGGTCAGGCTGACCTCGTTGGTCAGTTTGGGAGCCAGAGGATTCAAAGCCGTGGCAATTTTCGGATTGGCCTTCAAGATGCTATCGCGTACGATCGGAGCGGGATTGTACTCCGGGAAGGCGGCTTTATCGTCCTGAATGACGACGAGATTCTGCTGGGCGATGGTGACGTCGGTCGAGTAGCAGAAGTTCAAGTCTGCCTGGCCTTTGACGACAGCCTGGAAGCCGACGCCGTAGTCGAGGGTCGAGAGGGATTTGAAGCTTGACGCGGTGATGCCATAGGGCTGTTTCATAAAGTCAAGCACATAGTGGCTATCGGCTGGCAGTGCCATGGTGAGCGTTTTCAGCTTGGGAACGAGTTGAGAGATGGTGGTGACCCCTAACTGTTGCGCGCGGTCCTTGCGTGCACAAATAGCATAGGTATCGTTGAGATTGGGCGAGAAGTCCAGCCAGTCGATGTTAAACTTGCTGGCGAAATTATCTTTTACCGTCTGGTAGTCTTGCTGTGGATTGTGGCTGGGGGTGAGCTTCAGGGCATCGAGGCCGGTCGAGGTGAATTCTGGATAGAGATCAATGTCACCATTTTTAATACCGCTGAGTACGAAGTCGTTCTGACCTGGCTTTACCCGCGTCACTTTGAAACCAGCCTTGACGAGCAGCTGATCATACATCTCGGAGAAGATTTTGCCTTCCAGATCTTCTTTGCTGCCCAGTTTGAGCGTGACTGGTGCAGCGCCTGTGCTGGTCCCCGTTGAGCTTCCGGTACCGGCCCCGCCACAGGCGGCCAGTATGAGCAGGGGAATGAGGGCCAGGAGGGCCAGGCATTTTGTGCCAGATGAGCGATAATGTCGCATTGTGTATACTACTCCTTAGATTGTTTAGATAATAGAGCGGCGCTTGAAAAAACAGGTCTGGTACTCTCAGGCGCGAGACGCGGCAGGCTGGTCCTGTATGCGTAAGCCGACAGGAGTCAGATAGCGTTGTAATTGCCCCATAAGTACCTCTATCAGCAATGCCAGCACTGTCACAGGCAGTGCCCCGGCAAGGATAGCTGTGGTGTTAAACTGGTTGACTCCATACAAAATATATTCGCCATACCCTCCTGCGCCGATAATGGCGGCCAGTGTGGCGGTGGCGACGATCTGTACGGCGGCGGTACGTATACCGGCTGCTACAATTGGTAACACCAGCGGAAGCTGGATTCGTCCAATAATTTGTCCTCCGGTCATGCCCATCCCTCGCGCCGCATCAATCACCGCAGGATCGATCCCGCGAATGCCCGTGTAGGTGTTCAGCAGGATCGGCGGGATGCCCAGGACGATGAGTGCGAGCAAGGCCGGTGTGAAGCCGGTTCCCAGCACGGGCAGGGCGGCGATGAGAAAGACGATGATTGGGATTGCACGCAACATTCCGCTGAGATTGACGGCGACGAAGGCCAGAACGGCATTGCGCGCCACTATGATACCCAGAAGGATGCCGATGAGCATGGCAATCAGGATGGAGAGACCACAGAGCTCGAGGTAGCTCAAGGTGTGACCCAGAAAGTTGTTGTCTGGATCGCTAATAAATGCAATCAGACTTTCCATGGCGTGTGCTCTCCCTTCTCTAAGCTGTGGCTACCACACTGCGTCCCCGGTTGAGTGTGATCTGGAGGGCGAGCAGCAACAGGTCGGCGACGATAGCAAAAAGTGCCATTAAGATTCCTCCCGCGATGATGGCCTCTGGATAATAGGGCGTGATATTGTTAAATACCAGGTCCCCCAATCCGCCCTGGCCCGCTAATGAGGCCAATGTAGCAATGCCTATCGTCGTGACGGTGGCGATACGGATGCCTGCGATGATGACGGGCATGGCGAGCGGGAGGGTGACGCGCCAGAGCACCTGCCAGCGATCCATGCCCATCGCCTTGCCCACTTCTAAGAGAAGGGGATCGACTCCTCGGACAGCGGCGGCCGTGTTGCGCAACAGGGCAAGCTGAGTATAGCAGATGAGTGGGATGAGGATGGCAAGCGGGCTCAAATGGACAATCGTGATCAATACGCCAATCAAGGCGACGCCCGGAATCGTGTACAGAAAATCTGCGATGGTGATGATAACTGCATTCCAACGTGGTCGGCGGGCGATAAAGATGCCCAGGGGGATCGCGATAATCAGCGAAACGATCATCGCGATGGCGACCAGGGAGAAATGTTGTAAAAAGAGATTAGGTATGCTCTCCGGGTCGGAAAGATCATAGTTGTAGGGATTAAATAAGTATTTCATGCCTTCTTCCGCTCTCCATAGATCTGCTTAGATCGCAGTTTCCTCGTGCGCACTTTCTTTCTGCGCTATCTGGGTGATTTTCCGGTTGATGCTGCCGAGGGTGATGTAGCCCAGTGTCTCCTGTGTGCTCTGGCTCTGTACCGCAAGCGCAGGCGCGTTGGTTTCGAGCAGCTTGAGCATCGCGTCCAGGAGCGTTCCCTGTGCATCGCTGGTGGGGAGTCCGTTCGTTGACTCATGATCCTGGGAGGTCGCGAGGGCATCGGTGACGGGCAGATATTGCAACTGGCGCATAATATTGTCTGCTCCGACGAGCTGGCCGACAAAGTCATTGGCCGGGTGTGCGAGCAGATCGATGGGACTACCAAGTTGGAGCAGTTTTCCCCCGGCGAGGACTGCGATCTGGTCTCCTAGCTTAAAGGCTTCTTCGATATCGTGTGAGACGAAGAGGATGGTTTTTTTGACGTCGCGTTGTATTCTTCTGAGCTCTTCCTGCATGCGTGCGCGTGTGATGGCATCGAGCGCGCCAAACGGCTCGTCCATCAGCAGAATCGTCGGGTCGGTTGCCAGGGCACGTGCCAGACCGACACGTTGTTGCTGCCCGCCTGAGAGCTGGCGAGGATAGCGATTACGATATTCCTGAGGCGGAAGTCCTACCAGCTCTAAAAGCTCATCAACGCGCTGGGCCAGCCGCTGCTTGTTCCAGCCACCCGCAATTTCAGCGGTGACACGGATGTTTTCGGCGATGGTCATATGGGGAAAGAGGCCAACTTGCTGAATGACGTAGCCGATGCGCCTGCGCAATTGAATCGGGTCTTCCTGGAGCACGTTTTTGCCGTCAATCAGTATTTCTCCCGCACTAGGTTCGATCAGCCTGTTGACCATCCGCAAAAGTGTGGTTTTTCCTGAGCCAGAGGTACCTACGAGCATACAGGTGTTGCCGTCTGGCACACCGAAACTTACGGCGTCGACGGCAGGCGTACTGGCTCCTGGATAGCGCTTCGTGATCTCGCTGAACACGATTTTGTCCATGCCATGATACTCCTTTTCCGCGAAATAAGGCGAGAAAACTCTATTTGGGTACTGGCATGCCTTGATGATGAGAGCAATATTGATCGATCTACCTTGACGTCGTACGGTCCACTATCTTCTTCGTTACAGAACCGTTTGCTCGTTTAATCACGCCTGCAATCCTCTTCTCGCATATATGCATTGTGAAATGGCTGTGCTTTCCTGCAATCTAGCTGCCTAGTTTATTACGTTACAAAATCGGATAATGTCACTGTTTTTTCTTACTTTGCATATGTCTTGTATGATAAAGATCAAAAGCTGCTCTTTTATTCCCAATATATACTCTATTTTTATGGATATCATAAAATAAGTGCATGAATTGACAGCTCTCTCTCGAAAGAAGCTGTCTCACCGGGCATCCATCTTTTGCGTGGGATAAAGCAGGCCTTCATCTGCTGCTTGATGCCATATTTTTGTTGCTGCATAGGAGCATTTTTCCATTGCATCGCTTGCTATTTCTTCTTTATCTTGTGTGCCTCGCCTGTAATTATAGCCTGAATTGCTATAAATAAGGCATTTTCCGCAAAGTATTTTTTTATTCTCGTTTATCTTGCTATGAATTGATGTGTCTGTCTGTATCTATGCGTTGTGTATGCTGTCTTTTCAGTGTTCTGTTTGGAGGATGATATGCCTCGCAAGTTTGTGCAGGTGTTTGCACTCGCTCTGGTTGCGCTCCTGATTGTTGGGGGGGCGATTTTCGGGCTTTCTTATCTGACCCACGTTCGCGATGATCAGCGTGTTCCTCTTCGTGGACAAACGGTCCCTCTTATTCAACGGGCTCAGATGCTGGGGAGCGCTAGTGCGCAGCAGCAGCTCAAGCTCTCGGTCGCTTTACAATTGCGCAATCAGGCGCAGTTGACGACATTGCTGCATGATATGTATACTCCTCAGTCGCCGTTGTATCATCATTTTCTCTCGCCTCAGCAGTTCGCGGCTCAGTTTGGTCCGACTTCCGCGCAAATCCAGCAGGTGGTGACGTATTTGCGTTCGCAGGGAGTGACGGTGAATACGGTAGCCTCCAATGGCCTTTTTATTGATGCCAATGCGGATGTTGCCACGGCGGAGGCGGCGTTTCAGGTGAAGATCAATCAGTACCAGCTCGGCCCGCGTACATTTTATGCGAATGCCACTGCGCCATTGTTGCCAGCCTCGATTGCCCCGCTCATCCTTTCAATTGGTGGTATGGACAACAGTGTACAGATGCATCCGCTCTTTCAGCGTGCCCCTGCTGTTCAGGCGCAGGACATACAACCCCTGGCCGGTTATGCCGCGCCTGATCTGCTCGGTGCCTATAATGCGGCTCCTCTGCATCAGGCTGGTATTCAGGGATCAGGCCAGTCGATTGCTGTTTTTGAGCTGGATGGTTTTCAGCAAAGCGATATCACTACATTTCTCAGTAAGAATAATCTGGGTACGCCCAGTATTACGACTTCCCTGGTCGATGGCGCTACGAATACAGCCGGGGAGGGAGCAATTGAGGTCGAGCTGGATATCGAGGTGATTGCGGAAATGGCCCCCAAAGCCTCTCAGGTTGTCTATATTGGCCCGAATTCTACGCAGGGGGTGAATGATACCTATAATCAGATTGTGACTGAGAATAAAACGCAGGTGGTGTCAATTAGCTGGGGAGAGTGTGAGGCGCAATCTGGCAATGCTGAGCTTCAGGCGCTGGATACGATTTTTAAACAGGGCTCTGCTCAGGGTATGACGTTTTTTTCTGCGGCGGGCGATTCTGGGGCCTATGATTGTAATGATACAAAACTGGCTGTGGATTCTCCTGCGAGCGATCCCTATGTGACTGCCGTGGGTGGCACAAATCTTCAGACAAGCAACGGCGCTTATCGTAGCGAATCGGTCTGGAGCGACGCGACGGATACGCAACGCAGCCAGAAGGGCTCTGGTGGCGGTGGCGGTATCAGTTCGTTTTTCACCCAGCCCACCTGGCAAACTGGTCCTGGCGTCCAGAATCAGTATAGTAACGGCAAACGTCAGGTTCCCGATATCTCTGCGGATGCTGACCCGCAATCCGGTTATGCGGTCTATTGTACCGTGTCTGCGTCCGGTTGTCCCTCGGCGGGTGATATTGTGGTTGGTGGAACCAGTGCGGCGGCTCCTTTATGGGCTGGCAGTATGGCGCTCTTAAATGAGTATCTGCAAAAGCAGGGTCAGACGCGAGCTGGTTTTATCTCTCCTACACTTTATAGTCTGGCAGCCTCGAAGCCAGCGTATCCTGCCTTCCACGATGTTGCCAGTGGGACCAATCTCTACTATCCTGCGACTGCGAATTATGATATGGGGAGCGGTATTGGTTCGCCGGATGTCTATAATATTGCACGCGATCTGGTCGGGGGGACAACGCCGCCAGCACCCACACCCACACCTCCGACCCAGCCAACGCCAACGCCTCCGACCCAGCCAACGCCGACCCCTGCGCCTCCGATGACACCAACACCGACGACTACGTCTGCTCCCTCGCCAACGCCTCAGCCGACAGGCACGGCGGCACCTCCACCATCTTCCGGCTCTCTCATTCAGAATGGCGGTTTCGAGAGTGGCGTGGCGGGCTGGCAGGAAACGTCTCTCGGTGGATACGAGCTCGTGGATAACAAAAAACCGCATTCCGGCCATTATGGCGTCTACTTATGTGGTTATTCCGGCTGTAATGATGTCATCTCGCAACATTTTTCCGTTCCTGCCCAGGCTGGTCCGCTCAAGGTGAGTTACTGGTGGTATGGTACGACCAATCGCACAGTACAAAGCTGTCGCGACGTTTTCTCGGCTCAGCTCTTAGATAGTGCGGGGCGCGTGATCACGAATCTGCAACAGTCCTGCAATACCAATGCCCGCAATCAATGGCAGCAGAGCACGCTCGATGTCAGTAGCGCTCTCGCCAGATACGCCGGTCAGCGTGTCACACTCGTCTTTTCCGCGCGAACTGCCGCATCCTCTCAGACGAGCGCCTTCTTTGTCGATGATATACGTATTGCGTAATACTGAGCGTATTTTTCGTATAGATAATCACCAGAGGGCATCACTGATTTTGATGCCCTCTGGTGAACCCTGCTAGATCACCTTGTAGGGGATAGGCTCAAATTTGTGGGGCGTGATGGACTTGTATCAGAGCGAAAACTTTTGATGCGCTGAAGCGTCACACTTACCTTACTATCTTCTTATTCCTGTAATGCTATAAAAATAGTAATATTTACCTATTGCGTGTTTCATGGCTGTACATTATACTTTGATCAGAAGTGGAAAGGGAGGAAGAAGGTGTATGCATCAGCCATACGACAATTCTATAAAAGCCATTCTCAAAGAAGATGCCGCTGACATTGTGCCGCAACTGTTGCCAGGGGCCATCTTTGTCGATGTCCTTGATATCGAAGTGCTGCGCTCAGCGTTGCGCGTCGATCGCGTCTACCAGATCTACTATCGGGATCGGCCTCATATCTTACATCTGGAGTTTCAAGCAGATGGTGATGAAGAGATGGCTCAGCGCCTTCTTTTTTATCACGCTGGTCTCTGGCGAGATTACAAACAGCCGGTGATCTCGATGGTTATCTACCTGTTCAAAGCACCAACGCCAACGTCCCCACTTCAGGAGTTGAGCGGGAACAAAGAGATTATCACCTTTCATTATCATATCTTAGAGTTATGGACACTAGATGCCCGAGCGTACGTACAACAGCATAGACTGAGCATGTATACGTTGTTGCCCGCGATGGATCATGCCGATGCGCCTGTGCTTTTGCAGGCCCTCGAGGAGCTGGTAGAATATTATAAGGACAGCGAAGCAAAATTAGCGCGCCGACTCTTGTGGTTTGGCACCTTTCTCAAACGAGCTGATACCGTCACACCACTGGATAAGCAGAAAGTGAGGCAACGCTTGGACATTTTCGATAAGTTGCTCGAAGAAAATGATTTTGTACTCAAACAGCGAGCGCTTGGTGAAGAGCAAGGGCTCTCTAAAGGGCGGGAGCAGGGAAAAATCGATGGCGAGGTGGAAGCTTCGCAACAAATTCTCCTGGATATCTTGCAAACGCGTTATCCAACTCTTGCCGAGCATATTCAAGCACGGGTGTTACGAACGAGACAGGTTGAGAAACTTCGCGAGGCAATCAAGTTCGTCGTGAATACTGCTGACGAGCAGAAGGCACATCTTGTGCTCGACTCCATCTTAACCTAAGGGCGTGCAGGGTAGGCAATTTGTTGGAAGTGTAGGGATTCGCCTCCTCTCCCCTACACTCTATAAATAGAGAACCGTATTTACTTTACAATAACGGTCAGTTCCATGCCTGGATGGACGGTGCAATAGAGATGGAAGGTGCCCGCGATATTGAAGGGAGGTGTCGCATAATCCTGGCCTCCGCTGATAGTCTCGTTCAGCTTTGGGGCGCCGGGCTCTTGTTTGGGGACCGATGAGCCGCTTATCCATTCCCCATTCGCGATGATGTGTACCTCGCTTACATTGTTTGCCAGAACGACATGCTCGCCCTTTTTAATCGTGATAGAGGTTTTGAGAAACGTGTTGTCGTCCATATGGACGGTATTTGGGGCATCAGGTTTGCTCTGGCAGGCGACAAGAACGATGGTCAGGCAGCCCATAAGCGCCAGTAAAATGATCAGTTTTCTCATAATAGACTATTTTTCTCCCCATACTGGTTATTAGCGATTTGTGTCTTGCTCTTATTCTAACAAATAGTCATTGTAGCTGATCAGTTTTGTTTGCACGATGAGGTAGCTACCTGATCTTTTGTTTGCAGGAACCTGAAAATTCGTCAGGTATTTTCTTCCTTGTCTATCTATTAGTATCAGTATTGCTTAGAATGCGTGGGTGCTGTCGTTTGCCGCCTGTTGTTGCGTATTTACAGGCTCAAGATTGACGACGATGGGCTCCTGTGAGTTGCGCACGATGACCCATTGTGAGGGTTCCTGACCGGGATTGATTTCCTGATGAGGTACAAATGGCGGAACGTAGATGAAATCTCCGGGCTCGACATCCTCGGCAAATTCCAGGTTCTCTCCCCAGCGTATACGGCCATGCCCTGAGACCACATAGATGACGGTTTCCAGTTCGCCATGATGATGTTTGCCACTGGCAACCTGAGGACCAACGATGGTTACTCCCGCCCAGAGTCCCTGCGAGCCTGCAAGCTCACGAGAGACGGCCGCGACGCGCTGCATGCCCGGCGTTTGTGCCGTATTGGCGTCGAACTGGCCGGGTCTGATGACTTTGACGCCCTGATAATTTTTCCCCTGCTCTTCTGGCTGAACCGGTTCTGCTGTGCTCATACTATGCCCCTTCTCAAAATGCTATCTTAGCTATCTTCTTTATAGTAGTAAAATTATAGCATTTCTTCCATACTCTCAAAGACCGGTTCAACGTCACGCCCTACTCATATTCCTGCCATTCTGACGGTGGTAAGGGAGCGTGTATCGGTGATCGATGTGGCAAAGGGTTCGGATTTACCTCCCCGCTGAGACGGTCCTGTTTGATCTGGTGTATCAATGGCAGGAAGATACAAGCGTTGTATAGTTCCGACATATCGATGTTTGCCCACATCGATAATGTCCCTTTCTCTTTAATCATCAGCGTGCCCTCGCGCACATCCACTGAGCCAAGCGTTTCCCAGGAAAGATTCTTCTCTCCACCCTGCATGCTCAGTCCCTGAGATGTTACCTCGAGCGGGCCAAAATTGAGCCTGTGCCCGGCTCTATAGGCGGCAATGCTCCTGGGGAGGAAATAGCGGGCTATCTCTCGCTCGATTTGCATGATAAGCCCTTCCACTCCAGTAACTATAGGTTCGAGCACCAGCGGCTCTCTGTCATCCAACGGGCGAAGGACATAGTATTGAAGCAGGTAAGGAGGGCCCGTCAGCACGTTTTTTTGCGCTATATTGATCTGATCCCAACGGAGAGCCTGTATCTGTTTTCCTTTAAGCAACAGTATGCCATGGGAGCACAGGTAGTATTGTGGGTTTTTATGGTGTGTATTGGTAATGAATTTGTTGATTCCGCTGATAGTGCGATTGATTCCGTAACCAAACAAAAGAAAACCGAGTAAGATTAACCCGAACGAACCCCGTAGAGATCCGATCGTGGGTAAGGAAGCTCCCCCGTTCGACGAGGCAAACAGGAGGGGGAGAAAGCAAAGCACGCCCAATATACAGGAGATGAGACCCCGGGTCATATCGCTTGCATAATCGTTTTTATAGATTTTTTGCACTTTGCCGAGCTGGTAGGTGGTGGTGAGCAGATCGATATTGGTGAAGCCGGTTGCTTCTTGTCGCGGTTGCACTATCGATTGCTCTTGTGGTGGGGAAGTGGAGGATGGCGGCGAGTATTTCTCAATATATGGCAACGAATGCGCGGTTGTCATATAGTCGTCCTGTTCCGCTGCGTATGGTGAGGAAGGGTTTTCTTCTGACATGTCAGACTCCTCGCATGCACATGCTGCCTGATTTTACAGATCAATTTACATAGTTATCTTTTGCTATTATATAATTCTTTATAATAGAAAGTACGAAAAAACGAAAAAATATAAAAAAGCAGTTCTCATATGCTATCGACCCTTCGATTTTTGCAAAGTGCGCGGTTTTTTTTGTTGCTGCTCCTTGACAGGGTTTCTCCTTTGATGTATTCTTTGCTCAATTAAATGAATATCGGGAAAAACGCAGACCGGGACCAGTAAGCGTACTATCACTGAAGAGCGAGCCGCGAGAGTGTAAGGCGGTATAGAGAGGTTCGCTGAACCCACCTGGGAGTGTCAGTGAAAAACTGATCGGGGCCCTTACCGTTATGCTGAGGGGCGGCTCTTCTTTATGAGGCCGCATGAGTGGAGCGTCTCATTATGTGCGCTCAATTAAGGTGGTACCACGGATTGGCGATCTCGTCCTTATACAGGGCGAGTTTTTTTGTGCTCATTTCTCTGTATTTGCAAACGTCAGGATATCAGGTCTGTCGAGAATTGAGAGAAGTAAGAGGATTGTGATGGCGAACGAGGAAAAGTACGTAGAAGAAATTGTTGATCAGGACGATAATTTCTCTAAATGGTACAATCAGGTTGTACGTAAAGCCGAACTGGCCGATTATGCACCGGTTCGTGGCTGCATGATTATTCGTCCCTACGGCTATGCGATCTGGGAAAACATCCAGAGGCTGATGGATGCACGCTTTAAAGAGACCGATGTGGTCAATGCGTACTTCCCATTGCTGATCCCAAGAAGTTTTCTGGAGAAAGAAGCCGAACATATCGAAGGTTTTGCCCCCGAAGTGGCCTGGGTTACGCGTGGTGGTGGCGAGGAATTGGAGGAGCCTCTGGCTATTCGCCCGACCAGTGAGACGATTATCGGGCATACGTATGCGAAGTGGATTCAGAGCTATCGCGATCTGCCACTGTTGATTAATCAGTGGAATAATGTGCTGCGTTGGGAGAAGCGTACGACGCTTTTCTTGCGTACCTCCGAGTTCCTCTGGCAGGAGGGCCACACGGCTCATCGTACGCCGGAAGAGGCCGAAGAGCGTACGCGTATGATGCTGGAGGTCTATCGCGCCTTCGCGGAAGAGGACGCGGCGATTCCTGTCATTGCTGGTCGCAAATCTGAAAATGAGAAGTTTGCGGGCGCTCTGCGTACGTATTCCATTGAGGCGATGATGGGCGATGGCAAGGCATTGCAGTCCGGCACCAGTCACAATTTCGAGCATAATTTCGCGAAAAGCTTCGATATTCAGTTTCTGGATTCGGATGGACAACGCAAATATTGTGCGACGACGAGCTGGGGAGCCAGTACGCGCCTGATCGGTGGGGTGATTATGGTGCATGGCGATAAGAATGGTCTGATCCTGCCTCCTCGTCTGGCTCCCCATCAGGTCGTGATTGTGCCGATCTGGCGTAAAGAGTCGGAGAAAGCAGCCGTGGGCGCGCTGATCGAGCGTGTGACGAAGATGCTCAAAGGGAAGGTACGCTTTAAGCTTGATGATAGCGATAACACGCCGGGCTGGAAATATAACGAATGGGAGATGCGTGGCGTGCCGCTGCGTATGGAGATTGGCCCACGTGACGCGCAGAACGACAGTGTGATGCTGGTGCGGCGTGATAATCGTGCCAAAGAAGCGGTTCCTGTCGCAGCCCTTGAGGCTCGCCTCCCTGTGCTCCTGGAAGAGATTCAACGCGGTCTGTATCAGCGTGCGCTGGAATTTCAGAAACAGAACACACACTATACAGACAGTTATGAAGAGTTTAAACAGATCATTGCTGAGAAGCGTGGTTTTGTGCGTGTGAAGTGGGCTGAGGATAGTGCTGCTGAGCAGGCGATTAAGGAAGAGACGAAAGCGACACTGCGCGTTATTCCTTTTGATCAGCCGGAGGGCGGCGTCCAGGGCAAGTGTTTCTATACGGGCAAGCCTGCGACTTGTGAAGCTATCTTCGCCCGATCCTATTAATAACAGATCTTAAACAGGTCAACCTCTTCTGGAAGAAGCGATCACTCGCTGATTCCAGATCGTTTCTGAAATTGGTTGGTATCTATTGTGCAAGCGGAAATAATTATTCGTAATGCCTCTCGAGAAGATGCGCGGGCTATTGCCTCCATCGCTCGTCAGGTAGGTTGGTATGAGCGGATTAACACTGAGTCACCAGACGAGACGCTGCGTCAGGTCTCCGAACGCCTGGATCAATCTTTGCGTGAGGGCACACATACGGTTCTGGTGGCTGAAACGGTCGATGGTATGGTCTCTGGCTATACCTCCGTCCATTGGTTTCCCCATCTGGCTCATGGTATCGATGGCTACGTCTCTGAGCTCTTTCTTCTGCCGACGATGACTGGTCTGGGTATCGGCGGTCGCCTGCTCGATGCAATTAAAGAGCAGGCGGTGAAACGCAAGTGTACGCGTTTGCTTTTAATGAATCGCCGTGCGCGCGAATCATACAAGCGTAGCTTTTATGCGAAACATGGCCTGGAGGAACTGCGCGATGCCGCCTTTTTTA
This sequence comes from Ktedonobacteraceae bacterium, assembly GCA_035493895.1. Taxonomy (GTDB): domain Bacteria; phylum Chloroflexota; class Ktedonobacteria; order Ktedonobacterales; family Ktedonobacteraceae; genus DATJHM01. Next base: position 61,073 of record DATJHM010000287.1, read on the forward strand.
CGCTTGATATCCCCGAAAAAGAGGATTGAGCGCCGCCAATCCCGACGCTTTTGATTACTGTTGTTTCATTGTGTGGAGCATGTCATATGCAAGAACAAGCATTACATCCACGTGGCTTCCGCTCCTGTGCCAAAAATGTAGGCATTAAGGATGAGACGCTGGATTTCACGGTGATTGCTTCGGATGTTCCTGCCGCCGCCGCTGCGATGTTCACGCAGAGCCGTTTTTGCGGCGCGGCAATTGTGGTCGGACGTGAACATGTCGCTGATGGGCAGTTGCAGGCTTTTGTGATTAATAGCAAAAACGCCAATGTTGCCACGGGCGAAGAGGGTATTGCTAATATCCGCGAGGTGGTACGCCTGGTTGCTTCTGAGCTGAATATTGCGCCAGGTGATATTCTTCCTTCTTCAACGGGCGTCATTGGTCATCAATTGCCGATGGAGCGCCTGCGTACGGGCATTCGTGGCGTTGGTCAGGAAATGCAGACGGGACAATTAGCCCTGGCCGCACGTGCGATTATGACTACTGATACGCGCCTGAAGATGCACGCGTGTCGCGTTGGCAATGCCGTTCTGGTGGGCATGGCCAAGGGTGTGGGCATGATTGAGCCCAATATGGCCACAATGTTGAGCTACTTTGTTACGGATGCTCAGATCGAGGCTGCTCAATTGAAGGCGCTGCTGAAAGAGGCGGTTGATCTCTCGTTTAATATGGTCAGCATCGATACCGATACGAGCACGAGTGATACCGTAGCAATTATGGCAAACGGTCTCGCGGGTACCGTTGATATGGCCGAGTTTCGTCAGGCGCTGCAAACGATGGCGCGGGAACTTGCGCAGGATATTGCTCGCGATGGCGAAGGGGCGACCAAATTGATCGAGGTGACGGTTTCGGGCGCGGAGTCGTTCGCGCAGGCGAAACGGGTGGCGAAATCGATTGTGAATTCGCCTCTGCTCAAGGCGGCGATCTTTGGCACTGATCCCAACTGGGGACGCGTGGCGATGGCGATCGGGAAATGTGATGAGCAGACGAATATCGTCCCTGAGAAAGTCACGATTGCCTTTGGTGATATCCCTGTGTATCAGGGGCGTGCGCTCGGCGAGGATAATCTTCCCGCACTCAAAGCCTATCTGAGCAATTCTGATGTGGCTATTCGGGTCTCGCTCGGTCTCGGTGATGCTCAGGCGACGGTCTGGGGCTGTGATCTCACCTACGAGTATGTGCGCATCAATGGCGAGTACACGACATAATCATGAGGTGTATCCACGCCCCATTTCCTTGTAGCGGCGGGGTTTATCTCCGCCGCTACAAGGAAATGGGGCCGATGCTCATTGATTATTTCCGGATGTATTTTCGATCGCTGCACGCAACTGGTCGAGCAAGTGCATGAATGCCTGTGTGACTTCCTCTGTTTCAGCGGGAGATGCAGGCTCGTCCGGCTCAAGGGTACGATGCAGCGTTTGGACCATTGTCTCTATCATCTCCTCGCTCGAGAAACGATAGCCGGATGGCAGAAATTGATCGGCAAGGAAGAAGCCTGTGTAGATGGCGGCTATCATTTTTAGTTGCGTCTCTATTGCATAATCAGTGCGTAGCAAGCCTTTCTCTCGTAGCAGATGAAGATAGGTTTGCAGCATTTGTAGACGGAATTCCATGACATTCTGTGCTGTGCTGGAGCGTGTGAGATTCCCCAGCATCTCGGTATCCCCCAGCATCATACCCCGAAAGAACGGGTTATCAATCACGATGGACATCATATGCCTGGTCAATGCGCTGAGTGTGGCCCCGGCTGGATCGCTCTCCAGACGCCGTTTGAGATCTGCTATCGCCGATAACCATTCACGGAGGAGCAGGGCCTCAAAGAGCGCTTCTCGTGTTTTCCAGTGTAAAAAGACAGTGCCTTTTGCCACGCCCGCCAGTCTGGCAATATCATCAATCGTTGTTTTTTTATAGCCCCACCGCTGTACAAGCTCTACCGTTGCATCCAGGATACGATCAGCCCGCACCTCTCGTTTTGAGCGCTCTTCGCCTGGCGTTTCTTTCCCGTTCCCTTGCCCTGGCAATCTCTCCACCTCCTTCATGACTAAACGTAATGATTTGGTCAGAATACTTGATTAGCCATAATTATTATGCATGGTAGCGTAAAGGTCAAGAGGATCAGGGAGCTTTGCTATTTCACAATAATCACGATGGGTAGAGGCGTGAAGGCGTCGATACTGATTTTCTGATTGGGTCCGTTGACGTACAATCCTGTCGAGGCACCTCCATCAAGATTGAGGGCCGTCTCAATCGAGAGATCCGAGCTGGCGAGCAGGTCCGCCAGCTCATCGAGGGTAAAGGCCTGGTTGGGGCTGGCGATCAGGAGCAGTCGGCCCTGCTTATCGATCGCGATTACGCTACGACGCTGTGAGACCGAGTCGGCCTCGAACTGCGTACGTTGCCCATTGATCATGAGCATTGGCGAGGACTGTGTGGCCTGCTGTAGCTGTTCTGTGTTGGGATCGTAGGGTTGCTGTTTTAAAGAGCGCAGGGTGACATTGCCCTGGGCGTCGACTGCAAGCATGCCACCAAAACCTACATAAGAGCTGCCCGCCATCTGCCCATTTGAAACCAGCAGGCCGGTAGACTGGTTATTTTTATCGAAATATCCCCCGTTGATCATCGCCAGGGCTCCCGTCTGCTTCATCCATGCGCTCATATCCAGTGGCCTGGTAGGTGCATAACCTATGCTGAGATGAACCTTTTTGAGGTCCAGCCGCGTGATTGCTACGGTATCCTCGTTATCTCCCGGACTCTGCCAATGCTCAAAACGGATTTCAATGCCAGGGGCTGCCTGTTCCCAGGTGTTGAGCTTTTCTGTGCCTGATTGCGCAGTGGAGCTGGTGGTGGGCGTCCCTTGCATGTTTACATCAGGAACGATGCTACATGCTAGAAGGGAAACGATCAGCAGACAGAGTAAAAGACCTATAATGCGAAAGTTTTTGGCTGGCATGAAACAATCCTTCTGTGAGAACCCCTCTATCCATCCCTGGTAACGAGTTCAGTGTTTTTCGCAGTATAGCAAACCTGCGTATGCGCTTCAAGTTGGTGAGCCGCTAGAGATAAGCTGGCTTTTATGATAAGACAACGCTATCCAGTTGTACATTGTTTAGAGGTCAGATTACATTGAATGGTTCCATGCTCAAACTTCTGGGTCATGAGGGTATCCGTTGAGGCGGTCGCTGGCCCCATGGGATAGCCGAATTTTTTGAGGCTCCCACTTTTGTCGAAGTAGTTCAGCATCGGGCCGCTGATGCTATATCCCGAATAGATATAATAGCGCCCCTGGTTGCCAAGCGGAATCGTATTGGTGCGTTGATCTTTGACGAAGTAGTTCCAGTCATAGGCATAGGGAATCGTTTGATTGCTCAGGTAGTAGTCACGCGGGGAGACCCAGTTAAAGCTGGAAAAGCCCCAGTTCATGAGATCGCGCATGTCGGTCCACCAGTCGACCGTGTTCATGGTGACGCCTATCAGGTGGTGATTATTGCGTACGCAAGAGATGACCTGCACAAAGTCGCGTATGCCATCGTAGCCTGGTTTCCCGGCATCAACGCCCGGATACCACCAGAGAAACTGGTCCCCGTTGAACATATCATGTGCGGCATGCTCACTCGTTTGGGGAATATTGTATTCTCTTGTGCCGCTGATCTGATGAATGATTGGCAGGCTGAATGCGTATTTCCCGATGATCGCCAGATCGTGTGCGCTCGAATAATGATTATCCTGGAGTAATCCATGTGGGTTCATATAGTGCGTATCGTGCATGCCGAGCTGTGCTGCCCGGGCATTCATTTTTGCAACAAAGGTTGGCAGGTTGCCATCCAGCCCATCGGCAATGACAATCGCCGCATCATTGCCTGATACGAGCATCAGTCCATAGAGCAGATCGCGCAATGTATAGGTCTCGCCCTTTTTGACGCCCATGACGGAGCTATCTGCTGAAAGCTGGTCGAGATCGTGCGCAATTGCGTTCGTGATCGTGATTTTCTGGTTCAGATTGCCCTGCTCGACGGCGAGGGTCGCGGTCATCAGCTTCGTGGTGCTGAGCATGGGGAGATGCATAAATGGGTTATGGGCGTAGAGCACCTGCCCCGTATCGGCATCCATCAGAAAGGCTGAGGTCGCATAGACGGGCGGCGCGGGATGGTTGCTATTGGGGGGGACAATCACCAGATCATGGCCGGTATCTGGCAGGTTCTGCCCTGTTCCTGAGGTTTTACCGCCAATAGATGTGCCGCTATTGGGGACGATGCTGGTTGCTGTCTGTGTTGAGAGGAGATGGGAGATGATTGGCAGAATGATCAGCAGGAGCACAAGTCCACTGCCAATCAGAAGCAACGATCTGTGCTGGCCCAGCGCCTGTAGCCTGTTCTGCCGTATGCGTGATGGGATCATATACGGCTTTTTGAGGTGACGTCGGGGCTTGCTGGGTGGCTCATAGACGGACTTGCGTTTTCTCTGCACCACCATGATTTTAGCATCAGTTGTTGTTTGCGGTCGTGGTTCTTCGCCCGGCAGCTCTGGTGGGGCTACATTGGGGGTGATGCGACCGGTCGTTTTGAGGTTGTCCACGCGAGGTAGACGCGTGGAAGTTTCTGTAAGGAGGTCTTTCTCGCTTGAAGAATGTCGATAGAGAGGTTTTTCTACCCGTGTCAATCTGGCAGACGTTGCAGGAGAAATCCTTGCTGGATCGAGATAGCGAGATGCTCTGCGAATTTTGGGCTGTTGTAGCTGTTCTTCACCAAAGTATTGCGGGGTGAGATTGGATGGTTGTGATGAAGTTGCTCTTTTGCGCCGCCGGGGCTCTTCCTGATGGGTAGGCTGTTCTGCACTTTCGTCGTCATCTTGCGGCGTTCTATACATGCCCATCCTCTTCGTTGTAGATCATTGTGTGCGCATAGTACATGGTAGATAAGCTCATAGATTTGCACATGTTTCTCTATAGGTTAACAATTCTTTTCTATCTTACTCAGCAGGTGCCATATTGTCAACTCTATTTGAGGCAATAGCGGTCAGTAATGTTGAAACAGAGAAACACATACGCTTGAAATCTTCTACGTTGTGAGGCCGGATCAAAGGAAGATCCGGCTTTCCGTTTTCTGTGCAATGTTTGTTCCCGTTGGGAGCTGGAAACATTATTCCGGTAATGGTTCTTCAACCCAGCCATGCTCCTCACGGAAAGGTAATTCTTGCTGTTCTGCTTCTGCCTTTGTGAGATAGGGGAGAAGGTGTCCTATCAGCGGCTGCTTCGCTTTATAGCGCTGTAGATTCTCCCAGGCACGCTCGTGCATCAGCTGAAGCGCGGCAAGCGGATTGCTGAGGAGCCCTTCCAGGTAATGATGGATGTTCAACGCACGCTGTTCTTGTGGGCGCGAGAGCCGTTTCCCGGCGTAGAGACGCGTCAGGTACAACATGTCGTCCGCGCCCACGAGGCCCAGATGCTCTCCCTGAAGCAGATAACGTAACTCCTGTGCAAGCCTGGAGTCAAGAGCCGCAACGTTCTCTTCCGTATCGTCGCACATGCCTCGGTTATTCAGATTCGCTGAGCCAACGGTGCTCCAGACATCGTCGACAATGGCGACTTTGGCATGGACATAGATCGGGCGATAATGTTCCGTATCCCCTCGTTTGATCGAGGTTGCCAGACAAAAAGCTTGCAGGCGTCCTTCTTCAACGGCCTGAGGAGCTTCGTCGCGCAGACGTTGCAGCCCTGCATCGCTGAATGCTCTGCCAACATTTGGATGATCTGGCAGGATAATTGACAATGTAGCTCCCCTGTTGAGGGCATCTCCCAGCAGGCGAATGTTTTGTTCCATTTCTTGATTGTCGTTGCCGATGAAAGGGATATCGATACCGCTGAATGCATGCAGCCACAGATACTGATTTTCCAGATACACGAAGCGCTGTATGTTATTGAGGGCTGCTGCATAGTGCTGGGCAATGCCGCGGACGATCATGGGCTCAAACTGGTAGGTATGCTCTGGTATGGTTCGGGCAATCTGGATGGTGCTCTGGCTCACAAGTGGCGCAGCGTTCGGATGCGCCGGTATCAGAAGCTGTTCTGACCAGTGGTGACGTTGTACCAGATCATTCCAGCGCTGCCGGAAATTGTACTCAACGTCGCCCGCAGCCGGTCCCTCGATAATGGCGTGGGCGTCGTGCCAGGGATAGGGCGTATCCCCACTCTCGGTGCGGCGTAAGGGGGTAGAGAAGCGGTGTTCGGGCGTATCCCAGCGATCGAACTGGCCCTTCTCCTCGGTCAGTGGATCGACCCCTCCCACAAAAGCATATCTCCCATCGACGATACTGATCTTCTGATGTAACGATTCCACCGGATGGTGAATAATGCCCATTGCGCTGTCGTCCAGCAAACACGTAACGCCGACTGCTTCCAACTCTTGCTGCGCCTCGCCCGGATGATTATGCGAAAAGAGTTCCGGCGATTTCCAGAGGAGTACTTTGACTTCAACGCCCTTGCTCACGGCGTAACCGAGCACCGCCTTGACCGAAAGTTCATGCGTCAGCCAGAACTGAATATCGGCATTGCTCAATCCATCGGCCTGTAGTTCCGCGATCAGGTTTGCCCGCTCAGGACTACCCTCCGGCCCTGCGCTATGGTCCTCGCCGCGTATCAGATCCATATCGGCCGTCATACCCCAGTTTGCCAGGTAAATATAAGCATGTGCCGTCATAAAGTGGCGGCACATCATCATCATTGTTGAACGCCCATCTACCAGATAATTCACGCGTGAGTCTCTGCGAACAGGCGTATCTCCAGTTGCCCACCAGTCGTTCTGACCCAGTGGCTCTGTTCTCTCCATTGCAATCCTCCCTGATGCTATTTGCTTGTTATTATTAAATATTTGACATCATTATGTAAACAAAGACGCCCCTACAATGCCCCTCTTGCCGCCAGACAGACCTATACTACTATACGCGTTCGAATAGCATTTTTAAAACACCTGGATGAAAAACATATTTGCCGCGCATAGTAGCGTAACTTTTTACGAGAAAATGAGCATTTCTTCTACTATCCCCACCCGCAAAGGTCTTGTCCTGTTATGTCTTATTCGTCGTAAAGACCCAGGTCCTGGCTCAGTTGTGTCAACTCTGCCAGGCTTTTTCTCTGCCCTGCATCGCGCAGCTTTTTATAGGCCTGAAGATCGCTATAGCGTATTCTTCTGTGGGTGCCAACTTTTATGCCTGGGATGGTGCCCTGATCGAGCAGTTTTATTAAGAAAGGTCGGGAGACATTGAGGAGATTTGCAGCCTCGAAAGAAGGCAAATCAATAGAAAAACTCCCGCCTGTAATCTCCTCTTAAATCAGCATGACCTGTTTTAAACGCGAGAGATGAGAGATGCAACATAATGCTGTCTCTGGTTTCCCCTTTGCTCGCTTTCTCCGCAATTAGTGAGTTTCTCTGTATTTATCTCTATTTGCTTTTTGAATGGACATGTTGACAATGAAGTGAAAAATGCGTATCTTGTGTATATGCGCTTGCAAAAACATCCTATGTATAGTTAATTCTTGACCGTGGACTCTGTAAAGGATTGGCCATGTCGGGTCACGCGATTCAGTGCCCTGTTTCGTTTCGTGCGCAAGATGTCTCATATGTGATGCACTCGCTTTTATCGGCTCGTTCCTGTGCCGTGATTGGTGCTGATGGTATCGGCAAAACTGATTTTTTGCGCCATCTGCTCTCGGAACCAGTGCGTGATCATTATCTTGCTGAACGTTCTCCGCAAATGGCTTTTCTTTTGATTGATTCTCATGCCCTGGCTCAGCCCTCCGCCCTTGCCTATTATCGACGTATGACTGCTGGACTCGAGCAGATCTTGCTTCAGTATGGTCTTACGCCTGCAACTGCTCCTCATCTCTCGCGGGTTGATGAGGAGGAGGCGATTCTGGTGCTCTTTGAGCGTGTGAAGGCTTTGTTGCTCTTTCAGGATCTGCTCCAACTCGTGTTTGCCTTTGATGAGTTTACGGTAGCTTTTACTGAGGTTGAGCAGCATTTTCTGCGCGTGCTGCATGCTCTCCGCGCGAGCTATTCGGGGCGTATCTCCTATGTGGTGACCAGCCGCAATGTGCCTGCTCTCCTGTGTGATCCTGTGCAACAGAAGATTGTGTATCAGATGTTTGCTGAGCTGTTTAATGGGTATGTGTGGGGGCTGAAGCCGCTTGTTGAGTCCGATGCATTTTCTCAAATGGATCTCTGGCTGGCGCAGGAGCACACTGGCTTGCCGTTGTCTCTACGCAAACTCTGCTTTCAGGCTACAGGTGGTCATCCAGGACTGTTGAAGACAACTGTGCTGGCGATGGCGGACGGGTCGCTCTCTTTACGCGGACAGGATAGCCTTGAGGCTTTGCTGGAGCAATCTTTGCTGCATGCCTCGGTCCTGAGCCAGTGTGAACTGCTCTGGCAAAGTTTCAGTGAGACTGAGCACTATTGTCTGCGCACTCTCCGCCACGGCATACTTCAGCGCAATTGGCTGATGTCACCTCTCTCTCCCTCGTTACTCCGTGAGGCTTTGCGCATGCTCATGCTGAAGGGGATTTTGCACGAGGTGAAGTCCGATACGACGTTTCAGTGTTTCTCGCCTCTCTTTGCCGCCTTTGTGGCGCGCCAGGGCGTTCCTGGCTTGCAGTTAGATCTGGTTCGTCAGCAGGTATGGATCGATGGGGTGCTGCAAACGAAACGTCTGACTGTGAGGGAGTTTAAGCTCCTGCGTTTCCTTGCCAGCCATGCAGGCGATATTTGCTCACGTGAAGAAACGACATGGGCGGTCTATGGGGAAGAATATGTTGCGAAAGATGATGCCGCTCGCCTGGATGCTCTGGTGGAGCGCGCTCGCAAGAGTATCGGCGATACGTCTCGCCCTCCTCGCTTTCTGGAGACGGTGCGTGGCACGGGTCATCGCCTCAATGCGTATGTTGGTGAACGCTTTTGAGTCTTGATCTCATAAATTGAGAATTCTCAATTCGTATCTCGTTTTATTAACCAGACCTCGACGCTTTTCCTGAGTATACTGCCTCCTTGCTCAGGTATGCTTATGTATGAAGAGTGTGGGGTAAGATGTGCATTGTGGTTGCTTGAATACTCTGGAGCTCTTTATGAATCATCCTGTCTCTCTTTTGTGGCTCGAAGGGATGGACCCCCAGTGGGTAACGACTCTGCCTGCGCTTTCGTTTTTCCCTTTGCAGGGATGTGATCTTCAACTTGAGCCTGTACCGCTGGTTGAACGCGAGCAATGCCGGTATCAGGTGCTGACTGGTATGGGACCGGGTCAGTTTGGCCGCTTCGATAACGTGCGCGTTGAGGACTATCATATTCGCCAGAACTATGGCGTGCCCATCGGCGCAGTTGATCGCCTCCTGCCCGATAGTATTCGCCAGCAGGGACTACGCGTGCTCTCTCTGGAACTTCGTACGCCGTCTGAGGTCTCTTCGCTTGCTTTGCAGGCCTACGATTTTGTGCTGATCCGTGTGCCTGCCGCCAATGATCTCTCGGCCTCTGACCTGAACGCTCTGGTGCAATGCTGGCTTGACTGCCTGCCTGCCACGGCCCAGCGTCTGGTCCTGACCGATGTCTTTTCGTCCCCGGCGACTATGGCTGTGAATGTAAATGATTTTCTTGCTTCTGCTGGTCTCTTGAAATGTGACGAGCATATGGCGATTTCATGGCCTGAGACGCTGGCCTATGGCGCTGGTTCCGGACAGCTCTGGCTCAATGTGCGCGGTCGCGAGCCGCAGGGTACGATTCGCATGGGGCGCGAGTTTCGTAAGGTCTCCGAGATGCTGGCGCGTGAGCTGGTCTTGCATTGGCGCAATCCTCTGACGGATGAGCCGGTTGTGGAGAAGGTGTTGACGAAAGAGGAGGCATACAGCGGTGAATACGTTTTTAAAGCCCCCGATCTGACGATACTCTATCGCCCGGGCTACGCACCTTCAGCGAACGCACGCGCTTTACGTCTGGATGGCATGTGCGTGCTACCTGTCGCGTCTGCTGCCCTGGAACTGCCCGGCCAGCCTGCGTATGCCCGTTTGCTGGCAAGCGGTTCTGAAATTCAGCAGGGACAATTTGCTCAGGCGTCTTTGCTGGACATCTGTCCTTCGGTCTTGCATTTGCTGGGACTCGCGCTACCTGCTCGCCTGGATGGTCAGGTGGTGCGCTCACTCTTCTCTGAGGCCTATCTCACTCGCCATCCCGTCGCATATGATCCACGTGAAGATGAGCCGGTTTCACATGAGGATGAGCGGCTTATTCTCGCTCGTTTGCGGGAATTGGGCTACCTTGCGTAACGACCATCTTTTTTTGTACGCCTTCTCCCCAATCTACGTCTTTGTGCATCAGGGAGAAGGTACCGGGACATTGCTGCCCCAATTGTTATTATACGTATCTAAACATAAGTATTTCAAGTGGGATTCGTACTAGTTTCCAATTGCCTTAATCACATAGAGTGATTGACATATTAATTCTGCCGCAAGTTTGTGGGGGAAAAGACCGGTATTGATGAGGAGATGGTAGAGTTCTGGCCGATGTCCGTCCCTTCCGTAATAGCGCCTCAAATAGCTATCCTGTTCATAATCGCGCCTCTCTATCATGAGCCTTGCTTCGTCTCGCCCAATCTGGAGCTGATCCATGACGTTTTCTATGCGGTATGAAAGAGGACAGTAAATAGAGATATGGAGCGTTCTGGGCGCGTTGTGGAGCAAAAATTGTGATCCACGCCCGACGATGACGGCGTTGCCCCTGCTGGCAATCTCCAGGATCACTTTCTGCGTGAAGTGCAGGTAGGCGGCTTCTTGCGTGAACTCTCTGGCAGTAATGTCGTTAAACAGATTGGTGTAGTTGACTGAGAATGGATTGCTCAAACGCATGGCCTGGAGGACGTGTCCAACCATGTCAGAAGATTGTTCGTCCTGTTGTTCTACATGATGTGTATCAACACCCAGACGCTCAGCTACTTCATGAATAATCTGATGATCAATATATTGTAGATTGCTTGCTTCTGCAACCAGCCGTCCAATCTCTGCTCCCCCACTGCCGAACTGACGTGAAATGGTCACAACAACTGAACCCTCAGGCGGATTACCTGTAGGCAGCGGGTCTACTGACCAGAGCGTTTCTGGCAATACTTTTGTCGCTTTCTGTGCTGGTGTTCCTGGTTTTGCTCGTGCTCGCCCACGAAACAGATGTCCCATATGCCAACCTCTACTATTTTGTCAGTGGTTCGGCTTCTGGTTTGTATCGTACACCTTCTCTTGTGAAGTTGCAAGCGGTGACACCATCCTGCAAGAAAAAAAGCAATAGCGGGAATTTCTTTGCTATCCAGCCTGATGTATTTTCTTCTCTCAATTCAATGGTTAAACGATTGACAGGAAAAGTGAGGAGAGTACTATAGTGGTAACTGCTCTCTCTCTCTGACAGGAATCAGGCAGAATACGCATACTAAAGCAGGATAGGTACAGTACGATGACGCGCTCTCTCAATTTACATCAGCTCGCGACGTTTCAGATGGTCGCCAAACATTCAAGCTATGTTCGAGCCGCCGAGGAGTTGCACTTTAGCCAACCGGCGGTCTCTGCACAGATTCGTCTGTTGGAGGAGTCTCTCGGGGTGAAACTTTTTGAGAAGATCGGGCGCAAAACGCATTTGACGCGCGCAGGTGAGGAATTGTATGTTTACAGCCAGAAGATTTTTTTTCTGATCGATGATACGCTGGATGCGATGGATGCCCTGCGCAGTCCTCACTATGGGCGTTTGAGCATTGGGGCCGACACGACCTTTGGCACCTACGTGATTCCTGGCTGGCTTGGGAAGTTCCATAAGCTCTATCCGAATGTGCAGGTTGAGCTGGAGGTGACGAACCCCGAGCATCTCATTGAGGCGCTGATCAATAATCGTCTTGATCTGGTTGTGATGGGCAACTATTCTGTCGAGGTGCCGGTGTTTGTGGCTCCTGTCCTCTCGAACGATCTGGTGCTGGCCGCTCCTCCTACGCATCGTCTGGCGGAGAGGCGTGCGGTCCCTTTCGTTGAGCTGTCTCGCGAGTATTTTCTGGTGCGCGAGCCGGGTTCCGGGACGCGTGAATCTCTGGAGACGGCCTTTCATGAGGCGGGTATTCCGCTCCAGGTGAGTATGCAGATGGGCAACAATACTGCTATTAAGCAGGGGGTGGCGGCTGGCCTGGGGATTGCTCTGCTTTCACGCGTCGCTCTTGATATTGAGCTGGAGACGCGGCGTCTGGTGATTCTGGACGTTGAGGGCTTTCCACTGGTTCGTCAGTGGCGTCTCGTGCATTTGCAAAAGAAGCATCTCTCCGCCACGGCTCGAGCTTTTAAATCGTTTCTGTTGCAACAGGCTGATCAACTCTCGCCCCTGGCCCCTCGCTCTCAGCGGGAGACGCGGGCTCGTAGAAAGGATGTCTCTTTATGACGGATGCTCAACATCCGTCTCCTCAGGCTCAACTGAAGCCGTTTTTAGCCTAAAATGTTCGTATAGAGATCATAGATGATCTTGCTGGCTTCTTGCTCGCCAAGCTGCTTTGCCAGTTGTTTATGACAGCTATCAACGCGTCTCATTCGCGCATCAATAAATGCGTGTTTTGTCGTTCCCGAGGCAAATCCTGAAAAACCACAGCGCATTGCTTCATATTCTTCGCAAATTTTTTTTCGCAGTCGCGCAACCTCACTTTGACACATTGTGCTACCTTCCCTGTTTGAGATCATAAAACGGTATCTGAATCTGCTCTACTTTCCAAACCGGCAGATCAGTTTTTGCATAGTGCTACGAGGAACAGTATTTCAATATATCGCTTTACTACAGTGGAGGTGTTCTATCATGATAGAACGCTGGTGGTAGGGGGATTAGTCTATCTGCGGATGGCTCTGAACCAGGCGAGACGAAAAATAATGTGTACATATCCATATCCTCAATCTTTCCTGATGCTCTTGCATTATAAATTGATATGGCACAGAGCAAGAACGAGAAGAACGTTTTCTCAACGCTGTTCAATTCTAGGTAAGCAGGAGGAGAAGGCGACGCATTGCGTCCGGGATGTCGTCCTGTACTTGGAGAACAGTTGCATAAATATATATGCGGAAGTGTAACCTATATATGTTCGAAAGTCAAGAATGGCTTCATGATACTGCTTGAAATTATAGAAATAATTCTTAAAAATCACAAAACAATGTTTTATGCTTTAGCTATGCTTTGCCTGTCTTTATGGAATCGCGCTTTGGGCCGCTTCCCACGTTTTCTTTACGCTTGTCCCCCTGGACAACAGAGGGGCAGCTTGCAGCGAAAAACGATTTCGCTACAGGTTGCCCTTGTTATCGGCGTGAAAATTCCCTCGCTCCAGTCTGCTATTGCAGATGCTCTTTCAGGAAGCGGATCGCCAGCGGCCATGCATCTGCGGCCGCTTGCTCATTGCCCGCACCGTGGACCGGGTTAATAAAGGCATGACCGGCGTTATATACTTTCACCGTGAAATCTTTGCCCGCTGCTTTGTACAGACCCTCGATCTTTTCTATCTGCTGCTGTGGAATGCCCTGATCCTGACTTCCATAGATTGCGAGGACTGGCGCATTGACTTTCGCGACCTCTTCAGGCGTGGGATCATAGCCGCCACCATAAAAAGGCACTACGGCTCCGAGGTCTCCATAGCGGGCAGCAACGGTATAGGCCATGAAACCACCGATGCAGAAGCCAATCAGACCGATTTTCTTTGGGTCGACGTTGGGCATCGCTTTTACTGTCTCCAACGCTCCGATGATCTCGGCGGATGCCCGGTCAACGTTGTCACGGATCAGCATAATCATGCGCATAGCATCATTTGGCTCGGTCGCTATTTTTCCGTGATACAGATCAGGCACGGCAACGACAAAACCTTCGGTTGCTAGTTTCTGGGCAAGATCCATGATATGCGGCTCGATCCCCCACCATTCCTGTATCAGGACGAGTCCCGGGTGCTTCTCGTCGTCATCTGGTTGGGAGACAAACGCATATGCTCCGTTCCCATTCACCGGTAGACTCACTTTCGTTGTACGTACTACTGCCATGAAATAATCTCCTTACTCTGGCTTTATCTTATCAATGTCTGCTATGGGCTTTTCCCAGCTATCAGAATACTATCTGTACAATATGTCGGTAGCGACGGCATTTTTTTTCCGTATGCATTATATCTTATCGTTTGGATGCCTGCTGAATGCCTGTCACTGAACTATGCTGCGCTATGCAAATTGCTAAACTTTCTCCTTGACATTGCGCAACTTGTGCGTTTACACTAAAAGAAAGCAAAAAATCTTTTGAGGAGTCATTCTGTGATGTACTGGCTCCTCTCTTTTCCAGAAGGATGTTGACGACCGTGGCTTGTAAGCACTCATTCACTCTATGTTCTCTGCTTACCACCCATTGTGGAGTGACTATGCGTATGTATGCCACTCCACCAGATGTCGCTGTCCTTCAATGTACTCTACTCAGGTAGATGTCTCAGATAAGTATCATAAAGAGGGGCGTAGGCGACAGAGCTTACGCCCCTCTTTTTTATTGTTCATGTTGGCCTTGATCAGGACCAGAATGGCAGGGAAAATAATGACGACTGCTAGCTCTTCTCAGGCGGATCTTGCTCCGCGCGAACGCTACTATGTGACAACTGCAATTGATTATCCGAATGCTCCTCCGCATATCGGCCATGCTCTGGAAAAAGTGGCCGCTGATGTCCTTGCTCGCTATCACCGCTTGCTTGGACATGATACCTGCTTCAGTATGGGCGTCGATGAGAATAGCCAGCATGTGGCTCGTGCGGCAACTGAGCAGGGACGCGATGTCCGTGCCTGGATTGGGGCGATAAACGCTGCTTTCCTGCTTGCCTGGTCGAAGCTGAATATCTCTAACGATGTCTGGATTCGCACGACGGATGAACGCCATGTCAAAGCTTCTCTGGAGATGTTTCGCCGCGCGCAGGCAAACGGTGATATCTATCTCTCAACGTATTCCGGCTGGTATTGTCCTAACTGCAATAACTATTACGCGACGGATGAACTGGTCGCCGGTCGTTGTCCCAATCACCCCACGATTTTCCCTGAATGGCTGGAGGAGGAGAATTACTTTTTCGCTCTTTCGAAGTATACGGATCGTCTGCGCGAGCATATCGAGGCTCATCCGGACTTTATTGTCCCGGCCTCACGCCGTGCTGAGATTCTCGGCCTTTTGCGTCAGGGCCTGCGCGATTTCTCGGTTTCGCGCCAGTTGCGCCCTCATACGCTGCAATGGGGCATTCCGTTGCCGGATGATCCCACACACGTCATTTATGTCTGGTTCGATGCGCTGACGAATTATCTGACGGCTGTGGGTTTTCCTGACGATGAGGAGAAGCTCGCTCGCTTCTGGCCTGCCGACACGCATGTGATCGGCAAAGATATTACGCGCTTTCATTGCCTGTACTGGCCTGCGATGCTGCTTTCGGCGCAGTTACCGTTGCCGAAACAGGTCGCGGTGCACGGCTTCCTTACTCTGGAGGGCCAGCGGATCTCGAAGACGCTGGGCAATACGATCGATCCTGTCGAGCTCGTCAATAAGATGGGGACTGATCCGGTGCGCTTCTATCTGACGCGCAATCTCTCGTTTTCCTCGGATGGCGATTTCTTACGTGCCGGGCTCCTGCGCTATTACAATGATGAACTGGGCAATGATCTTGGTAATCTGCTCAATCGCGTGGTTTCGATGATCAAGCGCTATCGCCAGAGCCAGATCCCAATTCCTGGCGCGGCAGGCCCGTTAGAGCTGGAATTGCAGCGTGTGGCCGAGGAGGCCCGTCAGAGCGCCGAGAAGGCTCTGGACGCCTGGGAGATTGGTGGGGCGCTGACGAGCATCTGGCACTTTGTACGTCGCGCGAATCAGTATATTGAGCAGAATGCGCCCTGGCAACTGGCGAAGACTCCTGATCAGTCCGCGCATCTGGATACGGTGCTCTATTCTGCTGCGGAGGCGACGCGTCTGCTGGCGATCTTCCTGGCACCCTATATTCCCGGATCGTGTGACCGGATTATGGCGCAGCTTGGCCTTCCTCCCGTCGCTCCTGGGGCCTGGACACATGAGGGCCGCTGGGGAAGTCGTCCTCTGACGCAGGTTGTGCCCGGTCCGTTGTTATTCCCGCGCATCGATTCTGCGGCTGGCGTGGAGTTCTGATGCTTTGTGACAAGAACGATTCTTGTCTGTTGAAATGAGGAGAGAAAGAATGCCGATCATTGAGGTGACTGGATTAGCAAGGACGTTTAGAAGTCGGGAACGTGCCTCGGGTCTGGCTCAGAGCCTGCGCTCTTTTGTCATTCCACGCTATCATGAGCGTGAGGCAGTGAAGCCATTGAGTTTTTCTCTTGAGCCAGGCGAGGTTCTGGCTTTTATTGGTCCAAATGGCGCTGGCAAGTCGACGACGATGAAGATGTTGACTGGTATTCTCTTCCCTTCGGCTGGTGATGCTCGTGTGCTCGGTCTGGTTCCCTGGCTGGAGCGGCGTAAGCTTGCCTATTCCATTTCGAGCGTCTTCGGCCAGAAGTCTCAACTCTGGTATCATCTGCCTCCGCAGGATACGTTCGATCTTCTGGCTCGCATTTATGAGCTGGATATGCGGGCGTATCGCCTGCGCCGCGATTTCCTGGTCGAGGTGTTTGCGATTCAAGACCATCTACGCACGCCCGCTCGCAAACTAAGCCTGGGCGAGCGGATGCGCTGCGAACTGGCTGCGGCCCTGCTGCATAAGCCGCGTGTGCTCTTTCTGGATGAGCCGACGATCGGTCTGGATGTGATTGCGAAGCAGCGTATCCGCGATCTCATCGCACAACTCAATGCTGAGGAAGAGATCAGTGTGATGTTGACTTCTCATGACGCTGGTGATATTGAGCAGATCTGTCGCCGCGCGATCGTGATCAATCACGGCGAAATTATTCTTGATACGTCGGTTGCACAATTGAAGCGCGATTATCTGAAGACGAAAACGGTTGATCTGCTCCTCAATGAATCGGTCTCGCAACTGGTTGGTGCTCAAGCTGAAGATGGTGCGCTCTCTCTGACCCTCGGACAGGAGCATCTGCCTGCCCGGGCCATTCGTGTGCTCAATGCGCAGGGACATAGCCTGAAACTTGCTATCGATATGACGCTGACGCCGTTGGAGCCGATCATCGCCGCTCTGATGCAGCGTTGCCATATTCTGGATATGACGATCGCCGATCCTCCTATGGAGGAGATTATCGCTGCGATCTACTCTGAAAAACAGATCATTCAGAATGTCTCTGCCCTTTCGTGAAAAATTGCCCTGCGTTTTTTCCGCATTTGTGTTTTCGCTCCGTATTTAGTCTATAGGGAGCGAAAATCCCTCTACACTTTTATGCTACGTTTGTGATGTTTTACGAAGTAAGGAGCAGTTTTTCTATGGATATCTCTGTCCAACGTGCGCAACGCTCGCTGCCTCAGCGCTGTGTACTGGCCTGGAGAAAATATAGCGCTGTTTTTCGTGTGAGTATTGCGAACAATCTCGCTTATAGCAATGAGGTGATCTTCCGCACGTTGCTCTTGCTTGTGCTGGTGTTCGTGCTCAGCCAGCTCTGGACGACCACGTTCTCGACGCGTGGGACCACTCAGCTGAGCGGCTTTACGATCACGCAAATGGTCTGGTATCTTGTCGCGGCCGAAAGTATTGCGATGTCGATGCCCGCTCTGGGACAGCGTATTGATCAGGAGGTACGTTCAGGTCTGCTGGCCTATCAACTCTGCCGCCCATGCAACTATATTCTCTATAACTTCGCGCAATATCTGGGTGAGCGCGTGATCCGCTTCGCGCTGAATTTTATCATTGGTATCCTGCTTGCACTGGTGATGGTTGGCCCTCTGCAATTTAGCTGGCAGGGCTGGCTGGCCTGGCCTCTGGTGGCACTTCTGGCGATGGGGATTGAGTTTGTGGCCTACTTTACGATTGGTTTGCTGGCTTTCTGGTTGGAGGAAACGCAGATGTTCAGCTTTATCTTCAGCCGTCTGACACTGGTCCTGGGCGGCGTTCTGGCTCCTCTGGATATCTTTCCACAGCCTTTCCGTCAGATTGTACAACTGTTGCCCTTTAGTACGATTCTCTATGGCCCTGCTCGTACGCTGGTACATTTCGAGGTGATCCCTTTTCTCAATATGCTTACGTTGCAACTGGTGACGTTGCTGGTCGGGAGCATCGTGCTGCTCCTGGTCTATCGTCAGGCAATACGCCATGTCAATATTAATGGAGGGTAGCTGTATGATTCGTCTCCTTCGTATGTGCTGGAGTACGCTGGGTCTGGTACAGGCGTATGTGGTAGCTAATTTGCAGGCGGCTATGGAGTATCGCCTGGCTTTTGTCAGTCAGGTGCTGATTATGCTGCTCAATGATTGTCTCTGGCTGTTCTACTGGTGGACTTATTTTCACCAGTTCCCTCTAGTGCATGGCTGGCGAGTTACCGATATTCTGGTGTTATGGTCACTCTCTGCCTGTGGTTTTGGCCTGAGCGCAGCGATTTTTGGCAATGCAGGCCAGATGGTGCCGCTTATTATGAATGGTGGCCTGGATGCCTATCTGGGGATGCCGCGCAATGTTTTATTGCATGTCTCGATTGCTGCAACACGGCCAATTGCCTGGGGCGATCTTCTCTTTGGCTTAGGCGTATATCTGCTCTTCATCCATCCAGATGCTTTTCATATAGTACTGTTCTTTTTTCTGGTGCTGCTGGGAGCCTGCATTTTTACGGCTTTTCTGATTATGCTCTGTTCTCTGGCCTTTTTTCTCGGCAATACAGAAGGCCTGGTCTCGCAGGTATTTGGTGCCTTGATCACGTTTTGCACCTATCCTATGGATATCTTCCACGGGGCTGTCAAACTCCTGCTTTTTACGGTGCTTCCTGCGGGCTTTATTACCTTTGTGCCGATCCAGTTGCTCCATCAGTTCTCCTGGCCCTTGCTCGCTGTGCTGATTGGCGTCACGCTCATATTCGTGCTGGTTGCGGTTGGCCTCTTTCATCTGGGCCTGCGCCGTTATGAGAGCGGTAGCTTGCTTGGCATGCAAAATTAAGCTGTTGCAGGGAGAAAAACTTTTTCTCTCTGCATTATCTGTCTATATCTTGCATTACCATATATATGCTGTATTCCCTCAAATCAGAAAAAATTGGCGCAAAATTTCGCTTTGTCTGTACTATAAAAAAAGAGAGTTTATTGAATCGTTTGACGTTGAAAAAGGGAGGCGGACTCATGATGACTGCACAAGATGATAAGCATTTTTGCAGACATGTCGTTTTACTATGTGCTGTGTTGATAGTGTCTTCTACCGCAGCTCTCATCGTACCGAATACACATGCGTATGCACGTACAACTCACCCCGGACGCGTGGCACAAACGCTACCTATAGAAGAGAATCCGGTCCCGACTATGCCTGTTTGGCCCGGCAAGATTGTCGCGGGTGGCCCGGATACTCTCTGGTTTATTGGTAGGCAGACCGATCAGGTCGGACACTTTACGACACAAGGCGTCTCTGCGATAGACACAGAGGTGCCTTTAGGTGATTTAAGTGATGCCGCCTGGAATGGTACATATCTCTGGCTCATTGATGACGGTGTTTTGATCTACTATAACCCTGAGAATAACGTTCAGCGGTTTTTCTTTTTGCATATAGACAATCCGAAACCTGGAGAAGAAAGCCCTCGGGCGCGCGCCCTTATTCCAGGTGCTCATGGCAATTTGTGGGTGCTGAGCGATAACTATCTGTTCCAGATTACGCCTCAATTGCAAGTAACGTATTTTGCGCTACCTTTTCTGGCGCGTCAGGGGGCAATGAAGGGGCTTACCTCCGATCATCATGGCAATCTCTGGTTTACGTTGCCTGCAAGCTTTGCCGTAGGCTTTGTCACTCCCACGGGCCACTTTACCATTTATCTCTTACCTGCTGATGCCTTCGCCGGTCAACCAACTACTGTAGCTCGCTGGGCTCCCATTACGGCTCTTCCCGATGGCAATTTCGCCTTTTTGCTTCCTCCAAGCCCGGATGTCTGGAAGGTTTCGCCCGGGGGTAATTTTACGAGCTATCCCGTACCTGTTGGTTTTGCTGTGAAGGACTGGAATAGCATGGTGGCCGATACGGATAATAGTCTCTGGTTTACCGACATTACCAATAATCGTCTGGTTCATATGCTCTGTAGGGATCATTTCACTGCTTATCCGATCCCCACGGAAGATAGCGGCCCCGCATCGATCATACTGGGGCCGGATCATAATATCTGGTTCGCTGAAACCAATACCAATCTCGTTGGGCGCTTCGAAAGGACTACCAGGACTATCGTGGAGTTCGCTACTCCTCTTATCGGCATTTCTCCCGATCATATCATTTCCGGTCCCGGCGACGCTCTCTGGTTTAACAGCACCCATGGGAATACTATTGCCAGTGCGACGAGGGATCTTACGGGGATTTCTACGTATCAACTCCCAGCTGGTCAACGCGCTGAATCTCTTGCCGCTGGCCCTGATGGCAATGTCTGGTTTGTTTCAGCTCCTGATGTTGTTGGGCGTCTGACTCCGGACGGAGTATTAACCGAATATCACACAACTGGTGCCAGCTCTCCACGCGAAATTACTCTCGGACCAGATGGCCGTCTCTGGTTCCTCATTGGCGCTGGTTGGGGGACTGTTACGGTCGATGGCCAGATCAGCCAGCATCTGTTTCCGCTGAACACGGCCGCTAGCAGGGGGAGCATTCTTCATATGGTTGCTGGGCCCGATGGCAATATGTGGGCGACGGAGAATCCGAACATCGGCGCTATTGCTCGTATTACTCCTCAAAATGAGGTGAGTGAGTTTGTTTTTCCTCCGTATAATCCCGGCAGTCTGGCCCCTGTTCCGAATTATATTACTGTCGGGCCCGATGGCAATCTCTGGTTTACTGAACTCAATAGCCCGAATATTGGCTATGTAACGCTTCAAGGGGAGATTCATCAGATGCTTGCCTGGAATGGTACGGTCACTAACTCATATGGTATTCTGACTGACCGTAAGGGGAATATCTGGTATACAGGCGATACCGGGGAAAGTCAGGATCTCTTCCGTCTGGCACGGGATGGTACCACTACTCCTTTCCCTCTGTCTCTCGCTGGTACGGTCACAAACCAGAATGTCCTGGGACCCCTCGGCAATCTCTGGTTTGTAAAGACGTATGATAACATTGTTGGACGCGCTCTGATCACTCTCTTGTGATTGTGCGCAGAAACCTCCTGGCATGGGATGGGTCTGGCCTCAAGCTGGACCCATTCTTCCATTTTTTGTGCGATAGTGTGCTTTTCTCTCTGGCAGGGTATGATTTGCTGGCATCAATGCCTTGTATTTCTGTCCCGATCTGTTTTTCTGGCGAGGATGTTGTTCCCGCTACTCGCGCGCCAGTTCACAAAAGAATTCTTCGTACTCCTCGATACGCTCAAATCCCAGTCGCTCATAGAGCGCTATTGCTGCTACGTTATCGGCTCTGACGTTCAATCCGATATGCTCAACTGTCTTCAGCAATTCCTGGCAAAGGGTCGCACAGACTACTGTACTCAACCCTTGCCCTCGATAGGCTGGATGCGTCGTAACATTGCCTAACGTTGCGATTTTGTACGTCGGCGAGTATACATGTATCCCTGCCACACTTGCCAGCCTCTCCCCTCGCCATATCCCATAATAGTGTCCTGTCTCCAGCATGCGAGCGTCAAACCAGTTTCCGGGATAGCTCTCTTCGTAGAATGCCAGCAGCGTTCCCAGGTCTTCTTTCTTCAATCTTCGCGTACGCTCCTGGCTCTCTGCTGCAAGGACGCGTTCTCGACAGTGCAGTGCATATTTATAATGCAGCCCATGTGACTCCATCTGGTAGTCCGGTTGCAGGCATTTCGCATACTCAGACAGAATATGCGCATAGAATCGCTTCGGCAAAAAATGCCTGCTTGCCTCTAGCAGCGTAGCCCCCTGATGTCTGCCTGTACAGAGCAGTGTGGGCAGTATGACTCCTGTGTACAGCAAGAGTATTTGTTGAATCTCTTGCTGCTTTTTCAGGCCATACCAGGTTGTATAAGGCCAGAAGAAATCATCCAGGTCTCCTAGTTCGTATGCTCTTTGCTCCCTCTTCTGACTCAAGAAGTGGGCAATCTCATCCCTGTCGTGCAGACTTTGTACTGGTTGCATGCTCTCGCTTGCTTTCTATCTCAACCTTTCATTCCCCAGGGCCGGGCGCGTTTGCGCGCCTTTTGTGCCTCCTGTGGATTTCCCAGCAGTTCGTAGACTTCGGCTTTGAGGTTCCAGGCCGGAGTATAGGTTTTGTCCTGCTCGGTCGCTTCATTCAATGCATCCAGGGCCGCCCGATTATGCCCTAATTGCAGCAGGGCTTCGGCTTTGTTGCACCAGGTGATTGCGCTTCGAGCATTGTTGAGGAGGGCCTGATCGTACGCCTCAACCGCGCCGTTAAAGTCGCGCAGATACGAGTAGGCGTTTCCCAGCCCGTTCCAGGCCTGGAAACTCTTGGGATCGTGGGTGAGGGCCTGCCGGTACGATTCGAAGGCTTCTTCTGGCCTGTTCAGCCCAAGCTGTGCATCTGCCTTGCCGTTCCAGGCTGCGACATGCTGTGGATCGAGCGCGAGGGCGCGATCGAAATGCACCAGCGCTTGCTGATAACGCTGTAAACTATTCAGTGCTGCGCCCGCACAGACCCAGACGACGGCGTTCTGTGGCTCTATATCGATGGCGTGCTGATACGCTTCGAATGCTCGCCGATAGTTTCCCTGGTTATACAGGGCAGTGCCTTTGCCGTTCCAGGCGTACAGGCTGCGTGCGTCCATATTGAGCGCCTCTTCGTACGCCTGCAAGGCTAACGAAAATTGTTGCTGGCGCAGATATTGGTCCCCTTCGCGACATTTTTCGCGCACGCTGGCAGTATTTACCTTTCCTTTCTGCACGGCTGCGGGGTTGTTTTTATTGGTAAACATGCTGAGCTGCTGGGCGGCCGCGGCGGTCATGCCTCGTACGTTGCCCCCTGTACGGCTATAGTTTTCATGATTGTTCTGATGGCGTGCTTTGCTGGCAGGACGCCAGACGTGGTCAAATGCCTGGGCGAATTCTTGCATGGTGCTATAGCGATCTTCGACATGCGCGGCCAGCGCTTTGTACATAACGCCATCGAGCGCGCTCGGGAGCTGCGCATTGAGCTGGGTAACCGGAGGTGGCGTATTGCCAAAGGGATCAAGTGGATGATAGCCAGTGAGCATCTCGTAGAGCACGATGGCACAGCCATACTGATCACTGCGTGGATCGACGACTCCACTACTCTGCTCTGGAGCCATATAGCCTACTGTGCCTCGTACGGTGATGGTTTTCCCAAAAAGCTCCCCTGGCTCCAGTGAACGCGCTATCCCAAAGTCTGTGATCACCAGCCGATAATCTTCCTGATGCAATAAGATATTTTCTGGTTTGATGTCTCGGTGGATGACGGGACGTGGCCGCGTATGGGCATATTGCAGCGCACTGGCTAACTGATGAAAATTATTGATAACTTCCTGGGTCGGCAGGGGACCATCAGCCTGGGCAAGCCTGGTGCGTAATGAGCCTGCTGTATATAATGGCATCACCAGAAAGACGCTCGGCCCATCTTTTCCATAGTCCAGGATTGGCGCTATGTTGGGATGATCGAGCTTCGCAGCGATCATTGCTTCTCGCAGGAAGTGGTCACGCTCTTCATGCGTTGTTTTACTTGGTAACAGCACCTTGATTGCGATGTTGCGAGAGAGGTTCTGGTCCACTCCACGAAATACTGCCGCATAACCACCTTTGCTAATCAATGCCTCTACTACGTATCGACCCAGCAGTGCCGTGCCTAACAATGGTAATGAGCATGCCCGACAAAACAAATCGCTGTCCCTGTTTTCGTATCCGCAGTCAATCTGATCGGCGCAGCGTCGCATTCCCTCCTCCGAGTCGTAGCGACACCTGTTTCTGGTGCCTGTTGTCCTGGGTACCCCGCTTGGTACCCTCCTTCTTGTGCTCAGGGCTGCTCCCCTTGCTCCCTGTCGCCCGTTCTCTTTTGCTTTTCTCGTGACCCCTTCTATCACTCCTGCCTGTGTACCTTTCAGCTATGCCTGACTATGCGTGCATAGCACTATGATGGGGCCTGACTCCTGGCTTGTTCTTCCAATGAGCGGGCCCATTCCTGGCATGTGTGTGCTTCTTGCTTTCTTCCCAGTTTCTCCAGCACGACGGCTTTGTTGTACCATGCGTCTGGCTCTTCCGGGGCGAATGAGGTGGCCTGGTCGAGGGCGGCCAGCGCTTCGTCCATCCGTCCTAGTGCAAAAAGCGCAAGCCCTTTGTTATTCCAGGCTGCTATGTAGTGCATATCAACCGTCAGGGCGCGGTCAAAGGCGACAATGGCTTCCTGGTGACGCTTCAACTCATGCAATAAGCTCCCTTTATTATACCATGCGGAAGTGAGTCCATCATCGTATTTTAAGGCCTGGTCGTACGATCTTAGGGCATCTTCGTACATATGTATCGCTGCGAGAACGTTGCCTCGATTATACCATGCCCCTGCCATGCCTGGGTCGTATGCCAGGGCCCGGTCGTAGTCGTTCAATGCTTCTGCAAATCTTCTGAGGTCTCTCAGGTCATTCCCTTTGTCGAACCAGGTGGTGGCGTTCTCTGGATCAAGCTGGGTCGCTCTCTCGTGTAATGGCAATGCCTGCTCGGGATTTTTCATTCTCCTCAAGATATTGCCTTTGGTGTCCCATAACGCTGCACTCCCTGTATCCAGCTCAAGGGCTTTATTGATGGCCAGCAATGCTTCATTATATCTTTGCAGGCTATACAGGGTGTCTCCCATGGCTTGCCAGACAATACTCTGCCGGGGATTCAGGACTAACGCACGATCAAATGCGCCGAGGGCCTCTTCTGCCTCTCCTCGCTCCGCTAAGGCCATGCCTTTCCCACTCCACGCGTAGACATAATTGGGATCGTAGCGCAATGCCTGGTCGTAGCAGGTCATCTCTTCTTCATAACGCTGCAATTCATGCAGGGCGGTGGCGCGCGAGTTCCATAGTTCGGGATCGTTCGGCTTGAGTGAGATGGCATGGTCATAGGCGAGCAATGCTTCGTCTGCTCTCCCCAGACCAAGGAGGGTGGCTCCTTTCCCACTCCAGGCATCTACGAGGACGATGTTCTCTTGCAATGCCGTTTCATAGCTGCTGAGCGCTTTTGGGTAATCTCCCAGCTCATAGGCAAAATTTCCCTCCGCTAGCCAGTCCCGTGCCTGGGCTACCGGTATGGTTAAGGGGAGCGGCGTGAGCGGGTTCTTTTTTCTCTCGCTGGTGACCCGCTGAACTGAGTCTGTCGTGATCTTCAAACCCGGCGGAACTGCAATCCGTAGCTGGGTTGACGTATCCTCTTCCACACTCTGCTGACTCTGCGGGACTGATCTCGTCACTGTTATCCCTTCGTTCTCTGGCGTCGCCTGACGGGCTTTCCCCAACTCTGCTTTGACCAGAAATGCCAGGGGACCGTCTTGCCCATAGCTAATAACGGTAATACTGCCTGGCTCGTTGATGCGCGCCGATAGTGCTGCGGCTAATTCTGCATCCTGTAAGAAGTTCTCCTGCTCCTCCTGACTACTCTCTCTCGGTATCAAGGCTCGTACGGTTACTGGTTGCCCTTGTTGTATATCATAGCCACGCAATGTGACGGTCCCCCGATCTTTACCCAGGAGCCTCTGGATTTCATAACGCCCCTGTAGTAAAATACCTCGGAGTGGGATGCCACATCGCTCGCAAAAGCGTCTATTTTGATTCTCTGGATCTCGATTTTCGTAGCCACAACTCTCTGAGTCCAAACACTTCCCCATCGTGGTCCTCCCGTCCTACAACGTCTATAGAATTGGCCTTTTTACTGTAGCCCTTACTCTAACGAATGTACGACTGCTTTGTCAATATAATAAATCGCTTTTTACGCGTGGTACCAGATATGGTAAATTTCTCCCTGTTCGTCATCGCTTACGAACATGCTCCCATCTTCGCCGAAGGTAATGCCTGTGGGCCTGCCACTATGCTTTCCATCACTCGTCAGCCAACCAACTGCAAAATCTTCTGCGGGTCCGCTGACTTTTCCATCCTGCAATGGGATGCGTACGATTTTGTATCCTGTAGGTGTACTTCTATTCCATGAACCATGAAAGGCGACGTACAGGTTATTTTGATACTTTGTCGGAAATTGTGGGCTGTTCTGAGGATAGAACTCCAGCCCGAGCGGCGCTGAATGGGCTTGCATTTTTACTAATGGCTGCTGCACTCCCTGACAGGCGCTGGAGCCCTGCCCAAATTGCGGATCTGCAATGTTTCCTGCATGACAACGCGGCCAACCAAAGTCTGCGCCCGCTGATAGCTCGTTGATTGTCTCGGGCGGAATATCGTCTCCCAGCAGATCCCGTCCGTTATTGCTGGCCCAGACTGTCCCTGTCCAGGGATTGTTTGCCAGTCCAACGGCGTTACGCAGCCCTTTGCTGTATAACTGCCCCTGTGTTCCATCTAGATTGTATCGCCAGACAGCCGCCCGGTGCGGATCTTGTTCCTGACAGACATTACAGTCCGATCCGCTGGCAACGTAGATATGTTTATCTGCTCCGATGAGGACGGTTCGCGTACTATGCTGTCCCCCCTCAGGAAGGTCGGTGATGATACGCGTGATCGCTCCTGCTTTTAGCGTATCTTCTATCGGCATGCGCGCGATGCTGCTTGCCTCTCCTACATATAAGTTGCCCTCATACATCACGAGGCTGGTAGGATCATGCAAATTGCTTACGACGATGACCGGGGCCCCTGCTTTTTCCTCTGACGCTCCCGCCGGATATGCGACGATGGTTCCCTCAGCACGGTTGGCAACCAGGAGTGATCTCTTTGGCCCTATGGTCATAAATCTTGGCACGTGTAGCCCATTGGCATACACGCTGATATGAAAACCTGGGGGCAATTTGATCCCTGGTATGCCCGCACTCCCTGTATCAACGAGTGTATCGCCTGCCTGCTTGGATGTGTCCGTCGTTGTGACTGGTGTTGTGGCCGAGTTGCCTGCTCCTGTTGATGAAGAGCAACTTGCCAGAAAGAGACATACCAGGATGGCCAGATAGATCGTGCGCCGCATATTTTTGCTCCTACCCAAAATAAAAAACGAAATCAGCCCTCTATCCTCTTCTACACTATAGATTCTTTGCTTAATAGACGCAAGTCCTGCCCTATTGTCAAATCATCTTTTTCTTCTCTCCTGAATCTACCTCAAATTTCCTCTTGACAAATTAATTCTTTCTAATTAGAATAATATGTATTAGGAAGATATGGGAGTTGCAAGCTAAAGAAAGAAAGAAAGAAAAACGATATGAAATTTGACATCGTGCATAGCGTTGACATCAAGACAACGTCTGACCGTCTTTATGAGGCGATTACCACCCGGAATGGACTCGCAGGATGGTGGACGCCCCAGGTAAAGGCTGAACCAATGGTAGGTGCCCTCAACGAGTTTTACTTTGAAGGGACAACTCTTACATTTCGTGTGGACAAACTTGAGCCCGCCCGTCATGTTTCCTGGTCGAGCGTGCAGGTTCCGTCTGACTGGGAGGGGACGCAGGTTCTGTTCGACATCTCACCTTCAGGCAATCTGGTCAACCTGAGGTTCAGCCATACTGGTTTCACCTCTCTTGACGGCAGCTTTGGCGTCACCAGTTATTCGTGGGCACAGTATCTTCGTAGCATCAAACTCCTCCTGGAGACAGGCGAGGGCGAACCCTTCGGCAGTCAAGGCTCACGCCTCGCAGGTACGACACGCTAAAACAGCAAAAAATGGACGCCATCAAGCGGCAATGTCACGGAAATAAGGGGAATCTCCCGTCATTTCTGTAGAGTCGCCGCTTGTCTGCAATGAATATGCATCAACCTAAGGGGCGAGATGGCCGGTGGGGGCCGCGGACCGGCATAAAGCCTGGTCCCTACCT
>DATJHM010000288.1:0-13300 GCA_035493895.1 Ktedonobacteraceae bacterium
TCATTTCTCATTTGCAAACCTTGCTACTGATAAGACGATCAGCTATGCGGTCTATATTAAGTTTCAGGGCGCACAATATACCTCGGATATCTTGACCCTGGATAGCAAGCCGCAGCAGCAAACGCAGCTTGTGGTCTATGATGCTACCACCGATTCTTCGAAGCTGGCAATCATAGAAGCAACGGTGTTGATCCAGCAGCCAGATCCGCAGAAAAGCTCTCTGACAGTCTCGGAGATTGTCGCTTTCAGAAACCTGGATACGCGGACTTATGTTGGCTCGCTCGATGCCAGTAAAGGGAAGCCGAATGCTCTGCTCTTCGCTCTCCCTCCAAATGTGCGTCAGGTCTCACTCGATAAAGGTTTTGCGGGCTATCAGCAAATTCTGGTGAATACTGGTTTTGCGGCCAATGCTGCCGTCCCTCCCGGCGCTTCTGAATTCGGTTTCTCGTTTCAGATAGACCCTGCTACTGCAAGCTACGAGTTCCCTTATCGCGCGACTTACCCGACTGTTGATCTCTCAGTTCTGGTACCGCCCGGCATCCACGCCAGCAGTGGCTCCCTGGCTTCCAAAGGTGTAGTCAGCGCCAATCAAAGCTCGTACCAGCTCTTTAAAACGTCAACATTGCGTACTGATGATCAGGTGTATCTGAACCTGGATGGCCTCCCTGCCCCTGCGGCCGCAACTCCAGCCAATCAGCCACCTCCACCCAATACTGCTCTGATCGGGCTGGGTATCTCTCTGCTTCTGATGCTGATTGTGTTGTTCGCTACCTGGAAGGCTTTGCAGGTGCGCCAGCGGCGCATCCAGGCCGCTCGCAGCAAAACGCTTGCACGCTCTAAGAAGCGCTCATCTGCTACCACGCCTGCAAAATCTGCTCCTGTGGTTATCGATGAGAGCCAGGAAGAGCTGTTGGGCGAACTTCTCGAGCTTGATAAAGCCTTTGAGGCTGGTACAATAAGTAAAACGGTGTATCACGAGAAGCGCACGCAAACGAAGGCTCGCCTGCGCTCTCTCATGCGCGAGCAGGAGACCTCCCGGCGATGAGCGAACGCTTCAAGACCTTGCCTATTCCAGAACAGCAGCCGACGCAGGCACAGCAGCAGCCTGATGCGCTGCCTGTCCTGCTGTCGCTAAAAGGGGTGAAAAAGAGCTTTGGTCTGAAACCTGTCCTGCGCAAAGTCGATCTCGTGCTGCATCGCTCGGAGCGTTTAGCCCTGCTGGGTGCCAATGGTGCCGGAAAGACGACGTTACTGCGTATGCTGGCCTGTCTCACGCAACCCGATAGCGGCACGATTGCTCTATCAGGTTTAGAGAGCCGCCGTGATGCTCAACAGTTTCGTCAACTGGTTGGTCTGGTGACGCATGATCCGTTTCTCTATGAAGAGCTAACGGCCCTGGAAAATTTGCTCTTCTTCGGCAGGCTCTACGCCGTTCCTGATGTGCGCGAGCGGGCGCGTGAGTTGTTGCGCTGCGTTGGCCTGGAACGGCGCATGCAGGATCGTGTGGGGACATTTTCTCGTGGTATGCTCCAGCGTCTCGCCTGGGCGCGTGCCTTGCTCCATCGCCCACGCCTGCTCTTACTTGATGAGCCTGAAACCGGCCTGGATCAGGACGGGCATGCATTGATGATCTCTCTTCTTGCTGAACATATTGCGCAGGGCGGCAGCTGCATTTTTACGACGCATCAGCTCGAATGGGCATTGGAGAGCAGCGAACGATTGGCTATTCTTCACTCCGGTCGCATTGTCTTTCGTCAGGAGACGGCGCAGACCTCGCTGGAAGAACTGCGTCGAACCTACCAGGAGGTGGTGCGATGACCGACGTACGACGCTTCTGGGAGCAGGTGTTCACTATTCTCTGGAAGGATATTCTTTGTGAGCTGCGCACGAAGCAGACGTGGCTTGGTATGGCCCTGTTTGCTTTACTGGTCCTGGTTATTTTTAGCTTCGCCTTCGATCTGCGCGTCGATACTGTCGTAGCCGTAGCTCCAGGCGCGCTCTGGGTTGCCTTTGTCTTCGCCAGCATCCTGGGACTAAGTCGCACTATTGCTGCCGAGCGCGGTCAGGGGACATTAGAGCGTTTATTGCTCTGCCCGGTGGACCGAAAAGCGATCTATCTCGCCAAATTGCTGGGAAATTTGCTCTTTATCGGGGTGGTCGAAATCATCGCGCTGCCGGTGTTTGCCGCTATGTACAATCTACCAGTTTTTGTCGTTTCTCTTATCCCGGTTGTGCTACTGGGTACGTTGGGGATTGCTGCGGTTGGTACGCTTTTTTCTGCGATGGCGGCAGCGACACGGGCTCGTGAGTTGCTTTTGCCCTTGCTGGTCTTTCCTATGATCGTTCCTGTAGTCATTGCCGCTGTCCGTCTGACGCAGGATCTGATCTCGCCAGCATTCAATGAGCCGCCCTGGCTTGGTCTGATCATCGCCTTCGATGTCATTTTTTTGAGTGTTTCTTTGCTCACGTTTCAGTTTGTGATTGAAGAATAATAGCGTGTCTTTTACGCATAACATACCAGAAGAATATATATAAGGAGTGGGAACTATGGCCTTAACAGATCACGCCAGAGGTGCTGAACTGCAAGGTGTTATCCATCAATCGGAGTCTGTCGCGCCTGGGAAGCCGCTTGCTACCTGGATTCTGGGGGGATTATCCTTTGTGGGCATAATGCTTTCTATCTGGATGATCTTTCTGTACGCGCCGACCGAACTGATCGAGGGCCAGCCTCAGCGCATCTTTTATGTTCATGTGCCAATGTCCTGGATCGGTATGCTGGCTTTTGGTGTGCTGACTCTGGCTGGCGTTGGCTTTTTGATTACTCGCGATGAACGTTGGGACTGGGCAGCCCGGGCCTCGGCGGAGATCGGTACGGTGTTTATTACGCTGGCACTGATTACCGGTTCTATCTGGGGACGTACAACCTGGGGTACCTGGTGGACCTGGGACCCGAAGCTGACGGCGACTCTCATTCTCTGGTTTATGTACGTCGCCTATCTGATGCTCCGTAGCTACATGGGACGCACGACCTCCAGTGCTTATTCGGGCGTGGTTCTCTCCATTGTTGGCGTGATTGATGTGCCTATTATCTATCTATCCGTACAGTGGTGGCGCGGCCTGCATCCTACTGCTGTCACAAGTACCCTGCCTACTGCCATGCTTCTGACTCTCATGGTGTCTCTGATTTCGTTTACGCTGCTCTATTGCTTTTTTATGGTGCAGATCTATCAACTGGAAAAGCTGCAAACGTTGGCGCAACGCTTACGTGCTAGTTTGGAATAAAGAGAGAGGAGTGCTGCGTTTATGCAAGATGTTGCTTACTTGATTGCTGCCTATGCTATTGCCTGGCTCGGCCTGTTTGTCTATCTCGCTGTGGTCGCCATGCGCATTCGTGGCGTACACACTGAACTCGCTGCCGTGCGCGAACTGGTGCATGATCAGCAGAAAGAAAAATCGCTTGATGAAGAATGATTCTCGAACTTCTACGTCATCTCCTGTCGCTGGAACACCCGCTTCCAGCCGCTCAGGCGCGCGTATCATAAATCTGGTGATTGGCGATATCCTGGTTTTTCTGATTTTCGCCACGATTGGCCGCCGTAGTCACGGTGAAGCCGCCGGTTTGAATACCGTTTTCCAGATCGTTTTGACTGCTCTGCCATTTATCGCTGGCTGGTTTATCGTATCTCCCTTTATCGGGGCCTATCGTCGTGGTCTGGAGATAAACCCGGCCTCTATGGCTAAACGCACGTTTTTTGCCTGGCTAGCCTCCTGGCCGGTGGCGATGATTCTACGTGGCATTTTTGTCGATCATGCCATTCCTCCCTGGACCTTCTGGCTGGTCGCTTTTCTGGCGAATACTATTCTTCTCCTTCTCTGGCGTGTACCTCGGGCCTTCCTCGGTCAGGTGCGCGAACGTACTCAGCAGAATAATGCTTAGATACAGGGTTCAGAATAACTATCTTTCTGCCGATAGAGAATACATAGAGCATGGATATATGAGGTAGGAGCTGGGATGAATCCCGGCTCTGGCTCGAATTGACAGCGTCTTAAAAAATATACTATGCTCTTCTTAATGAGAAACATGTAGTACCGCTGTCTACCTGGGACTTTTTTCTCCCTTTCCCTGAGCTTTTAAACTATCACGTCAGGGAGCGTGTATACTCGTTGATCATGTAGTAGGTGGCGGCTCTTGCTCTTTGCACGTAATGAGCAAGTGATGATGGCGCAGAGGTTATTGTTTTCGCTTGTTTGCTAATGTACACAATCTATGTTTATGTAATCGTGGCAATCGCTTGCTGCAAATTGAGGAGTAATTAAGCATGAGCGGTCAGCAATCTATGTTTGCCGATCCTGAACATCGCCCTCCTGGGCAGCGTATGTACAATACCGACTCTCAGGAACAGTCATGGTCAGAGTCAGAGGAAGTTCCCCCCATGTATGCCGAAGAATTCCATCAGGCACAAAGGGGTGGCGCAAAAATTCAGCCTGAGCAACCAAAAAAACGCAATCGCTTACTTGCTATCGTTCCGCTCATCCTCCTGGCTGTGCTTCTAGCTGGTGGCTTTGGTCTGGCGCGGACCAGTTTCCTTTCAAGTCAGTCGTCCCAGACCACCCAGGTCGTCTATAATTCGCAAGGTTTCATCAGCCCGGCGCACGTGATTATTCAGGATGCTTCCGGCGATGTGCATGTTCACAGTAGCTCTCAAAACAATATTCTTGTGATGTCTACCAATGGTACTGATAAAAATCGCGTTCGCTATCGCCAGGAGGGCGATACGATGGTGATTGCCGTTGACGGTAGTGGCTCTCTGTTCGCGGGTCCTACTATTAATCTCGATGTCTCCTTGCCTCAGAGTAGCAGCGTTGCGGTAGAATCTCATTCAGGCTCGGTGGACCTTGCCGATATGAGCGGCTATGTTCAGGTACAAACTGATAGTGGAGCTATTCATGCTCAAGATCTGAGCGGCGCGGTCGGGTTACGTACTACCTCCGGGGATATTGAGGTTCAGGGCTTAAATGGACAAACTGCTCTGCAAACGAACAGCGGCGATATCACTGTGGATCAGGCGAACCTGAATGGCGAGTCGCTTATCTCTACGTTTAGCGGTTCTATCACGTATAATGGATCGCTGGCTGCCGGGAGCCCGTATCGGTTCGAGTCGAGAAGTGGTGATGTACGTCTGAACCTGCCGTCCAGCTCATCCCTTGTCGCTGAGACCCATACCTCTTCTGGCAACGTTGACAATGATTTTGACAACATGCCGGGTGCCGGTTCTTCACCCGCTTATGTGTCTATTATCACTACCAGCGGCGATATCGCTATTAAGCAGGCTTCCTGAGTATTAGCACGCTTTGTTGAGGGCAAAAAAAGAGAGCAGACAGTTCTTGTTGGTATTCTGTCTGCTCCCTATGTACGCTGGAACTACGGCTGTCTTCCTCGGTTAAAGTCGAAGTTGGTTGCGCCACCAAAATCTCTTTGCGGAGCCTGCTGCGTGGGCTCTTTACTTGCATCCTGAGCAGGTGTTTGTATTTGCTGCCAGGTAGCAGGAAGTGGCCAGTCGAATCCCGCCTGTGGATTGTTATTTCCCATTGGCATTGATTGCTGATTGACTTCTTGTCTGCGCTCTCGCTCTTTCTGAATCGCCTCCCGCTTATTGGTAATCTCTTTATTCTCAGCTTGAGGGTTCGCACCATAGTGTGGCGCACTCGGCGCATATGGCAGTGGATCAACAATGATCGCATCTTCGCTCGACCATGCCGCAGGCAGTTCTTTAGCGAATGGAGCCGATTGCCTGTTGCCATATCCATTGATCTCACCCGTTGTACCACTGTTGGCGTAATTTGGCGCATTGGGCGTTACTGCCGGGGTATTCCAGGGCGTAGGATTTGTATATGGCAGCTCTCTAGAAGCGGAGGTCGATGCTGGCTTCCAGGTGCTAGAATCCGCTATCTGTTGCTCCCACGGCGTGAGTTGTACCGCCTGCTGTGGGGTTGAGGCTGGCAATGATAGATTGCTATAAGGCGATGGATTGGGTACGTTTCCAGTTGCCATCGCTGTATTTGCCTGGAAATTTGGCAGGTAAGTATATGGACTTTTTCTTTTATTGCGTCTGAACAGGAAGATTCCGATGACGAGCAAGAGCACGATTCCGATTCCAACCAGGAGATACGGAATAGCTTGTGAGGTAGTGCTTTTTGGTGTTGTCGCTTCTGGCAGGCGCTCGTTTTTAGCCTGTGCCTGGGTGTAGATTAAGAAGGGTTTTAGTCCATTAAAGGCGGGATAATTTGCCGCCAGTTTGCTAAAATCCTGATCTGCTTTATGCCAGTGACCGGCGCTGGTTGACGCATAGTCGCGAAAGCCTTGCTCCCATTGCTGCTGAAATTTTCCTGGCGTCGTGTTCAGCTTCAATGTCTTGATCATCTGCTGAACGTTCTCACTGACATGTAAGAACGAGGTACTGTTTGGCTGGCCCATACTGTCTTTCTGAAAGCTCACAATACCCACAATATTGCCACGGCTATCCAGTGCAGGTCCTCCACTATCTCCATGTTCAACATTGCCTGAGACTTGCAGCAATGGCGTGCCATCATCGTCCTGTTTGATCGCGCTGACAAGGACTTTGTTCACTGAGGCGGTAAGCAGTTGTGTAGGATCATCCCGTTGCGTAATATCCGCGTTGCCTGGAAAGCCGATGATCGTGAGTTCATCTTGCTGCGAGACGGAAGTGGAGTCTCCCAGGGCAATGCTAGGTGTATCGTTCATCGCAACATGGATAATTGCCAGATCCTGCTTGTTAAAAGGGCTCTCTTGCTTGATTGCATCAATGGAAGCAAAATTACCTGGAGCGACATTCTTGAATGTTCTTGCGCTTTGCGGACCAGTATAAGCCGCACTCAGATAGATCTTGCTTGTTGGTGCGTCGAATTGTGGATCAGAACGAAATGTGCCTGTTGCCAGCGCATTGTAGACCTGATCTGCGTTATACGGCGGATTCATGTTGAAGGTGTTATTCAGATAGTCGGCTATGTCCTGTGCCGCCGTCTGATAGAGGAAATCGGTCATGTCGGCCTCTGGCGGGCGTACGACGTGGTCCGCTGTTACGATATCGCCGTGAGCACTTATAAAGGATCCACTACCGGAAATGTCCAGAGGATAGCTGGTGCCATCTCGTGGAAAGGTCACACTATTCCCGGCTGTGAAATTGACCGTTAAACGGCCCGGTACACTGGTGATGATTCTTACAATTGCTGGTTCGGCTATATCAACAGCGCTGATGACCGGATTGGCTACATTGCCGCCCGGTATTTCTTGAGCTTGTGCGGCTGGAGGGGTAACAATAAATCCCGCAAGGGTACAGAAGAGGGCGCTTGCTACCAGGAGAAATGTTGCAATCCTCCGTGGCCGACATGCGTAGAGATGCATGCTTTTATGCTGATTCATTGAAATTTTATTCCCTGGCTTTCAAAAAGGGTACGCAATATGCCAATGTACAAATACAAGCAATACATGGTAAGTAGCTAGTTTCAGTACCCTCAAGTGGGTCGTCAAAGGATTTTGTTCCTACTATCCCCAGAGGGAGCGTAGAAACACGCAAAACGAACAGGGCAAGTGTTTTTGCACTAGGGAGAAAGAGTGACGTAGTTGACAATCCCAATTTATAACAGTATAAGTAATAAAATGTGGGATGCTCCCTAAAAATTTTTGCGTCAGTTTTCTGTAGGAATTAAACTAAATATACCCTCTATCTCTATTCTACAAGAATATTTATCTGCTGTCTATCAATTTTTAGCCTGGTGGCCGAATATCCCATTATTTATTGTCAGTGGTAACGGGATACGTTAAGATAACGTTGCCGATTTCCGTTTTTTTCTCTTTCATCTGTATTACTTTATTGGTAGATGTAAAAACAAAAATATTGAAACCTCAATAATAGAGGATGCTCACAAGCTCTAGAGGAGAGAAGGATATGCCAAAGCAAGTACCTATGCAGCCTGAAGCAAAACAGCGCGCGAAGCAAGTAAAGAGGCTACGCAAACGTGAACAGCGCTTGCTGGGGCGCTTAGAAGAGGCTCAGGAGCGCTATGAGAGCGCTCTGGCTCGCCTCCATCGCGCTGAGGTACGCCTGCAAAAACGCCAGGAACGTGTTGAACGCTTAAATGGCCGCCTGGCTCTGTTGCGCCAACAATTACAGGCAGCGATTGATCCCGATTCGGATGCTATCCCGTCAGAAGTCTCTGCTCTGAAACCGGACGTTACTGGGTCGGAAAGCATACCCTCAAAGGCTGCTGAACCCGCACAGGAGGAGGCTACGGAGCAGGAAGCTGCAATTCCTTCTCTCCTATCTGTCGATGGTCCTACGGTTGAGCCCGCTGAAAAAGAAGTATCTGTTATTGTTGTTGACGTTGCTGAACCAGAACAATTGGCCGAGGTGTATAGTGAGTATGAAGAGGTTGTGTTGGCTCCTGCTGATATTCCCGCAATGGCAGAACAGCCTGAAAGCGCGGAGCCTCTGGAGCCGGTAGAACGCGATCTCGTAGCGTCACTTGTCGGAGAAAAGGGTGCTGATGGGCATGTGCATGAGGAGGAGGAATCTGAGATGGTGTTAGTGATGTCTGTGGAACTGCCGGAACCTGTTGTATCAACGCCATCGGTTGTAGAACAGCCAGAAGAAGAGCAATCTGTTGTATTAACCCCATCGGTTGAACAGGCAGAAGAGGAGCAACAAGTCTCTATCAAGTTTGCCAGCCAGAGAACGGCATTACTCGGCGAGGCCCGTGCCATTGCTGAGATGGCTGAACAGGCTGCGTATATTGCCACTACGCGTGCCAGTCATATGCTTGCTCATCTGGAGCAAATGCTGGATGGCCGCCATCTTTTCCCTGAATTAGAGCTTCTCCAGACTGAATCTGCGACCCTCTCCTCATTGGCGCACGATGCTCAGCATACGGTTGATAGCCTGATGCAGCTTTCGGAACAGGGCGATCAGGAGAAGGCCCTGGCTCTCGTCACTCAAGAGATAGAACTTCAGCGCCAGACGCTCGCCTCGATACGGATGAACATTGATTTTTCCGAAAGTGTAGGGCCTGCTGAGCCTGAAGAAGCCGCTACTGAGGATGAGTCCGAGGACGCAGACTCTCTTGCAGATCTTGATCTCAGTGAGGATGAGGTTGTCTTCGATCTCCCTGCCAATGCGCTCATTCACTCGGTCGCGGAACACGCAGTAGCACAAGCTCCGTTGGAAGAGTTGGCGTATTATCGTACTGTACCGGCAGCGCCTCCCTTTCCTCTCGCTGTCATTGAACAGGTTGTTGCCGCAGAAGCATCATTACTATCCTCCACACAAGAAGAAGCCTGCGCCAATGTTCTCCCACTATCTGAGGAGGAGCAATTGCAGCAACTGGATGAGGAGGAGAAAGAGGTAGAGACGGTTGCTGCCATGATTGTTGCGGATGTTGCCGCTGCGGCAGCCGCTGAGGCGGAAGCTCTGGCTGAAGCCTGCGGTATTCACACGCGTAATGCATACACGATTGCGCTCCAGGCTGATCAGGCGCTTGCGCAACTACAATCTGCTATCCAGAACGGTACGTTTGCCGCTGGTGAGGCTCAGATGGCTCTCCAACTTGCTGAACGTGCGGCTACCGAGGCCCATGCAGCTCTCGCAGATGCTGAAGCCGCTGAGGAAGAGGCTGTCAGCGCTGCTATCAACGCAGAAGCAGAGGCAGAGGTGGCTGAAGGTATGGCGTTTGCTACTTATGAGCAGCGCGATGAATTGCACGAGTCCCCATCCACCGCCTCACGCCGTCCGCACTATAGAGGCACCAATGGCTCTCATCCGGTGCGCGATGGCGTGCCAGATGCATCAGCCGAGCCTGTGACTGAGGAGAAGATCCCACCCTCTGTACAGGAGCGTGTGTGAGATCAGGAGGTAAGCGTACCAGTATCGCACATCATCACGAATTGGAGGTGGCTCAACGCTGGTGGTCTCTGCCACCAGGGTGTCCACTGCCAACACATGATGGAGCTACCTATACATTGTTGTTCGCGGGTCTTCCCGGTGGCGCTACCGGCCCGGACGTGCGTGATGCGGTTTTTGCCGTTTCCTATCGTCCTCTCTTATCCGTTGTCCAGTCGCTTCATCTGGCCTCATCGCAGGTTGTGGGTGACGTTGAATTTCACGTGCGTGCGGCAGATTGGATGGTCCACGGCCACCATCACGATGCGCGCTATAATAATGTCGTTCTCCATGTCGTTTTCTCGCTCGACAGCAGACATCTGACAAGACGCCAGGATGGGATGGATGTCCCGGTTTGCTGTCTGCAAGATGTTGTGGCACCAGGGACATGGCCTTTGCCGCCCTCTGCTCCCCGGCTGGTCGATTGGCCCTGTCACGCCGTGATGCCCAATCTTCGCCCGGACGAAGTTGTGCGTATTTTGTCGCTGGCGGGCCAGATACGTTTTGAGCAAAAAACGCACGCTTTTGTGGAAGAGGTGCATGCGCGGCTGAGCCTGTTCAGCGCTAGCCTTTTTTCCGTCTATGATCAATCTCTGATTGTGGCCCTGGCTGAGGGGCTGGGCTATGGTCGTGATCGTTACTTCTTCCGCGCAACGGGTCTCTCTCTGTTGCACGCGCAGAATATTCAAGCGATGCCTGAACCTCTGGGGCGCGCACTCTATCCGGCCCCTCTCGATGCTCGTCGTCTCCGTGGATTGGGTCGATTGGTCGATTCGTGGCGTCTGGGTGGAGCCTGGCAGACATTTTATAAGCTGCTTTTCCCGGATGTCGAGCGGACTGATAGCGAGAGACTTCAGGCGATTCGAACCGTTTTTTGTGCCGCCGAAATCAGTCTTGCACGAGCTGATATACTCATTGTTAATGTAATACTTCTCTGTTGTTCGCTGAAGATAGGTCAATTTGTTCTTTCCCAATATACTCTCTCCAAAAAACTCTTTCTTTGAATATCACATCAAGAGGGAGCTCGTTGGCCTGTATAACTTGCCAGTCGTTCAAACTAATCTTCCTTGAGAGATAACTGTCAGTGGGAAAGCCTGGTGCTGGAGGGGCGAACGGAAAAGGTTTTCTTGCTTTTCTATGTATAGCTTGTCCTCTGCTAGCGATTCCCTGCCACGTCCTTTCGGGCAACTGTTGCATTAACCATTGGCGGGAAGTTGTAAGGTAATGTTCTCTCACGGTTTGTTCCTCTTCCATTGTCCAGTCGGTGCCGCCTTGTACTTTCCAGATGTATGCCTCATCTACGAGATTCCCTCCGAGAACTGGCGACCACTCTATTATAAACTTGAGCCATCCTGTCGCAAGCTTATCCAGAGATATGCGCGTTGTGGCTACTCGAATGAAGCGCCGTTTCTCCTCTATGTCCATCTTTCCCCATTTCTCATAAACTTCTGGTAGTTTTTGCATAACCTGTTCCCGATCCTGTTCTTCGGTTTCTGCCCGCTCCAGTTTCTTCTCCATCTCGTCAAGTGATCGACGTAGCTTTGCAAGAGAAGCGAAATGTCGTTCTATATCGACTGGATGCATGGAACGTGTTCCATGTTCACTCACCCGCTCTTTTTCGGCAATGGCTATTTTTGTCTCCTGGATTGCATTACGAAGATTCTCCGATGGATCTGACCGCTTTTCCTCCGGTTCTTTCTCTATTTCCTCAAGAGTTGTTAACAAGTGTGTATTGATTTCCCGCCTCTTGCTCTCTAACCCCTCCATATCCTCTTCATCTAAGGGATACTCACCGATGTTATACAATACTTCCCTTACTCTGCTATGTAGACGTTCCGAGAATATACCATCGATGGTACTGCTGTTGATTGCAATTTTATCAAAACGTGCTGCTACCTCTATGCGATCTTCAACGAGATAGCGTACTGCATCTGGAAAGTTTATGGCGTATACACCTGATTTTGAGCTTGCATTCGTCACAATGAGAGGAGTTCCATTTGTCCGCAAGCCACTAAAAAGGGCGAGATCTGCGCCCTTTCCATAGAGGCTATCAGCCTGCCGATATCGTTTTGTCACACCTTCCGGGCGCTCTATCGGGTTTCCGTCAAAATCCATAGATGCCAGACGATAATACGCAAACCAGAAATCTTCTTCGTCTACAATCGCTGGATGCGCGTTCTTTTTCACAATTCGCCCTTTATGATAAACATGGCCGATATATGCAGGGTTGGTTAGAAGGTAGGCTAGTCCAGCGCGGCTCTTAATGGTCCACCCTCCTGGGACTTTGGTAAGTGGCACTTTCCCGACTCGTGCTAATATGTCGGGAGGCAAGTCTGGGAAGATGAGTTTACCTACAATCTCTCTTCGTAAGCTGCCAATATTGCCACCTAGAGCACGGAACCTCTTAAACAATTTCCTGATAAGCTCGTCATGATAGGGGTTAGGAACGTAGAATGTGCGGGTTTCGTCGAGCATATAACCAGTAGGTATACTATGCCCTATGAATTCTCCCCTTTGTGCCTTACGCTCTTTGTGCTTGTGCATGACATTCTTGACATGATTAGTAAGGTAGTCGGCAGCAACTTGAGCTTCCTGTATAAACTTCTTGTAATCGGATTTTCCACGCGTAGGATGGGTGAAATCATAGAGGTAATCGTCCGTGATCACCAGTACACGATGATCTCTACATGTCTTTGCAAATGTAGCAGCTTGTACAAGTTCCTCATCACGGAAGAAGCGAGCTACATCACGTGCCATAACTGCCCCTGCCAGATCGTTAAGGACATAATATATAACCGTGCTCAAACCTTCTCGTTCGTCGATTCTAAGCCGCCCTGATGCATTACGAATGGTTCCATCCTTTGCTTGGTTCTCGATGAGGAGAACGGTAAATTCATCTGTCCATCCTAGTTCTCTGCCTCGTTCTAGTTGCTCTGTTGTTTGGCTCAAGGCTGATTCTTTGTTTTTTAATACTTGCCCTTTTGTCGATTGCCGAGCATAGGCTATCAATAATTTATCTGTGGGCATCTTGAGCGGGATCAACCCTAATGCTTCTTTACGCTCTTGCTCTAGCTCTTCAACAGTCTTGAATTTACGCATATGCCTCTCCTTACAGATTAGGTATAGATGAGTGCATGATATGTAACTTTGCGAGTCTAACATGCCAATCATCTTGTAATTCACAAAATTGTTTTTGCTCAACATAGTAGGTATATATCAAGTTTGTACTTCTGAGGCTGCTGGTACATCCCTTGCTATCATGAAACTGATCAATCTCCTCGTTTGAGTATAGCAGGAGTGTAATTTGTAATCTAACCAGATACCAAAATTACATACATAATTCATAT
>DATJHM010000289.1:0-6857 GCA_035493895.1 Ktedonobacteraceae bacterium
TCCCTTCATTACTCCGAACTACGAGAATGTACATAATTTCCTACACGACAACGCCCTGCATAGTGAAAATGATTCCTTTCCTTGCTATTTAGAGCGATTCGCGTATAGATTTGCGGCATTGCTTAGGATTTTAAGACATCAACCGAGATGCTGGCAATAAATTGACGCGCGTCGATTTATGTTTATTGCATTATATATTCTGTGGATCTGTCTGTCCCAGGTCCTGCAAAAGTTGGACATAATCAGCGCGTATTTCCTGCGTTCTGGCATGCTCCGGACCAAACGTTCGCTCACAAATAAGCAGAGCCTGCTGGTACAGGGAGAGGGTCTCCGCCGTTTGCTGCTGCCTCTGATAGAAATGTGCCAGATCATACAAACTTGCGGCCACATGGGGATGTTGTGCACCCGCGCGCTGCTGACGAAGCGTCAAAGCTCGCAAATAGAGGGATTTTGCCTGCTCATATGCACCCTGTTCGGTCAGGAGATGTGCTAATCCCTGAAGTGGCTCGGCTAACAGAAAATGCTCTGATCCCCATACCAGCTCCTGGATGGACAGGGCGCGCTGGTAGAGCGTTTCGGCTTCCTGATACTTCCCCTGGTAGCGATAGAGCGTCGCCAGACCCGTGAGAGACTCGGCAAGCAAAGGATGCTCAGCGCCTTGCGTCTGCTCCCACACCTGCAAGGCGCGCTGGTAGAGTAATTCCGCATCCTCATACTTCCCTTGTTCCCTGCTAATGGTAGCCAGACCCGTGAGAGGTTCGGCAAGCAGGTGATGTTTCTGCCCTAATGCCTTTTCTCTGATACATAAAGCACGCAGATAGAAGCTTTCTGCCGCCGCATACTTTCCCTGCTCTCGAGAGATAGTGCCCAGGTTCGTAAGCGGGAAGGCAATATCAGGCTCCCCAGGCCCCAATATTTGCTCTTCGACATGTAAAACGCGCAGAAAGATCGACTCAGCCTCCTCATACTGCCCCAGATCCAGGTAACAGGCCCCAAGATTGTGGAGAGCCGTGGTAACACGAGGACGCATCGGCCCTAATGTGTGCTCCCAGATATGCAAGGCACGCTGGAAGAGCGGCACGGCCTCCTCATACTTCCCCTGTTCTGCCGAGAGAATAGCCAGGTTATTGAGAGAGCCAGCGACCCGGGCATCTTCCGGCCCCAATACCTGCTCTTCAATATTCAGAACACGCTGACAGAGGAGCTGTGCCTGTTCATATTTCCCTTGCTGGAAGGAGATACCCGCCAGGCCCTTCAGCGCTTCAGCTATCAGGATATGCTCAGAACCGAGCGTCTGTTCGCCAAGCAGTAAAATACGCTGAGCAAGCAATTCTGCTTCGGTGAGATCCCCACGATTCACGAGGTAGTTCAACACATGACACATCAACGTCACACGGTCAGCCACATCGCTATGCCATTGCTCACCCCACGCGATACACACCTGCGCATGAGACAGCAGGCGGTGACATATTTTCCAGTAGTCAGCCTGCGTTTTCTCAGAAGGAAAGAGAGCGTTCATAGCACTGATCACCCGCACTGACCTAACAGGTAACCGCGGGATAGGTGGAATCGTAAATAGTAGCAGGGCGTTCATCCTCAGTAAAGCGTACCTCTAGATCAAAGGGATCCTCTTCCTTCTCCTTAGTGGCAAACCTGGTTTTGAAGTCTAACATAGATTCTCCTTTATAGACTGAATAAGGAAACGATAAGATGTTTCCTTACAGGGGTAGGCGAGCCTTCTATTTATCTGGACATACTGTCAAGCGCATGTTCTTCTGGCAGAGAAATGGCGAATATGCCAGAACTCATTGCTTCATTTGCTTTTTCTCCACGGCCTGGTTGATAGACATCTGTTGTGTTTGAAGGCCTACTTCCCTTTCCAGGCCAGAGAAATATATTGAGTTTGCGTGTTGAGCTATAAAAAAACTCTCTATAGGAAAGAATTTTCTTGACCGTCCCATAAGGCTCATTCTTATAATACGGCATCATATGCACAGATCATGTAGGCAAAATGCACAGTACCTACATCTTTTGTGATATGAACTCTCCCACAGAAGACACAGCGATGCCCATAAAGCCACACAAGCAGCTTCAAAATCTCGAGAGATACCACCTGCCACTTTTCCTGGCATTAAAGCGCAAGTTCATTCCACTGCTTGATAGACTCAAACACAATAAAGCTTTCTTTATCCGGAACCCGACTCTGGAAGGCTCCCACGAAAGGTCCGATCCAGCAGTGGTTACGGGCATGGTT
This sequence comes from Ktedonobacteraceae bacterium, assembly GCA_035493895.1. Lineage (GTDB taxonomy): Bacteria > Chloroflexota > Ktedonobacteria > Ktedonobacterales > Ktedonobacteraceae > DATJHM01. The sequence goes on from DATJHM010000289.1 coordinate 2,255, forward strand.
TACGTCGGCTCGACCGATAGGAAACTGTATGCTTATGGACTACCTCATCATCGATGACCTGTAGGATTTTCCCCTCCGCCCTGTTTGTAGGGAGGCCGCCAGCAAGGTGTCATTGCTGACCCTTTTCCAGCGGCCTCCCGTTTATAGCTTAACGATGATACGTAAGCTGTATAACAGGCATAAAGTTTTGTATTGGACAATTGAAAAAACTTTGTGTATATTCAACAGAAGAGGCAATCGCGAATACAGGACCGGAGGCGATAGTATGAGTCCACAGATTGAGACCGACGTTTTGATTATTGGAAGCGGCCCGGCTGGCGGATCGGCGGCACTCTTCCTGAGCAAGTACGGCGTGGATACGATGGTGCTGACCAAGTACGGCTGGCTGGCAAATACGCCGCGAGCGCACATTACCAACCAGCGTACGATGGAAATCTTTCGCGACATGGACATCGAAGCAAATGTGATCGAGAAAGCCTCACCGCAGGAAATTATGGGCAACAATGTCTTCTGTATGAGTCTGGCTGGAGAAGAGTTTGCACGCCTGCGTACCTGGGGCACGCATCCGAGCCGCATGGCAGACTATACACTCGCAAGCCCATCTCACATCTGCGACTGCCCACAAAACTTGCTGGAACCGATTCTGCTGGGTGAGGCTGCCTCCAGTGGGGCGCGGGTTCGTTTCAATACCGAATATCTCTCACTTGAGCAAGATGCTGACGGCGTCACCGCGACGGTGCTCGATCGTGTCAGCGGAAACGCGTACCAGATCAGGGCGAAATATCTGCTCGGAGCTGATGGCGGTCGCAGTATCATTGCCAGAGACATCGATCTGCCCATGGTGGGACAGATGGACATCGCTGGCAGTATGAACATCGTTTTCTCAGCTGATCTCGCGAAATATGTGGCCCATCGACCGGGCGTGCTCTACTGGGTACTGCAACCGGGATCTGACATCGGCGGTATCGGCATGGGCACCATCCGCATGGTGCGACCCTGGAATGAATGGCTCATTATCTGGGGCTACGATATCAACGATCCCCCGGGCACTATCGACGACGAGGCTGCAACCAGGATCGCGCACAATCTGATCGGAGATGAGACTATCCCGATCAAGATCCACTCCACAGCGCTCTGGAGTGTCAATCGCCAGTATGCCACGCGCTACTCCAACGGGCGTGTGTTCTGCCTCGGCGATGCCGTCCATCGCCACCCACCCTCCAACGGGCTTGGCTCGAACACGTCTATCCAGGACTCCTACAATCTCGCCTGGAAGCTGGCTCTGGTGCTCAAGGGAAAAGCGAATGCCTCACTGCTGGAGACCTACAACGATGAGCGTACCCCCATCGGCAAGCAGATCGTTGAGCGTGCAAATAAGAGCATTAATGAATTTGGTCCAATCTATGAGGCACTTGGGTTCAACGAGGCCAGAGATACCGAGCAGATGCGCGCCGGAATGGAGGGGCGCAAAGCGAATACGCCGTATGGGGCCAGACAGAGAGAGCAATTACGCAAGGCCATCGAGCTCAAAAACTACGAATTCAATTGCCACGGCGTGGAGTTCAATCAGCGCTACCACTCAGCAGCCGTCGTCTCCGATGGAACGCCCGAGCCTGCCTATGTTCGTGATCAGGAGCTTTACTACCAGCCTACCACCTGGCCTGGAGCGCGGCTACCGCACTGCTGGCTGGAGTACGCCGGACAGACCGTCAGTACGCTGGATCTGGTGGGGAAGGGTCGCTTCACGCTCCTGACCGGTATTGGAGGCGAGAACTGGAAAGAAGCGGCGGCGGAGGTCTCCGCACGTACTGGCGTGGAGATCGCATGCTTTGTCATTGGCCCTGGTCGCGCGGTGCTCGACCTCTACGATGACTGGGCACGCCTGAGGGAGGTGAGCGAGAGTGGCTGCGTTCTGGTGCGACCGGATGCTCACGTGGGATGGCGACGGCAGGTTCTGGCCGAGGATTGCACCACGGAGCTGGCCCGGGTGATGCAGCAGATTTTAGACGTGAGTGCGTGAGATCATGATCAGCGACCCATTTGATCGACCGAGGGGTCTCTGGGCATAGATTTCACCGACTGGTGAGAAGCAGTGGTACCATGACACGAGATCCTATGGTACACTGGAGATGTTGGAGGTTTTTGAAGGAGGAGGATCAAGATGCCAGTCAACTACATCAATCGCAAAGGGCAGGCATATACGTTATACAGAGGACAGACCAAAACTGGCAAACCACGGTATTACTTTGGTCGCTCGGATCAGAGTAAGGGTGAACCAGTCACAGAGTTCCCATCTGGCTTCACGATTAGCGAGAGCATCAATGGCATAGTCTCCCTGGTCAAAGAGCGTCCTTTATTAATCACGCCCGTGGAAGTGGCAGCCGTTGAGGAAGAGGTAAAACTGCATCCCAGTGGCCGCCGATATCGGATCGCCACAAAGCACGACTATATTGAGATCTACGAGCAAATCGGCCCCAATTTCGACTCTCTGGCAAACACGCTCCAGGCCATTGAAGGGGGATACCAGGGCCTGACTTCGAAATTGCAGTCCCTGGAAGAGCGCTTTGCGCAATACACCCCTGTACTGCGCTTCATCCTCCTTGATCCAACACAACGGCAGTTCGGCGCGAAGCGGATGTGTTATCGAAGCAGCGTCGATGGCTGGCTCGAACTGACACAAACGGGGCCTATAGCGAAGTTAGCCCACACACTCATTCCCACCCTGGGGACCGATCAGTTCTATGAACTCTGGTAAGCCTGCAACGGTTATTCCTATCTCGCTTCATTTCTGGTATGCTCATGGCAAGCGAGAGACGAAATAGTGATCTCCTCGCTACATGGAAACGAGAACATCAGATTGAGAAGAGAAAAATGACAACAACACAAGAGCTGCGTCAGGCCGTGCATGAGCATATGCCAATAAGCATAAGTGTTCTCAAGCAATTAGTCTCCATCCCATCAGTCGCCATGGAAGGCTACCCGCGGAAACAGGTAGTAGAAGCTGCAAACTTTGTTGAGGCTCAACTCCACACAGCAGGCTTCCAGCAGGTACGTCAACTTGCGATTCCCAATGGCTCCCCGGCCATCTACGGAGAGATCCCTGCGCCTCCGGGGGCTCCGACGATCCTGCTTTATGCCCACTACGACGTACAACCTCCAGGCTCCCTGCATGAATGGAACAGCCTGCCATTTGAGCCGACCGTACGCGATGGACGCCTCTATGGACGCGGAGCAGCCGATGATAAATCAGGCATCGTCGCACATCTCGCGACGATCCAGGCATTCCATGGCCATCCTCCGGTAGGCATCAAAATCGTGATAGAGGGCGACGAAGAGTTCAAAAGCAGCCTGCCATCCTATATTCCAGAGCATCCTGATCTATTTCGCGCCGACGTCGTCATCATCTGTGATCACGGAAGCATCGTCGTCGGAGAGCCAACACTTACCACAACGCTGCGTGGATCAGCCTCTCTCACCGTAGAAGTGCGCACACTCAAGGATCAACAGCATAATGGCGTCTTCGGGGGCCCTGTTCCAGATGCGCTTATCACCCTTTGCCGGATCATTGCAACCCTGCACGATGAACACGGCAACGTACAAGTTCCAGGCTTAGATCCCAGCGATTGGCAAGGAGCACAGATCCCAGAAGACGCATTCCGCCGCGCAGCCAGCCTCTTGCCGGACGTTGACCTCATTGGAGATAGAGCACTCAGCGCCCAGGTGTGGGCAGGTTACGCAATAAACGTTATTGGTCTGGATGCCCCTGCAATCGCTGGTGCTGCAAATTCGCTGATTGATATGGCCAGAGCACGTATCAATCTCCGTGTTCCACCTGACCAGAATGCGGAACGAGCGCTAGAACTGCTCACCCAACATTTGCAGTCAGTCACCCCCTGGCATGCAAACATCGCCATCAGTCACAGCCCTGCAAACAATGGCTTTGTAGCGAAAACCGATGGCCCTGCACACGCCGCAGCGCGTCAGGCGCTCCAAGAAGCTTATCAGCGGGAGACGCAGATCATCGGCGATGGTGCCTCGATCCCACTCACCAACGTACTCAAAGAGCAATTTCCCGAGGCAGAGATCCTCATCTGGGGAGCAGAGGATCTGGCAGCTCGCATTCACGGTCCAAACGAGAGCGTTGACCTGGAAGAGCTAGAACGAATCATCCTCGCACAATGCCTGTTCTTCGAGAAGCTAGCACAGCAATAGGAGATAGGGCCATCCCCATTGCAGAATCATCGAAGCCCAAACGTACTGCTCTTCGCGAACAAAGAGGAGGCGCGGGCCTCCTCCAAACTGATCGGTGAGCTAGGCTGCTCTACCAGCCAGAACGGCGACTTTCTCCCGTACTTGCTCTTTTGTGCCCAGGCACTTGCTCAGATCGGTTCCGGTCAGATCTCCCCTGGACAGGTTCGCGGCACCTAAGATAGCCCCTTCCAGGTGTGTTTTCCGCAAATCTGCTTTGCTGAGATCTACCCCGCTGAGATCTACTCTGGTCAGATTCGCTTCCAGGAACCTCGCTCTGATCAGGATAGCGCCCTCCATAAACGCTCCGCGCAGATCGGCATACTCAAGGCCCGCCCTGGACAGGTCCACCCGA
>DATJHM010000290.1:0-12180 GCA_035493895.1 Ktedonobacteraceae bacterium
TTTTTCTGCGTAAGCTGAAGCCAGGCAATAAAATCTTTTGCCCCATTGACCAGGGTTTCTCCTCGGTAGACAACCCCATCCAGATCAATGAGATACGTGGTATAGACAGGTAGCATAATTCTCCAATAATCCTCTATGAACTTCAGGTCGTCGATTGGTCGACCTCCCTCGTAATATACCACGTTAATCGCGCATAAGTTGCTCACGAATGGCAATGACCTCGCGTCTGAGGGCTGGATCGAGGTTGACTGAGCGTTCGATCTTTTCGCAGGCATGCAGCACTGTGCTGTGATCGCGTCCACCGAAGAGTTGACCGATCTCCAGCAGCGAAGCCTGGGTTTCCTGGCGAATGAGATACATCGCAATCTGACGCGGAACAACGATATGCTTATCGCGCTGTTTGCCGCACATGGCATCCAGCGAGATGCGATAGTACTCGGCCACCGCCTCGGCAATCTGACGGCTGCTCAAGCGTGTCTCCTTGACATCGTTGCCAAGAGAAGACATTGCGGCACGTGCCACATCCATTGTCAGCTCGGTACGATGCAGTTGCTGATAGGCCATCAGACGATTGAGGCAACCTTCCAGCTCACGAATGTTCGTCTGCACACGGCCCGCAATATAGGAGATGATATCATCCGGCACACGGTAGCGCAGCAGATCAGCCTTGACGCGCAGAATCGCCATACGGGTCTCCAGATCAGGCGGCTGTATGTCGGCGATCAATCCCCACTCGAAGCGCGAGCGCAGACGTTCCTCCAGGCTCACAATCGCTTTGGGTGGGCGATCACTACAGATGACAATCTGCTTGCTCATCTCGTGCAGGCTGTTAAATGTATGGAAGAACTCTTCCTCTGTCGACTCTTTGCCTGCGATAAACTGAATATCGTCGACCAGTAAGATATCGACTGAGCGGTATTTGGCGCGAAACTCTTCGGTCGTACGGTAGCGGATCGCGTTAATGATCTCATTGGTAAATTGTTCGGAAGAGACATAGAGAACCGCGAGGCCCGTCTGTACCCCCTGATGCCCGATGGCATGCAGAAGGTGCGTCTTGCCCAGTCCCACGCCGCCGTAGAGGAAGAGAGGATTATACGATTCGCCCGGTGCCTCTGCCACCGCAAGCGAGGCGGCATGGGCCAACCGATTGCTATTGCCCACGATGAAGGCATCGAACGTATAGCGCGGATTGAGCCGATTGTGCATCAAAATATTGGCACGTTGCTCATTATCCCACTCCTCCAACGAATCGCCAGCATTATGGGTTACATGCTGCAATTCGGGCTGATACGGAGTTTTCGGTGCAATATCGTAGAAAGGATTATAGTTCCCTCTGGGATAGCCCGGCTGTGGTGGGACGCGTTGAAAGGGGTCACGACCTGATGGAGGAGGTGATCCAAATTCAGCAGGGAGATCATCAGTGGCGATAGTAAGCAACACAGTCTGGCCCGTAATGTCCTGGAGAAGCTGCTCAAGGGCGTGTTGCCAGCGTGCGCTAATAACATCGCGGGCCAGATCGCTAGAAACCTGAAGGACAAAAGAAGCACCAGGCTGTTGTCCTTCAAAAAATCCGTCCTGGTCGGGCCCACCTGGAGGAAGATTGAGGAGACGAGCATCTTGTAGCCAGGACTTTGAGTCGAGGTCTACTGATGACTTCTCCAGGCGCTCAAGGGCAGTACGCCAGATAGTAGCAGCAGTTTTCACCAAATTTACTCCCGTGCTTAGGATTGGACGAGCGCTACACACTCAATTTCGACCAGCGCCTTTTTGGGTAGCTCGGCAACAGCCACAGTCGAGCGCGCAGGAGTGACTTCCCCATTTCCGAAATAAGAGGCATAGACGGCGTTCATGGCTTGAAAATCATCCATGCTAGCCAGAAAGACCGTTGTTTTGACGACCTGCTGAAGCGAGCTCCCGGCGCTTGCCAGCACAGCCTGAAGATTTTGAAACACGCGATGAGTTTGCGTTTGTACGTCAGAGCCGACCATCTCGCCAGTTGTTGGATCGAGGGCAACTTGCCCGGACGTATAGATAAACTGACCAACGCGTATCGCCTGGCTGTAAGGTCCGATAGCCGCAGGGGCCTGAGAAGTCGCAATTTGTGTCTTTTCCATAATGTAAATTCCCATTGATGGCAAGGATATCCTTACCAAAGTAAACGACGATAGTAGGGAAACTAGTATCTCTGCGCCAGATAGTACTGGCCAGAGAATACGATGCTGGCAGGCGGAAAGGGGAGAGGTAGCAAAGAACCGTCTGGTAGCAAGAAAAAGAGCGACCAGGAAGGTGGTTCTCGCGCTATCTTCCCCTGGTCGATTATGGCGTGTATTGTCCACGTCTGGAAGGAGGAGTTGGTCCCTGCCCATCGGCACCCAGAGGGTAGTTGCGCGGATAAGCTTGAGGTGGTATTGCAGTGGAAGAAGCTTGTTTCACACGCGAGATCTCTTTGGCGCAGTGGCGCAGGGCCTGCTGCATCTCAGCCGCTGAACTGAACCGGTCCTCTGGCTCTTTTTGTAACGTACGGATGACTAATTGTTCAAGAACGCCAGGTACCGTAGGATTAAATTGTCGTAGTGGTGGCGGATTGGCCGTGGCATGTTGCATAGCGATGGAAACCGCCGTTGGTCCGGCAAACGGAGGGCGACCGGTAAGCATCTCAAACATGACAACGCCAAGCGAATAGAGATCGGAAGAGGCCGTGAGAGTTTCACCACGAGCCTGCTCCGGCGATAAATAATCGGCTGTACCCAGCACGATACCACTGTTTGTTAAGCCTGCATCTTCGGCAACACGTACGATACCGAAGTCGGTTAATTTGACCCAGGCACCGCCATCTCCCATGCTGGCTGCACCACTCCAGGCAAGCATAATGTTCTGAGGTTTGATATCGCGATGGATAAAGCCTCGAGCATGAGCAACCTGAAGGACGGCGCAAACCTGCGCTGCGATTTCTATGGCCTCGCGGGCCTGAAGCTGGCGGCGCTGACCAATGAGCTGTTTCAAAGTTGGGCCTTGAATATATTCCATCACCAGAAAATACTGGCCCATCTCTTCCACAAAATCATAAATGGTGACGGCATTTGGATGTGCTAGCGCGGCTGCTGCACGCGCTTCGCGGCGGAAGCGTTCGACGGCTCGTGAGTCATTTTTGTCCAGGGATCGCAATACTTTGATTGCAACGATCCGCTCTACGCGGTGATCCCAGGTTTTAAAGACGCTCGCCATGCCGCCCGTGGCGATATGCTCACGTATCTCGTACCGTCCCGCTATCAGTGTGCCCTCAAATTGGTTCAACGTTCTACCTCAAGCAACCTGGGCGAATACACCACAAGGGATTCTATAGTTTCAGAGGGTAGTATACCATTAATGAGTTATAACGTCGAGTACTCCATGCCTTTCTTTTCTTCTGCTGGCTGTGCTCAGAAGCAACGAATGTGTAACAAAATGCATCGAAAATACTAGCACCATCGTTTTCTCTGTGTGATGAAAGGATGTCAAAGAGTTTGGATTATGCGCAATGTGCGATATCATTCAAGGATGAATAGTACTAAAGAGTGACTTCTCTTGATAAATTGACGTTTCTCATGGCAAGTCTGTGCTATTTTTTATCGGATGCTGATATACCAAGGAGTTTCTATTCATGCAAACGAAACGGACTATTTCCAGGCGATCCGGGCCTTCCCATGCCTTCCTACTTCTCTGTAGCTTCATCGTGCTACTGGTTGGTTGTGGTGCCACAGGCGAAGCCAGCGGAAATAGTGCGGCCGCTTCTACTGTGGCTATTGCTTCTCCTACCGTCCCTACAGCGACTGCCCCTGTAGTAGACCTGAGCGCGACTGTTGCTGCGCAGCAACAACAGAAGGATCAGGCGAAAGTTCAGCAGCTCATGCACAATATGACGCTGGACGAGAAACTTGGGCAGATGATTATGGTCGAGTATATTGGAACGCAATATGCGGATACTGAGTTGCCTGCAATGATTACCCAGGACCACGTCGGTGGTTTCCTTTTTCAGCAGGCCAATGGAAACTTTAATGCGCCTATCAATACCGTTGCGTCCGCCAATGCTTTTATCTCTCAAGCACAGAAGGATGCCAATGTGCCACTCTTAGTGGCTGTTGATCAGGAAGGTGGGTTGGTCAATAAGCTTTCTGAGTTCGCTGGCCCTCAGCCTTCAGCCGCTGCTCTGGCGGCTACCAATGATCCCAATGCGGCATTCAATCAGGGCGCGAAGACCGCGCAGCTTATGAAGTCTCTGGGTATTAATGTCAATCTCGCACCTGTTGTGGACGTGGGACCGCAGACCAATTTGCTGGAGAGCCGCCAGTTTAGCGATAATCCTCAGACGGTGACCACGTATGCCGGTGCCTTTCTGAATGGTTTGCAGCAGGGTGGGATTGCTGGCTGCTTAAAACACTTCCCGGGTCTGGGTTCATTGCCCGCAGGGGATGATCCACATCAGGAAGTGCCGCGTGTTACAAGCAGCCTGTCTCAGCTCCAAAACAATGATTTATTCCCCTATACGCATCTGATTCAGCAGAATAATCCCGCTATGATTATGACGACAGATGTTTTTACCAATGCCCTTGATCCGAATAATCCGGCAGAGCTTTCACAAAAGGTGGTCACGGATACCTTGCGGAAACAGATGGGGTTCAATGGCGTGATCATCACCGATGGCATTTATATGCTGGAGCGTGCAAACTATATGCCTATGGTACAGGCGGCGACACAGGCGATTATCGCAGGCAATGATATCGTCGAAGGGCCCTATCGTGCGCAAGACGTTGCCAGTCTAATTACTTCGCTCAATCAGGCTATCCAGAATGGTCAGTTGAGTACGCAGCAGGTGGATCAGTCAGTACAACGCATTCTCGCGATGAAAGTGCAATATGGCATGATTCAGGCCTGACCGATGCGGCCCTCGGGGGAGATTTTATGCTCCCCACGAGGGACGTGAATCCGCGTCCAGGTGGCCACCGGCATTCGTCAGTTGAACCGGTGCCCCCTGCACCTTGAGCATCTTTGTTTTGGTGTCAGTGGCCACATGCACGAACCAGATGTCAAAAACGCTATTATTATAGGCAAGATAAGCCAGCTCCTTGCCGTCAGGTGACCAGAATGGTTGACTGATGAAGAGTCCCTGCTCAAGCAGTACCGACTGACTGTATTGGTCCAGTGCTTGCTTATCAACGTCGGGATTATTGGGGTCCTGTGTGATATTCTCTGGCACGGGCATGATATACAGACCCATATGCGTGGCATCCATACGGCGTACATAAGCGATTGTATTGCCATCAGGAGAGAAGGCGGGCTCGAGATTCGACTGATCTTCAGGCGTAATCGCGACGCCCGGGTCGAAAGCGAAGCCCGTTGCTCCGGGACGATACTTGCCAGGATTATTGGCAATCGCGTTGGGGTCTTCCATATAGAGCTGTGTCAATTGTTTCAGGCCAGTGTTATCGTAGGCATAGTGCGTGTAGATAATCTGATCGCTATGGTCCGGGCGATAGCTAGGATCACGATCGCCCCCGGCACCGTAGTTGGCGTAAGCAATCGTCTGGGGCGTAGCCTGAGGATTGTCAATAGAGATCTCGAAGACCTGGAGATCGAGCAAGAAAGCGTCCACGCCGGGGTTCGTATAGGATTTTGCCAGATCGCTCAAGAAGACCAGGTGCGTGTTATCTTGCCAGGAAGGTTGAGCATACCAGACTGCCGTGCTGAGAGGGGCCCCCATCGGCGAATTGGGATTGGCGAGATATTGTCCGGCTCCTGAGCGCAGCAGTTTGGGCTGACCACCAGTGGAGGGCAGAAGCATCAGATCGGAATAGTCCTCATAGCGTTTGACAAATGCAATCCACTTGCCATCAGGGGAGACGGCGGGATCGCGTACATCCATGCCGCTCGTCAATTGTGTGAGCTTTTTTGTGCCATCGAGCTCATAGAGATTGCGATTATATGTAAAATAGATTTTGCCTTGAAACACCGCCTGGGCCGTCTTATTGACCCCCAGCGAGCCGCCGGAGGTCTTATTGCTCTGAAAATTGCTGGATGGCGAATTGCCGATACCCAGGCAACTTTGCAAGCTCAGGGCAAGGAGTGCAAGCAAACTCCATAGTTGCCAGTAATTCTGTTTTTTCCTCTTCATATGCCCTCTATTTTTAACATTTAAGAAGTATTTCTAGATATTTAGTATCATACTGTCATGCCGATTCAGGTCTTTTGAGGCCCCTTATGTTCTGGCGGCATCAAAAGACTCGAAGACGGTCATAAACATGAGATCAAGCAGGCTATGGACTTCGGTCGTAGCCGGGTTGGTGAGAGCAGGGATGCCCATCGAATTGACCTGTCCCATCGTCTCTGGAGTTTGCTTGCTGTTAGCATTCGCGGCCCCGAGCATCTGCCAGGCGGTAGCGGTTGTCATCGCAGTAGAGTCTGTCGTCTGAGCCGGTTGAATAGAGGCTGCCAGGCTGGATGCCGCTGGAACTGTCGTGGCAACCTGATTGGATGTGGCTGGCGCTGTAGCCGTCTGAGGAAAAGAGTAGCGTGCTCCAACGGTAGGGCAGGTTGCTTTATCGCCCAGATCAAACATCTGCTGAATTTGTGGAACGATCTGAGAGCAGACCGGGATATAGTCTGTCGAGGTATCGCCTTTAAGGACCGTACCGGCAGAGACCGAATAGGGCGCGCTAAGGACCAGACTGTGGATCTTGCTCGGGTCGATGCCACGCGCAAAATTCATGAGTTTTGGAATATCCGAGATTTGCATATCAGTCTTGACATGTCCATTGAGGTCTTGAACTAACGTTGGTAGCTGATTGACATTAATCTGTGTCAACTTATTTTTCAACTGACTGAGGATTTGTTGTTGACGGACCGAGCGGCCAAAATCGGCCTGACTATCCGAGTGGCGTGTACGGACATACTCAAGGGCATGAATACCGTCGAGGTGTTGTGGTCCGGGAGCGATATACAGGCGTTTGTAGTCATACGCCTGACCGCCTTGATTGCTGACATCGTTTGGATAGACATCATCCACCATCGGATGGAGCACATCGACATCAATGCCGCCGACCGTATCAATAACTTTCACAAAGCCATCTAAGCCCACCCAGGCAGAATAGTTGATTGGAATGCCAAAATTTTGTTCAATTGTGTCGATACTCATACCGACCGCATTTGCATAACTAGCATCAGCATTAGTTGACATCTGCCAGCCATAAGAAAAGGCCTCGTCAAGCTTAACCGCCCCAACTTTGGGCGCATACAGACGGAGGTCGCGAGGGATGGAGAGCATGCCCACGTACTTCGTCTGAGGATCAATCGTGACAATAATATCCGTTTGTGCTAATGGAGCAGCCGATTTGCCATCCGTATCACTGCCGAGCAAGAGAATATTTAAGCGACCGCCCGTCAGCACATCTCCGCTGCCCGGTGTTGCGGTCACGACCTGACCCTGGGCATTGTGATGGACAACTTGCTGATTGGTAATGCTGCTGAGCGATTTAGCGTAGTTTGCCTGGTAATAAGCATAGGCACTGCCACCGAGAACGAGAAACACAACCAGCACGCCTATGAGCACGCGAGACCACATTGGCAGGCCACGCTTTTTAGGAGCCCTCAGGCGAGTAGCTACCAGCGGCGGTGGTGTGTTCCGTTGCCCGGAGCCAGACAGAGATTTTGGTGGATAGAGCGTGGAATTGCCCTGCGCTGAAAAGCCATTCTGAGCAGGCGCATTCTGCCATGGCGGGCTCTGTGTAGGCGGGCTCTGCCAGGGTGGATTCTGAGCAGGCGCATTCTGCCATGGCGGATTCTGAGCGGGAGCGCCATCCCAGGAAGGATTTTCAGCAGGTGCGCTCTCCCAGAAAGGATTTTGCGCGGGCGAACTCTGCCATGGTGGGCTTTGCGTCGACGCATTCTGCCATGGTGGGCTTTGCGTAGGTGAGTTTTGCCAGGACGGCTTCTGCGCAGGCGTGGGAATCGTTTCAAGTGCCTCAAGTGCTTCCTGTACTGAATAAGGTGTCTGTGCAGGAGATTGAGCTGACCAGGGCTGCGCAACATCTGGTGCTGAAAAGCCAGAACCAAAGCCGGGAGGAACAGAAATTTCGCCGGGCATTGGCGTCTGGAAGGGCATTTGTTGTGTCGGGCTCTCGGACGCACCTATGGCTGGAGGCGCGTAGGTAACATTTGTCGGAGCCGGTCCTTGAGGATAGCCGGGCATATTCGCAGGTGGTGGAAGCGGGTCGGTATATTTTCTCGAAGCTAACTCGGGAGCGATCGAAGTGGGGCGCGCAAATAAACCCTTAAATTGTGATGGAGGCGATGACTGATTCTGACCATTTTCTGGCATGCTGGATGATGTAGGAGGATAAGGTGCCGCGGAATTCCTGAACGGCGTTCCTTGCTGAGAAGCACCAGAGTTTTGCCCATCGATTGAATAATAATCGGAGGGTGCTCCTTGCTGTCCGGCTTGCGGACTCTGTGCTGGTGTATTATTAAAAAATTGATCGTTCACCGTAGTATCTCCTACATTTACCTGAATTTTGCTATTATACCCGCATCACTTGCGTCTCTTCCTTCCCTTACAACATCCACAAAGCAGTCCTTGCTTATGTATGCCTTGCTACTCATCTAGCCATAAACAATAAGAATGAGTGCCAGCGAAATACTATGAACCCGTATAAATTGACTATCAACAAGCTATGAAAAAACATGTTTTCGATTAACTATAACGGATCGAGAAATGAATTGTCTCGTTATGTGCCAGAGGTGGGGAAAAAGTAGGACTTTTCGGCCTCTCATTTTTAACCATGACTTAGTTGTGTCTTTACAAACCTGTAACACTGCTTAACTCCCCACTAACTCCTTCATGTTACTTTTAGGAAGGAGATCAACAAAGATACTGTCTATTGGCACTCACTGGCTATCGAGTGGTGAGAGAAGTCTTAACGTCTTTCTATAGCCAGAAGGATATCAGGTGGTGAATCATGCGAGTTGCAATTATTACGGAAAATTTTCTGCCGAAACTGGATGGTGTAACCCGTACTTTAGCCAGACTACTGGAACACTTGCAGGCCAACGGGCATCAAGCACTCCTGCTCGGACCCGAGAGCGGCATGGCTGAGTATGCCGGAGCAGAGGTTGTAGGGACCGCTGGCTTACCATTTCCCTTCTATCCAGAATTAAAATTTAATTTCTTCCGACCATTGTTTTTCCGCAGGCTCCATGAGTTTCGTCCCGATATTATTCACCTGGTTGATCCAGTTATTCTGGGAGCAACAGGTGTTGCGGCTGCACGTTTTTTTAACAAACCCTTAATTTCCTCATATCATACCAATCTCGCGGCCTATTGCTCGCATTTTGGCTTTTCTATGCTTACACAGCCAATGTGGCTGTATAATCGCTTTATTCACAATCAGTGCGAACTCACCTTTTGCCCGTCCCCATCAACTGCGAATATGCTGCGGTCACAGGGATTTGAGCATCTGAAAATCTGGCCGCGGGGCGTAGACACCACACTTTTTTTCCCGGGACAGCGAGACGAGCACCTGCGTTCAAGCTGGTTGAGCGAGAGAGAACAGCCAGAGAATAAGGTTGTGTTGCTCTACGTCGGGCGCGTCTCCTGGGAGAAAAATCTTCGTCTTCTCGTCAAAGCCTATCGTGAAATGGATCACGCACGGTGCCACCTGGTCATCGTTGGCGATGGTCCTGCGCTTACCGAAATGCAGCAGGAGCTTCAGGGGGTACCGGTCACTTTTACGGGCTATCTACGTGGTGAAGCGTTGGCGAGTGCGTATGCCAGTGCCGACGTGTTCGCTTTTCCTTCTTACACGGAAACCTTTGGTCAGGTCGTGTTAGAGGCCATGGCCAGCGGTCTGCCAGTCGTTGGGCTCCATGCCGAAGGAATCTGTGATCTGGTGAGCGACGGCCAGACTGGTCTGCTCGCGCAGATGCAGGGGCTCAGTGAGCAGGAGCGTATAGAGATGTATCAGCAGAGCTTACAATCTCTGGTGAACGAACAGCAGAGCAGGCAACGTATGCGTGAAGCCGCCGTCGTTGCAGCCGGGAAGCATACCTGGCATGAAGCCATGGAGCACGTGGTTCGCGGCTACTACGATGTGCTCTCACATACACAGGCACTCGTCGCTGCCTGATAGCGCAGCGATGAGAAAAATACTATCCTTCTATTTCTCTCACCGCTATCCTGAAAGACGCGCAACTCGGGCTCAAGAATGCTTCTCATCCTGACGTGCCTGGAGAAACGAAAGTACCAGCGAACCGACCAGAACACCGACCAGGACAATCTCCATCGTACTGAAGGTCCGTTTCTTTTTCTGCATAAGCCAAAATCCTCTCTGTGGTCTCAATAGAGATCAACAATGTGCCTCTATTCATTGTACGTATGAACAGGTGAAGATGACGCAACATTTTCGCGCCAGTCTCATTGTTGCCAGGAATCGGGTAGCGTTATCCTTTGACCCATAGCTGTCGATTCGATCCGTAGTCCTTCGCAAGGTGGTAGTGAGCAGCAACCCAGGTGCGGAATGGCGCAAGCGATTTTATATTGAAACGTCCGCTATAAAAGAGTACTGCATGCACCTGAGGGAGCTGTGCGGCCTGAATAAGCTGTTGCAGCGTTACATAGCCGGTAGCCTCGCGTACGAGCGAGGTGTCGACCAGCGATGGTGGTGTATTGCGATCGGCAACTGCGGCGACAAACTGCGCATCTGTGATCACGAGTTGATCAGGACGTGTGGCTGCTTTGACATCGGCGGCTACCGCTCTGACCTGCTTGTTCGCGTCACTATTACTGGCCATGCGTTGACTGGCATAATACGACTTGACCCCCGCAGCATTGATACCAATCGTGACCAGAACGAGCACAAGGCCGACCAGAGAGGCCAGTTTCAACGGAGAGATCTTCCATGGTTTGTGCCAGAGAGACGGGTCCAGATTAATGACCACAAGGCTGAGGAGAGGTGGAATAAGCGCTACCAGATGGTGGTGAAAAAGTGGCACCTGGAGCCAGAGCATAATAATCGTTACGAGCAACCAGGCGATCAACGGCAGGACGCGCCAGTCTTTGCGTAAGAGGGCAAGGATGATACCGACCAGGGCAGCTATCGCTGAAATTGATGTCAGAATGCCATGCATCATAACAATGTTTTGTGCCTGTTCCGCTTTGTAGAAAAGAGCGGACGCGGTATGAAGCGTGACCATATCTGCCCAGAGTTGAGAAAATGCGCTAATGAAAGGTAAAAACAAAACAAGTGCGGTCAGGATGAAAGCAATAATGCCGAAGATAATCGAGCGGATAGTACCCTGTTTTATCGCATCTGATGTCGTGGGGACGCGGAAGACGCGCCAGAGTTGTGTGCCCATAATCAGGGCAATCGGGACAATTGTTGCTACTCCTAGTAGCTTACAGCAGATGCTGAGCATAAGCGAGACGGCACAAAGCACCGCCAGAAGGATGCCGGATAGACCAGCCGGTGCGTCCCACCAGACATAGGCGAGACCAATCGCAAGCAATGAGAGCGCTGCGGAAGGTGCCTCAGCCTGGAGCGTCTGAGATTGTGTGAGAAAGAACGGATCGATTACGAGGAGCAGCATCGCGCAGAGGGCTCCGATGCGTCCTGCCAGTTTGTGTCCGAGTAAGAAGGCTCCGATGAAGCCGGTAAGAGAAAAGAGGGCAACGCCGAGGCGTGCAGCCCAGAGCGTCTGGCCGAAGAGCATGAAGATGGGAAAGACCGAGAGCAGGAAGAAGGGCGGTTGCGCGTAGAAAACCTGCCCATAGAGGGCATGACCGGCACTCATCGAGCGAACCGATTGCCAGTAAACGCCTTCATCATAGCCATCTCGATCATAGGGCAAGCCTAGATTGTGTAGACGCAAATAGAGCGCCACTGCCAGGAGCAACAGCGCCGCTAGCAGCGTGAGCGGTGTTAGCAAGCGATTAGTGCGTGGTGAGTCGGAGGCAGTGGTCGGACTATCATTGGCTACAGTGCTTATTGTCATGCGTCTATCCATTTATAATTACTAAAATGCTGCACAAAGAGGTACGAGAAGTCCTTTTCGCCTGGCTACATCCCTGAAAGATGCATGCCATTGTTCAAGATAACAGATATAAGTGAAATGTCAAGCAATGAGAATATATCTGGTACCTCTTGCTGTAGAGCG
>DATJHM010000291.1:0-20657 GCA_035493895.1 Ktedonobacteraceae bacterium
CGCACGATTCCGTCGGCTCCGCAGACGATGACGGCAACGGAGGCGATGGCGAGTGTAGCCACCTGTGTTTTCAATCACGGAGATCAGCGGCTAAGGCCTCTCTGCTCGTGCGTCTCTTCTCCTGCGGAGCCAGCAGAATCGTGCGAGTTCGCAGGCACAGTTCCGTTCTCACTCCACCGTGCCGCTACTGAGTGCATTCCCTCTCTCGGCCTTCGGTTGATGCATATTGGGCGCAATTCCGCTGCGGCATCATCACGTCCCTACGACATTTTTGAGGGAGAGCGTGTTGATATATCGTGGGCAATTTGTCTGTGTCTCATGGAGTCTACACCGGTTCGTAGGCTGAGCGAATATTGGCAAGAGATTTTTCTGCGGTCTCAGACCGCAGAAAAATCTCTGCTGCCTATCCGTAGGTATGGGACCATATCTTATGTCACGATATGTTACGATGCTGGTAGATGCGCGTTCTAAAAGTAGACATCTACGTACACGTAGATGTTGACGGATACACCTTTTATGTCTAACGCTTTTTGAAAATTTTCCCGTCATTTTTATGCGAAGGACCAATACAACTTTCCCACTATGAAATGGAGGCCTGACCCGTTATGCGCGTATTTGCATTTTGCAATAATAAGGGAGGCGTCACGAAGACGACCACTACGGTTAATCTGGCGTATGGCCTGGCTCGAGCTGGTCGACGCGTGCTGGTGATTGACACCGATGCTCAGAGTAACAGTACGTACAGCCTGCTTGGCAATTTGGATCAGGAGAATACCCTGTTTGATGTGCTGGTGAGTGGCGCGAAGATTACGGATGCCATTGTGCCCACGCACCAGAAGAATCTTTTTGTCGTGCCCAGCTCGATTAATTTGAGCGCCGCTGATCTGCTGATGGCGTCCGCTCCTGGCCGGGAACGCAAATTGACACGAGCGCTTGCCCATCTCAAAGATTTTGACTATGTGCTGATCGACACTCCCCCCAACCTGGGCGTGCTGACGGTCAACGCTTTTATTGCCTGCACCGATGTCATTATTCCGATTGCCCTTACGACCTACGCTCTTATCGGTATCAGCATCCTGGAAAGCACGATGCAAGAATTGCGCGAGAATCTGGATGTCTCCCTGCCGGTTTTTGGCGTTGTCGCAAATCTGGATGATCATACGCGTCTCAGCATGGATGTGTTAAGTGCTGTGCGTGAGCATTTTGGGTCCCTGGTTTTTGAAACGGTTGTGCCGCGCAATATTAAGGTCGAAGAGGCGCATAACCAGATCGCCTGCCTGTTCGACTATGCACCCAACAGCACTGGAGCTGTGGCTTATGGTAAGCTTGTGAAGGAGGTGCTCTACCGTGCCGAAGGAATCTAAGAAATTTATCAACCCTTTATTGCGTCCATCGCAGGAACCCGAGGTAAAAGGAGAGCCAGCAGCCAGACCGCAGAAAAATCTGGCTCCCGAACCTTTTTTTGTGGAAACCTCTGTTTTGCCTGAGGCGGTGAATGATGCTCCCGTTGAGGTAGCTCAAAAGGAAGCTCCGTCTGAACTACCTGTCTCTGAGGCACATTTATCCTCGCCGACAAAGACGTCTACGTTGACGGAAACGTCTACGTCAATAAAAGTCTCTGCAAATACTCCTTCGGCCTCTTCCCCTGTTCAACCCGAAACTCTTGCTCGGGACGAAAAAAGTGAAGAGAAAGAGGATACGCACGTTTCGTCGCTTTCGTCGCCTGAACTTGTGACGCCTGAACTTGATACGCCATCGGTCGATCAGCAGGAAGAGATCCTCCTCCCGGACCCCGTTGTTACTGCTTCCCCATTGCGACAAAATGGCACCATCGTTGAATCTGATGATCACCCACTTACGTATACGGAAACGGAAACGTCTACCCCGGCCGCTGTTCTTTCACAACCAGCGCCGAAGCCACGCTCTTCTGCACTCTCATCTACGCGGTCGGCGCGTGGCGAGAAAAAGCCTCGCGCGTCCTTTACCGCGGCCGAGACGGTACGGCGCAGACGTGGCGCTCTCACGTTTGAAAATACGCACGAACGCATTACGCTCTGGATTGACAAAGAATTGAAAGTGGCGTTCGAGGAGCTTGCTTATGAGCGAGAACTCCCCAAGACGGCGCTACTCAATGAAGCGGTCTCTGATCTGTTAAAAAAATACGATCTACAGTAAGAGAGTCTGTGGCACTGGAACGACCCACCAGCAGGACCAGTGCCAACCTCCATTCTTCACACAGCTGATCCCCCTACCCCATTTCCCTTGCTCACCCCAAATGTCAGTCTCCCAAAAACTTCACTATCCCGACCGAATTTTTTTATTATTATTATGTCAAGTTAAAGTCGGCTTTTTGTTTCCCTTTGCAAATCAAGAGAATATGTCGATCTATGGATCATGGCAATGTATCTACGTGTACGTGTACGTTATCGTAGATGTAAACATAAACGTAGGCATTCACTATTTAGATTGCCTACGTTCTTTGGACTTCAGGTCGCCTGTATTGTGGAGCAGCCCATTGCTTCTCATGCAGTTTCTACATCGCTCTTGTTTGAAGAATTCAGGCTGTTGTATTCGCGTGGACGTCTCCCACCACGCGGAAGACCGGAAATGCTGCGGCAATCTTTTCGAATGCCGCGATTGGCGCATCCTTGCTCACGGGCACATGGGGTCGAGCTCCTGGCGCGCGTTGCAGGTAAGCCTTCAAGATGGGCGCGCGCTGATCGGCGGGAACCTCTTCTAAGTGAACCTCTTCACGACCGTGCCTCTGGATTGCCGCTCTTCCCCCGGCTGCTCGTACGTTGTGGACCCACTGCACATTCTCTCCGAGCATCGATACCAGGTATCGTTGCCTGTTGATGATGGTCACTACCATTGGTAGCGAGACCACCCGCCCCGATTTTCGTCCGATCACTTCCAATGCCACAACATAGTCGGGCATAATACCCAGAGAGAATATCGCCGCCGACGCTCGATTGAGTATCCGCGCGATCCTGTTAGGTCGTTGCCCACGGTACAACCACCGCTGCCTACGATATAACCACTGCTCGAAACCGTTTTGCGCCATCTCAGTCTCACTCCCTTCTCTCTCAATTGCTTGATCAACATTGCCAGAGGAACCCGATGTCGCCTATGGTCGTTCTTACCTTACGCTCCATAACCTTTCACGTCGCAACATCTCTCTTGCTCTTCCCCCATTATGATGCCTCAAAAGAGACTTGAGCCACACAAGACGGTCACAATTTTCTATCCAGCAGCCTGTGATCATTCCATTTTTGTTGCCAGTTCCATTTGCGATTGAGCCCCAGATATATATCTACGTTTACGTCTACGTACACAACTACATATACGCAGATGTAAACATATATGCCTGCGTAATAAAAACTCATTTGTTCTCTTACAATGATAAGCATAGATAAACATCCGTCTACATCTACGTGTACGTGTACGGCTATGTATTTATGAATAACGCCGATCTGCGAACACCATTCAGAAGGTACACGTGTACGTATCCGGATACGTACACGTGTACCTGATTTGGAATTGGAAGACAATATGCAACGAAGCTTCAAGTGTTGAAACTGTTGATCCACTCACCCTTTTTATATCTACGTGTACGTGTACGTTTATGGATTCGTACACGTACACGTTTATGTGGCCGATGTTGATTGCGTTTACACAAACGAACCCGTATCCGCAAACGAATGTATGTACGTCTACGCAGTCATCTATGTAGACGTACACGTAAACATATCCGTAATCGCAAACAGTCATGTAGACGTACACGCAGTCATCTATGTAAACGTACACGTAGATGTACACATAAACATAATCGTTTGTGACCATGTCTATGTGTACGCCTCCGTTTATGTATGCGTAGCTGTAGACGTACACGTAACCGTAATTGTAATCGTCTGTGTAGTCGTTTACGTTTCTGTTTACGTAAACATCCATATCCACACTCCGAATTACCTGTTACGACTACGTGTACGTGTACATATACCCACCTTTTCGCGCTTGATGCAGATAGCATGACCTGGATCAAGTATGTCTCTTGTTGTAGACGTACACGTAAACATACACGACTACGTCCATGTCTACGATAAGAGATTGAGCTGCGATCGAGCTCCTGCAGATAATAACCCTCATGCTCTCTGCCGCTACGCAAACGTAGACGTAGACGTAGACGTAATTGTAGACGAATACCACAACGAAAACGTCTACAATTACGATTATGTGTTCGATTTCGTAAACATATACGCCTACGGATATGTTTACGTCTACGTCTACCGCTACATATGCGTAAATGTTTTCGCAGACAGAAACGTACCCATCCTCATTTTCGTAGATGTAGACGTTTCTGTTTACATCTACGTTTCCGTCTACATACACATCTCCGAATATGTAAACGTCTACGTCTACATTTACTTTCGACAAAATTGGTGAGGGAGACACTTCCTGATAATCGCTTTATAAAGGTAGATGTTGACGATGATGTATACGTAGACGTTTACATAGCCATGTATGGAGATGCCACGGAAAATCCCGACCCCCTTTAAAATTTGCCCGTCCTTCTCAAAAACGTACGTAGTTGTAGACGTAAACATCTACAACTACGTCTACGTAAACCTAAGCACTTGATTTCATATATTCATTTAGCGAAAGCGTAGATGTATCCGTACACGTTTCCGTCAACGTTTTCGATTGCATGCGAAACGAAAACGTTTCATCTACGTTTACCCGAAGGGTATACCTTTTCTCATCATCTACGTGTACGTGTACGTAATTTACGATGTTTACTTTCCTTATACATAAAGACGTCATTGTTAGAATAGTACTGTACAACCTGTGATCCTGAGAAGAATGTTCTGTTGCACAAGAATAAACAGACAAAAATGCGATGGGTGATGCTATGAGCATATTTTTTCTTGTGTAGATGCTGCTGGTGAACATATATCAGGAGGGAGCTTTGCTTGCTAAGGGTACGCTCCCATGAATACTATCAGCTCCAGCTTGCAAATGAGCTATTATAACAGTAGCTGTTCTTTATAATAGTCTTTATAAAGGAAGGCAAACTAATAGCTATTAGGCTATTATAAGGAAGGCAAAGGATATAACGCTCACGGCCCGATCAATACCATTCAGGCGACCTCGTCTATTTAATCGGGCAATCGTCTGAATGGTGTTTTCAATCTTATCCTCTGTAAGCTTCCTGCAATATCCTCACGTCGAGCTTTTTCATGCGGAACATCGCTTCCGTAACTCTCTTCACCTTCTCCGCATCTTTGTCTTTCATTAGTTCGCCCAGAATAGTGGGGACGATCTGCCATGATAACCCATATTTGTCTGTCAGCCAGCCACACTCTACTTCTTTACCACCGGCGGAAAGCTTCTCCCACAGCTCATCGACTTCCTGCTGCGTCTCGCAGTTTACCATAAATGAAATGGCCGGGGTAAATGGGAACTCTGGACCAGCGTTTATCGCCAGGAATGATTGACCCTCAAGCTGAAATTCCACGGTCAGGACCGCTCCCTCTGGTCCAGGCCCCGCTTCTCCATACCGGCTCATCCCCACAATCTTCGAGTTTTCAAAAAGGGAGACATAAAAGGTCACGGCCTCTTCCGCATTCCCATCGAACCACAGGCTGGGCGTGATTTTTTGCAGATGTGTCCCTTTGTTGTGATCTACCATGATCGCTTCTCCTCCTCTTATATGCTATTACTTGCTTTCTATCCGTCTACAGTCTATCGCAGGTAAAGAAGAAAAACTTCTCCGATCTTGCTTTTTTATGAGAAGATCATGCTGGCTTGTAGAGGATGAAGCGACGAAAAAGTGGGAAGATGATGATGGGGAGAATGTATCTGTCTGGTTATGGATGGAAATAGTGATGCTATGAAAAAAGTTTACGTATCTGTGTCCGTATACGTATACGCTATAAATAAAATGTCCCTCTTCCCTTACGAAGAGAGACATTTCCTGTAAAAGGCTCTCTGGCTATCCAGTGCTGTTTGATGATGTTGGATCTTTTAATCATGATTCTCTCCTGGATGTGCGCGTAGCCGTTTGATCTGGCCCGCACGGATTTTCGCGACCTGTTTTCGTTTCACACTTTGCAGGGTCGGTCGTGTGGCCCTGCGAGGTACAATCTCACGTTGCAACTCCTCCAGACGCTCCGTCATACGCTCAAAGGCAACCTCTCTATTCGCATGTTGCGAACGACGCTCAGTTGCTATAACGGTGGTACCACTGGGACGGTGAATCAGGCGCACGCCCGACTCTACTTTGTTGCGATGCTGACCTCCTGGCCCTCCGGCGATAATAAATTCAAGATTACAATCGTGCTCCAGCGAGGCACGATCTGTGGGATACTTTTCCATCCGTCCGATACGTCCTTTCTTTCTCGACTCTTCTCTATTGTACTCTATGTATCAATGATCTGAGTGAGCTCGAATGGACCCTTTATACGCTACTTCTGCGCCACTTGCACGTTTATTGAACCTGCGCCCGCCTGGGGAAGTCCTGTTTAGGTACACCTCTCCGCTCTCTCCGTCTGGTCAGCGCAAGCGCTCCTCCTCCACTCAATACCAGCGAGAATAAACTCACAAGCAGCAGCAGCTCAAACTGGTAGTTTTGAAACCCCTGGCTGAACTTTACTTTGAAAATAGCCACTCCCATGACCGCTGCCAGCAGCAGCGCAAAGATACGTGTGCCTATTCCCAGAATCAAGCAGGCTCCTCCAACTATCTCGAGGACTGCAAGCGCTGGCGCTGTATAGCTTGCATAGGGCACGCCAATCTTCGCGAAGAGTTGTGCCATATTCCCTATCTTTTCAAATGCGGTAATACCATGCATCAGGAAGATGGCACCCAGGGTGATGCGCAGAATCAGAGGGGCCAGGGAAGAAATTGTTTTCAAGAGAGTTACTCCTTTCCCAAATATCTCTTCTGAATGCCATAACTCTATCCGCTTGCTATTGCTAGACTCTACTCTCGCTATTACGACGTGACTCAAAGCAAAAGTGGGGATAGGAGGTAGCACAATGTTCTTCCCTTGTTGTATAAAATAACCTGTTTGCTTTGTTGCCTGGCTGGAAAGGATGCAAACACGTGCATCCTTTCTCCCGGCGTACAAAGTGGTGTGCTGGGAATGAAAATAATCTGTTGACCAGTCGGACTACCAGAGCGAGAATCTCTCAAAAATACTCTGGTTCGCCTTATGAATGCTCGTCAACTTCTACTTCATTCGCAACTCCCAGATAGACGCTGGTCCAGCCTACGATAAAATGGGAACGCCAGAGCCCTCGATCGTAAATGGAGAGGTCGGGGGGCAATACATGCTCGATGACCATGGTAAATTGGGTATCGTCAAGCATGACTGGCTCGTCAAATTGATTGGCTTCCATGAATTTCAGGTGGGCAATAATCCCTGCCTGGTAGCCTTTTTCAACGCTACTTTGAAAGACAAACTGATCTTTTTGTCCTAGACGAATATGTTTTCCAAAGGGTATGTCGGTGGTGGGTGAGTACATCAAGCCGGCAATCGATTCCATAGGAGGTGGAACGTCCTCTTCATGAGAATGATGATACGTCATAAATCCTTCTTCGTACTCCTTTACATGCTGTTCGGCTACGCGATATTGGCAAAATAGGCAGATGACTATCCCATATGTGATATAAGCATTATTTACTACTTTCTTTAAGAAGCTGTGTTAAGCTCACTATACAACAGGTTGTCTTAATGAGTTTCAGGCAAGCCTCTTTGCTTACTGCCTCTTTCTCTTTCTTACCATTACGCGAAATGTCTCTGGAGAGGGACTAAAAACCGCCCTGTTGCCAGTCAAGGGCGGTTTTTCTGCTGCAAAGATCTATGGCTCTCTAGCCAAATATTGCTAGATGACCTGGCGGTAATCTACGAGGCGGTACTCAGGTGACCATGCTTGCTTTTACACGGAGGCTGAAGGCTGTACTGGCTAGCGGGAATTTTTCCACGACAATGGATTACGATCGCTGGCCTCTCTCTGGTAAAGCGGGGGAGAAAGATGGCGCAACGCTGATCTGTAATGTAGAGACTGGCCGGTTCGATAAGCAGGTGGGGGGCCAGGTCATCGAACAATTCGATCACTTGTATGGCTTTCCATCTCTTTTCCGGTATCTCTGGAAGGCCGCAGACCTGCGCATCTATGTCCACGCTGTGCTCTGGATAGCGAGTGTTGAGCGCTAATAAGCAGATCCGCATGATATCGTGAAGGTACATAAATGCCTCCTTTATGTCTGTGGGCTCTGTATGTATAGGCAAAATTTCGTATAGCCAAAATCATGCGATGCCAACAAGTTCACTCTGTATTACTTGCATTCTTGCACTGCCGATCTCTCGATGAGATGAGATGAGTACCGGGACACTACTCTCGGCCAGTATACGCTCCGCCACGCTCCCTAACTGTTGGGTACTGTTGTTTTCCCCTCCATGACTGGAGAGCATGATCAGATCGCAGTGATAAACCCGACTGATTTCCAGCAAGGTGGGCACGATTGGCCCTGTACAGACGATGCTTCGTGCATCGATTTGCTGGAATTGTAAGCTCAATGCGAGTTTTGCCAGATAAGCTTCATCCAGTACAAGATGGCGCTGTACAATCTTTGCGAAATGTCCATTCAAACGTTCCTGGCATGTCTCTGCTTCATAAAGCAGATCATTGATCTGGACAAGGTACAGGACGGCGTGCCATGCACAGGCAAGACGGGTCGCTATCGGAAGCACTTGCTCTGCCAGTGCCGAACCATCCAATGGCACCAGTATACGTTTGTACATAAACAAACCTCCGGTTTTTCTCTCTATTCTGCGGAAAATATAACACTTTTATCTCACATTCCTCTCTCTTTTCTCGTCCTCTTTCTCACAAGGTGCTCTCGGTTTTTTTTTCTCCGCTGTTCTCCATATGCAAATCCTTCTCTACAAGATTTTGGTGATGTTCTTATGCCTCTCTATATGGTATAAGTATCAGGAGATAAACAATGATAGAGAAAAGGAGCATTTTATGAAGGCTGTTGGACTTTACCGCTATCTTCCCATCTCAGACCCCGAAAGTCTGCTTGATCTCGATGTGGAGAAGCCCGTTCCTGGTAACCGCGATCTGCTGGTTCGCGTGAAAGCTATTTCGGTGAATCCGGTTGATACGAAAATTCGCGCTCCCAAAGAACAGGTCGAGAACCCTCCACGTATCCTTGGCTGGGATGTCTCTGGCGTTGTGGAGCAGGTGGGGGAGGGCTGCCGCCTCTTCAAACCAGGCGATGAGGTGTACTATGCGGGCAGCATTACCCGTCCCGGTGGCAATAGCGAGTTTCATCTGGTTGATGAGCGCATTACTGGCCACAAGCCAAAAAGCCTGGATTTTGCCCAGGCGGCCGCTCTTCCTCTGACGACGTTGACTGCCTGGGAGGGCCTTTTTGATCGCCTCGGCATCTCGCAACGCCTGTCGGAGAATCAGGGCAAACGTATCCTGATTATTGGCGCGGCTGGCGGCGTCGGTTCTATCGCAACTCAACTCGCAAATCAGGCCGGACTGACGGTGATTGGCACGGCGACACGTCCCGAAAGCGTTCGCTGGGCCTGCGAGCACGGCGCTCACCATACGCTTGATTATCGCCAACCTTTCACTTCCCAACTGCAACAGTTCGGTTTTGAGACGGTGGACTATATCTTCTGCCTCAATAGCACGGATGCTCATTGGGACAACATGGTTGCCGCTATTGCCCCTCAAGGCAAGATTTGCTCGATTGTGGAGACAGATACTCCGCTCGATATCACAGCTCTCCAGCACAAGAGCGCTACGTTTGCCTGGGAGTTTATGTTTACCCGCTCGATGTATCAGACGCCCGATATGATTAAGCAGCATGATCTGCTTAATGCGGTCGCCGATCTCATCGATGCCGGACGCATCCAGACGACGCTCAATGAGCGCCTTTCTCCGATCAATGCCGCCACGCTTCGCCAGGCTCATGCCCACCTGGAAGAGGGACGGACGATTGGTAAGGTCGTTCTGGAAGGTTTCTCCACTGAAGAGAATTCCTGATCCCAGGGATACCTTTCTCATTCTGGTTGCAGGAAGGGATGGACGCAATTTCTCTCCCTTCCCTGCGAACCTCACTCCGCAATAACGTTTCTCTCCCTCACGCATACATAATGCTACAAATTTGTCACACTTTCGCCATATTCTTGCTACTCCTGCCAACTATACTTGGCTCATCTGCTTAGGATTATGTAATACATCACTTTGAGGGAGAATACTGCGATGAAAATATATGACCACCCTACGCGCAAACACTCTATTGCAGGCACGTATACGTTTTTGTTCCTCTCGCTTCCATTCGCGCTCTTGTACTTTATTATTACTGTAACCCTGTTCTCGCTGAGTCTCGGGACGATGGTTATCTGGATTGGTTTGCCGATCCTTCTACTGCTGTTTGTTCTGCTACACGGTTTCGCTTTACTTGAATGCTCGCTTGTACACAATCTTCTGGGCATAGGTCAGCCCATCCCGCGACCTCTGGAATCCTCCATCTCACTCCGGCTGCGCTTCGTTCGCTATCTGCAAGATCCGCTGAGCTGGACCAGACTGATCTATATGCTGGTGGTGAAACTGCCCTTGAGCATTGTCTCTTTTACGCTGGTGCTGGTGCTGCCCCTGCTCTCTGTCGTCCTGACATTGTTTCCGCTGGCCTACTTGCTGAATCTGTTTATCAATGGCATTTTGCTGCTGAACCATATTCCATCACAGACCATTTTGATCCCGTTCTTTATTGAAGTTCATCAGGCGACGTTTGAGCCTCTGATGTTCGCTCGCTGCTTTCTCATTGTACCGGTCGGCGTTCTCCTCTGGTTTGTGAGCAACTGGCTACTCGGCGGTCTGGCTCACGTTTCAGGTCTGCTTGCTTACGCTTTGCTTGCTCCAGAACAACAGGCCGAAGCAACATTTTCCCCTTTTCGTCCACAAATGGAGGCTACCTATGTGCCCCCTATGACCCCACAATCTCAGGCGGCCCGCTCCGAGATGGCTTCCTACGACTAGCAATTCTGACGCAGATAACACGCCACGGGAATAAGCATGCTGCCGTGACGTGTTATCTGGCTTAGGATTGAGAAAGGCTTAAGGACTTCTTGAGTTGTACCAGGCAACCTCTGGTAGGTGCCTGTTCCGCTTTTTTTTGACCCATCTTCAGCTCAAAGAATGTCCGATTAGTCGGGAAGGACCATCCTTACTATGGATGACTTTGAGAATACACAACTAGAAGATATTGTGTTTCATTTGCTGAAGGCTGTGGGTGAAAATCCAGAGCGCGAAGGTTTACGCGAAACTCCTCGGCGTGTAGCTGAGAGCTATAAAGAATTACTCTGGGGCATGAATCAGGATGCGCGTGAGGTGCTGGGGGTGACTTTTGAAGAAGATCATCACGAACTGGTGATCGTGAAAGATATTCC
The DNA here is from genome assembly GCA_035493895.1 of Ktedonobacteraceae bacterium. Classification (GTDB taxonomy): domain Bacteria; phylum Chloroflexota; class Ktedonobacteria; order Ktedonobacterales; family Ktedonobacteraceae; genus DATJHM01. Next base: position 11,474 of record DATJHM010000291.1, read on the forward strand.
TTTTTTTAGTCTCTGCGAGCACCATATGCTGCCCTTCCATGGGTTAGCTCATGTCGCTTATATCCCTGATGGACGCGTGATTGGACTCAGCAAACTGGCGCGTGCGGTGGAGATTTTTTCACGCCGCCTCCAGTTGCAGGAACGCCTGACCAGCCAGATCGCTGACGCTATTGACGATGCTTTGCATCCCACTGGTGTCGGGGTCGTGGTCGAAGCCGTACATTTGTGTATGACGATGCGCGGCGTCCGCAAACCGGGTAGCCAGACGGTTACGTCGGCGATGCGCGGCATTTTCCAGAAGAATTCTGCCAGCCGAGCGGAGTTACTCTCTCTCTTGAGTAAAGATCGCTAGGTACTTTTCTGCTACATCTGGAGCCAATCAAGCATGTGTGCTTCTGTGCACGCTCCTCTGATTGGTTTCTCTTCGTCCTTCGCTTCTGCCAATCACGAAGCCTGTAGCAAAAATGCTGCTCACGAGCGCCACAATGTCGTTGTATTTCTCTGAAACTTTAGCCCTTCCAAATCCGTGGTAGTGCTGTCAGGGTGTTCGCAATTCCTGGCATCAGGATGTGTTTTGTGAAGCTTGTACGGGGATCAGCGTGGCTTGCCACTCAGGTTGTCTGTGCATTGATAGGGGGGAGCGATTCGCTCTTCTCTGTTTTCGTTTGTTCAGGTTTGAAAAAATGAAGGAGTAACATTCTCATGCAGAATATATCTCAACGTCCTGCGGAAGCGAGCGGTTCATTGCTGCTCGGTGGCGATCTGCGGGTGAATCGTCTCGGGTTTGGCGCGATGCGCATTACCGGCGATGGCATCTGGGGTCCTCCCGCCAATAAGCAAGAGGCGCTGGCTGTACTGCGCCGCACGCTCGATCTCGGCATTAATCTGATCGATACTGCCGATTCCTATGGCCCTGAGGTAAGTGAGTCGCTCATTGCTGAGGCCCTTTATCCTTATGCAAAAGGTCTGGTCATTGCTACTAAAGGTGGCCTGTTGCGCACCGGCCCCAATCAGTGGCCTCAAGATGGACGCCCGGAGCACCTGCGCGAAGCTCTGGAAGGAAGCCTGCGCCGCTTGCGTCTAGATCATATTGATATTTATCAATTCCATCGCCCCGACCCAAAGGTGCCTTTTGAAGATTCGGTCGGCGAGGTGGCACGCATGAAGCAAGAGGGCAAGATTCGTCATGTGGGTGTCTCCAATGTGACGCTCGATGAGCTCGATCGCGCTCTGAAGATTGTGCCGATTGTGACGGTGCAAAATCATTACAATCTGGCGAAACGTGAGTCTGAACGCATGAATGAGGCCGATTCGGAGAAGATGATCGATGTCTGTGCCAGTAAGGGCATCGGCTTCATTCCCTGGGCTCCTTTGAATGCCGGTTCTCTGTCTCGTCCCGGGGGCGTTCTTGATGAGATCGCTAAAAAGCATAATGCTCTGCCCAATCAGATCGTTATTGCCTGGCTCCTCAAGCGCTCGAGCACGGTTCTGCCCATCCCCGGCACTTCGACGGTGAAACACCTGGAAGAGAATACGCTGGGCGCAACGATTAAGCTGACCGATGAAGAGTTTACGCGCATCAATCAAGCTCGCTAACTAAACACATCATTGTACGCTTGAAGATACTCTTCAAATCATCTGCGGACCAGCTAGCACTATGCTGGTGGGTCCGCTATCTCTATGGGCCATTTTGAGCTATACTGCACGCTTTACCAGTCGATATCTACTATGCATGAATTGTTCGCTAGATGATTGTATTGGAAATTGGTATTCTGCTCTCTATCCTCAAAAATAGGAGCGCATTTCTTATGAAATTTGCTAGAAAGTCTACTGTTTTATCCCTATCGATTGCCCTATAGGTTATAATAGTTATGTTATTCTGATAAATGTATTGCTTGCAAGTACTCATCCTTTTTTATGGTATGTCGGTTGTACACGGACGATAAGCCTGGTAGATTGGTTAGTGATTATGTGTGTTAGGAGCCTGAGCATATGGATGTCGCAACACACGAAATTTTATTTTCGTTTGATCAGCCCGCAAATGTATTGCCTTCTCTTCTGGCGAGGGTTCAGCAAGCACTCTCTCAGCAAAAAACACGTTCCGGCAAAAGCGTTCTTTTACATGAAGGGCATCGCCTGCTTATCATTGATGGGCAACGAGAACGCGCAACGTATCTGGTTCAGGTGCTGTCCCTGGCCGGGTATCGTTCAATCGCCACGCCTCATTCGTTAGAGGCATTCACGCTTTTCCTGCAAGGTTCTTTTGTTCCCTTACTGATCATTCTGGGCGATGAGGATCCGGCCAAACGCTTTTTTCTCCAACGCTTGCTTCAGCAGATGGTGCAGAAATTCGAGCAAGATGTGCCGGTCATTCGGCTCATTACCCAGTTGTCCTTCTCTGAAACTGCTCCTCTTTTTGCTTCTTCTGGCTCTGTCGCGCAAAATCCTGTCACGCCTCCTTCAATAACTGATCCTATGCTGCTTTCTCTTCTCTCTCAACAGCCTGCTCCCCGTAATTCTGCTCCTTTGCCTGATGGCTTCTCTGTCCCTCATCTTGCGACACAACACTCTACCAGCGCTCCGAGCGGTCCTTCTCAGCCTCTGTCACAGGCTTCATCTGTAATCCAGTCATCCTCAACGCAGAAAAAGCAGACGAAGAAAATTTCGTTGGAGGGCCAGAGTCTGGGACGCTATCAGATTGAGACGCTGTTAGGCAGTGGTCCGCTGGGATCTGTGTATCGCGTCTATGATCGTTTACGGGAGGGGCATGTAGCCCTAAAAGCGGTGCAAATGGATAGCTCACCCTATTTTGTGAATGATGGCGCTCTGGAGGAGGAGCATCTTTTTCAACGCGAAGCTACACTCCTGGCACGTTTGAAGCATCCCTCTATTGCGCAGGTGATGCATACGGGAAAGTCGTATGTGAGTGGCTCTTCGTTCATTTATAAGACAATGCCTCTCTATTCTGAGGGCTCTCTGGCTCAGTGGCTCTATGAACATGATGGCAGCAATAAAGTACGTGCACCCTATGAGGTGCTTCCTCTGATTACGCAATTGGCGGATGCATTGCAGTATGCACATGATCAACAAATTCTTTGCCAGAACTTTAAACTCAATAATATTCTGGTGAAAGAGCCTGCCAAATCTCTCATGAAACTTCAGCTGATCCTGGCTGATTTTATGGTTGGGACTGATTCCGCTCCTCTGGCTCTCGCGGCTGATTCTTTTACGTATATTGCACCTGAGTGCTGGGATGGCTCTGCTGTTCCGGCTTCAGATCAATACGCTCTGGCTGTTCTTGCCTATGAGCTGTTGGCAGGACGACCGTTGTTCCAGGGCAATACGGAAGTGATGATGAAGCGCCTGCATTTGACGATGCAGCCTCCTCCTCCCGCTAACTTTAATTCGGCTCTCTCTGCTCAGGCCAGCGCTGCGATCATGCGCGCTCTGGCGAAAAAGCCTGAAGAACGCTTTGCCTCTGTCGGCGTTTTTGCCCAGACGATGCAGCGCTTCTGCTCCTGAAACAACCTATCGCCCAAAGGGGGCAATATCATGTAGAGAACGTCTGTACCCGGTGCCCATCGCCCCCATCCCTTGCAAAATTGCTGCTTGTCTGCAATGTCACGGAGATTCGCCTTCTCTCCGTGACATTGCAAACAAGCGGCGACTCTACGGGATTGACGGGAGCTCTCCTTCTTTCCCCCAAAACTGTAAGATCTTTGTGAGGTCTTTTCCCTCTAACGAGAGTATCTTGTGAGGTCGGTTGCCTATAGTGGTATGAAGATACGTGAATTATTTGTATTTCGTATAGACATTATCGGCAAAATGTAATACTGTTAGCCAGGTAGGAAATAGCGCATAATGCAAGAGCAAAAAAATAAAGCGGCTATCCCACACTCTGCTTCTCTCGATCACGAAGAGAAGGTTGCCAGCTATGATGTGTCGTTTGAGGATGGGCAGGCGCAGGAGAAACGCTGGCTATCTGTTGTAAAGCATTATCCCATTCCTTCAGGGGTTATTCTACTGCTCCTGGTAAGTCTGGTCCTCTGGCTCTTGGGACATGCGGTTTACGCCAACTGGTTACTGTTCGCGGTCGGGCTGCTTGGGGGCATTCCTCTGCTCTGGAAAACGGCCGTGCAGGTGTTCCACAAAGAATTTAGCGTCGATATTATTGCGATTCTGGCGATTACTGGCTCGCTTCTGCTCGGCCAGTATCTGGCGGGGGCACTGATTGTGCTGATGCTTTCGGGCGGCGAAGCTCTGGAGGCTTATGCCCTGCGCCGCGCACGCTCCTCTTTGTCTGCTCTTGCTGATCGCGCTCCACGTATTGCGCATATCTGGTCGGGGGATGAACTGGTGACTGTGCCCGCTGAAGAGATTGAGGTGGGGATGACGATTGTGGTCAAGCCGGGCGAGCTGATTCCTGTTGATGGCGTGGTGTCATCCGGCGATTCCAGTGTGAGCGAGGCCGATCTGACGGGCGAGGCGGTACCGGTGCGCAAAGCTCCCGGTACGCTTGTGCTCTCTGGCAGTGTGAATCTGGACCGGGTGCTGACGATTGAGGCGCGCAAACGCAGCGGTGAGAGCAAGTATGCGCAGATTTTGCATCTGGTGGAAATGGCTCAAACGCAGAAAGCTCCTATTCACCGCCTTGCGGATCGCTATAGTCTCGGCTTTACTGCGGTCGCTCTGGTACTGGCCGGGCTGGCATGGTTTCTCTCCGGGGATAGTGTCTATGCGCTGGCGGTCCTGGTGGTTGCGACTCCCTGCCCGCTCATTCTGGCGACGCCAATCGCTATTATGTCCGGCATCGATCTGGCGGCGCGCAATAGTATTATTGTCAAAAGCGGGGCGGCGATTGAGCAATTTGGTGAGGTGGATGTCGCTGTTTTTGATAAAACGGGTACGCTGACTCTGGGCAGACCCAGGGTGACGGCGATTGTTCTGGCTACACAAACTGAGGAGCGGGCGGGCGTCTGGGCCGATGAGGAGCAGACGCAAGCCTGGCTCTTGCGTCTGGCTGCCTCGCTTGAGCAGCTTTCGACGCATGTGCTGGCAGGTTCTGTCGTGGAGGCTGCGCAGGAACGAAATTTGCCTCTCAGTGTGACAAGCGATTTTGCCGAAATCTTTGGCAAAGGCGTACGCGGACGTGTCCCGCTGCTTGCTGAGGAGCGGCAGTATGTGGGGTCAGGACAACTCGATGAGGTGGAGGTTGCGCTGGGAAATCGCACTTTTATGCGCCATCTCGAGATCACGGTGCCGACCAGCTTGCTTGCTGAACGACAAAGACGCGTCGAGCAAGGGCAGATTTGTAGCTTTATTGTGGTGGAGCAGCAGGTTGAGGGCTTGCTGGTGCTTGAGGATGTGCCACGCGCCGATATTGCGCGTCTTGCAAATGATTTGCATGCGTTGGGATTGTCGGAGACGGTTCTGCTGACGGGCGACGGTGAGACGGTTGCACAACAGGTTGGCAAACTCGCGCACATGGATCGCGTGGTTGCACGTTGTCTGCCAGAGGATAAAGTGCGCATTGTCAAACAACTGGTGGATGAGAAGCATCACGTGTTGATGGTGGGCGATGGCATTAATGATGCTCCGGCGCTTGCCACTGCTACGGTCGGTATGGCTCTTGGCACGCAGGGATTGACGGCGGCGGCGACGGTTGCCGATGCGGTGCTTCTTTCTTCTGATATCTTGCGTGTGGTGCGCGCGGTGGTTCTGGGGCAGGGGGTAATGCGCGTGGCACGCCAGGGAATCTGGGTAGGGATGGGGTTGAGCGGCATTGCGATGATCTTTGCCGCTTTTGGCTTCATTACCCCGGCAGCTGGTGCCCTTTTGCAGGAGGCAGTGGATGTGATTGTTATTCTGAATGCTTTGCGGGCTGGCCACATCACGTTCCCAACTGGCTAATCTTTTTTATCAGATGGCTTGCTCAAGCTTTTCTCTGTTCAGTGGCAAGGTGATGCGAAATGTCGCTCCATGCCCTTTGTGGCTTTCGACCCAGATGTGCCCATTATGCCGCACGACGATCTCTTTGACCAGATAGAGACCAATCCCGAAGCCGCTGAGCGAGGGATCAAGGTTGCCTGCCCGGTAGAAGCGCTTAAAGATGTGCGGCTGTGCGTCCGGCGAGATCCCGATGCCCTCGTCTTTGATCCAGATCTGCGCTTCGTGCGCTCGCTCGGGCTGATAGCACAGGCCAACTTCGATGGTGCCGCCCCCGGGACTATATTTGATGGCGTTGCTGAGGAGATTATGCAGGGCTTGCCCAATACGCTCTCCGTCAAGATAGGCTGGCAGGGTGTCTGTTTCGCTGAGTCCTTCAAGCTTGAGCTCAAGCTGGTGCTCGCGAATGGTGATGGCGTAGGTATCGATGGCATGCGTGACGATCTCGAGAAGATTGCAGGCGGCTGGCCGTAACATGAAGTGGTCCTGCTCGATGCGCGAGATGTCGAGCATGGTTTCGATCAGGCTGGTAAGATGTTCGCTTTGCTCGGTGATGTTGATGAGGGCCTGCTGCGTAAGCTCGTCCAGACTCTGGTCCTGCGCATTTTTGAGCTGTAACACTTCGGCAAATCCCTGGATGACGGTGATGGGGGTGCGCAACTCGTGATTGGCTACGGAGAGAAAATCGTTTTTGTGCTGCTCCAGGCTCTTCTGTGCGGTGATATCTTGCAAGACGATAATTGAGCCGGTCATGATGCCGTTTTCGCCGTAAAGAGGCGCACTGGATGCCAGGGTGACGACGTAATCCCCTTTCGGTTGCACGACAAGTGTCTCTTTACTGCGCAGCAGTTCACCGCAGAGGGCCCGCACGACGACGAAGTTCCAGGGCAGAATGGGCTGACCATCGGATGTGGTGCTGGTATAGGCGCTTCGATGCCAGCGATGCTTGTGCAGGGGCACATCCAGCAGCTCGGATAGGGAGATGCCCAGGATATCTGCCGCTGCCTGATTGGCATAACTGAAGGTGCCAGTTGAGATTTCGACGATGAGAATACCTTCGGGAACCTGATCCAGGATGGTACGCAAGCGCTTCCGCTCATGGTTGACGGCTTCGTGCAGACGCGCATGGGCCAGGGCCGCGGCGATGTGCGTTGCACACCCTTTCAGGGTCAGCGCTTCAACTCCATCTACCGTGGTTGGCGTGTCAAAGACGGCGGCAAGCAATCCTTCGAGCCGGTCGTTGAAGCGCAATGGCAGGCAAATACAACTGGTCGCTGTACTTTGCGCCAGGGGATGCGATGGTTCGAGTCTTCCACTCTGGATGGCTTCCTGGATGTTTTCGATGACGATTGGCTCATCCCTTTCCAGATCCTGTTTGCTGATAATGGCCGCTTTGCCTAAGGAGAGCTTTTCAAATGCACTGTGCTGTACGTTCGCTTGCTCCCCTGCGTTTTTTGGCACGATGTTTGCACACAGCAGACGTAAAATCTGCTGACTGTGATCTATTGTGTGGATACTTGCCCCTTTACTCCCTAGTTGCTGGCATATTGTGGTCACGGTGGTATCCCCGATACGCTTGATATCCAGGGTGTTTTGCACACTACGCGCGATAATCTCTATGATCTCGAGCCGTTTACGCTCAGCCTCGATGGTCTGTTTGGCCTGCGAGAGCGCAAGCTGATCCCGCTCGGCTTTCTGACGCGCATAAACCTGCTCACTTATGTCACTTACACTGTGAATGATATGGCTGATGTTCCCCTGCTCATCCTGCACTGCCTGAAGCGTGGCGTTCCAGTAGGCGATCTCTTGCTGCGGATTGCACACGGAAAATTCCTTCACATGACTCGTTTGCCCGCTTTCGATGATCTGCTGGAACTGGTTGATCATACCCTCATCCTGGATATTTTCTCCCCATTCATGCATAGAATGCCCCAATGCCTTGCCCCCACGCCAATCTTCAGCGAGCATATTATCCAACAGGTGGATATAGAGCGTGTTGGCCTCAAGTAGACAGAGCTCTTTCGCATCATAAACTGCTAGCCCTGTTGATATATGCTCGAGCATTATGTGCGCATAATGCTTGCGTCCTTGCATGATTGTCATGCTCTCCTCCTCGCTTACCCGGCTGCTATCGGGGGAATAACTCTTCCCACTATATTTTCTGTTTTTTCCTCATGCTTGCGTTGTTATATCTTGTATAACATTTACTACAATATAGTAGAAGTTTTGTCGGGAAAGAGTGGTTTATTCCCTATACTCTCTTTATACCCCAAAATCATTGCAGTAGGAAACTCTCCACGCTATAATAGTACTGCTAGCTTGTGAAAAATGCAATGAGTTAAAATGGTTAAGTGAAGGAGATTGAGCTGTATGTCGACACCGGAAGAGCAGATTCACGAAAGTACTTATGTGCTAGACGCTGAGAATGCTGCTGAGATGGCTCGCTTGCGTAAGCAGCACGAGATGGTGACGCGCACAATGGGTGGCCTGCTCTCTGAACAAACGGATCTTTCTTCCGTTCATGAGGTGCTGGATCTTGCCTGCGGCCCTGGCGGGTGGGCTCTGGAACTCGCTGCTGCCTATCCACATATACAGGTAACGGGTGCCGATACCTCTCGCAATATGCTTGACTTCGCCCGCTCGCTTGCTGTGGAACAAGGATTGAATAATGTGAATTTTTGTATACAGGATGTGCTGGAGCCGTTTAATTTTCCCTCTGCTTCTTTCGATCTGGTAAATGCCCGTTATCTGTGCGGCATTTTGACGCCCCGGGATTGGCCGAGGGTGGTCAGTGAGATGGTGCGTGTGACGCGTCCCGGCGGGATTGTGCGTCTGACTGAACCGGAGATGGGGATATCAAACAATGCCGCTATCGAGGAATTTAGTTATCTTTTTACGCAATCTATGCTGCGTTCGGGCCAGAGCTTTTCGCCGGATGGGCGGCATATGGGAATTACGCCTATGCTCGCTGGTATGCTACGCGATGCCGGTCTGGTGGATGTTCGCTTGAAGGCTCATGTCGCCGATACGTCTTTCGGCGGCCCTGACTATGCTGATGCTCTGGAAGATGGCATGGTTTTTGTCAAGTTGATCCAGCCATATTTGATCAGACTCGGCATGATTACTCAGGAAGCTGCCGATCAACTCTATCAACGCTTTATGGAAGGCAACCAATCCCCAACGCTACGCAGCCTGTATTATATGTTAACCGCCTGGGGAAAAGTCCCCGCCTGACTCT
>DATJHM010000292.1:0-12774 GCA_035493895.1 Ktedonobacteraceae bacterium
TAGGGGATGTGTTTTCTACCATCCCACGCGACCCCCACCGACCACCTTGCCCTTCCACGAACCCGTTCCGCCATCGATTGAGACGGGAGGTCAAACCGAACCATTCTTCGGTTGATGCGTATTGATCGCGCTTCATGCCGATCCGCGTGCCCCCCCAACCATGGTCCCGCTAAAACCGATCCGCGTGCCCCATCGACCATATTGCCCTCCACTACAATACATCGCTCTCCGTAACCTGACGCTCATAGGACCGTGCTTCATGTCAATCTGCGTCCCTCATTCGGCCATCTCGCCCTCCACTCAACTAACCGCATACTTGTATCGCTCACGTCATTTGTGTAACATGTCTAACATACGCAGCCCTTTTCAGCTCACCGGAGCAATGAAAATTCACCAACATAGTAAATCCAGGAGTTTTATGTATGCACTATGACCTCTTGCTTCGTCACGCCCGGCTCCCACATCGTCAGGACCTGGTAGACATTGCCATCATCAACGGTATATTTGCAGCTATCGATCAAGACCTCAGCACCGCCAGCGCGGACCGTGAACTCGACATCGCCGGTCGTCTGGTCGTGCCCCCCTTTATCGACGCGCACGTCCACCTCGACGCCGTACTCACCGTCGGGCAACCACGCTACAACAGCAGCGGAACGTTGCTTGAGGGCATTCAAATCTGGAGTGAGCGCAAGCCCTCGCTATCGCGTGAAGATGTCAAGCGGCGTGCGTTAGAAGAGATTCGCTGGGAGGTCGCACAGGGCACATTGCATATCCGCAGTCACGTCGACGTCTGTGATCCCGAACTCACCGCATTACGCGCACTGCTGGAAGTACGCGAAGAGGTTAAAGATATCTGTAACCTGCAACTTGTCGCCTTCCCACAGGATGGTATTCTCTCATTCCCCGATGGCAAAGCTTTAATGCGTAAGGCCCTGGAACTGGGCTGTGATATTGTCGGAGGTATCCCGCATTACGAATGGACGCGTGACATGGGCGTTGAAGATGTCCATTACGTTTTTGAGCTGGCAAAAGAGTTCCAGCGCGACATCGATTGCCATTGTGATGAGACCGACGATCCGCACTCCCGTTTTAGCGAGGTAATGGCCGCCGACACCCTGCAACAGGGCTGGCAGGGACGCGTCACCGCCAGCCACTGCACTGCCATGCACTCATATGATAACGCCTACGCCTTCAAACTCATGCGCCTGCTAGCGCAAGCCGGAGTCAACGTCGTCGCCAATCCCTTTGATAACGTCGTCTTGCAGGGACGTTTCGATACCTACCCAAAACGCCGTGGCATCACCCGTGTCAAAGAATTGCTGGCAAACGGCGTAAACGTCGCCCTGGGTCACGACTCAATTATGGACCCCTGGTTCCCGCTCGGCCGTGGCGACATGCTCGCTGCCGCACAACTCGCGCTTTTCCTCTGCCACATGAGCGGCTACGAAGAAATCGAAACAATGCTCGATCTGATCACCACAAACGCCGCACGTCTGCTACGCGTGCAAGATAGCTACGGCATAGAAGTCGAGAAGCCCGCCGACTTCCTCGTCCTCGATGCCCCATCCGCCTTCGAAGCCCTGCGCCTGTTGCCTGCTCGCCTCCACGTCTTCAAAGCGGGCCGTGAGGTCGCGCGCACAACGCCTTCGCAAAGCTTCGTCCAACGTGCAGATGCACATGAGCCCCAGGAGATCACCTTCCGCCCTGAACAATAATTTTAGCGCCGCCCGCCCACTTTCCCGTTGCATCTCGATAAAACAACAGACCTCAGCATGTCCAATGCCTTGCAAAGGTGCTGCTTGTCTGCAATGTCACGGAGATAAGGAGCATCTCGCCTCAAATCCCGTAGAGTCGCCGCTTGTCTGCAATGCCACGGAAATAAGACGAATCTCCCATCAATCCCTGTAGAGTCGCCGCTTGTCTGCGACCGGGTCGATGACGAGAATCTTCGATCAGAGAGCAACCCGGTCGCAGACGAGGTGGGAGGTGCTCGCCCCCGGTCGCAGACAAGCGGCGACTCTACAGGGATGGGGGGACCGGGTACAGGCTTATCTCCGTAACAGTGCGGCATGTCTCATGAACTCCAACACATTCATTCCCCAAAAAAAGAATCTCGCAAAGACTCTTCAGAAATCTCACCATGCGCCGAATATACCTATTAGGAGGGGCAAACACTCCCTTCCACCCGGCACTCACACTCACGATGTCGCCTGAGAGAGGGTCAGCGCAACATCGACATGGGGACACGTGCAATGCTGGTATAGGGGAGAGTGTAAAGGGAAGATCTCGCTGAAGTCGACATTGTGTAGGATATGTAGGATATGTAGCATTTTTCGAAAAAAGTGGTAGTGCGTCAATGTAGGATATGTAGGATGTGTAGCATTTTTCCAAATTGTCAGAACGCGTCACCCGGGAAAGCCGTCCCGGCATCGAATCCCGTCGACAAACAGAAGAGGTAGGGGCTGTGCTTTATGCCAGCCCGTTGAAACGGTATCTGCCTTTGTGTAGGATGTGTAGCATTTTCCAAAAAAATCTTGTACCGCGTGTCCCACCACCTAAAGAATATTGACCGCATGCCCCGCAAGAATCGTCAGAATCATCAGCGCGATAATCGCCTCAACCATCATCAGCAATTTCGCGTACCGGGTCAGCGGTATCGTATCCGTAGGGCTGAACGCAGTTGCGCCCGTGAAAGCCAGAAACAGATAATCCAGAAAGCGTGGTACCCAGTTACTCGTATTGCCATTCGTTTGCTGCGGAAAGAGAAAATCAGCGGCCTCATGCCCTTGCAAATAGCGCTGATAGGGACCGCCGCCGTCAACCTCCCAGTACCAGAGTGCAAATACCACCACATTAAATAGATACATCGTAATCGCCGTCGTTAACAGATTTGCGCCCTTTGGATTCGCCGTATCCAGCGTCGTAATCAGCAGCACAACGCCAATCAACAGCCCCGCCGTCACCAGCGCGAGGAGCAGAAAACTGGTAGCGCGCAACACATGCTGAGGGAGTGGACCTCGGATCGTCGTCGAGAGCAATAGCGAAAGCAGAACAACTCCTTCGATGACAAGAAGAAGCCAGGAAGGGCTGATTGTTAAGCGATCAGGAAGCAAATAGTAAAGCACTCCCGGCACCAGCGTGCACAGAAATGCTTCCCAGCGTGACGCCTGAATAGCATTGTTCAGCGTCTGCTTGTTCTCTTCTCTTGTGGCCTGACCAGGAGGCGGTGTGCTTTGTCGCATGCTGATGCGCGTACCTTTCCGGGACATCGAAGTCAATCGTATTGTATCGTATGCATGCATGAGATTGCCAATGCGCACAAAAACTCTTCAGAAATTTCTCATGTGTGTCGATAGTATCTCAGTAGATGCGCTTTGCAGGACGTTGACCATCTGAGCGTTGCAACGACGAGAGATCTATTTGCTTGCGCATGATCAATAGAGAGGTTATACTCAAACATATAGAACAGATGTGGTGCAAGTTCTCTTTGCATCTGGTATAGTTAAAGATAACAAACGTTCCTCGGTTGATAGGTTTAGTGGGGGTATAGGTGATTATGGGTGTGGAGCAACACTACGAACAAAAAATTACAGCGCCAGCAGTTCTCAGTGCTCTTCTGACAGAGTTTAGCGCGATCTCAGATTGTCATACGTTGCAGGAAAATGTACCGCGACGTCTTGCTGATCTGCTCAATTGTCGTTGCGTTTTGCTCTACATGCGTATCGGTGAAACATTGCAATTTACTGCTGGCTCTTTTGATGATACGCCCGGTTGGTCCGCCTCTTTGCTGGCGGTTGCGCACATTAATCCGATACGCTTGAATAGCGATCTTCCTGAGGCACGCGCCTGGAGTACGCGCCAGGTCATCGCGGAGCCCGCGGAATCGCCCACTCTGCTCGCCGCCCCCCTACTCTATCGCCAGCGCGCCATTGGTGTCTTGCTTGCGCTCTGTGGCGAGGAAGAGGGACAGGATGGCGTGCTTGTCTGGCAGGAGGCAGATCGTGAATTATTGGAGGCTATCGCGGGCGTCGTTGCGCTCCTTCTGGAGAATACGCGTCTGCTAGAACGCGACCGCGAGCGCATTCATGAGCTTTCTCTGCTCAACAGCATTAGTAGCCAGATGAATTACTCGTTATACGAACTGGAACGCATGCGCCGGGTCGTCTTGCAGCGTACAAGAGAGATCGCAACCACCGATGTGTGCGCCCTGCTGGAGCCGGATAACGAGACGCCGGAGTGGATTTCTGCTCAGCTTCAAGAACTCCTTTTCCAGCGTTTTAGCGAACAGCATTCTCTCTTACCACTCATTATTGAGCGTCCCGGCGATGGCAATCTGCGTACAAGCGAATATGTGCATCAGCTACCAGTCACGCTGCGTACATTTTTTGCTGTACCTCTGCTCAGTGGACGGGCTCTGGGCAAAAGAAGCGGCTCGTTGATCCGAAATGTACGGGAGCCCTCGCACGAGTTGGAGGTACTGGGCGTGATTGTGGGAGGGTATCATCGCAATCGCAAGCTGTTCCGCGAAGAACTGGTGCTTCTCCAGGTTCTTGCCAGTCAGGCGGGGGCCGTATTAGAAAATATGCATCTGATGACTGAGGTCGTCGAGGCTCGCAATGAGGCGCGTAAGCTGCTGCATCAGGTTCTGGACGACCAGCATTTCAAAGAATTGATCCTTGAGAGTATCCCGAGCGGTTTGATTACCACCGATCAAAAAGGCAATGTTACCACCTTCAATCGCGCTGCCGAAAGTATTCTCGGCTATCATCCCTATGAGGTCGTAGGTCAGCCATTGTTGGTGTTGCTGGACCTCCCATCCAGTGCCGTTTTAAAGCAGCATTGGGAGCTTCTTCTCTCGCGGATGCCTGATAGTCCTGGTCAGGCTGCATCTCGCGGAGAGCATGCGCTTGAAGTCTGTAGCGGTGTGATCCTTGGTACGGATCGCGAGGGTCGTGAACTGGTGCTGGACATTGCTATTTTGCCGTTATATGGCGGGCATGCCGAGCCGATAGGTACGCTGGTGACCTTTACCGATGTGACCTCTATGCATCGCCTGGAAGAGGAGAAACGGCGTCTGGATCGTCTGGCCTCGCTCGGTGAGATGGCGGCAAACGTGGCTCATGAGGTGCGCAATCCGCTGGCCTCCATCAAAACTTCGATGCAGATGCTGATCGATGATCTCGGTAGTAGCCTTCTGGCCGATGGTCAGGGCGGGGACGTTGCGCTGGCGGAAGCGCAGGAATCGGTCTCGGTCGTGCTCAAAGAGGTGGAGCGTCTGGATATGCTCGTGCGTGAACTCCTTTTATTTGCCCGACCACACCAGCTTCAGCGCGTAAAATGTAATGTAGGCGCTTTAAGTGATCATGTTCTCCAACTCTTGCAGCATCAATGTGCGGAGGCCAACATTGCCGTGCAGCGTGTCTACAGTTTTGTTCCGCCCCTGTATGCCGACCTGGGTCAGTTGGAACAGATCCTCCTCAATCTCTACATGAATGCCGTCCAGGCTATGCCCGATGGTGGTGTCCTGACCATCTCCTGCCGCTCGCGCTCCTCTGAAGAGGCAATCAACGATGGAGCACATGCCGCCTCTCTCCAGAGGCGTCAATCCACTGTGCTCATCCAACGTTACAACGAACGTCGCGAATGGCCGGTGAAAGAATGGCTGGAAATTGCTGTGCATGATACTGGCGTGGGCATCCCTGAAGATCAACTGGAACGCATTTTTCAACCATTTTTTACTACCAAAGCTCATGGTATCGGTCTGGGTCTTGCCATTACTCGCCGTCTGGTTGAAGATCATGGCGGATATATCCTGGTGGAGGGACAGATCGGCCTGGGGGCGACCATTATTGTACGGTTACCATTAATCACTCCTGAAAATTTGCCTGTTCAAGAAGATGAGTCAAAAGAGAGGGAAGAAGGTGGAGAGCGATGAGTCTTGGCATTTTGATTGTTGATGATGAACCACATCTGCCGTACCAGTTTGCCCGCTTTTTACGCAAACGTGGCTTTGAGGTCTTTACTGCTCCCGATGGCGAGGCTGGTCTGCAAGAACTGCAAAGCAATCATGTCGATCTGGTCTTGCTGGATCTTCGCTTGCCTCGTTTAAGTGGCCTGGAAGTCCTCAGAAGAATTCGTACGTTTGATAGCGAACTCCCGGTAATTATGCTGACGGCGTACGGTGATGTACAAACTGCGGTCGAGGCGATGAAATTGGGGGCCTCAGATTACCTGTTAAAAGGCTTTGATCTCGACGAATTGCTTATAGTCGTGCAACGCGCGCTGGAGACGAGCGCGATGTCTCGTGAATTGCGCCAGCTACGACGCGAACGGAGCGATAATTATCATTTTGATTATATCGTAGGCCATAGCGAACGCATGCGCGAGATCTTTGATATGGTGGCGCGTGTAGCTATGAGTGAGGCCTCTGTCCTGATTATGGGTGAGAGTGGGACGGGCAAAGAAGTGGTGGCGCGCGCGATCCACGAGCAGAGTGCGCGTGCCTCCGGTCCCTTCCATCCCTTGAATTGTGCCGCGATTGCCAGTAATCTGCTGGAAAGTGAGCTCTTTGGCTATGAACAATATGCATTTACCGATGCCAGGAAACAGAAACGCGGCCTGCTGGAACTTGCCGAGGGTGGGACGCTCTTTCTCGACGAGATAGGCGAGATGCCGCTGGATATGCAGGCCAAACTGTTGCGTGTGTTGGAGACACGGTCCTTCTTTCGCCTGGGTGGCAATAAAGAAGTCAGGATCAATGTGCGCTTGCTGGCGGCGACGAATCGCGATCTTGAACAGGCGAAGCGCGGGGGGCTCTTTCGTCCCGATCTGTATTTTCGTCTTGCTGTCCTGAAAATCACGCTGCCTCCCTTGCGCGAGCGGCCCGGTGACATTATTTTATTTGCCTCACGCTTTATTGAAGATTTCAATAAATCTTTGGGGCGAACCGTACGCCGTATTGCTCCTGAAACGCAACAATTATTGGCCGCCTATAGCTGGCCAGGAAACATTCGCGAGCTGAAAAATGTGATTGAGCGCGCCATGATTTTGAGCAATAGCGACGAATTATTGCCCGCCCATCTACCGCAAGAAATTATGGGCCGGAGCAGTGAAGATCCGCAAACGTTCTCGCTGGACCCCTGGGAGCAGTGGCTCTCTCAGCATCCCGGTGGCCCAATTGTGCTGGATGAAGTGCTTGCCCGTGTTGAACAGTACTTTGTACGCTGGGCCTGGGAGCTGACAAAGCATAATCGTGCTCAGGCCAGCGAACTTCTTGGCATGGCAAAAGTAGATCAGTTGCGCTATCTTATGCGTAAATATGAGATCGATTGATACGATTGCGTCTGACGCGTTGGCTGTATACGCTGAGGGATGGAGCTTATGGGTGTGGCTCTTCTCCCAGGGCGATCAGCTCGTCTTCGATCTCTTGCCAGATCGCCAGTTCGACTTCAGGGCTCGAGGCAGGTTGTCGCTGATTGATCATACGGGCGGTAACGCGCTGACGGAAATTTGCGAGGAGGGGACGTTGCCGTTGCGGGTCAGGCAACGGTCGTAGCCCAATCTGCTGTGGAGGATAAAAATCCTTGGGGTCGAATGCCAGGGCGATGAGGTCACTGAAGATCGAAAGCAGCTCCAGACGCTGCTGCGAGAAATAGCCAACCTGTGTACTTGAGGCAAGGAGACAGCCTGCAATGCGATTGTAGCAGCGAATTGGTTGAGCGGCGGCGCTCATCTCATACTTATCCTGATAGGCAGGGAAGGACGTACTTTTGCGCAGATCTGGATCGCTGACGACGTGGCGTTCTTCAACGGCATAGCCGCACATCGACTCCAGGCCGAGGAAAAGCACATCATGTTCAAGGTCTGCGCTCCAGGGAGGGGAGCCTTTCCCGGCACGCTCGCGCAAGCTGCGCACCTTGCCATCGACAGAACGCGGTGGCATGCATTGGACCAGTTTGACGGCCATGCCCAGCCCATTCGGGTCGAGCTGAGAGAGTGCCTCTTTCAGGATAACCTCACTCAGACGCCAGAAGCGCATAGTATCGCTGGCCAGGGTGCGCAGATTGAGCACATACGCAAAAAAGGTGGCAGGAATCGAGGTGGTATGCTCTTCTGCCAGCCAGATGCGTAGTTCGGGATAGCTCTGTTCCAGGGCTTCAAACAATGCCTGCCGTTGATGAGGATACACAGCCTGTACCAGGTGCAGCAGATGTGGACGCTGCGGTTTCGATTCGCCACTGGCCCAGCGGGACAGCGTCATACTCGTCACGCCAAGCGCTAAGGAGAGGCGTTGACGTTCCGCGGGTGAGCGAATAATCGTTTGCAAAATAGCTTGCCAGGGAGGTGGAGAAGTATTCATCCAGAACTCCTTTGTCAGAACCTCGTGACCGTGCGTATTCATGGACATCTAGAATTGCCGGGCTGTGCGCTAGTATAATAGCAGATAGAAATATTTGCGTCAAATATAACTTGAGATGCGTTTTATTAAGAAAATACGTAATAGAAAAGATTTACGTGATTTATATACAGGGAGCTGCTGCGTGGGAGAGAAGATAGGAATATCTGGTCAGGTGGTAAGCGATTGGGGGAGAAGATAGGAATATCTGGTACAGTATGCTATAGGGATAGAGATGAGGATGAAGACGTGAGAAACCATGAGCTATGAATGAACGTGGTAATGAGTGACAGGTGCGTATTGAGCATTGAAAGGTAGCGGGGGATGTCAAAACGCGTAATGATCGTTGATGATAGCAGAGAAGTGCGTGAGATTGTGACTTTTGTGTTGCAGAGCAATGGTTTTGAGGTAGTGGAAGCTGCAAGTGGAGCACAATTACAGCAGTTTCTTACATCAGAGCAAGAAGAGCTACCCGATTTGATTATCTTAGATGTCATGATGCCAGGGGAAGATGGTTTCCATATCTGTAGTAGCTTGCGAACGAACGTATATACCAGGCATATTCCTGTCATGATCATTACCGCGCATGCAGAAGACATCTATCAGCGGATCAGTGTGGACCTGGGAGCAGCTTCGCACATGACGAAGCCATTTCATCCATTAGAGTTGGCGGAGCGTGTAAAGCAGCTGTTAGGTCAGTGAAACAGAGGAATGTCAGAGGTAATCGGCTCATAGCGCAAAATTGTGCAACAAACTACTTGTCTCAGTGTAGAAAACTTGGTATCATTACAAGCAAGAGCGTCCTGACGAGTTCCGAGTTCAAGGAAGCAGAGCGTCTATGCCAAACAGATATGAACGTGAGATAGAAGAGATCTTGCGGAACCTGGAGCAGACAGAGCCGAAGCAAGGTCACGGGCAAAAACCGGGGAGGCCTCTCCATCGCAATCCTGTACCGAGGGGAACGAGGAGGGAGCGCCCAGCCATGATGCCACATTTTACTGTGGTTGAGTGGTTATTAAGTAGTGCAGTTTTGTGTGCGTTGGTTGCTGGTGGTTATGCTTACATTCTGCGTGAAGAGAGTCTATTTACGGGGGTTGTTGCAATAGTGACGGGGGGGATAGCGGTAGCGGGATTTGTGTGCCTGATACTGGTGGCGCTCTCGCAATTCCTGTTGCAGCCGCGTCGTCCGCGTTCGGTGAATTATGGGAACGTGACGATTACGCCCATGCGCCGTGGTTTTTTTGGGAATATAAGAACGCGTTGGAATTTATTCTGGATGAAGGTGCGTTATAGGCGCAAGGATGATACGCGTTAGGGGCAGGAAAATTGCCGTGCCAGATACTTGACAGGGTAGAAGGAACATGATATAGTTCAGTACGTCAACGGGGTGTGGCGCAGTTGGTAGCGCGCCTGCTTTGGGAGCAGGAGGTCCGCGGTTCGAGTCCGCGCACCCCGACTGTGCGGGAGTAACTCAGTGGTAGAGTTCCTGCCTTCCAAGCAGGCTGTCGCGAGTTCGAATCTCGTCTCCCGCTTTTTGTTGTAGATCGTTCCTCTCAAATGAGGCCAGAGGCCGCTTCAGAAGAAGCAGGCGGTATGGCGGCAAGAGGGGAACGATTTTTTTATGGGAACCATGTGTACAACGACAGCCTGTCCCGATTTTGTGCATTGCCTCACCAAAATCTTCCTCTGTCGGTCCCCCCATCACCTTTTTCTCTCTGGCTTCCGAAGACGCTGCCACGAGATCACAAGCGTGCCGATGACCACTGGCCAAACGAGCGCTTAAGCGTTATACTTCTGACAAAAGGACGAGGGTCATGAGGCAGCGGAAGGAGATCTGTCGCATGTGATCTCTGGTTGCTTGGCTGACAAGGAGGAACAGGTGGGAAACGGATTGAGGACACAAGCTCGACGGGTCTTGCTTCAGCAGGTGGCACCAGCCTATCACCGCTCATCAGGGTCCCAGAAGCAAGAGATCCTGGAGGAATTTGTGGCCGTCACCGGGTATGCACGTAAATATGCCCAGTGGCTACTCAATCATGTCGAGGAAGTCTTTGCTACACCAACAGAGCTCCGCCGGAGGTATGGGCCAGAAGTCGAAGAAGCCTTGGTACTGGTTTGGAAAACGCTCAACCGGATTTGCGCGAAACGCTTGATCCCGTTCCTGCCAGATCTGCTCGAAACCCTGGAAGAGGAAGGGCATATCCAGCTCAGGAAGGAACACCAGAGCCTGCTGCTCTCGATGAGCGCAGCCACCGCAGACCGCCTCCTGCATGCTCATCGCTATACCCATCCTCATGGCCTTGCGACCACCAAAGCCGGTCCATTGCTCAAGCAGCAGATCCCGATCCGCACCTACGCGCAGTGGGACGAGGCCAAGCCGGGCTTCCTGGAGGTCGATCTGGTGGCTCATTGTGGAGGGCGATTGCAGGGTGGTTGCCTCTACACGATCACGTTGACCGATGTCGCCACGGGGTGGACGGAATGTTTACCCTTGCTCAACCGGGGATGAGAGGTGGTCCTAGCTGCTCTCCAGCGTGCCCGAACGCGCTTTCCGTTTCCCATCCTGGGGTTCGATACCGACAACGGTGGAGAATTTATCAATGAAGAGGTCGCAGCATATTGTGTGCGTGAGCAGATCACTTTCACACGAGGACGTCCGTATGAGAAACGGGACCAATGTTTCGTCGAGCAGAAAAATGGGGTCGTGGTACGACAGGTGGTGGGCCATGGTCGCCTGGCCGGGGAACATGCGTATCGACAACTGGACGAGCTGTATCGTGCTTTGCATTGGTATATCAATGCTTTTCAACCTTCGATGAAGCTGGTATCCAAACAGGTCGAAGGGAGAAAGATCCATCGGATCTACGACGCAGCCAAAACGCCGTTGCAACGGGTGTTGCTCTCCGGAGCGTTGTCTCCTGAAGAGCAGCAGGAACTGCGTGCCATTGGGAAAGCGTTTGACCCGCTTCGGCTTTTCCAGCAGGTCGAACAGTTGCAGCAGGCGACTTTTTGCTGTGAAGCAAGCCGTTGCTCCGCCAGTCAACCCATGTTGCCGACCGCGCTGGTGCCCTTTGATCTGGCGGCATGCGCAGCGGAGCTGGTCTTGCTGGAGGGAAGCGAAACGGATGAGGTGCCCCCTGAGGAGCAGGAACGTGCGAGTGTCCTGGACTGGAGACGGACCAGTAAAGATCCGTTTGTTGGGCAATGGGAGCAGATCCTCGCCTGGGTGCAGGCGAACCCGACGCGCAGCAGCGGGGACATCCTGCGGGAACTCCAATCCTTGTTTCCTGGACGCTATGAGCGCTCACATCTACGCACGCTGCAACGAGGGATGCGCAAGATCCGGGTGCAGGTGCTCCAAACGCATGAGGAGGCAAGATCACCAGAAGGATGGCAGGGAAACGTGCTTCAAGCTCAGCCAGCGCCTGAGAACCCGGTCTCTTTCTCGCCTCCCGCAAGCGTTGGTGCTCCCACCCCAGGTGAGCTGGGCACGCGTTCATCCGACTCCCACCAGGGAGGAGCAGAATCGTCGGCACGTTCCACCGGGAAGGGGAGTGCTTGCGTACGTGCTTCCCAAGCTTCCCTGAAGCGCGAAGCAGCAGGCCAGATCATCCGGCGCTCCACCTCCGTCTCATCACAATCTGCTCGCCAGACGTCCTCGCGAGAGAAGGATCAGCGTCTGACGATTGAACGAGCAATCCAGCAGTATCTGCAAGCGCACCGTACCGTCGGACATCGCCCCAAAACCCTCGAATGGCATCAGATGGCGCTCGGTCATTTGCAACAGTATCTGCTGACCGAGTGTCACTTCCACCTCGTCAATCAGATCACGGCGGAGACCATGAAGAACTGGCTGGCGTCTGTGGCGCAGATCCCTACGACGAGAGGAGCACAGCGTTCGACCAGCAGGACCCAGACCTATGCGCGCTCGGCACGAGCGTTTTGCTGCTGGCTCGTCGAGCGAGGAACGCTCTCGTGCTCCCCCATGGATGAACAAGTATCTCCTCGGACCAGTGTTCCTCTCCCTCACTTCGTGTTGCCAGCGACCTTTGAGCAGGTGATGCGAGCCGGTTTTCCCCAGAAAGGGAAAGCGCGTGCGGCAAAGGGCACGGCTCTCCGTGATCAGGCGCTGCTCTGGGTGCTCTTTGAGACAGGCATCACCGTCTCTGAGATCTGTGCGCTACGAGTCGCCGACCTGGACCAACACATGGGTGTACTGCGTGTAAGGGGAAAGGGAGGTAAAGATCGCCAGTTGCCCCTGGGGCCAACCTGCATAAGCCACCTGCGTTCGTATCTGAAGCAGATGGACTCGATGACCAGGAGAGGACTGGCCAGGAGAATGGCGGATGGATATCCGCTGTTTGGTGCCAGGGGGAAGC
>DATJHM010000293.1:0-4605 GCA_035493895.1 Ktedonobacteraceae bacterium
TCCGCAGAGGTAGGGGATGTGTTTTCTACCATCCCACGCGACCCCCACCGACCACCTTGCCCTTCCACGAACCCGTTCCGCCATCGATTGAGACGGGAGGTCAAACCGAACCATTCTTAGGTTGATGCGTATTGATCGCGCTTCATGCCGATCCCCGTCCCCCTCCGACAACCTCGCCCTCACATCGAGGTGAGACGGTTCACTGAATGCGTATGAGCGCGGATGAGCCCACACTTCTACAATCCTTTTTAGAGCTATTGTATCTCGCGCTTATGCCAATCGGTCAACTGCTGATAGGCGTGAGCGATGCGCAGGACGGTAGCCTCTTCAAAGGGCTTCCCGGCGACCTGGAGGCCAATAGGCAGTCCTTCGCTTGAGAATCCGCAGGGAAAAGAGATGGCAGGCAAACCCGAAAGATTAAACGGCATCGTGACACGGAGATAGGCCACAGTGGAATTCTCCATCACGCCATCAATTTCGACATCCTGTCCGATCTGTTCAATAGGGAGCGCAGGCAATGGCAGCGTTGGGAGCACAAAAGCATCAACCCGCTGCATAATCGTGCGAAGGCTACTGGCAAACGTGCGTCGCTCCTGCTGTGCGCGTAAATAGTCAACGGCGCTGATCGCCTGTCCCTCGACGAGACGTGTCCGTACCAGATCAGAGTACAGCTCGCTGCGCTCAGGAAACCAGCCAGCCTCCATATGCGCCAGCGAGGCCTCGGGCTTCTGAACCATTCGATACAGATCCATCGTAGGACGTGGCAATTCTACTTCGACCAGCTCAGCGCCTCCCTCTTCCAGCACGTGCAGAGCGGCTCGCCAGCTTCGACGCACCTCGGGATGGACGGGATCGACATAGGCATCCTGTGGAATACCCAGCTTGAGCCCCTGTAAAGAGAGTGGTCCCCGGCCCTCAACACCGCCCATAAGACTGGAGGTATAACGATTGGGCGCAACTGGCGGACCAGAGACGCTGTTTGGATCGCGTGGATCATATTTGGCGATCGCGTCAAAAAGGATCGCGCAATCCTCCGCACTATGTGCCAGCGGCCCCACATGATCCAGCGACCAGCTCAACGGAATCACGCCATAGCAGCTCACACGGCCATAGGTTGGTTTCAGTCCCGTAACGCCGCAGCAGGCTGCCGGAATACGAATCGAGCCGCCCGTATCGGTGCCAATCGCACCCAGCGCCATACCAGCCGCCACTGCCGCCGCGGAGCCACCGCTCGAGCCGCCAGTAGTATATCCATGGTTCCAGGGATTGCGTGTCGGAGGAGCGTAGGGACCATACGCAAACTCAAACGTATTGGTTTTTCCAATGATGATAGCGCCATTTTTCCGCAACAGCTCAATCACCATCGCATCTTCCTGCGAAATATGCTGCTCCAGCACTTTAGAACTGGCAGTGGTCCGCTCACCTTTGACGGCAATAAGATCTTTGACGGCAATGGGAATACCGTGAAGCTGGCTGCGATAAAGCCCTGTACGCAATTCGCGCTCCGCCTGCTCTGCATCTCTGAGAGCCTGCTCACGCATCACGGTCACATAGGCCTGGATCTCACCATCCTGCTCTTCAATGTTTTCGAGTATTTCCGCAACAAGCTCAGTAGGCGTGATAATGCCGGAATGTATCTCTTCAGCGACTTCACGTATGGATGTATAAGGCATAGCTGGCAACTTTCTCCTCAATCTCCTGATTTCTATTTTCCCTGCAAACATGACCAGGCCAGAACATTATAACAAACATCGCGACTATTTGGCATCGTTCCTCATAAGCTTGAGTGTTCTTTTCGGCACTGCTATACTCTGTTCTGGAACCATCAGGAAGTATACTTTTCGTTATCATTGCTGTTCTGGAACCAGACCGTCAAAAGCCTGTCATCATAGGAGAGAAAGCACAATCGCATGAAACAGCCATCTCTCGGGAGTGGCACAGTCTCTGCTGAGACGCTCATATACCAGTTGGACACCCAGGAGATTGCGGTTCCGCTTGACTCTCCTGCCTGGTATGCCTGGTTGGAACAGGCACATTCTTTCTCCTTTAGAAATGAAGAGGGAACATTCACTGCTCACAAAGCCCGCCCAAGCAATCGGCGTGGAGGCTGGTACTGGTACGCCTACCTGCATCGACGCGGCCAGATCTTCCGTTTCTACCTCGGTAGCTCCTCTCGGCTCACGCTCGAACGCTTGCGCAATGCGGCTCGACAGCTCGCGCTCCGCAGTCAGACTCCCGATCGTGAATCCTCTACTTCCACCGCGATATCAACTGTGTTGCCCTCAAGCCTCCCTGCACAAAAATCGCCCTCCTTCCTAACTACCAGATTTCACATTCCGCTGCTACCAGTTCATCATATCGCCCGTTCTCGCTTACTTTCCCAGCTCGATCAGGGCGCTCAAGCCAGACTCAGCCTGATTTCAGCCCCTGCCGGATCAGGAAAAACTACGTTGCTGGCCGCATGGGCGAGAACCAGCACTATCCCCATTGCCTGGCTCTCGCTCAGTACAGCTGAAAACGATCCTGCTCGCTTCTTTTCCTATCTCACAGCAGCCCTGGCACAGCTCGATAGCCACATCGGAGAGCGCGATGCGACTCTATCCCTGGCCTCATATGAGTATTCCTGGGAGGAGATGTTGACCCATTTCGTCAATGATCTGACGCGCCTGCTCACAGAAGATATCGTGCTGATCCTGGATGACTATCACCTTATCACCTCAGAATCTGTCCATGACATACTTCGCTTTCTACTCCATTCGGCACCGCCACAGCTCCATCTGTTTATCGACACACGTCTCGATCCACCACTCTCCCTGGCTGGTTTGCGCGCACACGGTCAGCTCAAGGAGATCAGATCTGAAGAGCTACGTTTTTCCTCTACGGAACTACAAGCGTTTCTCCAGACGATGGGACTGGACCTTTCCACTGAAGAGCAACATGCCTTTGCACAACAGACGGAAGGCTGGATCGTTAGTAGCCACTTGCTGGTACTGGCACTACGAGGCCAGACGGACCCTGCCTCCTTTTTGCGCGCACGACCTGGTGCTCATCGTTTCTTCCTGGAGTACATGAGCGAGGAAATTCTCGCATTTCAACCAGCTGAGGTCCGCGACTTCTTGTTACAGACCAGTATTCTGGAGCGCCTGACCGGTTCTCTCTGCGAAGCTGTCACCAGTCAGCCAGACGGTCAAACCAGGCTCATCGAGCTCTACCGCTCAAACCTTCTCCTCAATGCCCTCGATGACACCGGTACCTGGTATTGCTACCAGCCATTGTTTGCCGAAACGCTGCGCACGCATCTCCGCACGCGTGAACCTGAGCTCATCCCAGAACTTTATCGACGAGCCAGCCTCTGGCATGAACAACATCAGGAAGCAGAAGAAGCATGTGATTATGCATTTCTGGCTGGCGATCTCCCTCGAGCTGCAAGACTGCTGGCAGACTCTTTGCTACACTTGATGGGATGGGGAAAAATAGAACAGTTGAACCACTGGTTAAATCAACTTCCACCTGAGCTCATCGCGTCCTCCCCCCATCTCCGTATCGCCTCAATCTGGATGCAAATTTTGCCCAGGTATACCCCTGGAAATACGAAAGGGATTATTGCATATGTGGAGCAGCAGCACGGATATTCTCCGACTGCTACCTCCTCGATCGAACTACAGAGTGAGCTCACATTGTTTCATGCCTCTACCGCGTTTTTGCACAATGACCTTCCACGTGCAATCACGTTGCTCCAGGAGGCATCAGACGCCTTATCTCCCCATAAGACGGCATTAAGCCAGATCGTTTCTTTGCAACTACGTATCGTTCTCATCATCGCTTATCGCATCGGTGGCAACCTGGAAACAGCAGAACAGCTTGCGCTCGAAACCTGCCTTCCAAAGCCAGGAGAGGCCTATGATCCGCTAAATCTGATTACGGCATGGGCTCTGGCCGGACTATACGAGGCTCAAGGGCAACTACACAAGAAGGAACAACTCTATGAACGCATCTTTCAAATGCTCCAGCAGCATGCCAATCTTCCACACATACCTCTCGTACTGTCCCTGATAAGCAGAGCATCTCTCTTCTATGAATGGAATCGCCTGGAAGAAGCCTCAGATCTCGTACAGCAGGCACTGAAAATCGCTCAACACACGAGCATGGATATATTGTTCACCTCTAGCTTCTGGATACAGGCACGCATCGAGCTTGCACATGGCGGTGCAATAACGACACAACCTGCCTTTCAGAGACAGACGCAAGGATCGTTTCGGCTCCCAATAATTGAGCGAGAGGAGCCACCTCCGGCAGCCATCTATGCACGCCTTGCCCTCTCCTGTGATCAGGTAGAAGAGGCGTGGAACTGGGAGAGAAACTGTCAAAAATACTTTGACGATACTCCCGAGACGGATCTGGAATCCTCAAACTACTTTGCATATATAACGCTGGCACGCGTCCTGATCGCACGTGGACGCATTCAGCACAACAATTCAGCATTCTCACAAGCGCTTATCCTGCTCGAGCATCTGGGCAATCTTGCCACACAAATTGGCTCGTACGGCTGGCTCATCGAGATCCAGATACTCGCGGCTCTGGCACGACAGGCACAGGGCAAAACAA
>DATJHM010000294.1:0-10323 GCA_035493895.1 Ktedonobacteraceae bacterium
TGCGATTATTCTTGCCGCTCTTTCGTTCTGGTGCGTCTGGGGATTATGGTGTCTGCGCAGTTGGGCATTGTGGGCGATCGTCATTGTGCAGAGCGCGAGTATTTTTCTGAGCATCATCGTGTTCACCCGGACGCCTCCTCAACTGCGCGATATTGTCTCTGATATTTTGTTTCCTCTCCTGGTGATCATCATCTTCTTCACGAACAAACGGATACGCGCGGCGTTGCTGCATGAGGAACGGGTGGCCTGATAATTAATCACCTTCTACGGATTCGCGCGGGCAGCAGCCAATGAATATGCATCAACATAAGGGGCGAGATGGCCGGTGGGGGCCGCGGACCGGCATAAAGCGCGGTCCCTACCTCGGCCTTTCTTCGAGGATTGGGGCCATCGGCGCCCCCTTGCCAAAGACGCTTCGAGCCGCAAAACACCACAGGTACGGGACCGGGCTTTATGCCGGTCCATGGCCCCCACCGGCCATCTTGAATGTCTCAGCTCTTCTTAGGTTGATGCGTATTCATCCCTTGCACCGCAGGCGTTTACTTTTTCAGCTCCAGATCAGTCATTGTCTCACTTTCCTTCGGGTTGGGATGCCTTTTCTGCCTGGTTATCAAAGGCAAGAACCTCCCCCTGGTTGGGATGCCCTTTCCCTGTGGTGATCAAAGGCAATAAACTCCCCTGCACATAGTCGGTCCATGCAGGTGAACAGACATCATAACACTCAAATGTGAGAACTAAACCCTCGTGAGTGAAGAGGAGTCGCGTTTTATTCCCCTCTTGAGAGATGTTAAAACGCACTTTTGTGCCCGTCCATTCGTTCTGGACTTTGACAAAATTAAAATGGTTATACGTGACAAGCCAGACGACTGACTTGTCAGGAATAACTTCTATGACTTTCATTTTGCAAGAATGGATGTCTTTGTAGTGATAGACAAACTCATCATTGAGTTGAGATGTAGCGCCTTCAACGTCTTCCGACCACCATCCGCGAACATTGGTGATGGCATGGAAGACTTCTCTCGGAGTTTGGTCTACCAAAAAGGTTGTGGTGAAATCTTTCTTTTCAGTCGTTTGAGTCATGTTCATTCATCCTTTCCTGATGTTCTGTCATGGTAGTATGCTCTTCTTCCGGGGTGGCTGGTGTGCGCGACTCATCGAGCAGATAGCTCCGCAGGGCTGCCAGACGCTGATCCCATTGGGCTTCAATGGCCCCGATCCAGGTCGTGACGGTCTGCAACGCCTCCGGCCGTGGCACATACCGCCGCTCCCGACCCGTCTCGTGGGCCGTTACGAGACCGGCCTGCTCTAAGGTCACCAGATGCTTGATGATTGCTTGACGCGTGATGGGCAAACGGGTGGCAAAGCCCGCTGCTGTCCCTGAGCCTTCTTCGCACAAGTGTTGCAGCAACAGACGACGCGTGGGATCAGCGAGCGCCAGAAAGACTCGCTGCGCATGTTCATCAGCCATCACCTGTTTCTCCTCTCCGTCTTCGCTGGATGCTCTTTCGCATCACCTCCAACAAGCAATACAAACGGGCCAGGACCGCGCAGACACTACACGACTTCCTGGCTCTGGAGGTAAGTACGCAAACCGTTCAGACACTCTTGCCAGCCATCCCGGTTGTCGCGATAGGCTTCCTCTGCTGGAATAGGCTGAGGCAGGGAAGCAAACCCCGACTCAACCAGCGTCAAGAGGGTCCCTTCGGCGCATTCTTCCAGGGTAATTTCTACCAACGTACTGGGTGCGGTGGCAAACGTGAGGCTCGGATGACTTACAGCATAGGAAGGCCAGCGAAAGGCAAAACGCTGCCCTGGCTCGATGACCTCGATTACGCCAGGATAGGGGCAACGTTCATTTTCCCAGGTAAATTGGATGGCACCGCCTACGCGAAAATCCATATCACTCACTACCCCAAACCAATGGGCAAGCTGTTCTGGTTTCGTGACGGCATCCCAGACACGCTTACGCGAGACAGGCAAAAGCATGGTTCGTTCGATACGATCAGAAAGGGTCATAGGATCTCCTCTCAGGTGACGCAAAATGCGCATGCCTTTTTTATATAGGCAACTCTCAGGTTGCCTATTAGAAAGTATACCGGAAAAAACGCAAAAGGCAACCTCGAGGTTGCCTTTTTCAGGGATATCAGAAACAAGAGCAAGATTCGAGAAGTGGTGGGCGTGGACCCGATGGCCAAAAATTCGAGGAGCGATACCGTGCGAATGCCATTGTGCTGTCTGGCAATCCTGCCTCATGAATGAGACGAAACGTCGTCTCCTGCCGACAAACGTTGGTGATAGTGGCCCATCATTGCACTTTAGATGGCATGAAGCAATTTAATCATCTATTCGCGTGGCTGGTGCGCAATAAGTCGCTGGCTCATTGCTTCATCGCACATTAAACATCCGCTTACTTGTTATGATAATAAGGTGCGGCGATAGTGCTCTAGCAGCGTAAAAAATGGGCGAAAATGAGCACTGCCCCGCCGTCTCTCAAATAGTCCACGTCGACGACGTGGATCAGTCTTCCCAAGACTATACCATCCAGAATGCTTCTTATATGCCCACTGTGGCTCTTTGTCGGTAACCTTTATGATCTGATCAAGCCAGAAGTTCCTTTTACCTGCAACCAGGACCCCTGACTCATCCCATACGGCAGACAATGTTTGGCGAACTTCTCTCTCGTCTTCTTTAGCAATCCTCCAGACGACCGGGTAGAGCAAAGGGATGATTGCCTTTCGTTCAGGGCTGTTTTGCCCGTCAAGCTGTAAACAGGCATGTATCTGCTGGAGTTCGCTCCAACGTAATCCGGGCAATTGTGCATTTCCACCCACCTCCGCAATTAATGCTCCATCGGGGTAATATCTGGGGTGAAAGAGTATATGAAGTATTCCTTCGGGACCAATGCCAATGGTCCAGGTGAGGCCCTCGGGAAAGGAAAGATGGAGGACACTTCCTTCTACTAACTCTTCGGCGCTATCATCATCCAATATCTCCGGTCTCTCTTCGCATCCCATCATCATATAATAGTAATCCTGTCCTTCCTTCTCGGAGACGCCAAACACCTCCTCCAGGATAGTCCCATCAGTAATACTATAACTATAGTAGTTGACCCAGAACCTCGGATCTGCCAATGCCTTGTGCCAATCGGTAATACCGGGCATACCTGTTCCTTTCCGTATCTGCGCATGAAGTGAAAAAAGCTTGTTATTGGAAGAAAAACTATGTTATCCTGAAAAAATAGTTTCGACGTTTCTTTTGTATCACATTTCAGAAATTAGCCAGTGAGGCCCGAAAATCACAAGGAGGTACCATTCATGTCAGGACAGTTCTCAGGCAAAGTCGCACTTGTCACAGGTGCTGGTTCAGGCATTGGGCGCGCCAGCGCTCTGGCGTTTGCTCGTGAGGGCGCAAGTGTGGTGGTGGCCGATGTGAGTATCGAAGGAGGCGAGGAGACCGTTCGCGTCATCAGAAGCGCTGGCGGTGAGGCGGCGTTTGTTCGAGCTGATGTCTCGCAAGCCCACGAAGTGGAGGTGCTGGTTCAGCGCAGCGTCGAGAAGTACGGTCGCCTCGACTATGCGTTGAATAACGCGGGCATTGAAGGTGAAGAAGCCGGGGTGGCTGATTACTCAGAGGAGGGATGGGATCGTTTGCTTTCTATCAATCTCAAAGGCGTGTGGCTATGTACAAAGTATGAGATACCAGCGCTCCTCAAGCAGGGAGGCGGCGCGATTGTCAATACCGCGTCGATAGCTGGTCTGGTCGGCGGCGCAGGCTCGATCGCTTATACGGCCAGCAAGCACGGCGTTGTGGGGATAACCCGAGCGACTGCCCTGGAGTTTGCGAAGCAGAACATTCGCGTGAATGCTGTCTGCCCGGGCTTCGTTCGCACGTCAATGATAGAGCGGGTCTTAACAGCTCATCCTGAGTTGGAAGCTATGGCCTCCGTAATGGAGCCAATAGGGCGCATGGCTACTCCAGAAGAGATTGCACAAACCGTGATCTGGCTCTGCTCAGACGCCGCCTCGTTCATCACTGGCGCATCCTTTCCGGTGGATGGCGGCTGGACGGCCCGGTAGATATAGATATTTGGCGCAATAGAATCTTTACGCGTAAAAGTAGGGACGCCATGAAGCCGCAGCTGAATGGCGTCCGCGAACTCGCTCGATCCCGCTGGCTCTTCAGACGTGACCTTGCGGCTGGTCTGTGCCCGGTGCCCATCAATTCCCCATGCCGTGTAGAGGCGCGGCTTGTCTGCGACCGGGGAGACGATCTCGCGCCCATAAGCGTGAAGTGAGCGGCAATCATGCCCGTCGTATGGGACCTCTCGTCTCTGGAGCACGGCGAGCGGAACGAGTTCGCAGGCACAGTTCCGTTCCACGGCACCGTGCCACTACTGGGTCGACGTATCTTACTATCAGCACGTCCATCGTTTGCCGCTATCCCATACCTGCTGTAGTTCCTGATAGAATGCTTGCGGATCGGCGTCAAGCGCTGCCCGCATTTCCTTGCTTGATTGATCTGCCATGACATCCTCACGTCCCTCCGCAATAGCCTTTATCGTCTCTGTGGCAATATCTTCGGGACGAGCCTTGGGCTCATCGGTTTGATAGGCCATGCCGGTATCGATAAAGCCCGCGTACACCCCAACGACAAGCGTCCCCTGTGCGCGTAGCTCCATGCGGATGCCGTTCGTCAGTGACCACTCGGCTGCTTTGGATGCGCCGTAAGAGCTATTGAGCGGATAGGTGAACCAGCTCACGACGGACAGCATGTTGACGAGAGCACCGCCACCATTCCTCTTGAGGATAGGCGCAAATGCTCGACACATCGCCAGTGTCCCAAAATAGTTCGTTTCCATCTCTGCTCGTGCGCTGTCCATCGATGGTGCGGCAAGCAATGGGCTACCATGCATGATGCCAGCATTGTTGATGACGATGTTTACGTCCTGGCATGTTTCAGTGGCGGCGGCAATGTCGTCCCTGTTGGTGATGTCGAGCTTCAGCATCTGGAGACGGGGATCGCTGATCTTTGTTGGCGTGCGCGCTCCTACATAGACCTTCTGCGCTCCTCCATGGAGGAGCGCCTGGACAAAAGCCGCTCCGAGTCCGCGATTGGCACCAGTTACAAGAGCGACCGATCCTTTTATATTCATGTATATATACCTTCCATTTCATTGCAAATTTTATTGTACTAATAACACGGCCTTTCCCGTGAAAGAGCGACTCATCAGTTGTTGTGCGACGTCTTCGATCTCTTCCCAGGGCCGCTCGACTTCAATATGAGGGTTCACATTGCCATCGGCCAGAGCCTGTGCCAGACGCGCAAGATCAGGGGCCGCCGGTCGATGGCGAAACTCATGGAAGAGCGCAAGGGCGTAGAGGCTGGTGCCGCCTGTCTGTAGCATACTGACCGGGCTGAAGGTAGTTTCTGGTGAGGCCGTTACCCCAATCGTGACGCAGGTTCCATCAGGGGCGAGCATGTTCAAAGTCTCTGCCAGGGCCTGTCCCCCGAGCGAGTCAAGAATGAGATTGTAGGACTGACAGTGTATGACGAGATGCGTACTGGAACTAGATAAGTAGTTATCATAGGAATCTTACTCCTATGTAGCGAGATGTCAGCGGTAATTTGACCGAAATATCGAAAATTATTCGAATTTAGCAGTTTAATATACTGGTACTTGTTGTTTTTATTTCTATATTGTAATATATAATTATGTTACTCATTTTGTAGAGTAGAAGAGTCGGATCAATGTCACGGAAATAAGGCGAATCCACCTATGTATGTGACATTGCGACAGGTCTGTGCCCAATGCCCATCAATCCCGTAGAGTCGCCGCTTGTCTCCGATCGGGTTGCTGCGACGGGGTTGCTCTCCGATCGGAGATTCTCGTCATCGAGCCGGTCGCAGACAAGCGGCGACTCTACGGGATTGATGGGAGATTCGCCTTATTTCCGTGACATTGAAGAGTGGATCGATTAAAGAGAAGAATACTATACGACTGCTGCTAACCATATTTAATGTAGGATTGTACTACCCTTACTCATTTCAGGCTACTTAAAATAGCGATACTGAAAGGCTGTAAAACTATGAAGACTGGAACCAGAGTATTCAACTACACGACGGCTTCTGGCCATCGAGACCAGATAACTGTCCATTACTTCACAGTAGGTCTACAGGTTGGAGACGAGTTAGGTGTCCTGGATTTTCTTGAGGGCAATGAGCAGTGGGGTATTATGACTTTTACTGGCGGAACGAGTTGTCGGCTCCTTGCTGAAGGACGCCTCTGCGGCGGCTACTATAGCAGTACAAAGGAGGCAGAAGATGAAATACGCCAGTTGTTAGACGGAACTGCGATATGGTCAGGTTTCAAGCACTGTAATCCCCCACGAAAGTGGTAGTTTGTGCAAATCTCCTTTGCACTGATACTGTAATACATAGCTGTCCCTCGAACTCTACAGGAATAACTGACAATCCGTGCCGGGTAGAGTCTACCCGGCTACGGAAGGGCTAGCGGCCCTGGATATATTCGAGATATTGTGTGACATCCATCAATTGATCGATCTCGGCAGGATTGCTGATCTTTACCGTAAGCATCCAGCCCTGATCGTAGGGGTCGTCATTAATCAGTTCGGGATGGTCGCGTAGCGCTTCGTTTGCTTTGACAATCGTGCCGCTGATGGGTGAAATAAGTTCAGAAGTGGCTTTCACCGATTCGATATCGCCGAATTTACCTTCGTATGCGAGCTCCTGGTCAGCCTCCCAGGGCAATTCGATGTAGACAATATCGCCAAGCTGGTCCTGGGCATAGTCGGTAATACCGATCACAGCCTGATCGCCTTCGACACGTACCCATTCGTCGGTTTTGCTGTATTTTAAATGTGCGGGATGATTTAAACTTGCCATGAAATAATTGCTCCCTTCTTCAGGACGGTTGCTACAGAACAGAGATACTGCTCTGCTGGCTATCTTATCACAGAAAAAAACGATCATGTTCGGCTTAAGCCGGGCGTTTGTAAAAGGGTAGGGCAACCACCTGGGCAGCCAGGCGTTTACCACGAATGTCAATCTGGACACTCTGGCCAATCTGTGCATACAGGGCAGGCACGTAGCCAATGCCGATATTTTTCTTCACTGTTGGGCCAGGAGCGCCACTGGTCAGCGTCCCGATGTGTTGCTCGCCGTCATAAATCGCATAACCACCACGTGGTACGCCACGATCCAGCAGTTCAATACCCACGATCAGGCGCGCTGGACCCTGCTGCTTGACCTGCTGAAGTGCATCTCGACCGATAAAGTCGCCCTTGTTGAGCTTCACGGTCCAGCCAAGTTTTGCCTCCAGCGGATTGGTCTGCTCGTCTAACTCATGCCCGTACAGGCAGAGTCCAGCTTCCAGGCGCAACGTATCACGTGCTCCCAGTCCGGTGGGAATCAGACCCTGAGGCTGGCCCGCCGCAAGCAGCGCTTGCCAGAGTGGCACGACCTTCTCCGCAGCACAATAGAGTTCGAAGCCATCTTCGCCTGTATAGCCAGTGCGTGAGATCAGGCAGTCAATGCCGGAGACCTGTCCTGAAGCGCTATGATAATAGCGTATCGTCGCCAGCGGGACAGCGGTGAGCGGTTGCAGGATATTGAGCGCCTGCGGACCCTGTAGCGCCAGCAACGCCGTCTGCTCCGATTGGTCGGTCACGGTCACGTCTGGAAATTTGCTTGCCTGCTGTTGCACCCAGGCCAGATCTCTGGCAATATTGGCCGCATTGACGACCAGCATATACTGCTCGTCTGCCAGATGATAGATCAGGAGATCATCGAGTGTCATGCCCGCAGGCGTACAGAGTTGCGTATAGAGTGCCTGCTGAAGGGAGAGGCGCGAGACATCGTTGGGCACAAGATATTGCAGGAAAGCCAGCGCACCAGCCCCCTCGACCTTGAACTCGCCCATATGGCAGACATCGAAGAGGCCCGCCTGTGTGCGAACCGCCTGATGTTCCTGCAAAATGCCGCTATATTGCACAGGCATCTCCCAACCGCCAAACTCAACCAGGCGAGCACCAAGCGCCTTGTGCTGCTCATAGAGGGGGGTGCGTTTTAAATGTACGACCGCGCCGTCGGATGTTGTCATAAAAATACTCCAATGCGCTTTCTGAGGATAAATAGAAATCTAAAAAAGCCATAACCGCCGTTGAGGCGGCAGGGCACTATGTTGTATAGAACTGATTCTATTTTCACTATATCAGATTTTCCTACCGACTACAACAGAGAAGCGTATTGTTGAGCCATGAACTGAGAACCTTGAATTGTGTATAATAGAGAGACAACGATGCTGAGATATTACAAAATGCGGTTATTGTCGGTGAGGTGGGGCACTGATAAATTGAAGGGAATGGATTGTATGATGAGTGAGAGAATTGATCATCGGGCCGTGGTTGACGTAGTGCTGGAAGCCGGAGAACTGCTGGCGGCTCAGTTTGGCAAACTGGATGCGTTTATGATGAAGAGCGAGGCCCCGGTGGATGTGGTGACGACGCTGGATTTGAGTGTAGAGCAGATGCTGGCGGAGCGGTTGTATGCTGCCTATCCGGAGATTGGCTTCGTGGGAGAAGAGTTTGGGGTGACGCGAGCGGCCGAACGTTTCTGGCTGGTTGATCCGATTGATGGCACTGCCCATTTTATACGTGGCACGCCATTTTGCACGACGATGGTGGCTCTGATAGATAATAACGAGGTCGTTTTCTCGCTCATTTACGATTTCGTACGCAAGGATCTCTATATGGCGGAGAAAGGCCACGGGGCTTCTCTCAACGGCTCGCCATTGCAGGTGAGCAATCGTCCATTTAAAAAATCCTATCTTAGCGTTGAGGCCAATGTGGAGCATCATCCCGAGGATCTGGCGCGCTTTTTAGAACTGCGTAGATCCAGTGTGATGATAGAGACGGTGAATTGCGGTTACGAGTTCGGGTTGATTGCCACTGGTAAAATCGAGGGACGCATCTGTATGCATCCATATGGTCGAGATTACGACTATGCTGCGGGTACACTGCTCGTTGCCGAGGCAGGCGGGATTGTCGCTAATATCGGGCAGACGACCTATGATTATCGCAATCACGATTTTCTGGCCACAAATAAAGTGGTGTATGAGGAGTTGACCAGCGGACCTGATGCGCTATTCCCCCTGCTCGATGTGGCGGAGTTGGATCATCGCTACCACTAGGTCAGGGCTGAGATAAAGCCAGTAGAGACGCCATGGGTTCGCACCGGTAGGTTTTTTCTACGCCCATGCACAGGAAGAACCAACCAATCCCCGTAGAGGCGCGGCTTGTCTGCAATGTCACGGAAATAGGCCTGTACCCGGTGCCCATCGATCCCCACCCCCTTGTAGAGTCGCCGCTTGTCTGCGACCAATACACATCAACCTAAGGGCGAAATGGCCGGTGGGGGCCGTGGACCGGCATAAAGCCCGGTCCCTACCTCTGCCATTCTTCGAGGAATGGGGCCATCGGCGCCCCCTTGCCAAAGACGAGACGAGCCGCAAAACCCCACAGGTAGGGACCGGGCTTTATGCCGGTCCACGGCCCCCACCGGCCCTCTTGAATGTCTCTGCTCTTCTTCGGTTGATGCGTATTCGTCGATGGGCACCGGATATCGGCTTATCTACGTGACATTGCCGACAAGCAACGACGCTACAGATCTGCTGCGAGATTCCCCTTATTTACGTGACATTGCCGACAAGCAGCGACCGGGGACGATCAACCACCCACCTCGTCTGCGACCGGGTTGCTCTCCGATCGGAGATTCTCGTCGTCGACCCGGTCGCAGACAAGCGGCGACTCTACGGGATTAATGGGCATTGGGCGCAGACAAGCCGCAATATCACGTCAATAGGGTACGGAGCGGATTTTTCTTATCTACGTGACATTGGGGTGTATCTCCGCCAACGCCTCGGCCAGATGCGACCTGGCAGGGCGAAGATGGTAGGTGATCGTCCTCGGCGGAGATACACCTCGCCTCTACATGGGGATCTGGTTGCTTCACTTGACGCCGATGGCAGAAAAAAGGTGGGACCCCAATCAGGGGTTGGGGTCCCGTTACGTGCGGATTTGCGAGATGACGGGGTTAGAATTTGATGGCACCGGCTGAAAGGTTGGCGATGAACTGACGGGCACCGAGGAAGAAAATGATGAATAGCGGAATGGTGGCCATGAAGGTTCCAGCCATGACCATGCTGTAATCGGTATAATAGACGCCGTTGAGCTGGGCCAGCGAGACCTGTAAGGTGTAGAGATTCGGCGTGTTGAAGACAATCAAGGGCCAGAGATAATCGTTCCA
>DATJHM010000295.1:0-8992 GCA_035493895.1 Ktedonobacteraceae bacterium
GTACTCCGTGCAGTGCTTCAGGAGTACAACATCTCAGAAGCCGGTCGCAGCATCGCCTCCGGTATCGTCATCCTCGTCGCATTACTGCTCTACGGCCGCGAAAAGCAAGACCTGTAGGCCAAAAAGTCGTGCTCTGTCAAATCTCATTGCGTCCCCTTAACCGCAATACCGTTCAAATAAAGAGAATCTGAGCTCAGAGAGATTGCACGAGAAGGTTCTCTATAGCGTGCAATTGGTCTTGCCTTGGGGCCTGCAAGGCTCATTCGTGTGAGCCAAACGCAGACCTCCATTGCCCTTATTTGAACGGTATTGCCCTTAACCGCGCTCACCCCTGACCAGATGGCCGGTGGGGGCCGCGGACCGGCATAAAGCCCGGTCCCTACCTCAGCCATTCTTCGAGGGTTTGGGCCATGGTTACCCCCTTACCAGCAAACTCCCTCACCTCGTCAATGGATCAGTAGTGGCACGGTGGAGCCGCAGCGGAACTGTGCCTGGGAACTCGCACGATCCCGCTGGCTCCGCAGGCGAGTCAGGCAGCCAAAGGGAGAGCGACCGGCTTTTTCGCGCTCGTGGTCGGATGCGAAGGCCACCGATGCTGGCGCGTTCCTGCGGGGGAGCCAGGGAAATCGTGCGAGTTCCCAGGCACAGTTCCGCTGCGGCTCCACCGTGCCACTACTGTCATCAAAGGCCCACAATGGGTTTGTTCCTGCCCGCGTGCCCCACTGGCTTGAATGGCTCAGCTATTCTTGGGTTGATGCGTATTGGCAGCGCTTTATGCCTGCCCGGTAACGGTATCGAATATGTTCGGGTGAAGATTGTTCACCGTTCCTGCAACAAGCGCTCAAAGTGTTCCGTTGCCTCAGCAGCTGTCGGGACCTGGAGCACGTTCTCCTCGGCGAACGCCTGTGCGTGCGGATTCCCACTCGCTCTTATCACCTGTGCAGCCCTCTCCACATCGTAAGCTGTGCGCCGAAACTCGTATCCCTGAGGACTCAGGAGTAGCCAGTATGCGCCTGGTTGGTCAGCGTAGGGCATGCCCACGCTTCCCGCATTGAGAATGTGCAGGTCGCCGATGTGCCGCTCAAACTGTATGTGCGTATGCCCACAGACAACGCTCTCCTGTGTAACGGCGGAGAAGAGCGTGCCGAGTCGCTCGTCGGGCGTAATCGGGGTAAAGATTTCCTCATCATTGCGTGGGGTCGCATGGCAAAACAAGATCCTTCCCAGCCCCTCAACCTGAAGCTCAAGCTGCTCCGGCAGTGCCGCTAGAAAGTCCCGTTGAGAGCGCGTTAGCTGTTTTGCCACCCAGTGGATCTCCTCAAGCGCCTTTTCTGATGCGTCAGGCAAGTAGTGTCGCTTGATCGGCTGACCATCAAAAGCCAGGACCACTTCGCGATCCCCATTGCCACGAATGGCGCGAACCTGAGCGCCGAGCTGGAAGAGACGTTCCAGTGTCTGTTCAGGGAAAGGGCCAGAGACGATATCTCCGCCCACGACGATCAGATCCGGCTGTACTTCTTTGAGTTCCTCCAGGACTGCATTCAGCGCTGGCAGGTTCCCATGGATATCATAGAGTGCTGCAATTTTCATCTTTCAGTCTCCTTTTTTCGCTTCTCCTGACACCATAACAGAGGAACCACGATCTCGTGAAGGGGTTTTCTATGCTTGTAGCATAGGTGCTCTGGATGAGATGATGTGTACAAATTTCATGCAAAAACCCCTTAAGATGATAGGCGAATCGGTCGATAGTATTCTTATAGGAACCTGTAAGAGTGGGTTACCATGAATGTATATGATAGATATGAGGGAAACAAGTACGCAATTTTATGAGACGTAGTCAGAAAAAAGCATACTGCTTTCAGAAATATGTATGCAGCATTTGGAACCTGCGAACGTTCTTTTAGAGATGATCAGTGATTTCCCTTTCTTGAGATGTTAGATGGTGGGCACCCTGCTATAATTCGACCCATATCAAGTGCCACGAACGCCTGTTGTTTAGCCGTGCTAAGGAGGGCTGCTCGATGCAAACTGTCATTGAACGCATTCAGGCTTTTAATCAGGGGAAAGATGTTCAACTTCTCCATCGCAAATATGAGGCAATGCGAAAGGATGTGTTCGCTTTTTTTCGTGGCACGTGTCACCTCTTTTATGAGGATTGGCCTGCCACCTCACCGCTGAATGCTGCACCGATGGTCTGGATATGTGGTGATGCTCACACGCAAAATTTTGGCACGTATAAAGCGGACAATCGACTCGCTTACTTTAATGTCAATGATTTTGATGAGGCCGTGCTTGCTCCCTGTACCTGGGATCTGGCGCGTTTTCTGACCGGTCTCTTTCTCAACGCGCCCATGCTTGATATTGATGAAGAGGAGGTAAAGACGCTTGGCCATGAATTTCTTCAGCATTATACACACAGTCTCGCCCATAACCAGATGGAACTCGTTGATTTAGCTACCGCTCATGATCGAGTAAAAGATTTGCTGATGCACGCAAAGGAGCGCAAGCGCAAGGACTTTTTGCAGAAACGAACACACTTATCGCCTGGCGGAAAACGCCTGCTACGTCTTCACCAGGATCAGATTGACATCGAACGTGTGACCTTAGAAAAGAGAGCAGCGCTTGAAACTCTGATGGAGAGATGGGGACAGCAGCAGCCCAACCCGCAGTTCTTTACGCTCCTGGATGTGGCGCATCGGATCGCGGGCATCGGGAGCCTGGGCGTAGAACGGTATATTCTGCTTGTCGAGGGGAAAGGATCGCCTGACCAGAACTACCTGTTGGATTTGAAAGAAGCACGTCCATCATCGCTCGCTCCCTACCTGACCCATCCCCAGCCACAGTGGGATAGTGAAGCCAAAAGAGTTGTCACGGTGCAATCCTGGTTTCAGGAGATTCCCCCGGCTCTCCAGAGTGCCATCGACTGGGATGGGAGAAGCTATGTCTTGCGGGAGCTACAGCCACAAGAAGATAAGATTGACCTGAAGAAATTCAAGGGGAAGCCGCAGCAAGTAGAAGACCTGATCCAGACCATGGGGGAAGTTCTTGCCTCTGGCCATCTGCGAAGTAGTAGAGTAAGGGGAACTGCCAGCGTGAGAGAACTGAGTACGTTTGCGCAGACAGAGCACTGGCAACGTGCTGTGTTGAGCTATGCGCAAACGTATGCTGTGCAGGTGTATGCTGATTACCGCTCATTTTAGCGCTGGTTCTCGAAAAGAGCGTCAGGCCGTTCGGGCAGACACATCGTGAACCTGAGCGAAGGAGGGATCTCCACACGCTCAGGTTCCCAGAAAGGGAGAACGTTATCGCTTAGCTTTCCTGGACAATCACATGTTCCTCAATGTGCAAATGCACACGTTTTGAAGCATGCGCCACGGCATCATCCCGTGCCTCTGCCCCTACCGGCGAGTCGAATGCAGCCTTCAGTGCTTCCGCCGTATCAAACCAGAGTTCGAAGACCCCATCGAATTCCTCCTCTGGCTGGTCAGCGCCTCGCACGTTGATACGGTACTGGCGAATGCCCGGCATGCGCTTGCCGATCAAAGCATGGCTCTCTACTGCCCAG
Organism: Ktedonobacteraceae bacterium; assembly: GCA_035493895.1. Lineage (GTDB taxonomy): Bacteria > Chloroflexota > Ktedonobacteria > Ktedonobacterales > Ktedonobacteraceae > DATJHM01. Next base: position 3,566 of record DATJHM010000295.1, read on the forward strand.
CGCGCAAATTCTTCCTGGCTCATGCCTTCTTTGCGCTTGATTAACGAGATCAGTTTTGCCATTGATTACTCCTATTCTTTTGCTTTTTCTTCCAGTGCGCGCAGGACCTTCTCCGGCGTCACTGGCAGGTCTGTGACCCAGATCCCAACGGCGTCGTAGATCGCATTCACAATGGCTGGGATTGGGGAGTTCGCCGTCATCTCGCCAACACCTTTAATGCCATAGGGACCATTTGAGGAGGGATATTCCAGTACACTGCTTTCGATCTTTATTCCCAGGCTGTCAACCGCTGTTGGGATCAGGTATTCATTGAAGCTTCCCGTGTGATGGCTGAGCTCCGGATAGTAGGGAAAGACCGTCTCCATGAGCGCATGGGCCGTGCCCATAATCGCTCCGCCGACAATCTGCCCTTCCACCATCTGCGGATTGACCTGGCGACCCACTTCGTAGGCACTGGTGAGCTGAAACACCTGCACCTCACCGGTCTCGGTATCCACTTCGACCTCAGCAACGGTCGTCGCATGTGCTTCGGTCGAATCAGGATCACAGGCCCCGGTCTCCGGATCAACCTCACTCTTCGGTTTGAGGAAGATACCCCGACCCGAAATGGTGCGTCCATAGGTAAAATGTGCGGCCAGAGCGGTATCATAGACACTGATCTTGCGCGTGGGTGCTCCTTTGACAAAGATCTCACCATCGGTGATGTCCAGATCCTCTGGCGCGGCCTCCATCTCTTCGGCGGCTACTTCGAGCAGGGCTTGCTTTGCCTCCCGTGCAGCCATCATGATCGCGTTTCCCACACGATGGGTGCCGCGACTGGCGAAGGTGCCCATACAGTGCGGGGCCGAGTCGGTATCCCCGGTATCAACAATGATCGAGTCAAGAGGTACGCCCAGCGTCTCAGCCGCAATCTGACCCATTACGGTCTTGAGTCCCTGCCCCAGATCGACGCTCGCCAGTTTCACGCTGAAGCCCCCGGTTGGCTGGCAGAAAATCAGCGCCTGTGTGGGATCGCCTCCCAGATTCATCCCGGTTGGATAGTTCACGGCAGCGATGCCGCGTCCACGTACTTTTGCCATGACTGCCTCCAGATCTTTTATGAGCTGTGCTCATCAGCGATACTGTAGCCATCATCAGAATGCATCGCGCTCAGGTGTGGCGGAAGTTCGTGTCCCACCAGCCTGGCAGCTTCCTTGAGCGTTTCGACAAGGCTGGCATCTTCGACGATCTTGCGTACTGGCTTCATTTGACCGTTACGATAGGCGTTGATCAGACGCAGTTCCCAGGAATCCATACCGATGCTGCGGGCAATCTTCTCCATCTGCACTTCGATGGCAAAGCTCGCTTCCGTGACGCCAAAGCCGCGCATGGCTGAGGAGGGTTGACGGTTGGTGTAGACGCAGTAGACGTCAGCCCATACATTGGGGATGTTGTACGGTCCAGAGATATTCGCCATATGCTTCTGAGCGCCATAGGGCGAGTGGCGATGGTACGCGCCTGAGTCCTCGAGCGAGCGGACCTTGCGTCCCAGAATGCGCCCGTCTCGCATGACGGCATCGCGGTACTCCATTTTCACGGCTGCTCGCGTTGAGGAACGACGAAACTCTTCTTCACGCGTCCAGCGCCATTTCACCGGACGCCCGGTTTTCAGGGCAGCTATACAGGTAATCGGTTCCGTGACGACATCGACTTTGCCGCCAAAGCCACCTCCGACCGTGCCACCGATCATGTGCAGACGATTACTGGGCATGCGCAGGATAATGGCCGTATTGTCCATCGTGAAATAGAGTGCCTGGGTATTCGTATGCACAGTCAGGCGGCCATTCGGCTCAGGTCTGACCACGCAGACGTGCGTTTCGATAGGCGCATGCTCGATCGGTGAGAGCTGGTACGTGCCCTCGACGATCACTTCTGCCTGATCGAACGCTGCGTCTATGTTGCCAAAACGCAGCTTGCGGTGATTCATACCGTCGTACATAAACGTATTGTTGCCCCATTTTTTTATCGCAGGGGCATCCGGGCTCATCGCGTACTCCAGATCAAGGACCGGTTCCTGTTCTTCGATGTCCACGGTAACGAGCGTCGCTGCTTCACGCGCAATCTCTTCGCTCTCTGCGACAACGGCACAGATTGGCTCACCCTCATACATGACCTCCTCGTGCGCGAGCACCGGTTCGTCATTGGGGCCAATGCCAATCAGGCACAGAATCGTGTACCACCTTCTCGTGGGTGGTAGTCACCAAAGTACAGGCTTTTCTCTGTATCTTCTGCCCTATAGAACAGATGACGGATCAGGCATCAAGTAAGGCAAAGAAGCGCGCAGGTGAACCCTCCGCCCCGCTCATCTTGATACAGGGCGCAAAGAATTGGAAGCGTGTACCCAGAGGTAATTGTGAAAGGTTCGTCATTTGCTGCATGAGAAGCGCATTGCGTTGTAGGATGATCTGGTGAATGATAGAATCTTCAGAGGTAAAAGAAGGGAAGCGCGCACAGTATTCACTGAAACAATCGAAGCCAATCGCTCTGGCACCACGGTCAAGTAGCCAGTGGGCAGCTTCGGGCGTGCAGTAGGGGGAGTGGAGATAGTAATCAGGGAACGTGCCCCACATACGCTCCGTCCAATCCGTGCGTACCAGCACGATATCGCCGGAGCGGACCTCAGCGCCAGCAGCCATGATGCGTTCCAGCGTAATGGGCTGGTCAGGGCCAAGATCATGCACATCGAGCACGAGAGCCTGACCACACAGCCTCTCCAGACCAACATCAGCCGCAACCTCACCGTTCTCAGTGACGTGAGCCGAGAAGTCCACATGTGAGCCAGTGTGGAGCACCATGTCCACCGAAGAGGCACGCCAATAGCCAGGGCCGCGATAGGATGGCGTGAGCGTCAAGCGTTTATTGACGGAGGGAGGACTCAACGTTTCAGGGCCAATAGTCACAGTCAGGTCGACGAGATGCATCATAGCATTCCTCCTGCCATGGAGTGAAAACACCTGTACAGGGCCTTGATAGTTCGGTAAACGACATCGTCAAGAACTATCATAATACTGAAGAAAGTTGAGAAATATTGAAGTTTCCAGTATTATAGAAGATAGAAGAGAATTTGTCAAGAGGACAGGAAGATGAAAGAATTACAGACGAATCGGTTGGGAGCATTGATCCGGGCGCGCCGTCGAGAGCTTGGTCTGACGCAGGCTGATCTGGCAGCGCGTATCAACAAATCGCCCAGTTATATTTCTACGTTGGAGAGCGGTGGGGCGGCCCCTTCGCTCAACACGCTACGCCATATTGCAAGCGTGTTGGATACGGTGGCGGCCTATTTTTTCGAGCAAGTGCCGGGCAGCAACGAGAACAGTGAACAGCCGCCAGCAAAGGGGAACGGGCGTCTGCGCGTCGTGCGGCCCGAAACGCGGAAGGTGCTCATTGATCCGGCGCGCGGGAATGTGCGTTGGGAATTGATCTCGCCTGATCTTCAGCGGCGCATGGAAGTGGTGCATATGCAAGTGGAGCCGGGGGCAACGATTGGCGAAGAGGAGTGGCTGGTGCATGAGGGAGAAGAGTGCGGCATCGTCCTGGATGGGGCATTAGAGATTGAGTTCGAGGATGAAACATTCAGGCTTGGTAGCGGTGACAGCCTGTACTTCCCCAGCACACGGCCACATCGCATTCATAATCGTTCTGCACACACTGCTACGGCAATATGGATTATTACGCCGCCGTCGTTCTAAAAAGCCAGGAAACGGATGTGAAAAACATCATACATTTTTTGTGAGTATACGTCTATTCTTCTTTTTATTCTCAATGTATGCTTTGAATAGTGAAAAATCTTCAAATGCTCGTTACCGTTTAAGACGTGCCATTGAGAGCGAAAAATGCATAATCCGTGGAGGAGCCCTTCTACTATGACGGAACAGAAAAAAAGCCTTGTGACAAAAGTCTCGTCTCGCGTCAGCCGTCGTCGCATGCTTCAATTAGGGGCTGCCAGTACGATGGTAGGAGCCTTGAGCGTTGTGGCTCCTACGGCTCATGCGGCAACAAAATCGTCGAATGCCGCTTCTAGCGGCTTTCCCGTAGGAAAATGGTCAATTAACGCAAATGGATATACCAGTCTGCTTCAATTTACGGATGTAAATCAAAATGGTGTGGTCTACGGTGTGGTGTTTGGTAACCCTCTGGTTGGCTTCTGGGATGCTCCTACACGTCGGCTCTCATTTGTGCGCGCGATAAACCTTTCCTATTGCCAATCCTACCTCGGCACATGGGATAGTCATACGCAAAGTTTCTCTGGAACCTTCGAGGAGTTTTATGGTCCCAGCCATCCAAGCACCAGTACACAGACCTACGCCTGGAAAGCAGTCAAATCTTATGACTATTAATAGTCAAATACCCCGGTCTAAAGACACGGGGCTTGGTTAAACTAAGCCGGGCAGTCACCCGCCCGACTCGTCTTCAGAACCGTGCATGAGGCTTGTCACCTCACACGGCTCCTCAATAGTATGGCTCTTGTCATGAGCACCATGTTTCTGATCGTGGCAGTGTCGATGAAGAACCTGCAAGTTCGTGTAGGTATCCGTCCCCCCCCAGCGCTTGGGAAGGATGTGATCGATTTCCAAGAGGTCTCCATCTTTAAAGTAGAGGCTGCACCAGGGACAGTGAACCTTCTGGTCTTTGAGTAGTCTCCCCAGGAGTCCTTTCATCATTGGGTGCTCCTTGAGCCTCTTTGACCAGTAGATCAGGTTCCCATCGTACGGACTTTTCTTTCCTTCTACTTTGATGTGCCGCTTAATTGCGGTTTCATTGTATCGGTACAAGCGAAGTCCTTCTGGTGTTGCGAAATTCCATTGTCCTTCTTTAGTATGCCAGTATTTGTTTGCAATCCATGCCTTTGTTTTATTACGATGCCGTCGTTTTGCCCATGAGTACAGCTTCAGGAAAACCTGATGGTCTACTTTCGAAAAATGTTGTTTGCTGCATACCGTGGAGTAGTAGTTCGCCCACCCCTTCACTTTCGGGTTGAGGTGTTTAATGACCGCTACTTGTGGGGCAGTTTTTTGATTTCTCAGGCTTGCTTTCACTGTTTGCAGGTGTCTCTGCATAGCTTCTTTGCTTGGAGTGATAATTGTCTTGAACCCAAGTGTTTTTCCGCGTGTGTTCCGTCCGGTATGTGTTTTGCCTACCGGATATTGGCGTATCTCAAATCCGAGGAAATTGAAGCCAATGTTTCCCTCATACTCTGTGAGTGTGTGGGATAGCTTGGTCTTGCTTGGCTTCAATTCTAATCCCACGTCTTTGAGCCACTCGGTGATGATCTCCTGAACTTGTTGAATGACTGTCAGGTCTTCATCAAGCACGACAAAATCATCTGCATATCTTACCACTGTCGGGCTGACTTTGCGGGATGTTGTACCAACTCTCCTGGTGAGTCTT
>DATJHM010000296.1:0-33044 GCA_035493895.1 Ktedonobacteraceae bacterium
CGTCCCGGTTCGCGTTTCCCCATGGAGACCGCTTTCTACGAATTAGAAAAGAAGCTGGTAGGACACGGTATCACGACGATCTATCATGGGTTATCTATGTCCGGGGGCGTCGGGCCACGAAGCGATGAAGTGGTCGAGCAGGCATTGCAGACATTTTATCGGCTTGCGCAAGAACGTTGCCTCATGCGCCACCGCCTCCATCTGCGCTACGAGATGCTCAATTTTCCCGCGCTTGAGATTGCGCAAAAGCATATTTGCGATGGTTCAATCCATCTGCTCTCTTTGATGGATCATTCGCCCGGCCAGGGACAATATCGTACGCCCGGCTCCTATGTGAGCTATGTGAGTAAGACGCACGGCTTACAGGATGAAGTGGCCAGAATCAAGGCAGAAGAGATGATGGAGTTGCATAAGGTCATCGACTGGCAGGCGGTAAAACAGCTGGCACAATCTGCGGTTCAGGCGGGTATTCCCGTGGCGTCACATGATGATGATACGTACGAGAAAGTCGACCAGATGCTGGAGAGCGGCGTTTCGGTGTGCGAATTCCCCATGAACCTGAAGACTGCTCTCTATGCCAGTGAACGCGGTTTACAGGTGAGCGTGGGGGCTCCGAACGTGGTACGCGGAGGTTCGCACGGCAAGAATATGAGCGCGCTGGACGCGATCAATGCGGATGCCGCACATATCATCTGCTCCGATTATTATCCTGCCGCCATGCTGGTCTCGGCATTTCGTCTGATCCGCGAGGGTATGGACATGGCGAAAGCGTTTCGTATGGTCACTCTCAATCCGGCGCGAGCACTCAAAATCGATCGGGATCTCGGCTCGATCGAGCCTGGGAAGTGCGCGGATCTGGTGGTGGTTGAAGCCTATAACGGCTATCCGCTCGTGCGCAAAACGCTGGTGCAGGGCGAGATCGTCTATCAATCCGACTACGTCCAATTGTAACAAAATCAGTAGCGGCACGGTGGAGTGAGAACGGAACTGTGCCTTTGCGCCTCATGCGACATACATCGCCCAAAAACGAGGAGCCCTCTTCAAGGCAACATGGGGTGCAGGCCGGGGCACAGTTCCGTTGCACTCCACCGTGCCGCTACTTTGCCAGGATGGATCTATTTTATAGAGCTTGCGATAAAAGTTGCAATCTTCGCAAGGGCCTGTTCTCCTTCGGGGATCGCATCAGAAAATATAGGCCACTCATGCCAGAGATCGGGCCATATATCGAGAACCACCGTCACGCCAGCCGTTTGCATCCTCTCAGCCATACGCGTCGAATCATCTAATAACAACTCATCCGAGGCAACCTGAAAGTAGGTTGGTGGGAGACCCGCGACATTGCCATAAAGTGGCGAAATGAAAGGATTGGTCAGATCCACCCCAGGACAATAAGAATGACGAGCCATGGTTGGTACCAGGTTGGGCGATACCAAAACATCCGTGTCAAGATTTGTCTTGTAGGAAGCTCCTGAACAGGTGACATCGGTGATGGGCGACAGGCAGACCAGCGCGGCTGGCTGTGGCTGGTTTTCTGCTTTGAGGCGAAGCGCCAGTGCCAGTGCCATATTCCCGCCGGAACTGTCACCTGCAACAACAAGAGAAGAGGCTGGCAGACCTTGCTCAAGCAGCGCACGATACGCTTGCATACAATCATTCAGGGCGGCCGGATAAGGATGTTCTGGTGCAAGCCGAAAATCGAGCGCGTAAACTGTGGCCCCTGTCAGCTTCGCCAGTCGCCAGGTAATCGGACGATGGGTGCGGGGCGATCCCGAACTCCAGCCTCCACCATGGAGATACAGGATTGCGGTTCGAGGAAGCGTGTTCTGCGTTGAAAGCTGTTCGGTGGGTACTCCACCAAGATGTATCGACTCAATCCGTACATCTGCGGGCGCAGGTGCTTGTGATTGAATGGAAGCATCCGTTCTTGCGCGCATTGTGGCAATATCTATATTTTCATTCATACGGGCTTTCAAAGCCGCACGGAGCATTTCTCGTATTTGAGAGGATTGAGCACTCATAAAATTTTATTCCCTCTTATTCAATTCGCTATTATAGCATCTCATGAACCACGGCGAACATGCGATACTGTATTATTTGAGCATATAGTATCGTTTTATTGTTGTTGCGTGCTCAAATAATACGATAAAATTTCCATAAAAATTATAACACCAGGCATATTGAGAACAGAGATCGTTAGTGGTCGTCTAATGGTCGTTAGATGCTCTGGCTATTTTCGTAGACGTTCGCATGATTCTCTTGTTGCCTCTTCCACACCAGTGACTGGCGTCATACTTGTTCTGTGACGTCAGCCATAGAAGCCAACGCAGCGCAAGCTCTGCAAAATAGGTCTTCCTTCATGACTGGTGGCACATGCGCAATCCTGCTCGCATCGACTATCCTTTAGAAGGCAAACAGAAAGATGCGCCTGTACATTCTCATTTGTACCAACATAACAGGTAGGGATTGTACTTCATACTAATCTGGCAACGACATCGAATCCATTCACCTGTGAAGGAGATTTTCACATGTCACACAACCGACAACTCTTCTATACATCACTCAACGAAGAAATCGAATTCGATCATCTACCTATCGAGGGTACTATTCCCGGCTGGCTTTCGGGGTCACTGTTGCGCAATGGTCCGGCCAAATTTGAGGTCGGAGCAGACGCTTTTCGTCATTGGTTTGAGGGCTTTGCGATGCTGCACCGCTTCTCTTTCCAGGATGGTCATGTCTCCTATGCCAATAAGTTTCTCCAGAGCACCGAGTACACAACAGCTCTACGCGATGGCGCTATCGCCTACAGCGCATTTGCGGCTGATCCCTGTAAACGGGTCTTCAGAGGGGCTTTCACCGAGATGATTCCCAATGCCAATGTCAGTATCAATCAGGTGGCGGGGGCATTTGTGGCAATGACCGAGAAGCCATTACCTGTTCAGTTCGATCCACACACGCTCGATACGCTTGGCGTAATGAAGTATGACGACCAGCTTACCGGTCATCACGGCTCAGCACATCCACACTATGATTTCGCGCAACGTATGAGCGTTAGCTACATTACTGAATATGGGCGCCAGAGTCAGTTCAAGGTCTTTTGTATCAAGGATGGAGAGCAGTGCCGCAGGCTCATTGGTTCCTATCCTGTGCCCGAGCCAGCATATATCCATAGTTTTGGCATGTCGGAGCGGTATGTCATCATCGCTGAATATCCGTATCGTGTGAATCCCCTCAAGATTGAGCGTTCCAGACCTTTTATCGAGAATTATGAGTGGCGTCCACAGGAAGGCACCTTCTTTGTGGTCATGGACAAACAGGATGGGCATATCGTTGGTAGATATAGGACTGAGGCCTTTTTCACCTTTCATCATGCGAACGCTTTTGAGCAGAATGGGACACTGATCGTTGACCTTGTGGCCTATCCATCTCCTTCGCCGATGTCCCATGGTCTCTACCTGGACCTGCTCCGTGATGAGACAACACGTAATAGTCCTTTAAACGAGGCCGAATTGCGACGCTATTGCATCCCACTCGATGGAGCGGCACCTGTTACCTACGAGGTGCTCTCAGACTATCGTCTTGAGATGCCAACCATCAACTATCAACGTTGCAATGCGCATGACTACGGGATTCTGTATGGGCTAGGAGAGAGCCGGGTAGCACGCGAAGCCTCTAGCAATCTCTTGTTGCGCGTAGATGTGCGAACACAGATGACCACCACCTGGGGCGAAGAGGGTTGCTATCCAGGCGAACCAGTGATGGTTGAGGCTCTTGGAGCCTCAGAAGAAGATGATGGAGTTGTTCTTTCCGTGGTATTGGATGCGAAAAAGGGCAATTCATTCCTGCTCGTCCTCGATGCGCGTACCTTCAAAGAGATCGGACGCGCCGCAGTTCCGCATCACATCCCTGCTGGCCTCCACGGCCAATTTTTCCACGACGTGCCCGAGCTTTAATAAAGGCCTTAGATTCTCATCACTACTGGATTCCGGCGTCGCCTCGCTTTCTGTTAGTCAGTTCGACTTAGATGAGCAAATGCAAAACGCGGTGATTTTACTTGACTCGCAATGGTCAGAGAAAGATATATCTATAACGGCCAAACTTGACAAAGTGACCATTTCCGCTGACGAGGGGCTTCTTTCCCAAGTATGGATGAATCTCCTGCACAACGCGGTTAAATTCACGCCAGAGGGCGGCACGATTCATGTTACTCTGACCCAAAGCAATGAGAAAACGATCTGTACGATTGCTGACAACGGTATAGGCATTGTGCTGCGTGACAAAAGCTTGCTGCGTTCAGTGCGTAATTAAAGAATTACTCTGTAGGAGCTTTACAGCCTTGCCGCAAGGCCCTTATTGATGCGTTTCACGATCCCAGGTCCCTCGTAGATAAAGCTGGTGTAAATTTGCAACAGACTTGCACCAGCATCAAACATCCTCTTTGCGTCATCGGGTCCAGCGATCCCACCGACACCGATGACCGGTATTTGCCCATCTAACTGCTTGCAGAGATAGCGAACGATCGCAACAGAGTGGGCATGCAGGGGAGGACCACTCAGCCCGCCGCTTTCGTTCGTGCTCGTATGCAAACCCTCGCGCGAAAGTGTCGTATTGGTCGCGATAATGCCGCGTATTTTGCGATGAAGACACACCTCGATCACATCATCAATCTGATCTTCCGTCAGATCGGGCGATATTTTCACGAGCACCGGTTTTGCCGTCGTGCTATCCCTCTGTCCTGCAATGATTTCCGTTTCCTGTACCGTAGCTTGTAGCAGCCGATCCAGTGGCTCTTTGTCCTGCAATTTGCGGAGTCCGGGCGTATTGGGCGAGCTGACATTGACGGTGAAGAAGTCCGCGAAGTCATAGAGTTTATGCAAAGAATACAGATAATCTTCGACGGCCTCTTCCTGAGGCGTTATTTTTGATTTGCCGATGCTCCAGCCAATGGGAATCGCAGGTTTGTGGAGCTTCTTTAAGCGTTCATGGATGGCATCGGCCCCATCGTTCGGAAAGCCCATACGGTTGATGATCGCGTCATCCTCCGCAAAGCGAAAAATGCGCGGCCTCTCATTGCCCGGCTGTTTATAGCGTGTCACCGTACCGGCCTCGATAAAGCCAAAGCCGAGCGCCGCCAATCCTGGAAGCGCGAGACCATTTTTATCAAATCCACCAGCAAGGCCAACCGGATTGGGAAAATGCAAACCGAAAAGATCCCGTTCCAATGCCGGTGATTTATAGGCATTGGCAACCTCAATAATCTTGAGCAATAGCTGGTAGCGAGATGTCAATGCCAGCAGGTTCATGATCCAGTGGTGCGCAATTTCAGGATCTTTGGCAGATGCGCGATAGATGACAGGGCGAACGAGGGCTTTAAATAACATGACTCTTGACTTTCAAAATGCTTTCTTTCAAACTGGTAAAGCGACGGAGCGCTGTCTCCAGTATAATGGGAAATCGTCTATTTGCAAATGGGTTTGAGGCAAGCCTCGCCCATAGACCCGTAGAGGCGCAGACAAGCCGCGCCTCTACAATACGTACCGATGCAAAAAGGATAGCATATGATAATTCGCAATGGGGTAGTTGTATTGGCGAGTGGTCCAGCTCGCCTGGATATTCGTACGCGTGGCGAGATTCTGGTCGAGCTCGCAGCGGATCTGATGCCCGAGCAGGGAGAAGAGGTCATTGACGCCACCGGACTGCTTGTGTTGCCGGGCTTTATTGATTCGCATGTCCATTTTCGTGAGCCAGGTGGCACGCATAAAGAGGATTTTCTCAGTGGTACCCGGGCGGCGCTTGCCGGGGGCGTGACGACGGTCCTGGATATGCCCAATACGAGCCCGACCACCGATAGTCGGGCTCATCTCGCAGAAAAGATAGCGCTGATCGCGCCAAAAGCAGTCGTCGACTATGGATTGTATCTTGGTGCCACTGATACCAATATCGAGGAAGCGGCCTCATTAGTAGACGAAGTTGCAGCCATGAAGCTCTATATGGGCTCCTCCACGGGCTCTCTTCTGGTGACGGAGTTCTCTCCAATCTATCGGCATTTCTCGACGTTTCCTCTTGATAAGCCTATCGTCGTGCATGCCGAAGATGAACAATCCCTCAAATATTTTGGCGCGCTGGGTTCGCAGGATCACAATCAATCTCGTCCTCCCGTCAGCGCGCAGATCGCCTTGAGCCGCGCACTGGCAATTGCGGAAAAGACCGGCAGAGCTTTACACATCGCCCATACGACCACGCAAAGAGAGCTTGAACTGATCCAGGAAGCACGGCAGAAGGGCGTTCGCGTCACCTGTGAAGTGACCCCGTTACATCTCTTCTTAAGCGAAGAGGATCAGCACCGTTTAGGAAACTTCGGCAAGGTCAATCCGCCTTTGCGCAGCAAGAGCGATCAAGCGGCCCTCTGGCGCTACTTTGACGTTATCGACACAATTGGCACGGATCATGCCCCTCATACAAGAGAAGAAAAGAATCAGCCCTATGAGAAAGCTCCTTCGGGCATGCCGGGCGTACAAACGATGCTTCCGCTTTTGCTTACAGCCGCAAGCGAGGGCAAAGTTGCGTTGGAGGAGATTGTGAAGCGTTGCGTCGTCAATCCCGCGCGCATCTTTGGTCTGGAAACCAAGGGAGCGTTAGAAGTCGGCAAAGATGCCGATATTGTGCTGGTCGATCCACAACAGACATACACGCTTACGGACGAACAGATGCTTTCAAAATGTGGATGGACGCCATTCGCTGGCACGAAAATCCAGGGGAAAATCCAGCAGGTTTATGTTCGCGGTGATATTTCTTATAGACATAATGCGTGTGTAAATTCTCCAGGAAGTGGCCGCTTGCTGTGTTACACCAAATCCAGTCCCTATAGATAGTATAAAAAGGAGGAAAAGTTCTCTAACGCATGCTCTACTTGTTGGAGAACTTTTTTTGTTGATTGCCGATCATAGTTTTGTTTTGGGTGTAAGCTGGGAAGAGGAATTCTAAAAAGGAGCAAAATAGAGAGATGGTCATGACAAAATTCTCTAACGAGAGAGAAAAATGGGTATAAGCTATGCGCTGGGAAATGCGCTCCTTGCAACACAAAAATACGAAAATTGGGCTGAAGTCCTGATCGCAATCGCGCAGAGAAAAGAACCTGCCAGAATCATTTTGAAAGACGGTTTGCAAATTACCGCTTCTGGTGCATTGAGATACCTGGTACGCGCAATTTTCTACGAGCGTATCTATAATCCGGCTGGTCTTCCCATCGAGCAAAACGACATTGTTGTCGATATTGGCGCAAACTGTGGCGTTTTTACCTTATTCGCAGCCACTTCAACCAGAAATGTGATCTATGCCTATGAGCCATCGCCAGAAAACTTTGCAGTGTTAACACACAATATCACCGTGAATCATCTTCGGCATGTCATCACACAGTGTTGTGCGGTCTCTAATAAAGTGGGGAACGCTACTCTTTCTCTCAATCCACGCGATAGTCAGCTCCATGTTCTTACGGAACAGAGTAACATACGAAAAATTGAGTCGGACAAACTGACCTCTCCTCTGCCACAAACTGGTACCATTGGTTCCTGCATACAAGTCCCGACGACGACCTTGCAAGCGATCATAGAAGATCATCATCTGGAACGCATCGACTTTCTCAAGATGGACTGCGAGGGCTCTGAGGGAGAGATTCTCGCTTCGACGCCAGTACCTTATCTGAGAAAAATCCGGAAGGTTGCCCTGGAATTCCATGATCATCTCTCTCCGTTTTCTCATACTCACCTGCAAAAGTTCCTGGAGGGAGCTGGTCTGACAACTCGCCTCCGATGGAATGGGCATTCTCCACGCGGCTACATCTACGCCTGGAGAGCATAGATATGCAGAAAGATGAGGAGATACTATGCTCCTTTTCCCACGTTTTCGATCTTGCATTGTGAACAGGCTTGAGGGAACCGCAGAGCGGTCCTGTAACTGATCTGAGAAATCTGAAATACAAATATCCCATTACGTTCGCCATCCTGGCCATCCCCGCATGGGTCGTCTACAGATATTTCTCTCTGGGGGGGAGCCAGCTCATTTCGTTCGTCGTCGTGGCAGTACTCGTATGGGGATTCGGCACGTGCGTTTTCCTTTATTTTTGGCCGCCTATCACGTACAGTGCCTACAAAAGAGCGGTAGTTCAGCATGGGCTCGGTGGAGACCCAATCCCCATCAATACGCTGTACGCGGTGCCCACACTCTCTTCGTCCGCGGCGTCAAACTCCAGCTTATTAGCAACAGGGACCAACGACGTGCTCTACGTCTGCGGCTATCTCGACCTCTCCAAAGGGCCGCAAGTTTTGCACGTGCCGGACATGGCGGGCCGTTACTACAGCGTGCAGTTCACTGATCCGTCGGACGGCACTAATTTTGCCTACGTTGGCAAACGCACCACGGGAACCGAGGCTGGCGATTACCTCATGAGCGGGCCGAGCTGGAAAGGAACCGTGTCGCAGGGAATGACACAGATTGCTTCAACGACGTCAGTTGTCGTTCGAGGCTACGCATAGGAGATGTTGGCCCTTTTCACAAAATTCTTGTAGTGCGTCACAAAAATGCCCTATCCTGTAACGGTGCCGATTTCCTTCTCCTGGGCACGGGCGGCACGAGCAATGCTCTCAGCAAAGAGAGGTGTCTCGCGATAGTTGTGATCCCCGGAGGCGGCCTGGCGATCACGCGCGGCCTGCTCAAACGAGATACCGTGCTCCTTGATGAAGTCGAGGAACTCCTCCGTGGGGTGTGAGGTAACCTTGTTGGTATACTCGCAGTGCTCGTCGTCGATCGCCTTCATATTGAGTTCCCAGATCACCTGTACATGGGTGCGTCCATTGGGCGTGAAGACATCGGATGTGGACACCATCTTGCAATACCGCTTTTCGGTGATCTCGCCCACGTAATGCTGGATGACGAGACCTGTCCCGATCATTTCGACATTAATCGACATGGGTCGCCCATCATCGGTAGTAGTATAGCCCGCTGCAATGTGGTCCGGGGGACAGCAGCGCTGGTATTCAGCTTCGGAAAGGGTAAAAAGCCATTTGGCAATATCGACATTCTCAATAGGAACGCTCAACACATGGCTGAAGCTTGACTGTGACAGAATGAGATCTGCCCGAATAGCGTTTGACATCGTATTATATATCTCCTTCATCGTTCGCATGAATGCTGGATATTATAAATGCCTCAGTTCAGGATGGCAGGTTGATATCTCTACCTGTCTCCATGGAAGCGAACACAGTTGTTTGCAAGAAGTGTATAATGGAGGACATTCTGGAGCAAGATGAACAATTTTCCTGGGATAATTTTTCCCAGCCTCCTTCTGGTTAGCGAAGAGGAGAACGTATATAAGCATGAACCAGCAAGATCAACATCGCAGGAGAGAACTGGCGGATTTTTTGCGAACGCGCCGTGAGCGTCTCCTGCCTGAACATCTGGGTCTGCCAGAGAGAGGTCGACGGCGTACCCCCGGCCTGCGACGTGACGAAGTCGCACAACAGGCAGGAGTGAGCGTCGATCTGTATATCAGGCTGGAGCAGGCTCGTCCTATCAGCGTTTCAGAGACGGTCCTTGAAAGCTTGGTACACGCACTTTGCCTCAATGAACATGAGCGTGAACATCTCTTTCTCCTTGCTCATCAGCACTTGCCGCCAGAAACGACACCATTGGGAGAAACGGTGAGCCCTGCGCTTCAGCGTTATCTCGATCATATGGAGACCAGCCCGGCCTATATCCTGGGGAAACGATGGGATATTCTCGCCTGGAATCAGGCCGCAGTTGTCGTTTTTGGTGACTATGGGCATATGCAGGGGCGCGAACGCAATTCTCTCTGGCGCATCTTTACCTCGCCCTCTCTGCGTCAGTTGCTTGTCCATTGGGAAGATGATGCTCGCCGAAATCTGGCTCAGTTCCGTGCGAGCACTCGCCATTTTCTGCAAGATCCCTGGTTGGCCGATTTCGTGGAAGACTTGCAGCAGATAAGCCCTCAATTTCGCTCCTGGTGGCCGCTGCATGATGTGCTCATCAGGCCGGAGGGGGACAAAGCACTACTCCATCCGGAGGTTGGTCTGCTACAGTTTGATTACCTGACGTTCCAGGTGCACGACGCGCCAGAACTAAACATCGTCGCCCATATTCCTCAAGAAATTGAGACGGAACGAAAGATGCGCCACTTGCTAGCATGCCAGCAAGAAGCGTACCTTTCACCACCTTCCCTGATGAAGGAAGCCAGTCCAGATTACAGAATCAGGTAGCAGGAGCTATCCTGATCTCATCAGGATACAGCAGGTGCCTGCAATTCGAAGGTCTCGGCCAACAATTCATAAATTCTGGCGCGATTCTCGTAGCCATAGACCATCGCTGAGATCATTAGCTCATCAGCGCCCGTCTCCTTGACCAGCGCCAGCAGCTTCTCACGTACCACCTCAGGGCGACCGACCGTCTGTCGCGAACGAACATCGTGCACCACTGCCTGCTCCGTTGCAGTATAGTGATAGGCCCGCGCCTCCTCGGGACTGGGGATCGGGCTCGCGTGCCCGGTTCGCAAACGCAACCAGGCCAGCCCCATCGAAGAAGCCAGTTCCTCGGCGCGCTCGTCGGTCTCCGCACAGATTACCGTCGTCGTCAAAATCACATTGGGAGTCTCTAAATACTGGGAAGGTTTGAACTGTTCATGATAAAGATGGATTGCAGGAATAGCGAAACCGGGATTGATATGGTGCGCGAACGCAAAGCCCAGGCCCATAATCGCCGCCGCCTGAGCGCTAAAATCGCTCGAACCAAGTAACCAGATAGGAGGGAGATGGACATCGTTTGGGATCGCCTCTACGGTGCGGAAGGGATGACCACCGGGGAATTCCTCGCCCTCCCTCGCGAAAGCGAACATCTCTGCCAACTGTTCGGGAAAATCATCGGCATTGAGCGCCTCTCGCGAACGACGCAGGGCCAGGGCCGTTCTCGGATCGGTGCCAGGTGCGCGCCCAATTCCCAGATCAATACGCCCGGGATGCAGTGCCTCCAGCACCCGAAAGTTCTCCGCAACTTTCAGCGGCGAATGATTGGGGAGCATAACGCCCCCAGAACCGACGCGAATATGCTGCGTCATCTGCGCAACATGCCCAATCATGATTTCCGGAGCCGGGCTCGCCGTCATATTCGTATTATGATGCTCTGCCAGCCAGTAACGTGTATAACCCAGTCGGTCCGCCAGTTGTGCCAGTTGAATAGTATTGCGTAACGCCTGAGTACTGTTTGAACCCGAATCTATCGGGGAAAGGTCAAGAATAGAAAGTGGGAGTGCCATCACATGTGTCCTTTACTGTGTACATGAGTTATCTTCTCTTTGAGAGATAACAATCATCTCGCGATAAATTATCCATTATCGCCTCAGCTCGAACTAATCTATTCAAAGACCTCTCTTCTCTGAAATCAGAGACCCGTCAGCGCAGACCAGAGCACGCCCGAGATTTTGCCTGCCGTAGGATCTCTTTCTACCTCGACCAGTTTGGGAAAAACCTTACTCGCCAGTTTCCCCTGTGTGACAAACCAGGCAGGGGTAGGGGTACTGCGAAAGGGCGCGCGTATGACCGCTTTCTGCGGCTGCGAGAACATCAGTGTATTATGCACGACGCCGTTTCCCGATTGAATATCATTGAGCGTATGGCCCGGGTAGGCACCCCACGGGGTAACACCCATGATATAGCCAGCGGCCGCCCAGTAATTGACGCCAATGGTGCCATAGCGCAGATTGACAATAGCGCGCTCCACCGCAGCTGCGATGCGTGGATCTTTCAATGAGGAGGGATGAACGATCAATGTAACACTCAGCGAGCCCCAGATCTGTGTGTTGGCGAACGCTACGGCCCGGTCGATATATTCGATCGTATCGGAAGCCTCCAGGGCCGTCTCCGCAAACACGCCACAGAACGCCTCGGTGGTAAAGCAAATATCCTCTGTCCGGGCAGGATCAACGCCCGTAATCAGCGTCCAGGGAAGCTCGCGTTCGTTCGCCTGACCAATCTGCAATGCCTCGGGATGAGCAGCCACAAAAAGTTTTTGACGCTGACGCGCGCCGGGATAAAACGCACTGCGTGGCGGGACTTTACTCAGCACGCTCTGAAGCTGTTGCAGGAGGGCTTCTCGTTTCGTCCACAGCGCAGATGTAATAATCACGCGTGTAGCATTGCAATTAAAGCCCGCATTGGTCGTCAGCGAGCTTGCTAAATGTTCCGCCTGATATGCCAGATCCCTCGCGCTCCAGGGTCCCGGCACGACAATCACCGGGCTCACATTGCCCAATTCACCGGTTACCGGCTTCTGGAGCACAGGCGTGTTCGCGGCTTTGCGTGCGGCTCCCTCAGTACCAGAGCCAAAGACGATCGCATCAAAGGTCTTATCCGAGCCCGTAATATGAATCTCATCGACGGCGGGATGCTGGCAGAGATACGCTCCTTCTTCAGCGCCACCATAGGCGAGACGGAGGAAACCACGCTCAATCAGTTTCCGCAGACACGTTTCTAGCAAAGGACCCAGGTAGGCATTGACTGGATTCATCTTCAAGATGACCACCTGATCTTCTACAAAAAGCTTATAGAAGACATCAGCCGGTCCAATACTGGACACATTGCCCGCCCCGAGTACCAGACAGACCTTTCCCGCATGGGCCCGATCCTGATAGATGACCCCCTGGCTTTGGGCAAGCGTCGCATCTGTCACGCCCGGTTGTTGCCAGACCTCCGCCGTGACACCAGGGAAAAAGAGACGATCATAGCCCGTCTGCGGAAATACCTGTACGACCACCTGCCCATCCTCGCGGATCGTGAGTGGGCCAGGAATGAGAGGATGACCATGTTTCGCGATATCATTGAGCGACTGATGAAGCTGGCGCAGATTTTTCAGGAGCGCAAACGGTCCCATCGCCCATTCTTCACCCTCGAAATCAGGGTCATTGTGAATACCCTTGGCGCGACAGCAGGCAGCAACCCAGCGTGGAGCAATCGTGGCAATATCCTGGATCAAGCCTTCAATCATGGAAATACGCTCCTGGACCGAGACCGCAACCCAATCATTTTTATGCGCCTGTAACACCTGTAGCGAGGCATCCATCTTTTCGGGCGTCGAGGCCTCTATGCTACTGGAGATCGTCGGAAATTGAGGCGAACCATGCGGCATTGCTGTAGCCACGAAACATCCTCCATTGCAATGAAAAACAGTGATACAAACTTCAGCGATAAGCATAGTCCATTATATGCTATGGAGCGAGGATGGTATAGCAATCAGACTTTATTACCGGTCAAGATAGGGAATTTCATAACCATTGACTGCATTTGCATGGGGATTCCATACTAGTTATATGGGAGAAAACCACAACACTCAACCAAAAGAACGCAGAAGAAAATCGTCTCACCGTGTCTGGTTCGTGACGGGAAGCTCGACGGGGTTCGGGCGAATTTTAGCCGAGTCCGTTCTGGCACGCGGCGATCGGCTCGTAGCCACTGCCCGCCATCCCGCGCAGTTACAGGATCTTGCGCATCGCTATCCCGATCGTCTCCTGGCATTGCCACTGGATGTCACGAACGAGGAACAGAGCCAGGAGGCTGTCGCGCGGGCAATCGAACGCTTTGGCAAGATCGACGTGCTGGTCAATAACGCTGGCTATGGGCTTATTGGTGCAATTGAAGAGGCGAGCGATGCGGAAATACGTCGTCAGTTCGAGACCAATGTTTTTGGGCTGTTGAATGTGACGCGCGCAGTCCTTCCTGCGATGCGTGCCCAGCACCGTGGGCATATCCTGATGCTCTCGTCTGTAGGAGGCTTCACCGGCTCTATCGGTGCGGGCATTTATAATGCCAGTAAATTCGCCGTCGAAGGGCTCTCCGAGGCACTGGTCCAGGAGGTTGAGCCGCTTGGGATTCGCGTGACCCTCATCGAGCCCGGCTATTTCCGTACTGATTTTGCCGGGCGCTCTTTAATGCGAGCCCGGCGTGAGATTGCCGACTACGCTCATACGAGCGGAACTACCCGTGAACGGATGATGCAAATCAATGGGCAACAAATTGGCGATCCAGAACGGGCCGTACACGCCATGATCAAAATCGTCGAAACAGCCCATCCCCCATTCCGTCTGGTTCTCGGCGCAGATGCTCTGGCCCGCATCCGTGGTAAGCTCGCCTCCGTAGCCCAGGAATTAGATGCCTGGGAAGATACCACCCTGGCCACCTCTTTTGAAGATCACTCTCTTCGACCGAGAGATTAACGTTGAGCAGAGGGATGCCTCTGCTCACCACCAATTACCTTCTACGCCATCGAGAGAAGAGTGGTAAAGAGAGACATCATCGGGGAACGAATCGGGAGTTCCTCCAATCGTCGTATTCTGTAGACGGAGCACGCCGCATCCGATCGCTATCCTTTGCATCCTGCCCCACCAGGAAGCGTAGCTTGCCAGTAGTGTCTGTGGCGGCTGCGAGCACAGCTTCTGCGACATCGTTCTCCGTCCCAAAGTAGTCCTTGGGCGGCTCGCTCATGAAGATCGAGATATCTTCAGTCAACCAGAGGTTCCTTCCTCATTCTGTTCTTTGAGAAGATACAGCGAGCGTTTCCTCCAGCACATCTGCAATAGTAGAGCGGGCAAGTTGTTGCTTGAGGGCCATTTCGGCATCGCTATAGAAGTGTGTCAGTGCGGACTGGATGCCTCGGCCAATTGGACAAACCTGATTGGGAAAGGTGTGATGAAGCTCGAAAAGAGGTTCTTGCTCGATGGCTTGATAAATGTCGAGCAGAGAGATCTTCTCAGCAGGGCGCGCAAGTGTCCATCCTGCATTCGTTCCACGCTGGACATTGACCAGGTTGGCATTGTGCAGCAAGCCAAGAATCCGTCGAATAAAGACCGGATTCGTATTCACACTCTGTGCAATCTGCTCAGAAGTCATGAGATCGAATTGCTGTGATGCCTGAGTCATCCAGGTAACGATATGCAATGCGACGGTGAAGCGGGTATTCGCGCTCATGGGTTTGCTCTCCTCTTTCCTGTAACCAGTATAGTTACAATGAAGTGTTTTGTCAAGAGATAGGGGAAAGAGTCCCTTAGCCTGGCCCTACCTCTATTCCATCGAGAGAAACGCAATTGCGATAATGCCAAAAAATAAGCCGATGCCCTGATACAGCGTTACCTTTTCATGATAGAGTGTCATCCCAATCACCACCGCCCCCGCCGCCGAAAGCACCGCAAAGAGCACCGCTCCCTTGCCCAGTTCTGCGCCCGTGCGCAAACTGATCAGCCATGCCGTATTCGCCGCAACGAAACCAACTAACGAGAGGATCGCGAAAATAACTTTTCCGCCTACGGCAAATTGCTTGGCTAAAATATCCGCGATCAGCTCAAACGCAACCAGGAGCAGGAGAAAATAGAGCCATCTGGGTATGGACGCAAATAATTGCAACATGCGTTTTCTGTACATCCTTGCTTTTCTCTAAGGCGTTTTCGAAAGGCTCGCATAGTGAACAAATAGGGCCCTGCTGCAATGGAGCCTCTTCTTCTGGCCTGATACTACCTCATCCTATTGTAACATGCTCAACAGGATTGTTGACATAATGCAAAATACAAAAGAAGCGGTTCCTCTTCAGGTGCTGGGAGAGGCGAAATCGGTCCTGCTTTATTGCTATTGAGGGGGTGAGCTTGTTATACTCTCAATAGTATGTAAATTTCTATCTATATTGTTTGGAGAGGTATAATATGAAAGTTCTGGTAACGGGAGCAGCAGGCTTTCTCGGAGGCCATTTAGTTGATATGCTTGTAGAACGTGGGGATGAGGTGCGGGCCATGGTGCGTCCGGTAGAGGACAGTAGTTATCTGCGCACCATCCCAGATGTAGAAATTGTCTATGGAGATTTGACCGATGTTGCCTCCTTAAAGCGGGCCGTACAGGGGGTGCAGCGCGTTTATAATATCGCGGCCAAGACCGGCCCCTGGGGACCAGAGGACGTCTATCGCGCCATCAACGTGCAGGGGTTGGCAGACTTGATCCATGCCTCGCTGGACGCAGGAGTGCAGCGTTTCGTCCATACCAGCTCGATCACCGTGTATGGACATAATCTCTCGGGCGTCGTGACCGAAGAGCATCCTTACCATGCAGAAGATAATCCCTATAGCCGCACCAAGATTGCCGGAGAAAAATTGATCGATAACCTGGTCAATGATCACAACGCGCCCGTCGTCATCGTGCGTCCAGGCTGGATCTATGGACCGCGAGACAATGCCAGCTTCGGAAAATATGCGAGCATGATCGAAGCCAAAAAGCTCTTTATCTTTGGCAGTGGCAAAAACATTGTCCCGACCGTCTATGTACGCGACGTTGCGCAGGGATTGATCAAAGCGGGCGATGCCAGCGAGAGAGCAATTGGACGTGCCTACACGATCTGCAATGATGAATATATCACGCAGGAAGAATACCTCAACGCCATCGCCGATGCCCTGAATGCCCCACATCTCCTGCTACACGTGCCCTTTTCAGCGCTCTATACCGCGGGTCGCAGCGCCGAACTGACCTGGCAGGCGTTAGGCCGACGCAACGCCGCGCCGCCTCCATTGAGCACCTATGGTGTCACCCTGCAAGGACGTGACCAGATCTTCTCAATAGATCGCGCCCGCAAAGAGTTGGGCTATTCCCCTGAGTATGATATCAAACGTGGGGTAGCTGAGAGCGTCAAATGGTACCTGGAAGCGAAAAAAGGCCAGCAGAGCGCAAGTACGCCCATCACCAGCGCCACGAAATAATCACCTGGAAATTCAGGCAGAGAGAAGAAGAGAGAGGTTCAGATGTAAGAATCTCTCTCTTCTTCTCCTATGTCTGGTGCAATCTTCTTCCCTATATGCTATGTACAAGCGTTATAGGGATCAAGTGCCGAGAATCGTTGGAGTCGGCGCTCTCCACTCACAGCTGAGTATAGCCACAACAAGCCATCAGCACAAGGCGACGAAGGAAAATTAGCGCAAAGAGGTGAAGTTCACTGACATCAGTTATTGAAGTAGTGCTCTTCGAGGTCCTGGATCAGCGCTGGGTGCACAGGCTGCCATCCCAGGAGTTCCCGGGTCAGCGCACCCAACCTCGGGAGGTCGAGCATCACCGGAATGTCGAGTGCCGCCACGGTGCCGAGAAGAGGGCCGAAGTGGGCATCTGCCTCTTCACGGGCAATGCTGACCAGCGGCAGGTTCAGGTGGCGACTGATGACGTCGGCGATATCGCGGAATGGCACGCCTTCGTCGCCGACTCCGCCAAACCGTGATCCCGCCGGGGCGGCTTCCAGCGCCAGGCGGTACAGGTGGGCCGCATCGAGGCGATGGACGGCTGGCCAGCGATTGGAGCCGTCGCCGATGTAAGCAGAAGCGCCCTTCGTGCGGGCGATGTTAATCAGGCTCGGTACTAAGCCGTGCTTGTCGCCCTCGCCGTGCACGGATGGAGAGAGAGTGACGATCGATGTTCGCACGCCAGCCAGTGCGAGCACCGCGTTATCCGATGCCGCCCCGTTCAGGTGAGCGGTGGTTATGAATGGCTTGCCGGAGCCCTTGAGTGCTGCCCCCATCGTCTCGACGGCGCGCAGATCGGCGGTAAGCGCAGCTGCGAAGTCCGAGATGCCGTGATTAAACGCCAGGTGAATGACGCCGTCGGCAGCGGCGGCACCGCGGTGAAGGCTGTCGAGGTCGTCAAGGGCACCGCGGTGTACCTCGGCCCCAGCTTCCTGCAATATCGCGGCACCATTGTCTGAGCGGGTAAAGCCGACGACCTGATGCCCTGCTTCGAGGAGTTCGCGGACAACCGCTGAACCGATGAATCCTGGCGCTCCGGTAACGAAAACTCTCATGGAAAATTCCTCCATTAAACTTAGCATTAGACTTAGGGTTGGGATTTTGGTTGTGTGGCCATACCATGCGTGCGCCAGTCCGGCTAGCAGCGGCCAGAGCCGTCGGCACTGCTGTGATGGGTCCACTCACCTCGCCCATCACTAGTGTATAATGAGAGACAGATTTTAACGAGAGAAGCGTTTATCCTAGCACTGGCAGTGCTCGTTTCCGGTCTCATCACTGAGGGAGAGGGTTACGTGCCCATGAATCAATTGGAGTTGGATCGTCATCACGAATTAGCCGCGTTCTTGCGCAGCCGCCGCGCACGCTTATCGCCGGAGCAGGTGGGATTACCCAGAGGGCTGCGTCGGCGAACACCGGGTTTACGGAGGGCAGAAGTGGCGCTGCTCGCCGGAGTCAGCCCTGAGTGGTATACCCGGCTTGAGCAGGGACGGGATATTCACGTCTCCGTGCAGGTGTTGGAAAGTCTGGCGAGAGTCCTGCTGCTGGACGCGAACGAACGCACCCATGTATTTTTACTTGCACTTCGACAACCTCCTCCCGTCGAGACATTTTCGCACACGAAGATCAGCCCGACCTTCCAACAGTTTCTCACGCAACTCGGGACCATTCCGGCGTGCGTCGCTGATCCTCGTTCGACGATCGTGGCGTGGAATACCGCCTTTTGCGCCGTTTTTGGCGACTATGCCACGCTGTCTGAGCGCGAGCGAAACTCGCTCTGGAGATTATTCACGCTCCCGATGCCGCAAAGAAATGAAGAGTGGAAGGAATTTACACGGGGGGCTCTGGCGCAATTTCGTGCTGAATATGGTCGTTTCATCGAAGATCCCTGGTGGGCCAGACAGATCGCTGAACTCTCCCAGATCAGTCCGGAGTTTCGGGAATTATGGGCCCGTCACGATCTGCGGGGTGCGCCAGAAGGACGGAAATCGCTGCATCATCCGCTCGTAGGAGAACTGACCTTTGATTTTTGCTCGCTCCGGATGGCCGATTCGGAGCATCTGCGACTGATGATGTACACGCCGCGGAACCAATCTGGGACCACCGAGAAAATCGAGCGGCTTCTGGCCGCCGGAGTCCGACATGCCAATGGTCCGGCGCTCGCTCGCTGAGAAACAAAAGGCCGCTGTGACATGGATGATCACAGCGGCCTTTTGTTTCTCAGGATCTTTCTTATATCTGAAGCGGTTTGCGTTCACGAATCTGGAACCAGTTAAAGAGATAGGCCAGCGTAAAAAGCACAAAGAAAGCATTGCGTGCTGAGACCGCCTCAACAAAACCGGGGATGTAGGGGATATCGAGCAGTGATGCCACCGGACGCGTGTAGAGATACGAATAGATATAGGTCGTGATGAGCGAAATTGCGCTCCAGAGCACCAGATTCACGCCATCAAAAGCTCCAGCATAGACCAGAAGAGGAATGAGCCAGATCAAATATTGAGGGCTGAACACCTTGCCGCTGGCGACGAACACCAGCAAAAGCGCAATACAGGCCTGCGTCATATCTAATTTTCCTCGCCATTGCAGCCAGAGCGTATAAGCCGTCCCCAGCAACAACAGGCAAGTACTCATTATCCCCACAATACCACCCAGACCGCTGACAATATTGAGCGAGCCATAGTTGTCGTTGATAGAAATCGGAAAGCCCATCCGTGAACCGAGCCACAATAAAGAGCTACCGGTCGCTTCAATCTGGATGGGACGTTTGACAAAGTAGCTGATCTGGCCGAGCACCGCGCTTTGAAAATTGAAGATCGCGAAAAAACCGGTAACCCCACTGACCAGTACAAGAAAGAGCAAGAGATTGTGATAGCGCCAGCGTCTTGCGCTGCCCAGAAGAGACCAGAGTTGTCGGGGCAGTGCCGTAATCTTCGCGTCAGCTGGTAGCAGAGCGAGACGGCCCCGAGCATGTTGTTCTGCCAGAAACAGCGTCGGCAGCAACAGGATAGGGTAAATCTTGAAGAGCACACCAAAGGCGAGGGCGATATAGCCCGCAGTCCAGTGTTTCCGCTCAACTGCAATCAGGCTGAGAAGCGTGAGGCCAGCGGGGATAAGATCGTAGCGTACCTGAGCTGTCGCAATTGCGCCTATAAACATATAGATGGCAAATGCCAATGCCGCCCCCTTCGGGCCAAAACGCAGCAAAATCCAATACACAAATACCATCGCCAGCGACATCAAGAGCGCAAAGGAGAGCTGATAGTAGGCGAGTGGCGTCAGCAGGGCCAGCGAGAAAGGGATCAGCGTAAGTGGTGGATATTCCAGCGGAAGCATATGAAAAGCTGGCTGCGTCGAAGAGAGAGCGAGAAAATTGCACTGAGCTGAGGGGAGCAAATGCGTGGCATTGCTGCCCATCCAGAACGTCAGAGCATAGCATTGATAGCGAGCCGGATCAGTTTTGGGCAAAAAAATTTGCCAGGACGCGCCACAAAACATACAAACCGTAGCGATAATAACTGGTAGATAGGCGATAACGCCCCTGCGTGTCAGGAGAGTATCGTGAATAAAAACAAAGAGACCCCGTGTTTTGTGTAATGCCGTGGTCGGCGGTATATGTTCTTGCCACAAAAGAGTATTAAGTCCTCTCTTCATCGTTTGACACAGGCTTGCAGACGGTGCTACAATCCCGAACAGGATGGCACGAAAAAGCACCTGTTTGTAAGTTCCCGCACTATACCAGACGAGTAGTGCTCAGTGCCAGTCACGTAAGTGGAAGATCTCTCACTGGAGATCTCGAAAATCAACATGAAAAAGGATACAAGTTTTCATGAGTAGCAACAATCGTACCGAGACGAAGACGTTGAAGGTTGGGGATAAAGCGCCGGACTTCACGTTGAAAACTGCTGAGAGAAGCGATTGGCATCTGGCCGACTTTCGCGGCAAGAAGAATGTCGTTCTGGCATTTGTGCCGTTTGCGTTTAGTGGCGTTTGTTCTGTACAACTCCCAGCCTATGAGGCCGAGCTTGCGCGTTTCAAAGATTTTGATACCGAACTGGTCTCGATCAGCATGGATAGCACCCATGCTTTAGCCGCCTGGGCGAAGAGCATGAACACCTCGTTTCCTTTGCTCTCCGACTTTTATCCGCAGGGGCAGGTTGTCGATCTCTATGGGATACGGCATGCAGCCGGTATGCCAGAACGCTCGGTGTTTTTGATCGATAAAGAGGGTATTATCCGCTATATCGAAATCACCAACACGCCCGGTGAACTGCCCAATGACGAAGATCTGTTCGAGTCACTGCGAAAAATTGCCTAGCACTGCATCCGCTCAGAAAAATACATGTGTGCTGAACGGCTCGTCTGAACCCAGGATCACAAGCCGTTCAGCCCTGTTCTCTCTTACGTCCCCACATCATACTTCCTCCTGGTAGTCACAGAAGAGCCTGTCTTTTTTTGTTGCCTATTCGTTGCTCTCGAATCATGCAGAGAATCATCATCACGGATGAAGCCTGTTCATCCATCGGAAAGCTATACTTGGGCATGAACGAACACCGCTTCTTGACCAGGCAGAGACCTATCAGTGTTCTACGGTGAGGAGCGCGTAAACGATAAGTCAAAGAGCGCAAGCAATTGTTTTCAGAAAGGACACGAGCAGAGCATGATAAGTGCAGCATTCCCCTATCAAAAAAAACGTCAGCAGGTTCTGGGATTAGAGATGGCGTATGTAGATGAAGGTCAGGGCGACCCGATGGTCTTCTTGCATGGCAATCCCAACTCCTCGTATAGCTGGCGCAACATTCTGCCGTATGTGCAGGGTTCCGGGCGCATTATTGCTCCTGATCTCATCGGCATGGGTGATTCGCAGAAATTGCCCGCGAGTGGCCCCAATTCCTATACCTTCGTTGAACATCGCCGCTATCTCGACGCGCTGCTTGAAGCGTTGGATGTACGTGAACGAGTCACTTTAGTTGGGCATGACTGGGGATCGGCCCTGGCTTTCGATTGGGCCTATCGCCACCCGGAGGCGGTGCGCGGCATCGTCTATATGGAAGCGATTGTCATGCCATCCACCTCGAACGAGTCTTCAGAAACAGCACGCAACGTCTTCCAGGTGTTGCGCTCGCCAGCAGGCGAACAGAAGGTGCTGGAACAAAATTCGTTCATCGAGTTCAACATGCCAGCTGGTATTCTGCGCACCCTGACGGAGGAAGAGATGAACGAATACCGCCGTCCCTTCGCCGAGCCAGGCGAAGGGCGCCGTCCCACGCTCACCTGGGCTCGTCAGCTTCCGATTGATGGAGAGCCAGCCGATGTGATCGAGATCATCACGGCCTACGGAGAATGGCTTGCCAGCACTCCCGTCCCCAAACTATATATTCAGGGAGATCCAGGCAGGGTACGGCCGCGTCAGCACGCGTTTTGCAGTGCCTGGCCCGCACAGAGCACGGTGATCGTGAAAGGGCTGCATAATCTCCATGAGGATTCTCCTGACGAGATTGGACAGGCCATTGCGGACTGGTTGCAGCATCTGAAGAGGAAAAATGTTATGACCCCTAATCAATGAATGCATAGAGATGTACATGTTCCTCCGCATTCCTATGATGAAAAGAGAAAGCCATCCAAAACGCCTTCTCTTTTCATCTCTTGAGTGTTGAGTACTAACACATGTTTTCTCTTTCGAAGGAGTCGTTCCATGAAAGAACAGCAACCAGCTACAGACCTAACTGTCCCTTCTCCATCCTTCAATCGTCGAAAATTGTTGACGTATGCCGCACCGCTGGGCGTCAGTGCTGCTATCACTCCGCTCGCGTCTCAGCATGTGGGAGCTGCTTCATCCTCGATGCCGCATGCAGGCATCGTTCCAGGTCCAAGCAGTCCAACGCGTCCCTCGTCGATGCCCACCCCTCAGGCTCCGGGAGCGCCTGCGGATGTATTAGCCTCCGCTATGTGGATACAGGGGAATGCGCTGACCGTGGAAAATCTCGCCGCCACAGTAAATACCGTGCATATAGGCTGGGGAACTGTGGTCTATGGTATTGCCGGTCGCTCGTCCTGGTTCCATATCCCCATCCCCAGTCCTGTGATTATCAATAATCAGCGACCGTATGTGACGAAAGTGTTTCTGATGTTTGATATCGGCCCGGGCATGGGATATATCTCGAATGTGCATCTGTATGATGGAGGTTATAACTTCAAGCAGTTCAATGGGCTCTATCTCGTGGGCGATCACCGGACGTACCTTGACGCCTCCAATACCTTTGTGCTGGATGTGCCGCGTACGATCTATCTGGCATTGGGAATCTCCTTCAATCTGTACTTCACGGGAAGCTCACCCTGGTTTACGATTTCGAGCGCAGGTGGCGACTTTCATCTGCCCTGATCGCCTGACGTGATCAAGATAGCAGGGTCTTAGACGTTGTGCTTATCTTGCCTCATATGCACGTGGATTTCTTGAAGATTTCTGTCAACAGTGCTACACTCTGTTCTGGAACTACAAGAAGCGGGTTCTCGCTGGATAGTGCTGTTCTGGAACTGTAGGAGAACTCGTTCTGAGCATGTGTATCGCGAGAAAGCACGGTGTATGGAACAGCCTTCTCTCAGTAGAGGCGTGGTCTCTGACGGGATTCTGCTCTACCAGGAGGGAGTCCGGAAAATTTCGCTATCCGTTGACTCTCCTGCCTGGTATAGCTGGTTGGAGCAGGCACGTTCCTTCTCTTTTCGAGGCGACGAGGGGACATTTACCGCGCACAAAGCTCGTCCGGGCCATCGACGCGGGAGCTGGTACTGGTATGCGTACCTTCGTCGCCACGGGCAGCTCTTCCGTCTGTACCTGGGGGCCTCCAGTAGTCTCACGCTCGAATGTTTGCATGACGCTGCTCGCCAACTTTTGCGCAAAGCCGGGGATTCCTCCGAGAGGTCAGCAGATCTTTCCCGTTCAGCAAAAAACGGGAGTCGGACCACCTTCCTCATCACGAAATTCCATATTCCGCGCCCGCCCATCCACTACATTGCGCGTTCTCGTCTGCTTGCCGAGCTCGATCAGGGGGCACAAACGCGGCTGACCCTCGTTTCGGCTCCCGCTGGATCTGGTAAAACGACCCTGTTATCGGCGTGGGCAAGAGCAACCGCTTTCCCGGTTGCCTGGCTCTCCCTGGAGGTGGCGGACGATGATCCACAGCGGTTTCTTTCAATCTTGCTTGCGGCTATAAAATTTCCAGAGACGCAGCCTGGAGAACAGGATGTTGCGCGACGTCAGGTTTCACGGGAGCAGGCCTGGGAGGAAGTGCTAACCCGTTTCGCGAACGAACTGGGGACGCTGCTCACGCGAGACACAATCGTGATTCTCGATGACTATCATCTCCTGAGCAGTGAACTTATCCATACTGCCCTCCGTTTTCTCGTCGAACATGCACCACCGCAACTTCACCTGATCATTGGCACACGCAATGATCCGCCATTCCCCCTGGCCCGTCTGCGTGCGCGGGGTCAGTTGCATGAACTACGCACCGAGGCGTTGTGTTTCGTCTCCGCTGAGGTTGAATCGTTCGTCTATGCGATGGGGCTCACCCTCTCCGGAGAAGCGACGGGCTTGCTGGAGCAGCGTACAGAGGGTTGGATTGCTGGCATTCAATTGCTAACGCTCGCTTTGCGTGGGCATGCTGATGCCACCACGTTTCTCCGCGCTTCTGGTCAGACGCATCACTTCCTCCTGGATTATATGAGCGAAGAAATTCTGGCCCAGCAGACGCCTGAGATACAGCACTTTTTGCTGCGCACATGCGTCCTGGAACGATTCACCGGGCCCCTCTGCGATGCCGTCACAGAAGAGCACGGTGGACAGGAAAAGCTGGCGACGTTAAGGCGCGCAAATCTCTTCGTGAGCGCGCTGGATGACACGCAAACCTGGTATCGCTACCATCCTCTCTTTGCCGAAGCACTCCGCACCCATCTTCAGAAACAAGAGCCAGGGCTGATCCCAGAACTGTATCTGCGAGCCAGTCAGTGGTATGAACAGCACCAGCGAGAGGAAGAGGCGTGCGATTATGCTCTGCTGGCTGGCGATTTTCCGCGTGTGGCGAATCTGGCGGCGGGACTTTTGCCTCGTCTGGTGGAACAGGGACGCTTTGCACGGCTCGGCCAGTGGCTCAGCCAGCTCCCGCCAACCTTGATTGCTACATCGCCTCAACTGTATGTCGTAACGCCCTGGTTGTATGCGGCAAGCAGGCACTTGCCTGAAGATACAGAGCAGGTACTGACGCTTATGCAGCAACATGTACAAAAACAGCAGCTGGATACAGAGGTATCGTGGGTGGAACCACAAAGCGTGCTTGCACTGTTTCAGGCGATTACAGAACTATCACAAAACAATCTTCCACGCGCACTCATGCTTGCTCGTAAGGCACTGCGTATCCTGGGAACGCGTGAAACCTCCTTGAGCCAGCTGATTTCGCGCTTCCTCCGCATCTCTCTCAGTATCATGTATGGGGCAAACGGCGATCTGGTAGCCGCCGAGCAGATTCTCCTCGATCTGAGTCGTGTACAACCGACGGAAGCATTTTCGCTGATCCAGCTGGCCGCGCCGTTTTTGCTGGGCGAGCTCTATAGAGCGCAGGGAAAGCTGCACAAGGGAGAAGCGCTCTATGAAAATCTTTTCCAGATGGTTGGGGGACATCGCGATATGCCGCCGATGCCTCTCCTCGTGCTGGGCTTCTCCTTGATGCGTAAGGCTTCGTTATGGTATGAGTGGAACCGGTTGCCGGAAGCTGCGCACGAGATACGGCAGGTGCTGGATATGTTTTCGCGTGCGCTTCCTGAGATCATTCCACGCGCCAATCGAGCCGCTCTTTTTGCATTCGGACTCTGGGCACAGGCGCGCATCGAATGGGCACAGGGCAGTCCCGAAGCGGCCAGCTATTTCCTGGAGCTGGTGCGTAGCCAGCCAGAGATGGGAGAGCTTCCCCCAGGCAAAGACCATCCTCCGGTGGATGTGTTCTCGCTCGCTGCAAGTCTCGCTCTTCTTTGTGGTCGCAATGAAGAAGCCGTTCGTTGGGCAAACACCTGTGGGATAGGTTATGATGACAAGCCTGCAACGCTTCTGGAAAGCAGGCAGATTTTTGCCTACCTCACCCTGGCACGTGTCCTGATCGCTCAGGGGCGCAGCCAGCGCACAAAAGAGCCACTCTCACAGGCGCTGATTCTTCTCGGACATTGGCGGAAACTTGCGGAACGAGTGGACTTCCAGGGCTGGCTGCTTGAAATTCAGATGCTCACCGCGCTCGCCTTACAGGCACAGGGCAGTACCAGACAGGCATTGACCACGCTTGGGCCTGTGCTGGCCCTGGCCGAAGCTGAGGGTTATATGCGCCTCTTTGTCGATGCGGGCCAGCCGATGGCGCACCTGCTCGCACAGATTTCCGCGTACACCACTGCCTCGCACGGCTATATTCAACGTCTCCAGACTGCCCTATCTTCCACTTCACTGCTGAATGTCGTACAGATCGAGGCACCTCAGGCTCAACTGGACCCTCTGAGTGAGCGCGAACGAGAAGTGCTCTCGCTCCTGGCTAGCGGTACTTCCAATCAGCAAATCGCAGAACGGTTGGTAATTAGCCTGAATACGGCCAAGCGCCACGTGAAGAATATCCTTGCCAAGCTCGCCGTAACCAACCGTACTCAGGCGGTTGCCCGTGCGCGTGAGCTGCACCTGCTTTAGCGAAAATACTCCCAGCAATGCCCACAAAGGAGTATGGCAGTTGCCGCCAATTGCGGTAATCTTTGAGCAGTCATAAAAACGAACAAAAAGCTATATTCATAGAAGGAGCTTTTCTATGGCCGAGATTACCATGAACAATTTGCTCGCACAGGAAACCATAAGAAATCCCCATGCATTTTATGCACAATTGCGCACTGAAACACCACTTTACTATGTTGAGGAAATGAATGCCTGGGTCTTAACAACCTATGAGGATGCCCTGTGGCTCCTGAAAGACCCGCGTTTTACGAAAGATAGCCGCAAGATTACGCCGCCCGAGGGTGAGCAGAATCCCCGCATGGAGGAGATGGCAGCGCATATGCGTAACATGCTTATGACCGATCCGCCCGATCATACACGTCTGCGCTCGCTCGTCTCGAAAGCGTTCACGCCTCGTATGATCGAGCTGCTTCGTCCGCGCATCCAGCAGATCGCAGACGAACTGTTAGATACCGTACAGGAACGCGGATCGATGGATTTCATTCCTGAGTTTGCCTATCCATTACCAATTACCGTCATTTCAGAGATGCTGGGCATTCCCGTTGCGGACCGTCAGCAATTTCGCGTCTGGACACGGAGAATCATCAATATGGAGGAAGAGGCACGCATAAGCTCGCTTCAGGAATTTCTGGGGTATATTAAAACGCTGCTGGATGAGAAGCGCGTTCATCCTGGCAACGATCTGGTCAGCAGTCTGGTGCAGGTGGAAGAGCAGGGGGATCAATTGCGCGAGAACGAACTGGTCTCAATGATCTTCCTGCTGATTGTTGCGGGCCATGAGACGACGGTCAATCTGCTCGGCAACGGTACCCTGGCGCTGTTGCAGCATCCTGAACAGATACAGTTGCTTCAACATGATCCATCGCTTATTCCCGCTGCCGTCGAAGAGCTTTTGCGCTATACGGCTCCCGTGAGTCTCTCCGATGAGCGTTGGGCAACTGAGGATATCCTGTTGCATGGCAAGGTGATTCGCCAGGGTCAGATGGTGCTTGCCTCGTTGCTCTCTGCAAACGCAGATCCGCAGCACTGTCCTGCTGGCGATGCACTGGATATTACCCGTCAGGAGAATCAGCATCTGGCCTTTGGCAAGGGTATCCACTTTTGTCTGGGCGCACCGCTGGCGCGTATGGAAGGGCAGATCGCCTTCAGCACCTTGTTTCGACGCTTGCCCAACCTGCGCCTGACGAGCGATCCTGCACAATTGATCTGGAACGTAAATCCTATGCTGCGAGGGCTCACGAGTTTGCCCGTGGCGTTCTAGGGTTTTATGAGACCTCCCTCTCCTGATGTTGCACGAATACAGATTGTCCTGGAAAAATCAGGTATAGAGTGAGGAAATTTCCTTCATTCTCATTGAAGGGCTTGTAGGGGTCAGCGTATCGAAACCTGAAAACTGTACGTTAAGGATGAAAAGGGAGGAGCAGCCTGGAAAAGTGTACACTAAGCCTGGCATATTTCAGTTTACTTGTCAGGTCAACACGGTAGTGTAGGCGCAAAGAACGGTATGTCGTCTCGGAGAATGCTGAGTAAGAGGATGAAAAGCGAGAAATGAAGGTGTATCGACCCTAAAAAGAAAATAGCGCCAGATGACTTACAAGAAGGCATACTGCAACCATAACCTCGAACACATATAAAAACAGGATGCACCTTCAATTGCCTCATATAAAACGATCAACGATGTTTAGACTATGCGCATCATCCTTTGAAGTAGTGATCCTGATCGAGATCCTCCAGAAGGGAAGGTTGCACGGGATGCCAGCCCAGCCGCTCACGCGTCAGCGCGCTCGATATTGGATAGTCCATTGATCCGAAGAAGTTTCCGATCCAGCCAAAGTGATCGCCAGCTTCCTCAACCGGAAGCGAAACGTTCGGAACACCCAGATGACGCCCGATGACCCCTGCAATCTCGCGCACTGGCACCCCTTCGTCTGCGACCGCGTGCAGCACTGATCCCGCCGTGGCCTTCTCCAGCGCCAGGCAGAAGAGGTGTGCGGCATCGAGCCGGTGCACAGCGGGCCAACGATTCGATCCGTCGCCTGGGTACGCCGATGCGCCTTTCGCTCGTGCAATGCCGATGAGGGCCGGGACAAAACCATGGTCGCCCTCACCATGCACCGACGGTGGAAGTCGCACAACCGATACGCGTACATCACGGGCGGAAAGCTCCAATGCCACTTCTGGGTTACGCGGGACATGCGTCGCCGCAGCCGAACTGGTATCTCGCGTGTCCTCCTCCGTCAAAAGACGACCAAGTACGGGTCCGACAGATGTTACGACGAACGGGCGACCGGATCCAGCAAGTACCGCGCCAATCGCTTTGATGGCGCGCAGCTCTGCCTGTCCTGCCTCCACAAACGCGGAAGGACCACCAGCGAGAGCCTCGGTCATAAAGGCCGCATGAATCACACCGTCCGCTGCCGCTGCTCCGCTGCCCAGACTGTCGAGATCAACAAGTGTGCCACGATGCACTTGCGCACCGACAGCGGTGAGCGACGCTGCGGCAGCATCGGTGCGTGCGAGGCCAAGGACCTCATGGCCTGCCTCGATCAACTCGCGGACGATGGCCGAGCCAATAAAACCGGTTGCACCGGTAACAAAAACTTTCATAGCAAATCCTCCATATATTACACAGGATCGGGATCTTAGTTGCATGGTCACATTATTATCTTACATAAATCAGGCGACGCAGACGCTCTTTATCGTTATCAGGCAGACGTTGCCAGTCTCTCGATCCTGGGTCAGATCAATGCCGCGAGGGTCCCAGGTCCCCAGCTTTTTGGCTTTGTGGTACAGCATGGGCCAGATGTCATGACGCTGACCCCGACTGGTCAGCGTGGTATAGGTTCGCAGAGGCGTTGTTGCCATAGGACGTGTATCCTACCTTTCTTTTGTTTCACCCGAAGCGTTCTGCACTGCCTGGGCGAGCATGTCGATAAAAGGACGCGCTTGCTCGACGAGGGGGATAGTGATGCTACGGAGCATTCTCATGGTCAGCAGGCCATGGATCTGGTAGAAAAGTGGCGAACAGAGGTTGGAATCAGGCAACCCGACAAACTTCTGGATGGCCTGCTCATAGCAGTCTGCTCTCGACTGGAGGATCGCGTGCGCATTGCTGCCATAGAGATCGCGATGTTGATAATAATCCAACGTAATCAGGATTTGTTTCTGCAGATCCTCCTCATGCTCCGCCAGAAAGCGAAAGAAGTCGAGCAGGCGTTCCTCAAGGGAGGCATGCTCGTGGGACTGAGACAGAGCCTCGATGACCGTGTGTTGGGTAATCTCTTCGACCAGTTGCTGGAACAGGGCTTCTTTGGTGGGAAAGTAATAGTATAACGTTCCGGTCGAAACGTTGAGCGATTCTGCAATCTGACGCGTGGTCAGTGAGCTATAGCCCCGCTCTGCAAACAGATCAAAACATTGCGCAAGCAATTGCTTGCGATAACTCACATGATCAACCAACTTTGGCATCGATTTTTCCTTGAAAGTATTTATATCAAGCGCTTGATATAAATAAAGTATAGTCACGTAAGAGAGAAAAGTCAAGTAGCACCGTCTGACCAGGAGCTTGACAAAAATCAAGGGAGGGAAGCTGGCAAACGTCCGTATGTGCTGAGCTTTGAACAGAACTTGTCGGAGAATGCTTGACGGAGAATAACCATTCTCGGTCATGTCTCCCCTTTTCTCATGTTCCGCTTCGTTGTACACAGCAGAGAAAGAGCCGAAGTTGGCCTCAAAACCTCCTATTCGGCTGTTGAAGTGATCCCGCAGAGTGATGATGACAGACCACTTCTCTTCAACAAACCAAATTTTGAGATTTAGAGCAAAGCAACCACTGTCATTGACTCAGATCAGCCCCATCTGGTGGGCTTTGACAATAACCTGTGCCCGATCGCGAGCACCTAGCTTGGAGAAGATGTGATTGATATGGGTCTTGATGGTCGCGTCGCTCACAACAAGTGCCGCCGCAATTTCCGCATTACTATGACCCTGCGCAATCAGTCGTACCACATTCAGTTCGCGCGCGGTCAATCCCAGCTTCTTCGCCTCTGATAAAGATGGAGCATCTCCATAAGCTGCTGGAGGCTCGGCGTGGAGTCCAGCCAAGAGTTGAGCTGCGCTAGATGCTTGCAACAGGACCTGCCCACGCGCAACGGCCCGTACGGCCATACAGAGATCCTCAGTGCTACAATCTTTGAGCAGATACCCCGTCGCTCCTGCGCGCATTCCTTCCACAACCAGTTCCGGTGTATCAAAGGTCGTCAAGAGCAAGATACGCGGTCCTGGTGCCTCCTGCTGGCGAATCCGTTCAGTTGCCTCGATGCCATCTAGCAAGGGCATGCGAATATCCATCAGGATTACGTCCGGCTGTTGGCTCTTCGCTAACTGTATCGCAATCAGTCCGTCCTCGGCCTCCCCGATCACTTCAATATCTTCTGCATCTTCTAGGATGATGCGCAGCCCTTCGCGCATCAGACGTTGATCATCGGCGATCAGGACACGGATTGTTTTTTCGCTCATGCTTCTTTTCCCCTCCGAGCAGCTTTCTCGCTGGATTGGTCACGTGGAATTTTCAAGCTGACCATGAAACCGCCACTTTCCGCCGGTCCTGCTTCGACCTCACCGCCCAGGGCAGCGGCTCGCTCACGCATCCCCTGGAGTCCGTGATGCCCACTCCCCCCGTTGCTCATTTCATCTCTGGCTAATGTGCTCTGTTGGATCAGGTCTGCGCCCACCCCATCATCTTGCGTCTCTAAGACGATGCGTGCTTCTCGCCAGCGCAGAATAATCCACACCGTCTGAGCCGCACCATGCCGATGGGCATTGGTGAGCATCTCACGCAGGGCCAGTTCCAGCGTTTCCCGCTGCTGAGGGTTGACCTTGTAGGGGATTCCACTCTCTTCAAAGCGGCAGTGGATCCCCGTCCGTTCATTGAAGGTCGTGGCGATGAAGCGCAAGCTCGCACCCAGGTCATCCTGCGCGGAAGGGAGAAGTGGTTTCTCCCTCAGCAGGCCGACGACGCGGCGACTCTCGGTAATGCTTTCACGGATAATGGTCGCCATATCATCCAGTTTCGCCGCCAATCGTTCGGGATTGCGCGTTCTCAGGTTCCGTGCTGCCTGGACCTGGATGGAAAGAACGGCCAGTGAGTGTGAAAGGACATCATGAATATCACGGGCAATCCTGGTACGCTCCCGCTCTACTGCCAGTTCTTCTCCACGTACCATCTGTTCTCTTAACAGTGCTTGTACCTCATGCAGTTGCATCACAAGCATAAACTGAGTGCGCCGTGCCGACCCAATCCAGCACAGCCCGCAGCCGATTGCCAGAGGAAGTAGCAGTGCCCATCCATTATCAGAAGAAGGAAAAGGGAGCAGTTGCAAAGCCTTATTCGTGGTGATGAGCGCGAGGATGCACGAAACCGCGAATGGGAGTGCCCATCGCGGAGGAAAACGATAGAGTACAGTGATACAGAGCATATAGAAGTAAGCATTTCCCCACATGCCTGGAAAGACAAGATCCAACACAATCCCCAGGCCGAACACGGCGAGATAGCATCCAACGACAGAGACAAAGCGCTTGCATATTCTTGCCAGCAGTAACAGGGCAAAGGTTCCTAGATAAAGCAGATCCCGACCCACTACCGTGATGATTGGAGCATATGTCGTAAAGCCAAGCACTCCTACGACAAGCAGCAGAACGGCATCAGTGGTGAGCAGAACACCGCGAGAAAATGCATAGGGAACATGCCTGCGTCGTTGCATGCCGCTCCACCATCGCGCGTTTCCCAGTGTACGTTCTTCTTTGGAAACCGTCTCGAAGATATAGGTTTCGTAGAACTCTGCCAACCTATGCATAAAATTTAGCTCTTTTCTTCCTGCAATATAGCTTATCCCGTATTATAGCTTATCTCTTTATCAGCCACTATCAACCTGAAGGTTGAGAATATCGGTAAGCGGATATCAACCTATCATCAACCCAGGAGTGGATGGCTTTCGACCCTTTTACGGTTACACTTCACGGCAGAAGAAATAATGGTATTTTCAATGCCATTCGGTTAATATTCGATGGATGGATTCTCATGGTAAATAGTAACAACTTTCAACGTCCTGGACCTATGTGGAAACGTGTGGTCTGGAATATCCTGGCGATTTTGGCCCTGGTGATCGCTATTATCATCGTGCTGATAGTGATCGGAAACTTTATTGATCCTGCAAGCAACCTTTTTGCGTTCGTAAGCGCAGGTCTGGGGACAACCTACGGTCCTCATATGGTTCTGCTGAGCGTGATCGCGTTAATCATCGGCGCAATCGGATTTCGGATTGGGCCGCGACGACTTGGCAAGGTGTTGATGCTGGTTGCACTTGTTGCCCTGGTGGGGTCAACGATAATCACGAAGCAGATCGTTGGGGCAATCGATGCAGCCGGTGGTTCTGTCAATCCTGTCTCTGCACTATGGCTTTCCTCAATGTCTGGCTCCTC
>DATJHM010000297.1:0-13353 GCA_035493895.1 Ktedonobacteraceae bacterium
CCTTGATCTAAGTAAATGATAGTTTCAATGCAGCGATAAGTCGCTATAGGATGGGTGGCATGCGAAAGGAAACGGTGCAGCCACCGGATGGGTGGCATGCGAACGTGAGCGATGCTGCCACCGGACAGGCAGAAAGCGTTGCCAATACGCATCAACCTGAGGGCCGAGAGGGCCGGTGGGGCACGTGGGCAGGGATAAACCGCTGCCCCTACCTCTATTTTTCTTCGAGGATGGGGAACCTATGTACCCTCTTGCCAGGAGAGGTCTGGTTCCGTTCAATACCACAAGCATAAGGCGTTGCACCTATCTGTAATGTTTGTGCGAACGGGATCGGTGCCTGTCCGCAATGTCACGTAAATACGTCTGTCCCCGGTGCCCCTCGACCCCATCCTCGTAGAGTCGCTGCTTGTTTGCGACCAACACGCATCAACCGAAAAAAGGATGTGGTATTCGCGAGTGCCGGTGGGGGCCGTGGATCGGCATAAAGCGCGATCCCTACCTCAGCCTTTCTTCGAGGAGAGGAAATCACATGCCATGCCCCCGTGCCACACGCGATCCGGCTCCGCTCAACAGAACAGGGAGGGGCAGCGGTTTATCCCTGCCCGCGAGCCCCACCGGCCCTCTCGGCCCTTACGCAGACAAGCAGCGACTCTACGGACTTGATGGGAGATCCTCTTTATCTACGTGACATTGCAGACAAGCGGCGACTCTACGGATTTGATGGGAGACCCCCCTTATTTCCGCGACAATGCGTTCAGTCCTGCACGCTCACCTTTGTTGCGACGACCTCGCGCTGGCGATACTCGGCAATCTCACCACCAAGCGTGACCGTCTGTACGGCCCGGATATCGCTCGAGGAGGCTCCGACGCTGAAGGTGAACGTGCCGGGCTCGGTGACGAAATGCATGGCCGGATCGTAGAATGCCAGCCTGGATGGGTGCACGGTAAATGCGACCTTGCGCGCTTGGCCGGGCTCGAGCGCGATGCGCGCAAAACCCAGTAGTATGCGATCGGGACGCGCCACCGAGGCGACATCGTCGCGGCAATAGAGCTGT
The DNA here is from genome assembly GCA_035493895.1 of Ktedonobacteraceae bacterium. Lineage (GTDB taxonomy): Bacteria > Chloroflexota > Ktedonobacteria > Ktedonobacterales > Ktedonobacteraceae > DATJHM01. Next base: position 1,056 of record DATJHM010000297.1, read on the forward strand.
ACCACCTCATCGCCAGCCCGTTCGCCCGTATTCTGCACCGTGATGGACACTTCGAGCAGCTTGCTGGTGCTCTGCGCCTGCACACTAAAGTCGCTGTAGGCGAACGTGGTGTAGCTCAGGCCATGCCCAAAGGCGAAGAGTGGCGAGGTCACCGAGTCGGTATAATCGTTGAAGAACATGGCGCGGTCACCGCCCGCACGATGTCCCACGTACGTGGGAACCTGTCCGACCACACGCGGCATGCTTACGGGCAGGCGACCGGCCGGGTTGACCTTGCCTGTGAGCACATCGGCCAGACCACTGCCCCCCTCTTCTCCTGCGGGATAGACCTGGAGCAGGGCGTTGGCCTGTCCGGCGACCGTGCTCAGCGTATGGATGCGCCCACTGAGCACGACGACAACCAGGGGCGTTCCCTTTTTGGCGATGGCATCGATTAATTCTTGCTGCACTCCGGTGAGATCAAGATTGGTTGCGTCGTTGCTCTCGCCAACGGTGGCCGGACGCAGAAGTCCGCTTTTCCCTGCCACCACCACCACCGCTACATCGGCGTTGCCAGCCACTTCCACGGCTTCAGAGAATCCCGAGCGATCATCGCCCATGACCTCGCAGCCTTTAGCATAGCTCACCTCCACATCATTACCCAGGGCAGCACGCAGACCCGCCAGAGGAGTGATGTGAGGCGCAAAATAAGGACCGGGTGCGTAGCGTCCAGAAGCCTGGGGCACGAGAAGCCCGGTTTCCGCAAGATCCTGCTCGGGAGACGCGGCGTAGATCATCTCCAGATGCGATGGATAATGATAATCGCCCTGCAAAAGTCGCTGGTCATCGGCACCCGGACCAATCATGGCCACGCGCTTCATTGTAGGCGCAAGCGGCAGTATCCCGTCGTTGGTCAGCAGGATGGTCGATTCCGCGACCGCCTTTCGCGCCAGAGCGCGCTGCTCGGGCGTCTGGAAGACCGCGCTGGCAGTTTCTTCATCTACAAACGGATTCTCGAATAGTCCGAGCTGGAATTTGAGACGCAGCATGCGCCGCACCGATGTGTCGATGACCTCCTGTGACAGACGCCCGGCCTCTACCTCTGCCGTCAGTGGTGAGCCATAGCAGTCAACGGCGGGCAACTCAATATCGAGCCCGGCCTGCAAAGCGAGACGCGCAGCCTCCCCCGGCGTCGCTGCCACACGATGGTACGTCTGAAGCATCGCAACGGAACCGTAGTCCGCAACAACTGCGCCATCGAAGCCAAGCTCTCCGCGCAACAGATCGGTCAGGATCGCAGGACTGCCCGCCACCGGCAGACCATCGACGGACGCGTAAGAGTTCATGATCGTTGCGATCCCGGCGTCGCGAATCACCGCCGCGAACGGCTCGGCATAGACTTCGCGTAGTTCGCGTGGACCCATTTGGACTGGATTCCAGTTGCGTCCACCCTCTGACATCGCGTAGCCGAGAAAATGCTTGCCCGTCGCCGCGACCCCCTCGCGCAGATCGTCACCCTGCAAGCCCTGGATGTACGCGGTCCCGATCGTCCCGATCAGCGCAGGGTCCTCGCCGTAGGTCTCCTCAACGCGTCCCCAGCGTGGATCTCGTGCGACATCGAGAACCGGCGCGAGTGCGTGTCGGGCACCGACTGCCAGCATCTGCGTGCGGATCACTTCCGCGATCTCTTTCACCAGAGACGGATTCCAGGTTGCTGCAAGTCCAATGCCCTGCGGGAAAGACGTCGCATCGCGATGGCAGAAGCCGCCTGTAGATTCCTCATGAACCATAATCGGGATGCCGAGTCGCGTGCGCTCGATGGCAATCTTCTGGATCGCATTCATGTGAGCCGCACTCTCCGCAGGGTGCAGGCCAGTCGAGGCACCAATGCGCGTCACCTGCCCGATCCCATGAGGTATCATCGCAGCAACGACATCGGCGTCGAATGTGCCCCCACTCACGAAAGCCGTGCTCCAGAGACAGCCGAGTTGGGCCAGTTTCTCCTCCTGCGTCATGAGGGCGAGCAGATCTTCGACTCGCTCTTCGATGGAGAGTTGGGGATCACGGTAAGTTGGTGTGGACATAGATATTTCTCCTTGTGATTTTTGCTGTCCTTCTTCTCTACCTTTTTATTTATAGTAGATGAAGTTATTTTTATGAAGTATTGATACCGTTGCTATATGCATAGCGTGTCACAGTTTCGCTACTTCATTATCTCTTTCTCCTCACCTATTTGCTAAAGCCCGCAATCAAGCCACCCAACAAGTAGCGTCTGCCAAAGATGTAGAGCAGAATGATGGGTGTCGCAGAAAGGAGGACAGCCGCCAGAATAGCCGGTACGTTCGCTGTAAATTGTCCCTGGTAGCTCCAGAGAGCCAGCGGAAGGACGCGAACGCTCGGACTTTGGGTCATAACCAGGGGGAACAGGAACCCGTTCCAGACCTGGATAGTTTGATAGATGATGACCGTGATCAAAGCAGGTCGCGAAAGTGGCAGTACCAGCTTGCGCAAAATCTGAAAATGTCCGGCACCATCTAGCAGCATCGACTCGTGCAGTTCTTTGGGAATGTCTCTGATATAGGTCACCAGCACAAGCACGGACAGCGGAATACCAAAGGCAATGTAGGGAAGTATCAGTGCGAACAGCGTATCATACAGATGCATATCGGTAATCAGCGCATAGATCGGGATGATCGTGGCCTGTAACGGGATCGCCAGCCCGAGCAGAAACAGACTGAAGACAAACTGCGTGAAACGATTGCGAATCCTGGAAATCGAATAGGCGGCAAAAAGCGAGATTGCAACAATCACCGCCACGCTGATCACCGTCACGAAAACGCTATTGGCAAAGTACAGGCCGAAATCATTCGACAGAACATAGGTATAATTGCCCAGAGTGGGATGCGGCGACGGCAGCCAGGGACTTTCCGTGAGGAAGCCTGAGAGCTGACGTAGGCTGGTCGAAATCATATAGAGGATAGGGAAAAAAGCGATCACGAACCAGAGGATACCAAAGGTCGCAGGGAGCACTTCCCCCCATCCACGCCAGCGACGGGCCTGCTTCGTGGGATGTACTCTCTCCGCAGGATGAACAGTCATACTTGCACGCATCATAGATTTTGTCTCACCTTCCCGTTGTTTTGACAGCAATGTTTATAATCCTTCGAGCTGGCTTGACATCTTCGTGAAGCCGGAGAAGCGTAGAAGGATCAGCGAGAGTACGATACCGAAGAATGCCAGAAGGACAGCCAGAGCGCTACCATAGCCCACCGTTTGATTCTGAAAGGCGGTGATATACATCTGGAGAGGAAGGATGCGCGTGGCATAGCCAGGCCCTCCCTGGGTCGTGACCCAGATGAGATCGAAGTAGGTCAGAGAACCTGTGAGCATCAGCGTCGTAGAGGTCGTGATGGTATATTTGAGCTGAGGGAGCGTGATTAAGAAGAACTGTTGCGTGCGCGTCGCTCCATCAATCTCCGAAGCCTCGTACAGTTCGTGCGGAATTTGCCGGGCACCACCGAGATACAGCAGGGCGTGAAAAGGGACAAATTGCCAGGAAATCAGGGCGAGCACGACCGGAAAAGCCAGCTTAGGATCACCCAGCCAGCCCTGCGCCAGCGAAGTCAGCCCGATTGCGCGCAGTAAAATATCGAGCGCGCCGAAGTTCGGGTCAAGGATCGATTCCCAGGTCAGGCCGATCGCTACCGTTGAGAAGAGAAGCGGTATAAAGTAGAAAACGCTGAGCACCGCCCGATAGCGTTGTATGCCCGCCATGAACACGCCCAGCAGCAGACTGAGCGGCGTTTGTACCACCCAGGTCAGAATCATCAACTCGAGGGTGAGTACAAGTGCATGGCCGGTGACTGCGTCGCTCAGAAGTGCAATCCAATTTTTCAGTCCGATCCAGACTGCTGGCGTCAGGCCATTCCACTGCGTAAAGCTCAGGTAGAGAGCGATGAGCATGGGAACGAGCGCGAAGAGGGTATAGAAAGCCAGTGCGGGCGCTGTCCAGAGTACCGCCACCCAGTTTGCCTGTCGTGTTGCCTTTGAGACTTTTATTGATGCGCTCATAGCGCTCTCCTATCTATGCATTGCTCATGTGGGTGAATAGAGCGGGATGGATCACAATGTAGGAATACAAGACTGCTTCCAGGACGCGCCGTTTGCCCTTTCTGCAAGAGGCCTGGGGGAGATCGGATATCTTCCGGGTCTCACGGTCCCTCCTTTCCCCTGAATGGGAGAGAAGAGACCGTGAAGCGAAGAGTGACGTCATCCGGCGTGTGAAGCGCTTGTAGATACCAGATTATGACGCGGTAAGGGTCTTGTTCATATTGTCCGAAAACTGCTTGGGTGTGATCTGTTTCAGAAACAACTGATCAAGATTGGTGAGCAATGCCTGGGCGGGTGTAGGCGCTAAGGCCTGGTCCCAGGATAGCTGATAGTGAGGAGCTTTTTGCACCAGATTGTACTGGTATTGCAACCAGTCACCATTTTCCGCGCTTGCGAGCTGTGATTCAATGCCCTGAACAGCAGGTACATCACCCAGCGTGATGAATGTCTTGATCTCAGCATCGCTCAAAACGGCCGTCTTCAGGTATGTAACGCAATCCTGAGGAGATTTGGCGGTTTTGGAGATAGAGTAGAAGTTGCATGGGTTACCTGCAACGTTTGCGATATCCCCTTTGCCCCCGTCAACAGCGGGGAAGGGGAACCAGCCCAGTTTGCCGGACGTGATAAAGTCAGGGCTATTGGTCTTCACCACCGGGAAGTTCCAGCTACCCTGCAACATCATGCCCGCTTTGCCCGTATAGAGCAGGGCCGCATCCTGGTTGGTATCTGCGATCACCGAAGAGAACGTGGTGCCAAATGCACCCAGGTCCACGAGTTGCTGAATAGCAGTATTTGCCTTGATGAATGCATCCTGTGACCACGAATTCGCCTGACCGGCCAGCACCGCGTTGAGTGCATCAGGTCCACCGAAGCGATCGACAAGATATTCCTCATACATCAGGTAAGGCCATTTGCTACCACCTGCGAGCGAGATAGGGGTAATATTGTTCTTCTTCAGCGTCGTGACGGCTTTGAGCAGATCACTCCAGGTCTGAGGAGCGTTCAATTTATACTTACTGAAGAGTTCCTTATTGTAGAAGAACACGACTGGCTGTACGCCGCTATTGGGAACGCCATAGATCTTCCCGTCGAAGGTCACGGCGGACATCACAGCGGGGATATATTTCTGCTTCCAGGTCGTATCGGCATTCAGATCGGAAGTCAGATCGTAGACATCATTGGCATCGATATAGTTTTTCAGGACGCCACCGCCCCAGCCAAAGAAGATATCTGGTGCGGTATGGGCTCCCATCGCGACCTGCAACTTTTGCTTATAAGGGTCGTTCTGGAAAAAGTTGATGGTGGCGTGAATTTTGGACTGCGAGGAATTAAATTGCGTGGTTGCGGTTTGCACAGCCGTGAGTTCCTGGCCAGTGCGGATATCCCAGATAGTAATGTTGCCTGCGCCATTGCTTGTGGTGGATTGACTGCCCCCGACGCCGAAGCATCCGGCGAGCGTAGTGGTCAGGGCTGTGGCGCCTGCGATCTCTAAAAATGTGCGGCGTGATACTCTTGTTTGTGTTCGCATAGCTCTTTGCCTCTCTGGCATCTTTGCCTACCAGGCTTGTGCTGCCTGGCCCGATGTGATCTAACGTGATGATATCAAATGAAGACTATGTCTATGTGTTCCTGAGGCTATCCTACGAATAGCGTCCCATGAGATGCTCCTGATGAGTAAAGAAATAAGAATCCTTTCTGCTTTTTCTCCTTTCAGATAAATGTGTTCGGGCACCTGTGCGGTGAAGAGAATTGCTTGCTAGCGGTTCGTGGCGTGCAACGGCGCACATGATTCACGAACAATCAGAGTGGTTGTCAGCTCAACGCGTATACTATCAAGTGGTTCTCCTGCGATCAGGCGTAGTAACATCGTCGTCGCGACTCGTCCCATCTCCATCAGTGGTTGGCGCACGGTGGTAAGTGGGGGGGTAACGATAGAGGCGATGGAAAGATCATCAAAACCAACGATACTCATATCACCGGGAACGCTGAGGCCATGGGCGCGCAAGGCACTGTAGACCCCCATGGCTTGCGTATCGCTGCCTGCGAAAATAGCGGTTGGTGGTTCCGGTAAATTGAGTAACGCACAGGTCTGTTCGTAGCCAGTTTGCTGGATGAATGCCCCCGGGCGTATGAGAGCAGGGTCGACGGCAATTCCGGCGTCCTGGAGTGCAACACGATACCCCGCGATACGATCCAGGCTACAGCGGAGCGTTGCATCGCCGCTGATAATAGCGATGCGACGGTGTCCCAGGGCGAGGAGGTGTTCGGTTGCCATGCGTCCACCGAGCCAGTTCGTTGCGCCCACAGAAGGCACATCGGAGCCGAGTTCTCCCCGGTGATCGACGACGACAAACGGAATCTTATGGCGGCGTAGCGTATCAAGATGTCTTGATTGACCATGTGCCAGAACAAGAATGGCTCCATCAGTGACGCCATTGACGATTTTGGAGAGCCATCGTTGCTCGCGTTGGGCGGAGGAACAGGAAGCTGCAAGCGCTAAACGCCGGTCGGTGCGTTCCAGAACCTCTTCAACGCCACGTACAATTTCTACTGAGTACAGATTAGCAAGATCTGTCACCAGCAGATCAACAATGCCACTGCCCTCTTTCCCCATGGCATTTTTCGTTCGGTTGCGCGTAAAACCGCTCTCTTTGATGACCTGTTCTACCCGTCTCCGTGTCTCTGGTGCCACATCGGGTCGGTTATTCAGGACACGTGAAACGGTAGGGATGGAAACGCCGGCTTTCGCGGCAATTTCTGCAATCGTACTGCGCTTGAACGAAAATTGATTCATTTTCTGAAAAATGACCAGCCTTTTTATCGGAATATACACTAGTATTCCCGATAATTTTTAGCTTGTCAAGGGGTAAATCTGATCGAAAGGGCAACAGGCCTTGTTTGGGAAGTATTGACAAGAAAGGAAATATATGTTACTCCTAGTGTTGCAGTAGTTTCAAGCGTTTGCAAAAGGTATCAGCATGGTGCGCGAGCGTCTGTCCGGAAGCGGTTGTGGAGAATAGTAATGACACAGAAGGACAAGGTGTCCAGGGATGTGACGATTTTTGATGTTGCCAACGAGGCCAGCGTCTCTTACTCCACCGTCTCACGGGTCATTAATAACAAAGAGCATGTGAGCCAGGAGAAGCGGGAACGTGTATTAAAGACGATGGCGGAGCTTGGCTATGTCGCAAACATTCAGGCGCGCACTTTGGCCGGTGGGCGCTCGAATATCGTCGGTTTGCTGGTTCATGGGTTGAATACAAGTTACATCGGCGAGATTATCAAGGGGATCGATACGGAGCTGGGCAGTGCCCATTACGATCTTATGCTTTATACGACCCATCGCCGCAAGCTCAAAGAATCAGAATATGTGACCAGGTTGACGCGTAATCTCGTCGATGGTCTGTTGCTCGTCCTGCCTCGTAATGAAGAAGTCTATCTTGCCGCCCTGCGCCAGCGCCAATTTCCGCATGTGCTGGTTGATTATCAGGGGATGAACCAGGATGTGCCCACGGTTGTCGCAACCAATCGGCGTGGCGCGTATGAAGCGACCAGTTATTTAATCGCGATAGGGCATCGGCGCATCGGCTTTATTACGGGCAATATGGAGCAGGGGTGTGCTCAGGAGCGGCTGGCAGGCTATAAAGCGGCCCTGGAAGATCACGGTTTACCCGTATTACCACAATTGATCCAGGAGGGAAATTTCTTGCAGCCTCGTGGCTATAGCTGCGCGAAAGCGTTACTTTCGTTAGCAGAGCCACCCACGGCGATCTTCGCGTCCAACGATATCTCGGCCTTTGGCGTGATGGAGGCGGTACGCGATCATGGGCTGCAAATTCCCCGCGATATCTCGATTATCGGCTTCGATGACATTCCACAAACTGCCCATGTGCATCCTCCGCTGACGACCGTCTGTCAGCCATTGGAAGAGATGGGGAGCATTGCGGCGCGTATGCTGGTCAAGTATATTATGGAGCCTGATAGTCCAATTGAGCGCAGAGAAGTGCCTACGACGCTCGTGATCCGCCAATCCTGCGCCCCCCTCTCATCCTCTTCGTAAATGTCGGTGGCGGCGCGGCTTCGTCTGCACTGTCACGTAGATAGGCCTGTACCCGGTCAAACGTCATGGCACCCGTTCGAACCGCTCCCCAGGCCAGTACCGCTCCCCAGGCCAGTAGGGATGCCATGAAGCCGCAGCGGAATGGCGTCCGGGAACGCGCGCGATCCCGCTCGCCCCACAGACGTGGCGTTGCGCCCTTTCCACGGGTTCGCGTGCCACAGAAAACGTGTGCCATGACCTTTGACGGCGTCCCACTGGTCTCTCAAGCGCCATGGCGTCTTTTCTCCCGCCAGGAACACGCGCTCGAGAAGCGCGTAGGAGGGCGAGATGGCCGGTGGGGGCGGACGCCATTCGCCATGGCGTCCCTACTGAGAAAAGCTGCCACGGCGGAAATGATGGGAGATTCCTCTTCTTTCCGTGACATTGCAGATAAGCCACACCTCTACATATTGTCTTCCGATACACCTCAAATAACAGCGTGCCCTGCGCGATTTGTGCTCATTTTCCACATTTATCGTTGATAAGGAGAAGTGAGATGTATTTTTCGTGCAAAGCTATTTCTGCTTTCAGCGCAATTTTATGCAAGCAAGCGTAGTATGAAATGCACGCTCAAGAAATACGGTGATACGCATGTTAAAGGCTTGACAAGCCATAGAAAGATATGGTATAAATCTGCAAGCGTTTGCAAAAAAACGACCAATCGGCCAGAAAAGAAATGGACGAGAAAGAAGGGTCCTTTCGTCTCTATTTTACGATGGGACACAGGTTGATAGATGTCAAGGAGAACGAGTGTAAAGAAATAAAAGAGATAGCCACGGAAGACTTCATAGCCAGAGTGATTGCTCAAGGAGGAGTAGTGAGTACAAAGGCACTATCTGTCCCTGGAAAAACGCAAACCGTACAATCGACGAGCCGTGCCAGGCTCTTGCTAAGGCGCATGTGGCGGTATCGGATGGTGTATCTGATTCTGCTGCCAGGTATGCTTTATTTTGCGATTTTTCGCTATTGGCCGCTCTATGAAGCGCAGATTGCTTTTAAAGATTTCCAGCCTCTTCTGGGAGTCGAGGGCAGCCCCTGGATTGGTTTGAAGAATTTTGAAACGTTCTTCAAGTCCTATTATTTCTCAACGATTATTACCAATACGTTGATTATCAGTGTCGCAAAACTGATTTTTGGTATTCCGCCAGCGATTATTCTGGCGATTGCGTTGAGCGAAGCGCGTGCTTCCTCGAAATTAGCGCGTTTAACGCAAACGATGTCTTATCTTCCGCATTTCCTCTCCTGGATCGTCATTTTCGGTATTTTGCTGGGATTGCTTTCGCCCAGTGATGGTCTGGTCAATCAATTTATCACCAGTAAAGGTGGGCAGCCCATAGGTTTCCTGAGCGATCCGCACTGGTTTCGCGCGATCGTTGTCTCTTCGGATATCTGGAAAGAGACGGGTTGGGGAGCCATCATCTATCTGGCGGCTTTACTGGGTGTTGACCCGTCTCAATACGAAGCCGCAGCGATTGATGGTGCCTCGCGTCTGAAACGTATCTGGTATGTCTCGTTGCCCAATATTAAAGACGTGATCGTCCTGGTGACGTTGTTGCGCCTGGGCTCGATTCTGGATGCTGGTTTCACGCAAGTATTCGCCTTGTATTCACTGCCTGTGTACAACGTCGGCGATATTATTGATACCTGGGTGTACCGCGAGGGCATTCTCAATGCCCAGTTTGGTCTGGCGACCGCAGTTGGCCTGTTCAAGGGCCTGATCGGCCTCGCTCTGATCTTCACTGCGAACCGCGTCGCAAGACGCTTCGCCGGTAGCGGCCTGTACTAACCTGACCTCACCTAACCGAAGGGATTCGAGCATATGCTGAAGACTGTTAAGGCTACCCCTGTCTGGAAATTCAATTTCTTGAAGAAGAAGGGGGGGGACGAGTCTAAGTTTACTCTATTCGATTATTTCGTGGTTGCTTTCTTTATCTTCGTGCTGCTGATTACCTTCATACCACTCTGGTATGTGGTGGTGGTTTCATTTACGCCGCTGGAACTGACAAAGACGTCGGGCTATAACCTGTTTTTGCCCCCTACCCAATGGTCACTCGCTGCCTATCAGCAGTTGTTGAGCCAGAATCAGATCGTCCAATCGCTGGTCAATAGTGTTATTCTGACGGTCTCAAGTGTCGCTGTGAATATGGTGCTGACGACGCTGACGGCGTATGGGCTAATCTACAAAAATCTGCCCGGACGCAATCTCTTGCTGACACTATTTTTGTTTACGTTCCTCTTCAATGCCGGGCTGATCCCTACGTACCTGGTGGTGAAAAATCTGAATTTACTCGACAACTATCTGGCTATCATTCTGCCTACGGCGATCAGTGTCTATAATATGCTGGTTATGAAGGCGTTCTTCCAGGGTATCCCGACCAGTTTGTCTGAGTCTGCGATCGTTGATGGGGCCAATGAGTTACAGATTCTCTGGCACATCATTTTGCCCCTCTCCAAGCCAATCTTGCTCACAATCGGTCTGTTCTACGCTGTCACCACGTGGAATGATTTCTTTAACCCGATTTTGTACCTGAGCAATAATGATCTGATGCCTCTGCCAGTCGTGTTGCGCGGTATCTTGCTCTCGACGAATATGAATGATTATGTCCAGGAAAACGCGCTCTTCACCGCGCCCCAGGATGCACTCAAGATGGCAGCTGTGATTCTGACGACGTTGCCTATGCTGTTTCTCTACCCCTGGATTCAACGCTACTTCACCAAAGGCGTTCTGGTTGGCTCAGTCAAAGAGTAAATAGTAAAGAGCATAGTGTGCTTTTTCCTGATAAACGACCGTGGGAAAACTTTGCAAAGGAGGAAAGTTTTATGTAACACGTTGCTCAACACACCGATTTTTCCGTTGTTGTAGTCGCTCTTTGCTATTTTTGTTCTCATCATTATTTCGTTGATATACAAGGAGAGGAACTCATGAAACGCGCAACCACAACAAAGATGTTGCCACTGTGGTTTTGCCTGTTCTCATTCTTGCCTGGCTTGCTCCTCGCGGCGTGTGGAGGAAGCAGCAATTCGGCTAATGGACCGGTGAACCTGACGCTCTGGACGTATCCATCTGCGGGTGAGGTTGGCAATCCGCCATCCAACTGGTTTCTGACCAAAGAGGTACATGATAAGCTCAATATCAACCTGAAGGTCACATTCATTCCGTATGGCGATGATGGGGATACAAAGTTTAGTGCCGCTGCCGCTGCCAATAATCTCCCGGACTTCTTTCAGCCTTCTATCAATAATAACGACCTGATAAACCAATGGATTCGCCAGGGGCTGATCGCACCGGTTGATAGTATTTTGCCTTTGATGCCTCAACGCACCAAAGATCGCTACAGCGATCCTCAGATGCAAAAAATTGCGACCGTCGATGGGAAAAGGTATGTTCTGCAAGAGAAGGCTGGTCTGAATAAACGGCAAGTGCTTTTTATTCGCAAAGATTGGCTGGACAAGCTGCACTTACAGATGCCCAAGACGCTGAATGATTTTTACAATGTTGCCAAAGCCTTTACGAATAATGATCCTGATGGCGATGGCAAGAAGGATACCTTCGGCTTTGGCGGCATTACCGGCGTGGGGCAGGTAGGACTGGGCAATAACTTCCAGGCAATCTTTGGTGCCTACGGTCTTCCCGGTGTCTGGAACTACAATAAGCCCGGCCAGCTGAGCCTGAGCCTGCGTGATCCTGGCTACTTGCAGGCCGTCGAATTTATTAAAAAGATGGCGGATAATCGGATCATGGACCCTGCCTGGCCTACTTTGACGACGAACGATTTCCGCGCAAACTGGAAGCAGCAGGGCAAATATGGCATTATGTCGGAAGATTTCTGCGCCGCTATCTGTCAGGCCAACTATGAGTCGTTTGATACGAACTACCCCAGTGGCATCTGGGAGCCGCTGACACCTCCACAGGGTCCGACCGGCGTATCTTACATGGGCCCATATAATAACGTTGGTACGCGTATCGCAATCTCTAAGAAAGCGATGGATGCCGGAAAAGGTCCTGCCATCGCCAAACTCTTAGAGTGGATGAATAGCGGTGACGGCTACTATTTGACCTGCTTTGGTCAGAAGGGCGTCAACTATACCCTTGATGCGAAGGGCAATGTG
>DATJHM010000298.1:0-9810 GCA_035493895.1 Ktedonobacteraceae bacterium
ATCTCGCCCTCTACCTGCTTCTCGAGCGCGTACGAGGGCGAGATGGCCGGTGGGGGACGGGGACGCTCTTGCGCTCTGGCTCCAGAGCGTCCCTACTGAGCCGGGTGAGCGCGGTGAAAAGAAGCCATGACGTTTGGCAGACCAATACGAAAATGATGCGAGATTCTCCTTCTTTCCATGACATTGCAGACCAACCACGCCTCTCCGAGTTTGATATGAACGACCCTTTACCGTCCTTCGTCCGCTTCATTTAAAGCAACGCGGAAGAATCGCCATCCAGATAGAGGGTACAATTCGCCTGCCGACGTAGAATGCTCGCCGGGCACGCTGTCGAGATAGCTCCTTGCAGCGTCTGTTGCACAGCATTGCGTTTGGTTTCCCCCGGCACCATGCAAAACAGAGCCTTCCCAGCCAGCAAAGCCGGAATTGTCAGGGTGATCGCATGCGTGGGGACGAGATCCAGACGGCTAAAACAGCCATCATTGACCTGCTGTTGCCGCGCGGCCAGCTCCAATTCGACGGACTTCACGAGCTGCGGATCAGCAAAATCGGCAACCGGGGGATCATTAAAGGCAATATGCCCGTTCTCACCAATCCCCAGACAAACGATATCTATGGGGGCGGCGCGCAGGAGATCGGCATAGCGCCGACATTCCGTTTCGAGATCCCCGGTGCTCTCAATCAGATGCACCTGTCCCGGTTTCACAAGATCGAACAATCGCTCGGAGAGAAAGCGACCAAAGCGCTGAGGGGCATCGGACGATAAGCCAATATACTCATCCATATGAAATACGACGACGCGGGACCAATCAATGCCCTCAGTCTGGCTCAACGTTTGCAGGAACTCATTTTGCGAGGGCGCGGCGGCAAAGATCATGCGTACCTGCAGCTGTTGTGCCAGCAGCTCACGCATGCGCACTCCAACCGCATACCCTGCTGCTGCCCCGAGCGATTGGCGGTTCTGATAAATCGCGACGTGTAACTGATCTGCGATCAGCGTCTGAACTGGCGTTTCCATTGTCTCTGCGTACCATTTCCTTTCATCTCTAGCTCGCTATCAGGCCTGTTGCTGCAATAATTCAAGGATTAACAGCAGATTGCGCACGATATGATAGGGATCTTTGACGGGCAATGCGACCACTTTCTCTATGGGCTTCCCCTGCCTATCACGAATTTGAATCCATTCGCCAATCTGTGCATCCGGATTGGGGAACGTCGCGAACACATAAGCATGGGCACGCTCGTGTAAAGCAAGAAACGCCTCGTCCCCGGTCAGATGATAGGCGAGGAGCGTACTATACAACGCTTCGGAGTGCGGCCACCACAATTTCGTATCCCACGTGTCAAGTACCAGACGCTCATACACATCCCCCGTCGTCGCGCCCCTCGGCTTGCCTCCCTCGCGATCCACATAGCGCAACAAGCCGCCGTATTCCTGATCCCAGCCAACGGCGAACGCTTTCGCCACCGCCTGCGCCGCTCGTTGCACCCATTCCTGCTGCCCCTGCGTTACGGCTTCGTGCATTACAAACCACATACTCTCAATGGTATGCCCGGGCGTGACATGTCTGGACAGCACGGAATCCGCCGCAGGTTCTTGCAATGGCAGCATTTCGGCGATGAGACCATCGGGTTGATAGAAGCGCTGCATAATTTCTTGCATATACGCCGCGCTCATGCGGCGCAGTTCCGCGGCCTGGGGATGCTGAAACACTTCCAGCGCTCCTGCCAGTTCCTGCGTCACATTTAACATGATCATCGGCACACTGTGCGCTCTAAAACCAGCTGGCACCGGATAGGGATCGCTGCGTATTGCCCCGGCGGCAATTCTCTGCACGATACGCTTGCACAAAACTAACGCTCGCTCAAGCACCTGCTCATTCCGCGTGACCCGCGCATATTCGGCAAAACCCAGCGTCACAAAGCAATCGGCGAAAAAGCTCGTGTCAAAACCTTTGCCCGGTACCGGCTCTTTCTTGTTCCCATAACGATCCAGCAAAAATGCACAGTTGCCGTTCTCCAGAAACGCGTGGCGACTGACAAACTCTACTCCCTGCCCGGCAAACGCCAGCAATCGCTCTGCATCCTGCCGCACAATCCCTCTGCGGCTGAGATCGGCCAGACGCGCAAGCAGCCAGATCACTCTTCCCTGTGACCAGATATACTTATCGGTACTGACAAGCTGTACGCCCAGGTTATCAAAACAGGTAAAATATCCCCCCTGCTCCGTATCAATACCGCGCTCCAACCAGAATGGCAGTATCACGGTTTCAAGATGCTCCTGGTAAACGTGTCGTAATGTCTGGGGGTCATAGCTAGTCAATGTGTTACCTCGGTTCTTTATGTCTATATGATGGAGAGAGATGACCTGAGAGGACATCGCCTCTCCATGCTCAATAAACAATGCAGCCCTGCGTCAATCCACGCTAGGGGAGACTCAGTGCCTCTGCGTCCTGAACGATCGCGACGTTTTCGTTCTCTGCGCTCAAGGTCTCGATCAGCGCTTCCGCCTCAGGCTTGACCTGCTTCGTTGCCAGACCAATCCCAATATAGAGAATCACTGATACAAGTACAGGAATACCAACGGTCGCGGCCACATCATTAGTGATGCCATATTTGATCAGGGCAAATGCCAGAATACCACCTGCCCATGAGGTAATCGCGGCAGTGGGCCCGCAGCGCTTGAAGGTCGGCAAAAGTCCAAATAGCATGGGAATGGAGATAGGCCCAACCAGTGCGCCGAACCATGTCACGATCAGTCCAATCACGCCCCCAAACGAATCCGCTTTCACGGCCACAACCATACTGATTGCGGTAAAGATCAGGGTCGTGATGCGCGCGGCCTGCAATGTGCCACGTGTGGAAAGATTGCTCAGCTTCTTTGAGATCGCTGGCAGAATGTCCCCGGTAACCACTGCCGAGATGGCGTTGGCATCCGACGAGGTCATGGCCATTGTATGCGCAAACATGCCTGCGAGCACAAATCCGACTAATCCGTTGGGCAACAGTGAGTGTGCCATGATGGCGTAGGATTGCGAAGGATCGGCCATATGCGGAAAGAGCAGCGGTGCCGCCCACATGGGGTAGAAGAGCACAATCGGCCAGACAAGATAGAGCGCGGCGGACAGTAACGCGGCCCAGCGCGCCTGTTTCCCACTGGGGGACGCAATATAGCGCTGCGCCAGATTCCAGGTGCCGCCATTGTAACTCAAGAAGTCGATCAGCAGATAGGCAAGCACAAACCAGACGGTGTACGGTCCCCCGAAGAGCGCATGATTGCTCGCAGGCAACCGCGTCCATATGCTCCCTAACGCGCTCACGCCTCCCAGTTTCGCCAGGACAATCACAAACAGGGTAATCCCCGCAATCAGTTGGACGATAAACTGCGCGAAATCCGTCAGAGCATCTGCCCAGAGACCTCCAATGGTCACATAGATCAGCGAAACTCCTCCCGTTAACACAATCCCGACAATCAACGGCAAGTTTGTGAATACGTTGAGAATAATGGCCATCGCGGACCACTTCGCGCCAACGTCAAACACTTTGAGCAACGCACCACTCCAGGCCAAAATTTGTTGCGTCGGCACATTGTAGCGTGTCGCGAGATATTGCATTGGCGAAATAATGTGCAGCTTCATTCTCAGCCGCGACCAGCGCGGCGCTATAATAAATGCTCCCACCAGGACCGCGATCGTGACGGGCAGGGCCCACCAGACGTAGAGTGTGAAGCCATATGTGTATGCAATTGCTGCATACCCAACAAAAACCGCAGAACTATAACCGGACATATGATGCGATATTCCGGACAACCACCACGGCATACGCCCACCCGCTGTAAAATAATCGCTTGCATCATGAACCCGACGATGTGACCACAAACCGATTCCGACCATAAGGAGAAAATAGAGTCCGAGGACGATCCAATCAAGTGCTGACATCTAGAAGGGCCTCCATTCCAATCACGGTAACACAAATACAATGGACAGCAGAACATTCTCGGAACGAGAAATAATAGACCGTTACACGCCGTCGTGCGAGGCAGACACGCAGCAATGTCTTGTCACGTTGCCTTTGAAAGCGGTTTCAGAAATATATTCATGAAAGTAATCAAACTGTACCATCCCAATCACTGCTTGTCAATGCCTATCACTGGCGATATACCGGGACAAAAAGAGACGCTGCCTGCTACAAACGGCTTGCGCTGATTTTGCTCACCAAAACGTCTATCCTCTCTTGATTCTCTTGCAATATGCGATACAATAGGCAAGGAAACCTTACGGTTGAGCGCCAGAGGCCAGAAGCGCATGGTTGCATATCTATATCAAACGAGGAAGATGGTACGTGTTATGACGGAGCAAGCGAATAAATCAGACGAGCTAACGCTGCCTCAGGAAGAGGAAGCTGCGACGATTGATGATGTTGCGCGCATGGCGGGCGTTTCTCCGGCCACGGTCTCACGCGTCCTGAACAAACGACAAATCGTCACGGAGACCACACGCCGCCGCGTCCTGGATGCGATCGCGCAATTGAACTACCAGCCGAATTCGCTGGGCCGCAATCTTGCTACTCGTCGCACACACACGTTCGGTCTGCTTATCGCCGATATTACCAATCCCTTCTCGGCTGAGGTTGTCCGGGGCATCGAAGAGACGATGCATGCCCAGGATATGTCTCTACTCCTGCATGATACGCTGGAGGACAGCAAACGAGAGACGCAGGCATTAAGGCTGCTCGGTGAGGGACAGGTTGACGGATTAATCCTGTGTTCTCCACTCCTCTCTCCCCAAAAACTCCTCTCGCTCATCCGGCCCGGTCTCCCTCTCGTGCTCATCAATCGTCTCCCGATCGCGAGCAGTGTGGGCACGGTTGAAATTGATCAGGAAGCGGGCGTACGAGCGGCCATGCAGCATCTGGTGGATCTGGGACATCGCCAGATTGCGCATATCGGCGGCATAGCGGACTCACAGGTGTATCAACGCCGTATTGTTGCCTATCGCACGGCGGCTGAAGAAGCGGGCATTGAGATCGCCGAGCATGCTATTTTGCCTTCCCCACCCACCATCGAGGGAGGATGGAAGGCCACACATCAACTGTTACAGGATACAGCCTTGTCGAATCCCCCCACTGCCCTGCTCGCGTATAACGATCTGGTCGCAATGGGAGCCCTGGTTGCCGCACAGGAAGAGGGAATCGCCGTTCCCGCACAACTCTCGATCATCGGCTATGATAACATCCCCTACTCTGCCCTGACCCATCCTGCTCTGACGACGCTACAACAGCCAGCTCGTCTGCTAGGAGAACGAGCCGCCTCCCTGCTGATCACCTATCTCCAGAATCACACCCTGCCACAGGATACGCCCGCCTTTGTTCGCCTCACACCCACACTCATCGTCCGCGCTTCCACAGCTCCCGCAAATCATACACGCCACCCATAATCCAACCCTCTTTACCCCCATCAGGCATTGACCCTCTCGAAGAAACAGAACAGGTAGGGGCAGCGCTTTATGCCTGCCCGGTGGCGGCCGCGATTCCGTTCGAAGGACACTGCGCCCCCGTCCCCCACCGGCCATCTCCCCCTTCTCGAGCACATTTCCATAACAGACACCATAAACTTTGGCAGACCACTACACCAAAACATGAACTATTTCAGGGGAAACTCACTCGCTACCAGCATCATCATCATAGCCCAGTTGCTTCGCGCTTCCAAAAGCCCGCTCTGCCTCAACAGTTTCCCCAAGCCGCTCCAATGCCTGCCCCATACCATAATATGCCTGCGCATCCTGCTTATCACACTCAATCGCTTTTTCATAGACCGTGACGGCCTCACGAGCACGATCCATCTTCATAAATATATCGCCCATCCTGGCATAGATAGAGGAGGTGGGAGCGAGAGCAGCCAATTGGCGAAAGACATCGAGCGCCTCGTCATACCGTTCCCGGGCATCAAGCACAATTCCCTTCCCCTTAAGAGCTGCTGTGTCAGCAGAGTTATCCCTTAATGCTCGCTCATAAACAATGAGAGCTTCTCTGTAATAGTTGTCTTTTCGTGCTCGTTGCTGTGCCTCCTCCCATATTCGTTGCTCCTCTCTCCTTTGTTCTGCCCGTTTTCGTTGCTCCTCTCTCCTTTCAAGAAGTATTCGTTGTTCCTCTCTCCTTTGTGCCTCCCGTCTTCGTTGCTCCTCTCTCCTCTGTTCCTCTCTCCTCTGTTCCTCTCTTCTTTCAAGAAGTATTCGTACAACGATAAAAATAAGCACAACCATGCTCACCAGGATAATTACCATGATTGGCCATACAGCGGTGAACAGATGTGTCAGTAAACCAGCAAAATAGAGTAAGATAAGAAAAAGTAAAGCAATGAGAGCAACGAAACGCATCGACCACGCTCGTCGAACAGGCAAGCGTGGCCGATTCACTTGCCAAACAGGCTGTTGCGGATAAGAAGGCTGCTGAGAATAAGAAGACCGTTGCGGATAAGCACGATAATCCTCTGGAAGAGACTCCTCATGCCTGCCACGCGATCCCTGCATTGAAGGTTGGCTATACACTGGCGGGCTCAGCTTCATTTCACGCTGCTGAAGAGTACGCTCAATTCCCAGCGCAATCTCAACAAAAGCGCTATCCCGGTCTCGCCAGGTTGTCACTGGTTTCTGATTGGCAGGCAACATCTGGAGCCTGGCAAATGGAGCCTCTGTAAATAAAACGGGGCGCAATAACACGGGGATGACGCTTGCTTCACCCCGCTCATGGCGTCTCAGGGCATAGCTCATTTCAATACTATAACAATAGTGCGAGGCCATAAAAGATGCACTGATCAGTAAGAGCACAATAGATGCACTCTTCAAGTGCATATCGATCTCACGTTCCCAATCGTCTCCGGCCACAACGTCTCTATCATGCCAGGCGGTGATCAGTCCCCGGTACTTCAAAATGCTCAGATGTTCTTCAAGTTGATTTCTCAGTTTTCTATCTTTATGAGCATAGGAGAAAAAGACAATATCCGGTTTCTTCGCGCTCCGTAACGCATGATGATAGGCCCTGGCGAACTCAATGATCGAAGGGTAACGCGCCATCGGATCTTTCGATAAGGCACGCAGGAGAACGCTCCTGACCTGCTCTGGCGTATCGGGACCGAAAACGTCGCGTGATGGTGGATCATCCAGGGGTGAGGAATCGCTGAAAAGATGATGGCCTGTGAGCAACTCACAGGCCATGGCCGCCAGCGCATACTGATCACTGGCAGGAACTGGTCGCCCTTGCATCTGCTCTGGTGCTATGGATTCGCTGCCGCTCATATTGCTATCAGGTTTCGCAACGGCAACTGCTTTCGCAATGTTAAACCCGGCCAGCAATAGAGCAGGACGTGCTGAGCTTTCACTGCGCATAAAAAAGTTGGATGCATTCACCCCTTGATGCACAAATCCTTGCTCATGGAGATAAAAAAGTGCACCTGCCGCCTGATTAATGAGATGGTCCGTGTCTTTGACGGACAGAGAACCTGCGCTTTCGTGCAATCTGAGCCAATCACTGAGAGAACCTCCCGCACAAAACGGCATCACAATATAGAAGATCTGTAGCTCATCATCGCCACTTTGTACTCCATAGTCATACAATGGCAAAATATTTGGATGCTCAAGTCGGCTAAGAACTCTCACCTCACGCCGAAATAGTTGTGTCATCTCCTCCCCGGTTACGATATCAGAGAGAGGGACCTGCACAACTTTGATCGCTACCTCACGCAGAAAACTCGTATCTTCCGCCAGATACACTTCACTCGTATCACCTTTTTTGATAAGGCTCAAAATACGATAGCGACCGAGCCGAGTACCAGCCGACAACATCCCTTGCCCTCACTTTCCCTCTAAACGGAAATATGCCCTTGTTCCATTTTTACTTCCATCGCAAGAAAAGGCCCATTTTACTGCTTCTTCTTTATCTCTCTATTATATCGACAAGAATCATTCAGGGAAAGAGACAAAAATATCTCCTCACCATCATTAAATATCGAATGCGCATATTTCCCTCATTCCATATGATATTATACGTATATACGCATCCATCGCCAACTCCTACTGTTTCCGTAAAAGGTGCGATCAGATCTTATTCCCCACTAGAAATGGAGAAGCCGCGTTTATGACATGGGAAACGTATCTCGCCGAACACCAGTCCCACCACCTGGAGGAACTCCTACAATTCCTGCGCATCCCGAGCATTTCATCGTTGCCTGAACACGCCCCTGATGTGCAACAGGCGGCGCAATGGGTTGCCGGTCGTCTCACGCTTGCCGGGCTAGAAAATGTGCAGATCTTACCTACGGGAGGACATCCCGTCGTGTACGGTGAATGGCTGCACGCGCCTGACAAACCAACGGTGATGATCTATGGGCACTTCGATACGCAGCCCGTAGATCCGCTCGATCTATGGACCAATGCTCCCTTCGATCCAATCGTACGCGACGACCGTGTCTATGCTCGTGGCGCGTCCGACGATAAAGGAAACATGTTCACGCCCATCCTGGCCATCGAGGCTTTGCTCAAAGAAGAGGGGACCCTGCCCATCAACATAAAATTCTTCCTGGAGGGACAGGAGGAGATCGGTAGCCCGCAGATGTCATCGTTTATCGCCAGCCAGCAAGATCTGCTGGCCTGCGATCTCGTGCTCAGTGCCGACGGCGGCCAGTACAGCGAAGATCAGCCGTCGTTAATGCGCTCCACTAAAGGACTCGTCGGTGTCCAGATCGACGTACAGGGTGCAAATGCCGATCTGCATTCCGGTATGTATGGCGGGGCCGTCGCCAACCCCATTCACGTCCTGACCCATCTCATCGATTCCATGCGTAGCCCCGAAGGGAAAATTCTGGTTGCAGGGTTTTACGACGATGTGGTGCCGCTCTCTCCCGAGGACCGTGCTGCGATTGCGACCATTCCTTTCGATGAGCAGGCATACAAAACGAGACTTGGCCTCAATGCCCTTGTTGCAGAGCCGGGATATACCTCCCAGGAGCATATGGCGGCCCGTCCGACGCTGGAGGTTAACGGCATCTGGGGCGGCTTCCAGGGCGAAGGGATCAAGACTGTTTTGCCCGCTGAGGCTCACGCCAAGATCACCTGCCGCCTGGTTGCCAATCAGGAGCCCTCTACGATTGTCGAACTCTTGACCAGACACGTCGCGAAGCACGCGCTGCCCGGCGTACAAGTTACTGTTCGTCCCCTGCCCGGCACTGCCAGACCCTATCTGGTCCCCGCGGACCACTGGGGCAATCAAGCTGCTACGGCTATCCTGACCGAACTTTACGGCAAAGCCCCCTATCATGCCCGTAGCGGCGGAAGCATCCCCGTCTGCTCGCTCTTTCAGACACACCTGGGAGCCTACACGGTAGGTTTCGCCTTCGGCCTCTCAGACGAACACGCCCATTCCCCCAACGAATTCTACCGCCTGAGCAGCTTCCGACGCGGACCAGTCGCCTACTGCAAGATTTTGCATTACATGGGCAAGCAAACAAAAGCATAAGGCTGTTCTATTTTGCGAACCAGATCTCTTATGGCGAGAGAATGCATATAGTTGCATCCTCTCGCCATAACGCTGAGGTAGGGATCGCGCTTTATGCCGATCCGCGTCCCCCCCGGCTACCTCGCCCATCCGCGTCCCCCCCGGCTACCTCGCCCATCCGCGTCCCCCCGGCTACCTCGCCCATCCGCGTCCCCCCCGGCTACCTCGCCCATCCGCGTCCCCCCCGGCTACCTCGCCCATCCGCGTCCCCCCCGGCTACCTCGCCCATCCGCGTCCCCCCGCTACAATTTCTCGCCGTACGCC
>DATJHM010000299.1:0-25649 GCA_035493895.1 Ktedonobacteraceae bacterium
GCCCATCGTCCCCGGGCGCAGATAAACAGCGCCTCTACGGGGTCGGGAATAACGGATTAGCTTTGCACAAGATATTCCTGGGGATTGCGTTCGAAGAGCCGTTTGCAACTCGGACAGCAGAAATAGAAGTCGTGTCCATCATACGTCGTGCGATGGCGAGCACTCGCTATTTCAACGACCATAGTGCAGACGGGATCAATAGCTGTTTGCGCAACCGCTGGCGGAACCCCTTCCTTATTAATAGTATTGCTGGCATTCGTACTACTGACGGCAGAAGGTTCCACCGCTACACGTTCAGGCTGGCTTTCAACATTGGGGAGTCCAAGGCGGCGTGCCTGTACAAGCTCGGCTAGAATGCTGGACGCGATTTCTTCTGGCGTAATTGCTCCGATATCAAGACCGGCAGGTGCTCTGAGGCGGGCAATATGCTGCTCAGGGATGCCAGACTCACGGAGATACGCCCGGCAGATGTCCGCACGACGGCGACTCCCGACCATGCCCACATACGGCGCAGCACTGGGGAGCGCCTGTTCCAGCGCATCTTCGTCGTAGAGTCCATGGGTCGCAATGAGAATATAGGTCTGCTCATTGATCTGTACCTCGCTCAGATCGGCGTGATCAAGCTGCGTGACCGCAAAATTGAGCACCGACGCCATTTGGCTCAGAGCCGTAATGACGGGTGAATCGCCAATGAGCAAGAGATGAGGTCGGGGGAGATGTGGCTCGATATAGATCTCCAATGCTCCTCCGCTGTTGCAGGTCATGGGGAAGTAGCGTACGTCGCTGCGATTTGCGGCGTGATCATCAGGAGACGTACCCAGGTGTAACAAATATGGCTCGCCGCCCTCGTTCAAGACACGCATCGCCTCGCGCAGTACGACAGGCTGCGCGCAACTGCCGCCGATCCAGCCGGTCATACGGCCATCGCGTTGAATGATCGCCTGAGCACCGGGTTTGGCGGATGTCGGACGCTCACAGCTTACCACGGTTGCGAGCACAAATGGTTCCCCATCACGTGTCAGCTTATAGGCCAGTTCTAAGATCGTTTCAGACATGTGATCCTCCTGAACAGGCGTCTGCGGGGAGAGGGGTTCTCTCTCCCATGCTCCCCGCAGAACCTGTGCTAATCGGAAGCCAGACCCTTCTCCTGGAGAATGTTCCACACCTTCCAGGGAGTGATGGGGATATCGATATGGCGTACACCCAGATGTGCCAGCGCATCAACGACCGCATTGACAATGGCCTGGGGCGCGCCAACGGTGGGCGACTCGCCCACGCCCTTCGCACCGATCGGATGATGTGGCGAAGGCGTCACAGTCCTGTCCGTCTCCCAGTTAGGCGTCTCCATAGCGGTCGGGATCAGGTAGTCCTGGAAATTGCCACCACGAATATTGCCGTACTCGTCGTAGGAAAGCTCCTCGTACATCGCCGGGGCCAGCCCTTGCGTCAGGCCGCCGTGGATCTGTCCCTCAACCACCATCGGATTGATAATCGTACCGCAGTCATCCACCGCCATAAAGCGGCGAATGTGTATCTCGCCCGTGCCGCGATCGATATCGACGATACAGATGTAGCTACCAAACGGATAGGTCAGATTGGGCGGATCATAGTAGTTGACCGCCTCCAGACCCGGCTCCAGATAGGGAGGGCAATTGGTATAGGCGGCGAAGGCCAGCTCTTGAATTGTCTTGCCCTTGTCAGGAGCACCTTTTACCGAGAAACGGCCAGGTTCCCACTCCAGATCCTCCTCGCTCACTTCCAGCAGATAAGCCGCGATCTTCTTCGCTTTGTCGCGCACTTTACGCGCGGCTAGTGCAGTTGCAGCGCCAGCGACCGGTGTGCTGCGGCTGGCATACGTTCCCAGGCCATAGGGGGCGGTATCGGTATCGCCATGCTCGACATCGATATCGTCGGGAGACATGCCCAGTTCAGCGGCGATAATTTGTGCGAACGTTGTCTCGTGTCCCTGCCCTTGCGTCTGTACGCCGATGCGCGCCAGAGCTTTTCCTGTGGGATGTACGCGTATTTCGCAGCTATCGAACATCTGAATGCCCGCAATATCAAAGTGCTTGCCAGGGCCAGCGCCAACGATCTCGGTAAAAGAAGAGATACCAATGCCCATCAGCTCACCACGAGCGCGCTTCTCAGCCTGTTCGCGGCGTAAACCCTCGTAATCGACATTCTTCATCGCCAGCTTGAGAGCGCCCTCATAGTTGCCACTGTCGTAGGTCCAGTCGAGAGCCGAGCGATAGGGGAAGGCTTCGGGCTTGATAAAATTGTGCAGACGCAGCTCAGCCGGGTCCTGACCCAGATCGTGTGCCAGCGTGTCCATCATACGCTCGATCAGGTAGGACGCCTCGGTCACACGGAAAGAACAGCGATAGGCGATTCCACCGGGAGCCTTGTTCGTGTGCACTGCATCAACATCGACGAATGCATGTTTGAAGTCGTACGAGCCCGTGCAAATGTGGAACAGGCCAGCGGGAAACTTCGTCGGCTGGGCAGCGGCATCAAAAGCGCCATGATCGGCCAGTGTGTGTACGCGTAACGCCTTGACTGTGCCGTCTTTATCGGCGGCAATCTCGGCATGGATATGGTAGTCGCGAGCAAAGCCAGTGCTACCCAGATTTTCAGAGCGATCCTCAATCCACTTCACGGGTTTGCCCGTTTTGAGCGAAGCGACGACCGCGCAAACGTAGCCAGGATAGATCGGCACCTTATTGCCAAAACCGCCGCCGACATCAGGAGAGATCACACGAATGCGATGCTCGGGGAGTCCTGCGACAATAGCAAAGAGCGTCCGGTGAACATGTGGGGCCTGCGATGTCAGCCAGACCGTCAGCTTGCCGGTTGCGTGATGGTAATCGGCCACGCAGCCGCAAGTTTCAATGGGTGCAGGGTGAATACGAGGGATATACATATCCTGCTTCACCACCACGCCGTTTGCCTCTGCTTCAGTAAAGGCATCGTCGGTGCCAGAGCGGTCTCCCGTTTCCCAGTGATAGATCTGGTTGGTAGGCTGCTTCTCCTTTTTGTCGGGACGCAGGAGCGGCGCATCTGGATCAAGCGCTTTCTTGGGATCAACCAGCACAGGCAACGGCTCGTAATCTACCTCGACGGCGGCCGCACCATCAGCCGCAGCATAGCGGCTGGTTGCCACCACAAAGGCCACCTCTTGCATCTGAAAGTGGACGCGATCAACCGCCAGTACTGCCTCAGTATCGCCCGAAAGTGTCGGCATCCAGGCCAGACCGGCGGCCTCCAGATCTTTCCCTGTAACAACGGCCACCACACCTGGAACCTGCATCGCCGCGCTGATATCGAGATTTTTGATGAGCGCATGTGCATAGGGACTGCGCACAATATCGCCATAAAGCATGCCGGGCAACTGCACATCGTCCACATAATTGCCCTGACCACGGAGAAAACGAGCATCCTCCTTGCGTTTGTACGCTTCTCCCAGACCATGTTTGTGC
Organism: Ktedonobacteraceae bacterium; assembly: GCA_035493895.1. Classification (GTDB taxonomy): domain Bacteria; phylum Chloroflexota; class Ktedonobacteria; order Ktedonobacterales; family Ktedonobacteraceae; genus DATJHM01. The sequence goes on from DATJHM010000299.1 coordinate 3,477, forward strand.
TGCATTTCAGTCGACATTACTCGCCTCCTCCGACATTTGCCGGTATCTGCTCGGAAGCCTGCATTTTCTCGGCAGCGTAACTGATCGCCTTCACAATATTGACATACCCGGTACAACGGCACAGATTGCCTGAAATACCCACGCGAATCTCGTGTTCGGTCGGGTGAGGATTACGGCTCAGGAGCGCCACGCTGGCCATCATCATACCAGGAGTACAATAGCCGCATTGCAGACCGTGTTTCTCGTAGAAGCCTTCCTGAATGGGATGGAGATTGCCATTTTGCTCCAGCCCTTCCACTGTCATGATCTCGCGTCCATCGGCCTGGACCGCGAACATTGTGCAGGACTTGGTCGCCTTGCCATCGACGACAATCGTACAGGCACCACAGGCGCTGGTATCGCAGCCAATATGCGTCCCCGTCAAATGCAGACCATCGCGAATCCAGTGGACCAGCAACGTGCGCGAATCGACATCATCCTCATAGACAGTACCGTTGATCGTCACGCGGATATGATGTTTGCTCATATCAATCCTCTCCTTGATCAGTAGCGTGTTGTGGGAAACACGCGTGTACGGACTAAGCCTGGTGGATACGTTCGAGAGCTTTACGTAAAGCGCGCACTGTGAGCGTGCGTACCATGGCGCGTTTGTAGTCTGCGGGTCCGCGCATATCGGCTGTTGGGAGAGCCGCCGTCGCAGCCAGAGCGGACGCTTTATGAATCATCGCGTCATCCAGAGGTTTGCCGAGCAAGAACTGTTCAGCGGCGAGCGCTTTGATGGAATAAGGGCCGACATTTGTCAGACCGATGCCCGCCGTCGCAACCAGTCCCGCATCATCCAGTGTTATATAGGCCGCGACGCCAGCGATCGCATAGTCGCCCACTTTGCGTTCCAGCTTGATATAGGCACCGCCGCTGTGTGCGGTAGGAGCGGGGACGCGGATCTCAGTGAGAATCTCATTGGGATGAAGAGTCGTTTCAAAAGGTGAGTCCGTAAAAAACTCCGTGATAGGAATGATGCGTTGACCATTGGGGCCTACCGCGACCACGCTTGCCCCCAGTGCCAGCATCGTTGCCGGATGATCGTTGGCAGGATCGCCATGTGCAAGATTGCCGCCAACGGTTGCCCAGTTGCGTACCGTGGGATCAGCGAGACTGGTAGAGGTGTCCAGCAAAATAGGGTAACGGTTGCGGATCAAGGGAGACTGATCCAGATCTGCCTCGCGTGTGAGAGCGCCGATGTGTAAGACGCCATCTGTTTCTTGAATGTACTCAAGCCCCGTAATCCGGTTAATATCGATAAGGAGCGATATGGACGACAGGCGAAAACGTAGAAGGGGGATCAGGCTATGGCCCCCGGCCAGGATCTTGGCTTCATCGCCATGTTGTTCCAGCAACGCGACGGCTTCGGGAAGAGTGGTTGCCGCCACATAGTCGAAGGAATCTGGAATCATAATGTCACCTCCAACATACTGTAAGGCGCAAAACGCTGCGCAATAGATGAATGAAATCAACAGGACACGCCGGGCGACTTGCTACATAACCAGTATAGAGTGAGAACACCTTGCAGTGTCACCTACTTTTGGAGGTAATGAATAGCATACGAAAGGAGGGGAAGTTTGTCAGCAGTTAGAGCCATCCGTGCTTGACCGCGACCATCACCGCCTCAGTACGATTTTTGACGTTCAGCCGGTGGAGGATCTCCTGCACATAGCCCTTCACCGTATTTTCGCTGAGATAGAGCTGGGCGGCGATCTCGCGGCTGGATAATCCCTGTGCGACCATGCGTAAAATGGCTACTTGTTGCGAACTCAATGGCTCCTGAGAGGGCTCCAGATTGACAGAAGGTGTGCGCCGTAGACGGGCCAGAACGGCAACTGCCGCTTTGGGATCGATGGCAGCCTCGCCGCGTGCCACTGCCCGGATCGAACGTTTCAGATCGAAGCGTTCGATATCTTTGACAATAAAGCCGCGTGCGCCCGCCTGAATACAGCGTGCAACCAGATCTTCATCGGTAAATGTCGTTAGAATAATCACCGCCGTCTCAGGGTAGCGTTCGGTGATAATCGTACACGCCTCGATGCCACTCATGCCGGGTAAGCGCACATCCAGCAAAACGATATCTGGTCGCAATTGCTCGATGAGAGCCAGCGCCTGTTGCGCATCGGCGGCATCGCCCACGATTTGAAAATCCGGTTCCGTGACCAGCATTGCTTTGAGTCCCTCACGGACCATTTCATGATCATCAATGATCACCAGACGAATCAGCATAAAGGAATCACCGCCTTTACAATCAGCCCGCCTTCTTCACCGTTTGCCAGGATGAATTGCCCACCCAGCGCTTCAATGCGATGGTGCATGCCCTTCAATCCAAGATGGAGCGTATTGTTATGGTACGTCAGTAGCTCCTGGGCTGAGAGCCCCACACCATTATCCTGTACTACCAGCATTGTTTGTAGAAGGGTGACCTGTATTGTCACAATCACCGTTGTCGCGTGGGCGTGGCGGCGCACATTCGAGAGCGCTTCCTGGGCGACCGTGAAGAGGGTATGCTCGATATGAGCCGGGAGTGGTGTGGCCCACTCGGCAACGACCAGATCAGCTTCTATAGGAGAGGATTCGCGCAGATCATGGATCAGTGTATAGAGCATATTCACAAGGCCATCCCTGGGCGTTTCCGCGGAAGAGAGCGCAAAAATGGCGTCTCGCACCTGGGCCGTACCAAGTGAGACCAGTTCTTCGATGGCGCGCAACGAACGCGTCATGGCCGTGCCGGACGGTAATCGCTCTTTGATCCAATCTGCTTTGAGTCCGATCGTAAAGAGCGTTTGTTGCACGCGATCATGGAGTTCCTGCGCGATACGATTGCGTTCTTCGACCAGCATCTGGCGCTTCTGTACTTCCGTGAGCTCATGATGCAACTGCTGAAGATTGGCGGCGGATAGGCTCAATTCCCGATTGCTCCGCTCCAGCTCAGCCGTGCGCTCGTGTACTTCTTTCTCCAGATGCGCGGCATATGCTTCCATCGCCAGACGCTCGCGTGCGACCAGCTGAGCATTGTGGATGGCGACCGCAGCCTGAGAGCTGAGCGCCTCCATAAGTTCAACGTGGCGGGTCGTAAAGCGTTTGGGAAGGGTATGACCGATCAAAAAAGCTCCCAGAATTGTGCCTTCGCGGGTACGTAACTGCACGCCCAAAAAACTGCGCACAGGAATATGTCCACGTGGAATACCGATGTAGGCGGGATCTTTGTAGACATCATCTACGACGACAGAAGAGCCTTCCCAGAAGACGGGATGCAGTAAGCCAATCCCTTCCACAGATCCCAGATGATGGAAGTGTCGTTCGATATGAGGTGTTGCCCCGGAGATGGCGGCGAGCTCGAAGACCACTTTTGTCGCTGATGGATGATTGCTCTCGCCCACAATCTCAGGGATCAGAAAGAAAGCGGCATATTCAGCGGCCGTGATTTTCCGTGCTGCGTCCGTCATCATTTGCAGCAGACGTTGCAGGTCAAACTCAGATGTCAGAGCGATTGCAATACGGTTGAGTTCTGCAAGCTCTTCGGCTTGATGCTGTAAATTGGCGATAAGTTGCGCCCGGCTCTCATCAGTCGTCTGCATCATGTTTATGAATCCTTGAACCCCCATCCTCATCGATGGATTGAAGCGCCAGGGAAATCTTATGCCACAAGTATACCACACAAGGATGAAATCTGACCTCATCTGAAGTATGAAGCCCTGCAAGAAGCGATACCATTGATTGCATGCGCCAGTGTTATTCTGGCGAATAAGCGAGCACACCCGTGTTTTATGTATGGGTGCTGGAGATAAAAAAACGTAGATGCGCTGCTTGTCTGCGCCGCTGCTTGTCTGCGCCCAATATGCATCAACCTAAGGAATGCGGATCGACAGAAAGCGCGATCAATACGCATCAACCGAAGGGGCGAGAGGGCCGGGGGGAGCCGTGGACTGGCATAAAGCCCGGTTCCTACCTCAGCCTTTCTTCGAGGGATGGGACCATCGGTGCCCCCTTGTCAAACACGATCCGACCCGCTAAACACCACAGGTAGGGGCCGCGGTTCATCCCGGCCCGCGGCCCCCACCGGCTATCTATGCCTGAGATTGGATGGCCTTAACCAGGGCGAGGAATACGAAGAAGTTGGGAATTTGAGCGACCCGGACAGAAGACCAGCTTAGCCACTGGTTGTCTTTCTTGACCGTGACTATGCCTGCATTCACGTTAATGCCTTTGACCTGCTCCCATGCAATGGTTTCTTTGCCATTGCTAATCCCTTGTGAGCTGATACTCAATTTGCCAAAGTTGAGGGTATTGCCAGCCTGGAATGACTCGATAGCCTGTGGCAACTTGACACGCGTCACCATGTCGGCAATGATCTCTCCTGCTGTGCCAACGTTGCTGATAATGTCATTGAGCACAATCTTCTTACCGTCCAGCCCGCTAATGGTGTATTTATGGTTGGTTCCGACATAAATGCCATTCATGTATTGCCTGGTTACGGCTTGCAGCATGGACTCAATCTGATCCCAACGGAAGGCAGTAACTTTATTTATGCGCGTGTATGCAAAACCTTCCGAATAAATATAAATATGCCAGGAGCTATAGATGATGGGATAGAAAAAGCAATAAAGAGCAACTAACAGGAATATGATACCAGGAATGATGAGGATTGGGGCATTATTGATGTCGTTGATATTCCTGGGAGACGTAAGCATCTGGTAGGCAAAGAAGCCGAGAGCACCCCCCACAATCAATGATACAATACCCCCGAAAAGCGTCATTTTTGTTAGACGCACATCAAATTCTCGTTGTAATGTGCCTAACTGATAGGTTGTCGTCAGCTGCTCGGCCTTTGCAGAAGCTGGTTGATCCTGTGTTACCGGCATTGGTGAGGACATAACGAATAATCACTCCTTATGTTTATACATCCTGAAATGTCATTCCCTCTTCTACGTATATTTACTATCGTGTATATATTCTTCGGATAGAGGTGTTTTGCGTAGAAGAGGGAAATGAGGTTATAGTCATTTACGACTATGATAACCTTGCGCAGTATAACATAAGTGTTTATGTTGGGCAAATTATGCTAAAAATAGATTTATCGCAAACAAACAACAAATCTATGACCGTGTCAATCTGGCGAAGAATCGAGTCGCGTGCGCAAGAAATGCGCGCAGATCTCCATTGCTTCGAGACAACTGCTGCCGCTCTCCTCGTCGGCGCAGACCCATCCCGTATAGCCAATTTCATGCAACATCGAGAACACAGGTAGAAAGTCGATCTCCCCCTGACCGAGCAGCTTGAACGAGCCAGCGGCGAAATCCTTGATATGTATGTTATCAAGAACCTGCTGGTAATCGCGAATGATGCCTGCAATATCGTCGATGCCAGATTTGATGAGATGTGCAGTGTCAATCGTAAGCGAGACAGACTGGTCGCTTATGGACTCGAAAAACGTCTCGAAATCCTGACGATACATGACCGGCTGATTATAGTGATGATGCAAGGACAATTGTATTCCCTGCTGTTGTGCCTCTTTTCCCAGCTCTGAAAGAATCTGCGCATATCGCTTGATGTCAGCTGAAGATACGCTTTGCCTGGGTTGGGCGTGGCAAAAGATAATCCGTTGTGAGCCGACCGCATGCGCAAATTTGAAGAGCACGTGCAGTGAGGCAATGCCAGTTTCATCCAGCAGTCCTCCGGCAATCAAACCGGAGGCAATATCGCTGGCATCGGTTCCCCATGCCTCGACGAAGCGTGCTGGCTGATCGACGTAGGCTTTATACTGATCGGCCTTGAGCTGGAGTCCATTATAGCCAGAAGAGCGGAAGTGAGTGAAAAGAAGCTCTTGCTCGGCGATAGTGCTGGTTGGTTGGGAAAAAGCGATCCTCTTCATACTGGTAGCCCCTCATGAAACATAATCGCATGGTGCTCCTGTGCAGAGCGATATGCGCCCTCCAATAGAGCGATCGTCTTCAGATTGTCATTGCCACTGTTGGCGGGTTCGTTATCCTGCTCGATAGCTTCCAGTAAAAGATTCAGATTGATAAAGGTGGCCTTCGGTTTATGAGCGCCACGGTATGGATTTTCCCAGAGGTGTTGTGGGGTCAAACGATGGTCCCGATCGAACAGGCTCATGGTATCGTAATTAAGGACGAGCTCGCCGGTTTCGCCCAGAATGAGCGTTTCCGTCCTGCCTCTAAATGCCGAAAAACTTTCTGTGTATGACGCAAGCGTGCCGCGTGTGAAACGAACAGTTGCAGTGGCCTCAGTTTCGCCTGTACATTGAATTGCGGCGGACGAGCGGGTATCGCATGAGACAGATTGTGCCTCATCCTGTAGTATCCAGCGGAAGCCGTCAAACCAGTGAACGCCCATCACCGAGAGCGCATGCCTCTGCAATTGCGTGCGCCATCCGCTATCCTGACGAAACATCAAATCCTGGTGTATCACGCTCACAACGGAGCCAATAGAGCCGCTTGCGATCTGGTTTCGTGCCATATCGAAGGGATAGTGATAACGAAAATTCTGGTTCACCGCAAGCTTGACCCCGGCCTGTTTGCATGCTGCTACCATAGATTGGGCGTCCTGATACGTATCGGCGAATGGCTTTTCAACAAATATGTGCTTGCCCGCCTTCGCAAGTATCTCGACGACCGGCCTGCGCACGTGGGTTGGCGTACAAACGATCGCCACCTCCCAGCTGGCTTGAGCGATCATTTCTTCGAGTGACGTGAAGCCCTGCAAGGATTCGTCGCGCTTGCAGACTGCATTGACGCGTTCAGGATCGGTATCGCACGCCGCAACGATGCGAATACGTTCAGGGTGGGGTAGATAGGCATCAAAATGCATCTGCGAGATATTTCCACATCCAACAATGGCAACCGGAAATGTTTTTGTCATGCTGTTCAAACTCCCATCGGGCATACTCAAAAAAGCTGAATAATTGCTATAGAGAGGGGATTCGCCTGTGTTTATGCGATATCGCCGTTCTCAAGGGTATCCGTCATGCGATCGGGGGATGAGAAAGAGACGACGGCTACCAGTGGTTCGGAGCTGGTACACAGGGCCCAATGTGGGATGCCGCGTGCAATGCAGATCACTTCGCCAGGTGTCAGATGGAATAGCTCATCTCCGAGCTTATGATCGCACTCGCCGGATACGACGTAGAGCAATTCTTCGCAGTTGGGATGTTTGTGCAGTGGGTTACGTTTTCCTGGATAAATGGTGACGACTCCGAGAGTTTGTTCTGCTCCCGCTATCTGTTTTGTTCCTACCAGCCATGCGAGGTGTCCCCAGGGCATATGCAGCGTATTTTCTTCAGTCACTTTGCTGATCACATTGTTGTGCATCATCGATGATAGAACTCCTTACTAATGCGCATTACTACTCTGTACGGATTACTGGAGTTGCTGGAATGTCGGGCTGTTCCTGGATGGTACTTTTAAAAAGTGGTGGGTAACAATTCGTGTGAAGGTACAATAATGTATATATTACGCCGGGCAGGCGTATTTTGCAAATCTGGCTGGTTTCTTGCCGTTGTCCTATTTCTATTACAGAATTACCTATACTATGTTAAGGCTTAAAAAAATAGGACTCGGAGCTGCTCTTTTTTAATACATTTGCACATTTTACAATGGTGTTATCCTGTGTTAAAATGGTATTAACCCTAAGGGTTAAAATTATTGTGAGGGAATTAGCCAGGTGGATGTTCTCTTTCAGGATCAGAAACTGGCAAAGGTGTGTAACAGTGAGCCTCTATTAATAAGAAAATACGGACCGGTATGTGCCAGATTAATTAGACGACGTCTTGATGAATTTAGGGCTGCGGACGACCTCGAAGTATTGCGTTGTTTACCACAACTGAGATGTCATGAATTGAAAGGGAATAGAGAAGGAACATTAGCTGTAGATCTGGATCATCCCTATCGGCTCATTTTTGAGCCAGCCAATGACCCGACTCCAAGAAAACCTGATAATGGTCTTGATTGGAACAGAGTCACAGCAATCAGAGTTCTTAGTGTGGAGGATTATCATGGTTAATAGCCTGCAAAATGAATATCACCCCGATAGTGTCTCTGCTCCTGGGGAAACTCTTTCAGAAACGTTGAATAGCTTAGAGATGTCTCAAACAGAGCTTGCCAGACGTATGGGTCGCCCAGTTAAAACAATTAACGAAATAATACAGGGTAAGGCAGCTATCACTGCCGAAACAGCCTTACAGCTAGAGCAAGTTTTGCGTATACCTGCGTCATTCTGGCTAAAACGAGAGCAACAGTATCGAGAATTCCTTGCTCGTCTGGCTGAAGCGCAACGTCTTACCCTCTGGACAGAATGGCTAAAAGCATTCCCAGTTCGAGAAATGGCACGCCGAGGTTGGATTCCACCCTGCGACAGCAAACCACAGCAAGTGCTGGAATCCTTGAGATTTTTTGGCGTTGCTTCGCCAGAAGCCTGGCGGGAAGTTTGGGAGCATCAAGCTGTTAAATATCGCAAATCGACCCTATTTAAAAGTAACTTTGAGGCGGTAACAGTCTGGTTACGACAGGGCGAAATAGCGGCTCAGGAAGTTGAAACTAAACCATATAATGCAAGTGCATTTAGTGACGTATTGAAGCATATTCGCGCTCTGACGGTGAAGCCAGTTGACTTCTTAGAGGGAGAGTTAGGGCGTTTGTGTGCAGAGGCCGGTGTTGCGGTAGTTTTTGTACAAGAGTTACCAGGCACCGGCATTTGTGGCGCAGCACGGTGGCTTACGCCAACAAAGGCTCTGGTACAACTTAGCCTGCGTTATAAGACCGACGATCAGTTGTGGTTCACATTCTTCCACGAGGCCGGTCACATTTTACTTCATGGAAAACGACAGGTTTTTCTCGATCTGGAAATAGATCCTCAAAGTGGTGACGAACCTGAAAATCAAGCGAATACATTTTCTGCTGATATGCTGGTAGATCCTAGCGAGTGGCATCAATTCGTCGCCCGTAGATCCTATCTTAAGAAAGTGAATATTCGGGCATTTGCCCAAAAGGTAGGGATTGCTCCAGGGATTGTAGTAGGCAGACTTCAACATGAAAAACGTTTGCCATTTACTCATTGCAATGATCTGAAACGCCGTCTTGAATGGAATGTAGAAGAATATAACTCCAAGGTTTGAATAGCTTTTTAGTGTCTTGCTTTATTGCAGTTCTGAAGCAATCTTACTATCAGAGACCATATAACATATGATCCTTTGAGCCAAAGATTCAAAGGATCATATTGTTTCCATGCCACAACTTTATTGTTTGTGGATAACTGGCGGAGATAAACCCCGCCGCTACTCTACTGTCACCGACTTCGCCAGATTCCTCGGCTGATCCACATTGCAGCCGCGGGCAACCGCGGTATGATAGGCGAACAGTTGGAGCGGAATAATCGCGAGCAGGGGGCTCAGCGCCTCCAGCGTGGCCGGGACGTACATCACCTCGTCGGCGTGCTGATGGATCTTCGTATCGCCCTCGGTTGCCACGGCAATTACCTGGGCATCACGGGCACGCACTTCCTGAATATTGCTCACCACTTTCTCGTAGATGTGCGAGGCCGTCGCAATCGCCAGCAGTGGGGTATCAGGATCGAGCAGGGCAATGGAGCCGTGCTTCAGCTCACCAGCTGGGAAGCCCTCAGCATGGATGTAGGAGATCTCCTTGAGCTTGAGCGCCCCCTCCAGTGCAGTTGGATAGCCAACGCCACGTCCGATGAACATAATACTGCTGACCTTTGCAATGCGTTTTGCCAGCGCTTCGATCTGCTCATTCTGCTCGTCGCTATCGAGAATATGTTGCATCTGTTGCGGGAGCTGTTCCAGGTGATGCAGGAACAGGCTCATCTGGGCTTTGTTGATCTTGCCCCGCATCTGCCCCAGATAGAGGCCGATCAGGGAGAGAACGGTTACAGAAGTGACAAACGTTTTCGTGGCGACAACGCAGATCTCCGGACCCGCTTGCAGGTAGAGCACCGCGTCAGAGATGCGCGTGATCGCACTGGCGACGATGTTGGTTACGGCGATCACGTGTGCTCCACGTTCGCGAGCCTGACGGATACCAACCAGCGTATCAGCCGTCTCGCCGGATTGCGTCACCGCAATACACAACGTCTCGGGTCCCACAATCGGATCGCAGTAACGGAACTCGGCGGCAGTGATCGTCTCGACTGGGATGCGCGCCCATTTCTCAATCATATATTTTGCGATCAGGCCAGCATGATATGAGGTACCGCAGGCGACGATAATGATGCGCTGAATACCGTCGAGGTAGCCTTTCTGGCGCATCAGATCCAGTTCGCTGAGGTGAAGCTGTTCGTCGTGGATGCGTCCCAGCAGGGCGCGGCGTACGGCGTCGGGTTGCTCATGAATCTCTTTGAGCGCAAAGTGAGGATAACCTCCCTTTTCCGCAGCCTCCGCGTCCCAATCGACGTGAATCGGCTCACGTTCGACCAGCGTATTATCGAGTTTGACGATAATTACGCTCTCGGGACGGAGCGTCGCAACCTCGCCCTCGTCGAGAATAATAATGTCGCGTGTATGCTTGAGCAGCGCTGGAATGTCGGAAGCCAGGAACTGCTCGTGCTGACCCAGACCGACAATCAATGGACCATTGCAGCGTGCTCCCACCAGTTCATGAGGATGCTCGCTGCTCATTACCGCGATGGCATATGATCCGGTCACTTTTTGCAGGGCCAGACGCACGGCCTCGCTCAAGTTGTGAGCAGCCTCGTTGAAGTAGATCTGCTCGATCAGGTGAGAGAGCACTTCGGTGTCGGTTTCAGAACGGAAGGTATGTCCCTGCAATTCTAATTCCTGGCGCAGTTCGGTGTAATTTTCGATGATGCCGTTATGCACGACCGTTAGAACGCCAGTGCAATCGGGATGAGGATGGGCATTGGTGTCGCTGGGGCGACCATGCGTGGCCCAACGCGTATGGCCGATGCCGAGAGTGCCAATGCTTGGATGAGCATCGTTTTCGACTGTGGCGACGAGATTCGCAATCTTGCCAGCGCGGCGATGGAGTTCAATGTCGCCATTTGAGGTGAGGACCGCAATACCGGCCGAGTCATAGCCCCGATATTCGAGCTTTGCCAGGCCATCAAGCAATAGAGTAGTGACGTCGATGCCCTCGGGGCCGACGTAGCCAATGATACCGCACATGGTGTCGGGTATCCTTTCATCTACTGTTGTTCACTGCGCGGCACCGGACATAAAAATGAGTACAATAAAGTAGGACAGGTGAACCCTGCCAGCTCGATGCCTCAATTGTCGGGTACGGGGACAATGAGCAACAATCGGCACTGCGGAAGCTTTGTCCCGGATGTTGCCATCCGGCTTTGTGCGTCCACTTGCTATAGGGGCGTGACCACCCCTGAAGGCTCCCCGCTGATATGACTTTCGAACAGCCTTCTCCTCGTCAACCGGGCTTCCTCCTGCTAGCTCGGCCCATGCGCTAATCGACACGACAAAATTTCTACAAGTCAGTATAACACACAACACGTTATATTTCTGCGTCTACCCGGTTGAGAGACGGTTATGTAAACCATCTTTAACAGTTGTTTTTCTTTACAGCGCGTACTTCTTGCAAGCTGATACGAAAAAGTGTTGCAAGAAGTACTTGACATGCCACATCTGGTGAAGAGCAATCTGCAACAGCAGATGTACCCCCACCATTTTTAGCAATCGTCTGTAATCCTCCCTTTTATACGCTCTTGCTCTTTGATAAGATGCAACTTCAAGGCCGCTCCCTACATCTCACGCTAACAAATCCTTTGAAGGTGGGGAGACCGCTAGAATTGCTGGCATATTTGGCACTCGTCGCTTCGGAGAAGACTATCCTGGGTGAGGATCTCAGGACTCAAAGCTGTGCGCGTCTTCTGGAGCTGGATAGCTGTTTTTGCAGATAGGCCAGTTTCTCCGGATTCAGTTGAGCATAAATCTCCTCAATGCCCTCGGTGCAAAGGCGCAGGCTGATGACTACGGCCAGCCTGCCTTCTTCCCAGCACAAGATAGCCGGGCTGCCATTGATCTCGGCCTGCGTAAAGGTGAGAGGCCGCTGATTGTTGCGTGCCTGGCTCAGCCAGAAAGACCAGAAACGCGCCACGGCGAGCTTTCCGTAGACAGGCTTGAGGTTCGCCTGCACTTTGCCGCCACCATCCGACCAGGAGGCGGCATCCTGAGCTAGCAGGCTGGCTAGAGCGGACATATCCCCGGCCTGACTGGCAGAAAGAAAACTGAGCACGAGCTGGCGCTGGCGCTGCGGCTCCGGCTTGAAACGCGTGCGCTTGTCCTGCAACGCCTGCCTGGCCCGATGAAAGATCTGGCGACAAGCTGCCGGGCTCTTCGAGAGCATGCTACCGATTTCGCCAAAAGGGTAGTCAAAGACTTCATGCAAGAGAAAAACGGCGCGCTCTGGCGGGCTGAGGATCTCTAGTAAGCGTAAAAAGGCCAGCGAAAGCGCTTCTTGTTGCTCAATGTCGGCAAGAGGGGACCCATCGTCCTCCGATGTAAGGATCGGTTCGGGCAGCCAGACTCCAACATACTCTTCGCGGACGACACGAGCCGATTTCAGATAATCCAGCGCCAGACGGGTAAGAATAGTGGTGAGATACGCCTTCAAGGAAACGATCTCCTGACTGATACTCGCCTGATAGCGTAGATAGGTCTCCTGCACCAGATCCTCCGCGTCAGAAGCGCTTCCAGTCATTCGATAGGCAAGGGAAAAGAGCAGTACGCGGTAGTGCTCGAACTCTTCTGCCTGGTTCATGGCTTGGTCCATCGCTCACATTTCTCCTTTTCCCTTCGTATTATAAGTCTCTCTCCGAATAAATAACAGAACAAATGGAGGGTGTCACATTTTGCCGAAGCTATCTCGTCTCCTGTATGAGCCTTTGAGAGAGGCACTTAGCATACAACGAAAAGAGGAAATATCCTATGCAACATATTCTCGTTACAGGTGGCACTGGTACGCTCGGCCGCCATGTCATTCCCCGGCTACGCAACGCCGACTACAAGGTACGGGTCCTGAGCAGGAGCAATCACGAGGCTGGAGAGGGGATCGAGTACGTAATCGGTGATCTGGCTACGGGCGAAGGGGTCAAAGCAGCGGTGGAGGGAGCAGAAATTATCCTGCATTGCGCAGGAAGCGCTGTGGGCGACGAGGAGAAGGCCCTGAATCTGGTCCGGGCAGCGAAGGGATCTGGGGTGCGGCACCTGGTGTACATCTCGGTCGTCGGTGCCGACCGGGTTCCAGTCGAAAGTGGCATTGACCGCGCCATGTTCGGCTACTTCGCGGCCAAGCGAGCCGCCGAACGCGTCGTGATCGACTCCGGTCTGCCCTGGACGATTCTGCGGGCCACCCAGTTCCACGACTTGCTGCTCACATTCGCACAGGCCCTGACGAAACTGCCCGTCGTGCCGGTTTTTGCGGGATTCCGATACCAACCCGTCGATGCCGCGGACGTGGCGGACCGGCTTGTGCAGCTCACTCTCGGCGAGCCCGCCGGTCTGGTGCCCGATCTCGGGGGGCCACGCGTGTACACCATGGCCGATCTGATGCGCTCCTACCTGCGTGCCAATCAAAAGCTGCGGCCGGTCATGCCTCTGTGGTTGCCAGGTCAGTCCGCCAGCGCCCATCGGGCCGGTGCTAATCTGACGCCCGACCACGCCGATGGGAAGAGGGCCTGGGAGGAGTTCCTCGCAGACCGGTTGGGCTTGCCGAGTGGGAACTAAACCCTTGTGAGTGAAGACCTGCGCATGGTGACATGCCTGCGCATCTGGGGTCGATCAGGTGAAAGCTTCGCGCGGGAGTGGGATCGAGGCGGGCGTGTGCGACTGGTTACCCGCGCTTTCGATACCAGGCTGGGGTCTTGCCGACTTCTCGTTTGAAGGCTTTGTGAAAGGCTACTGTCGATTCGTAGCCGAGAAGCTCTGCAATTTTTTCAATCTCGACGTTGTCCTTGAGCAAGCGGGTTGCTCTGCGCATGCGCCAACGAGTGAGATAGGTGATAGGAGGCTCACCCACCAGACGGGTAAAGCGAGCGGAGAAGACTGAGCGGGAGAGGGCCACCTCCTCTGCCAGTTCCTCAACCGTCCACCTCTGTTCGGGCGATTGATGAATCAGGCCCAGAGCTGCGCTGATAGATGGGTCGCGGAGCGCCGCGACCCATCCTCGCGAAGATGCCGCTTGTTGCTCAACCCAGACCCGGATCACGTGAATGAAGAGCAGTTCGGTTAATCGCCTGAGCATCACCTGCGTGCCCAGCCGAGGCGTGGTCGCTTCGCGTGCGATCAACTGCACAATCTCGGTGAAGCCCAGCACCGTGCGGCCCTGTTCTGCGGGAATATGAATCACCTTTGGCAAGCTGTGGAGCAAGGGAAAAGCTCCGAGATGCTCCACATGGAACGCACCACAGAGGACCATCATCTTTGACTCATCGGACGCACCTGCAAAGCCCTGGTACTCGCGTTGCGCGGAATAGTCCACATGCAGGACTTGTGTCAGAGGTGAAGTCAGTTCATCACAGATCGAGTGAGCGTGCCCGAAAGGGAAGAGCAGGACAGCTCCCTCTTCGACTCGCAGAGGCGTAGGGTCCCCTTCGAAAGAGAGATAGCCACTCCCAGAGCCGAGCAAATGAAAGATCATATCGTGACTGGCCGCAAAGTCATAGCGCCAGGGAGGCGTCAGCTCCCTGCGTGCAGAGATCCACCCTTTCAGTTCGAGTGCACCCAGTACATCTGTGAGCACATCCATGCCATTCTCCTCTTTTGAGACGATCAGACAATTATTCAAGACAATATAGCATAGATTGTCTCAATATTCAAGAGTATACTTTGTCTATCGAGAAGATCACTTGACCCCGCGAGAAGCGCACCGAGGAGATCTGATCATGAGACTGCGGTGAAGCTCTGAGGAAAGAGTGATCGAGAAAAAAGGTTGAAGACTTATTCACTAGTAGAGCACAGTAGGGGAGCATGGTTCACATGAGAGGGCTTTTCCAGAGGCACTTCTCTCTTCCTGGACCATGCGAACCCTACTCAGAGGAGATTATCATGATTCTTGTGACAGGTGTAAATGGCTTGATCGGATCTGCCGTGATTCGCGAGTTTGCCCGCCAGGAATATCCTGTGAGGGCACTCGTCAGAAATCGTGCGAAGGCACAGGCATTGGAGACGCTGCCTGGCGTAGAGGTTGTGGAGGGTGACATGCTCCGGCCTGAGACGCTTGGGCGCGCGTTAGATGGTGTGGACCGCGTGTTACTGATCTCTTCTCCCGACCTACAGATGGCGGAGACCCAATGTACGTTCATCGATGCCGCCAAACAGGCGGGCGTTCGCCATATTGTCAAGCTTTCCGGCGTAACGACGTCATTGGATTCGCCCTTTCTCTTTTCGCGGATGCACGCGGAAATCTCGCGCTATCTCGAACACTCCGGGCTTGCCTGGACCTTCTTGCGTCCCAGCCAGTTCATGACGGAGTATTTGCGGGAAGTGCCCACCATCGTCGCCGAAGGTGCGTTCTTCCTTCCTTTCGAGGATGCAAAGCTCACCCCCGTGGATCTTGAGGACATCGCCAAAGCCGCTTTTGCGTTGCTGACCACACCAGGGCATGAGGGCAAGACCTATATGATGTCGGGTCCAGAAGCACTGAGCATGACAGAGATTGCCGAACAGATCTCCCTTGCCACAGGATCGACCGTGCGCTATGTCAACACATCTCCAGAAGAAAGGAAGCGAGCCCAGCTCGCGGCAGGCATGCCCGCCTATGTCGTAGACGCGCTCGATGTGCAGTCAAGCTTGCGTCGGCAGGGCAATGGTGAAGAAGTGGTGTATCTCGAGACGCACACCGCGCTAGGCATTCGTCCCACCACTTTCGCCGAGTTCGCACGTCGTCATGCCGCCGATTTTCGCGGGGAAGCGGTCCACGTCGGAGCGTAGGGAATGGCTCAAAAAGAGGGCTTTTCGGAATTTGGCGTGGTTGAGTTGTGACGTCGGGGCCATAGACGCTTGATCGAGCATCAGATTGCTGGAACGACCGTGTTTCCTGGATTGAGGCTCGTTCAGGCGGCGCTGCATGGGCTGCTCTGACAGAGCAGCCACACGGTAAATGTCATTTGTAGAAAATCTTTTCGTGTCTGAATACATAAATTTTCGCTGCATCTTACCGATTCAAACTTACCCTGAATTCGCACATCTCGATAGTTGGCGAGCAAAACATGCGTACTTTGCAACATAACCTGGCTCATGTCTTGATACTGGTGGCGAAGTCGTAGACATTGTATCAGGCTACTTGCTTCATAACCAATTTGAAGGGAGAGATGCGGGTTGGTTCCGGAGCCTCTCCCCTCAGCCAATGCGTGAGTTGAACTATGTTCATCACGGAAGTTGGATTCCTCTCTTGACAAGTCTCATATTTGGCCCTACTATATCGCCATAATATATCGCGCCGATATGCTGCTTGTTACAGGAGGTATGAGCTGTGTCTATCGATCATATTATTCTTGGCATTATCAGTTTAGAGCCGTGTTCGGGCTATGACATGAAGATGGAGTTTGAGCAGGGGGGAGCCAGTATGCTGTCGGCGCTGAGCTTCGGGAGCATTTATCCTCGTCTCCGGCAGCTTCAGCAGGATGGCCTGATTGAAATGCAGCAGGTCGCAAACGGTGGACGGCAGAAAAAAGTCTACGAGCTGACACAATTGGGCTGGCAGGAATTGCAAGGCTGGCTGGAACAGCAATCCGATTACCCAATCCCCATGCGCGACGAATTATTACTCAAAATGCTCTTCTGGGGTTCGTCGGGCGTCGATCGCGAGACCTTGATGGCGCAATTGCGTGTACGCTACGAAGAGTCGAACGAGGTTCTGCAATATATTACCGAGTGGGAGCGTAATGGGCGCTCTTTTGTCGATGAATATACTGCTCTGGTTCTTTCTTATATCCGTAACAAATTAGAGGCCGAGCTGAACTGGATTATGAATACCATGACGCAGCTGGAGAGTGAGCCAGCGCTGCCCGTGCAGGATCCCAAATGGCTCTCCGTGCTGCAAAAAGCGAGGCGGAAGAAGGCGCTTGGCCTGAAAAATGAGTAGAGAGTTCTCCTGTTTGCTCACAAATAGGGCGGTGTGATCTGGGCAAGTTGTGGCATGAGGCGCTATGATATTCATAATACATTGGACAACGTATTGATGACATCCCAGACGAACGGAACGAGATGAACCAAAGGAGGTATTTTGCATGGAAATTCGCGCTTTTCTGGCACTTGTCGTGCCATTTATTATCATCGTCTATCTGGCGATTCTGCTCTGTATACGTGCGCCAAAGCAAGTCGTGTGGCTCTCTCTCCTGGGAGGAGTCGTGGCGGCTGTGATCAATATGGCTGTGGATCTGGGAGCCTATTATGCTCACTGGTGGAGTTATACCATCGACGACCTGACGTTGCATCTGCCCATACCATTCTATATTTCGCAGGTGCTGATTTATGGAAGTGTGGCCTATCTGCTCATCTGGCGTTTCTGGCATACACGTCTGCACTGGCTTGCGTGGGTGCTGCTGGTCGGGGTGCCGCTCGTTGGCTTCTTGCGCGATCTTGTCTATAATGGCCTGACGACGCGTGGTTATGCGCAGTGGCAGAGCCCCCTGGCAGGTCCGGTTGATTTTGTGATGTGGTTGCTCCTCTTTTATGCTGGCTATTTTCTCTTCAAACGGTTTGTTCCAACTCGCGAGACATGGTTGGAGGAAGAGGCGGCTAACGAGGCTCCAGGAGGGCAGGCGGCTCTTCGCTAGAACGATATAGCAGGGCCATCTTTATCCGCAAAGATGGCCTATCATTCTACCATCCCTCATGATGGATAAATTCGCCCGGATCTTTGCGACCGCGTTTGAGTGAGCGCGAGAGTACATCCTGAGCGCGATGGCCGATGGGGATAACGCCTACCGGTGATATCTCATCAGGGATATTCAGCAATTTATGTAAAGCTTCAAGATTTGCAAGAGAGACAAAGCCTGCAAAGCCTGCCCCCAGTCCCTCATCGACTACCGCGAGCAGCAGAAGCATGACCGAGCAGCCGATATCCATATACCAGAATGGCACGGGCCAGATGATCTCAGTGCCATCATCCTCGATTTTGTCCGCTTCCTGATAGCGTCGGTGATAAGCGGCCTCGCTGGTACAGGGGATGACCAGGACTGGAGCCTCCGAAATAAAACTGTGAAAGCCGCTCTCGACATAGCTCTCCTCTTCACATAGCCGGGCAATCTCCAGCTTCAGCTCGGGTCTGGTCACCACAATAAAAGATTGCCCCTGCGTAAAACCCGCGCTGGGTGCGCGTTGCGCGAGCCTGAGCATACGCTCGATAACCTCCGGGTCCACGGGTTCATCGGTAAAGTGGCGCACCATGCGCCGTTTGCGAATGATTTCACTGAGCTCCATGCTGAACATCTCCTCTTTTCTTTACGTAGATACTGGTCAGTATAGATAAGTTGGTATTGATTGTCCAGTTGACTTCTTGAAGAGTAGAAATGTATTTATTTTTCGGAAATATATGTTAAAGGTATTGCCAGGATGTGTTAATTCAGCGATACTAGAGGTATTAAAATAGAATGATGATGATCTAGTCATGAGAGGACCAGAGACGTGTATTTCAGCAAAGTACAAATAGAACAATCACTCAAACGCTTAAATGAGCTGAACCCGTTTTTTGGTACGGTCTTTCTTGCGTTTAAAGAGGTGGATTTGCCGGTAGGAGAGACAAAGAACCTGAATTTTCTGCCTATATTAGAAGCATTTCTGCAAAAATACTATAGACCTGTGAATAGATATGCTGGCTTTTATACTCCATTTAAAACCTCGAATAAGAAAAAACGCTGGAATACCTATCAATATGCAAATACCCTGCACCGCATAGCCGTAGATACCTTTTCAGATGTCATTCTCCATCCTAAGAGTACTCGAGAATGGGGATGGAAAGCTGATTATGTTGAAACACTTGCTGGAGAGCATCTGGCTATTAGCTTGATCCCTACGTTTGATTTAGCCGTCTGGCTCTTTCGCACGAGAAATTGGCCCGGTGAGACAGGTTTCACTGATGTTGTTGAGACATTTCTGACTGAGTTTCGCATTACTGAAGAAGAAAAAGTATTATTCAATACTGCCAGCCCTGCCTTTAACACTGCTCCGCTTTTGCAGGAAGTGCCGCTCGAGCTTGACTCATTGCTTGAGGTTATTGGTTTGCCTCCCGGAGAGGGAACGCGAGTACAAGAGTATCGTGTTTCTGCATTGTTTAGTATTTTTGATACATTGGCAGAATATGGAGCAAAATTACAATACCTGAAAATGCATGAGATCGGTTTATGCAATGAGATAGAATTTGAACCGGCTACCCGCCTCAATATTATTACTGGAGATAATGCGTTAGGAAAAACATTTTTATTAGAATGTACCTGGTGGGCGTTGACTGACACCTGGGCTTCAAAATATCCTGCCTATCCGCCTGCCAATGCCAAAAATCCAAGTATTACTTTTCAGATTGGCAAAAACTATCAAGAAGAGAAAAAGCAAACAGTCAAATATAATTGGCGAGGACAATCCTGGCCGCCAGTAAAAAATCGTAGTGTATTACCGGGCTTATCTATTTTTTCGCAAGCTGATGGCTCATTTGCAATCTGGGACCCGGCAAAACTGGAAGACCTGAACAAGCAAAGTAACGAGACAGACGCGTTTATTCGTATTTCTCCTACAGAAGTGTGGAATGGTGTGCGTATAAGAAGAGATAATGGAAAAGAGGTCGTACTTTGCAGAGGTTTGCTTGAAGATTGGATTACCTGGCAAGAATCTTCTAATGAGGCAGTATTTAACCATTTTTCTCAGGCGCTACAAGAGCTTTCTCCTCATCCGAAATATCCACTTATTCCGGGTGAACCAATGCGTATACCAGATGAAGAGAGAGATGTGCGACGTGTCCCGACTCTGGAATTTCCCTATGGCACTGTGCCTGTTTTATTCTGCTCTGCTGGTATCAAACGAATTGTGGCGCTTGCCTATCTAATTGTCTGGGCCTGGAATGAGCATGTTATTGGCTCACAACTCAATCGCGAAGAGCCGCAACGGAGCATAGTGCTACTCATAGATGAGATGGAAGCACATCTCCATCCATTCTGGCAACGCGTCATCGTTCCGGCTATTATGCGTGTTGTACAGGCGCTCTCACAAGAAGTTGACACGCAGATTTTTGTCGCAACGCATTCTCCACTAGTACTGGCCTCCGTCGAGCCATTATTTCATGCAGAATTAGACAAATTATTTCATCTTTATTTGGATTATGAAGATGGGACGGTGATATTAGATGATGTGCCCTTTGTGAAACGTGGCCGTGTAGATCAGTGGCTTACCTCTGATATTTTTGGTCTGGCCGAGCCACGCTCCCGAGATGCGGAACTTACTATAGAAGTCGCAAGAGAGTTGCAACTGGCTGATGAGGAGCCATCAAAAGAACGGGTGCAAGAGATATCGAATGAACTTAAACGTGTATTAGCACCAGACGATGAATTTTGGCCCCTCTGGATCTATTTTGCTCAAGGACGAGGTGTTGATTTTGATGCATATTGAAATGCAACCTGAGCCAGAACGTTTTTATGAAAAAGTGCAGGAAAAGGGAGAAGCCTTTCTGGCCAGTTGCCCCAGGCCAAAGGGAAAGGAGTGGGACAGTCATTCCTATTGGAGGGCTATTATTCCTGACCTTTATAATGCGTATCTTGGCATTTGTGTATATACATGTATTTGGACTCCTTTTGATACTGGCTGGAAGACTGTCGAGCACTTTAAACCCAAAGATCGGTATCCTCAAGAAGCATACCAATGGAACAATTATCGTTTTGTCTGTGGCACTA
Organism: Ktedonobacteraceae bacterium; assembly: GCA_035493895.1. Classification (GTDB taxonomy): domain Bacteria; phylum Chloroflexota; class Ktedonobacteria; order Ktedonobacterales; family Ktedonobacteraceae; genus DATJHM01. Next base: position 24,402 of record DATJHM010000299.1, read on the forward strand.
TGAATGGAAGGAAAGGCGATTATGAAGATGTTCTTGACCCTTTCAAACTCCAGGATGGCTGGTTCATCATGCATTTTCCTTCGCTACAGTTGAAGCCTGGAAGGCAATTAAAGGATGAGGAAAAAGAAAGTGTCAAGAAGACGATCAAGAGGCTAAAACTCAACGAATCTGCATGTGTTCGAGGTCGAAAGGATTGGTTAATGCCGTACTTACAAAAAGAGTACGGCTTTTCTTTTCTCGAGAAGAGAGCGCCTTTCCTGGCTCATGAATTGCGGAGGCAAGAATTGATTGATCCAGATCACCGAATGTGGGCCGCTTTCGGAAAATGAATACTGCCAGCTCTCACTTGAGATCTATAGCCGCTATTTGTTAGACTAGAAGCATATATCTTCTGTTGGGGATCGGATCATCAGTATAGGGAGAGTGTACAGCATGGAGTATTCGCAGGAAGAGATCATTGCTCAGATCAATGCCACGACGGCGGGAACTGTCTGGGACGTACTGGACATTAAGCTGGTGCAGGCTGAGAAGGATCGTGTCGTGGCAACGATGCCGATTGGCCCGAATCATCGCCAGCAGGTTGGCTATTTGCACGGCGGCGTCTCGGTCGTGCTGGCAGAGTCGATTGCCTCACTGGGTAGCATTTTACATATTGATGCGACAAAACAGATGGCCTTCGGGCTGGAAATTAACGCCAATCATCTGCGCCCGAAACGAGAGGGGCAGTTGACCGGCGTGGCAACACCGATACACCTGGGACGGAGTACACACGTCTGGGATGTCCGTATCAGCGACGAAAATGATAAACTTATCTGCATCTCTCGTTGTACCGTTGCAGTCGTTGATCGTCCCCCCGATAATGGAAATATTCTTGGCCCCTCGGTTCCGAGCTTCGGTTAAGATAGATATAACTCGTCAATCGTCGATTTATGTGAGATTCGCCAGCACTTCGCCCAGATTGGCGAATACATGCTCGGGTTGCGTCTCGGACTTCTCCAGGCTCGCTTGCGTATCTTTGCCTGAAAGGACCAGGATCGTATGCGTGCCTGCTGCCTGACCCGCTTTGATATCGGCTGCCAGCACATCGCCGATCATCACTGTCTCTTCCGGCGTGCTTCCCAGGCGCAGCATGGCCTCAAGCAGCAGCGTCGGTTGCGGCTTGCCCACGACTAATGGATGTACGCCGCTGGCCGTCTCGACAGCGGCCACCATGGAGCCACAGCCCGGTATTAATCTGCCCTCGATGGG
>DATJHM010000300.1:0-23697 GCA_035493895.1 Ktedonobacteraceae bacterium
TTGGCGATTTCAAGCAAGCCATTCAGGCGCGAGATATTTCTGAAGAAGCGTTGGACCTCATCGAGTACTATGCGGAAGGTGACCTGCACATCCAACCGTTGCGCCGCATTCGCAAACGGATTGGGCGTCAGTCTTTTTCCACGTTTCTTCGTATGCTCATCGAGCTTGCTACAGTGCCTGGTAACGAAATGTCCTTTGTTTACGATAAGCATGAGCAGTTGCTTGACTTGCGCATTCTTGCCCTGGGATTGGGATTGGAGAAGCGTTTTGTCCAGAAAAAGGATAACCTTGAATACTATCTTATCCAGGTGCTGATGCCCCAACTCCACTGGCTCTTTGGCCGGTTGCAAGAGATTCGCTGGGAACGACTCCAGGAGGATACAACTGATTTTGACCTGCTACAGACGCGTGATGAATTTTGTACCTGGCTGATGAGATGGGGTGGTGCCAGGCAGTATCAGGATCGGCTTTCTGATGATTATCCTCGCTGGCAAATCAACGTTCAGGAGATCTTTAACTCCCTATCTATGGCTGATCAGACGCTTGTGCTTGTTGGCTGGCTGGCATTACGTTCTCTTCAATCCTCTTGAGCCACAATATGATATTCTCACTTTGGGTCTTCATCTTGTCAAAGAAGAGCAGACCTGCCTATCAACTGATTCGAGAGCTTATCCGGCGAAGGCGAGAGATATAGCCCTCTCTACGAAGAAAGAGCTTGCAGCAACCTGGCACGGATCTCCTGGAGTTGCGGAAGTTTGCTGCGTAGAATGAAGTGAGAGGCCAGCCCAATCGTTGCCAGATGAAGGGCTTGCAGAGGGATTGCGTCGTCCCAGGTTTGCTGGCTGAAGTCTACAAAGTCTTGCAAAACGATTTCGATGTCTTCTGTTTCATCGAGATTTTGTTCTTGTGATTTTCGTACATCCAGCGCCAGAAACGACCAGACTCTATTGTTCTGGTTGGCCGGATTGGCGTAGCTTTGTCCAAGCGCAAAAAAGTGCTCGCTGCTATAGCCGGTTTCTTCACGTAGTTCCCGTTGTATCGCCGCAAGCGGATTCTCGTCCTGACCTTCAACCGCTCCCCCTGGCAATCCGAGCAGGATCTGTCCGGCTCCGTGGCGATACTCTCGTACCAATATCATCCGTCCCTCTGAGGTCAGGGCAACAACATTGACCCAGGTCGAGCATTCTAGGACATGATATGGCTCGACAATGATCCCTTGAGACGTTCGACAGCGATCGGTTCGTATTCTCAGCCATGGGTCCTCATAGCTTATGGCGCTCTCGAGGACATTCCACGGAGCTAACTTGCTGCTCTTCATCATACGTATCTCATCTTTCTTCCGTGTACATAATACAAAACGTCTTCGTCCCTTATCAAGCCGCGCTGTAAAACCCCTGTTTCAAACATGGGGGATAGAAGGCGCATTCCTTTTGGCGCGGTGGGGAAGAGATCTGTTCATAGATTGAAATATATCATTTGACAGCAGAGAGCACAGTGCCATAGAATGCATGGTATGAGAGAAGTAGACAGATCAAACAATACCGTATTTTTCCGGTTCATCTCTTTTGTGGTCTGGTGCCCGAACTATCGTCGCTCTGTGCTCTTAGACGGTGTTGATATCCGTCTCAAAGAGATCATTACGCAGACCTGTGATGCGTTCCATGCGCTCATTCAGGAGCTTAAAGTCATGCCTGACCAGGTTCATCTTCTGGTGAGCGTTGATCCACCATTTGGCATGCATCGATTCGTGAAAGTCCTCAAAGGACGCTCATCCAGGTTCTTACGACAGGAATTTTCTTCTCTCGTCTCCCCTCGCGTCTTCCCCAATTCCTCTTTCGTGGCAACGGCTGGTGGCGCTCCTCTTGAAATCGTGAAGCAGTCCATCAAGGAGCAGAAATATGTCTGAGCCACGTACGAAGAAGCCACGCAAAGAGCGCAAGCCTCGCCCACCGAAGAATCCCAACCTGCGCAATAAGATGTACAAATATCGGCTGTATCCCACACAAAAACAGATCGGCACGCTCGAATGGATCTTGCGCCGTTCTAAAGAACTCTACAATGCGTCCCTGGAAGAGCGCACTGCTGCCTACCGGATGTGTGGGGTCTCCGTCTCCTACCAGATGCAGGCCGACCAGTTACCAGAGATTAAAGAGGAGCGTCCTGAGTATCAAGAGATCTATTCTCAGATCCTTCAAGACGTGCTCAAGCGCATCGACAAGGCCATGCAGAACTTCTTTCGTCGCGTGCGTGAAGGGGGAAAGCCCGGATACCCCAGGTACAAATCCAATAGTCGCTATCACTCTTTCACCTACCCGCAAGGGGGCTATGAGATCATTGGCAAGCCCGAGCACCTGAAGAAGAACGAGACGAAGACCTGTCGCCTCGCCCTCTCCAAGATCGGCCATATCAAGATGGTCATGCATCGCATGATCAAGGGCACGATCAAAACCTGCACTATTAAAAGGGATGGCGACCAGTGGTATGCGGTGTTGAGCGTGGAGTACGAGTTTGATCCCACGATGGCCTTTCATCCCTCCACGGAAGCGGTCGGCATTGACGTTGGTCTCAAGAGGTACGCCGTGCTCTCCAATGGCGCGGTCATTGACAACCCGCGTATCTACCGCAGGACTGAGCAAAAGATCAAAGAGGCACAGCAAAAGCTGCATCGTCGCAAGCGTGGGAGCCATCGCCACAAGCGTGCGAAGAACGAGCTGTCCAGGCTCTACCGCAAGACACGGAATCGTCGTCACGATTTCCTCCACAAAGCTTCTCGTCAGCTCGTCAATGCGTATGGTACTCTTGTCTTTGAAGATCTCCAAATTGCCAATATGGTTGCTCGTCCCAAAGCAAAGCAGGACGAAGAGACCGGGAACTACCTTCCGAATGGGGCCGCTGCTAAGAGCGGTCTCAATAAGTCCATTCTTGATGCTGCGTGGGGAACCTTTACCAGCCTATGTGTAAGCAAAGCGGAAGAAGCTGGCTGCACCGTGGCAAAGGTTCCCCCACACCATACCACCCAGGTATGTAGCGGGTGTGGCGTCATCGTCCCAAAAGATCTGAGCGTCCGTTGGCATTCTTGTCCAGAGTGCGGAGCGGAGCTAGATCGGGATGAAAATGCCGCCCGTAATATTCTGGAGAAGTATCACCAGCAGCAAATCGTGGTGAAAAAGAAACGCATGCCGAAGAAGCAACGCGTATCGGTTGGGGCTGGAAGCGTCCCACAGGAGCCCGCGCCTCGTGGAGAGAGACGCGCATCCTGTCGAAGCCCCCGGCTTTAGCCGTGGGGTACTTCACAACAGGTATTGCAGAGAGTACACAGGTAATCTCATTGTGCCATGTGTATTTACTATTTTCTATCGAGAAGTATAGTAGAAAGAACGTCAAAAAGGGGTATAGGGATGAGGGGTCACCATCAAAAGATACTCAAGAAAAATGGCGAGCGCAATTGACCGCGAAAATGAGCGTGAATGGGCTTATCACTGACGTGCAGAACGATGCCCCGGGGAGCCGTGGGTGATAGGAAAAGATCTACAATGCCTCCCACCAAAGGGGTATGCGTAGCAAGAATTCATTTCCCACGTTAGTGGGATGTCAGGATATAAGCGCTTCTATATACTGTAAGCAATGAGATACAAGTTGCGTTTCTCAAAAGCGGAAAGGGGCTTTCTTCCGATGATACAACAACCATCTACAACAGCTCAACTTTTGGAAGTGTTTACGCTGTTACAAAATATGCGCGAGTCACAACCCGTGGCCTATGACCCGGCTACGGAGATCTGGCATCTCTTCGGGTATGATGAAGTGGAACAGATGCTCAATGATTCACAGCATTTTTCGGCTGCTGCATTGCCGCATGCGCCTCATGCCAGGCATCGTCTGGCGCTGGATGCCCCATCCCATCATCTGATTCGCGGGGTTATCAAGCAGGCGCTGGCTCCCCGTGAAGTGAACCAGCTTGCTCCATATATCCATACCACGGTCCAGACGCTTCTCAATCAGTATCGCTCTTCTGGCTCTATTGAGATGATGCATGATCTGATTACGCCGCTGGTGATGTCCTCTCTGGCAGAACTGGTCGGTATCCCTTCTGAGCAGCGAGAGGATCTTCAGCGCACGATTTCGACGCTGGTAGTCTTACCGCATAGTGAGCAGATGGGGCGCGCTATCGCTGATCTTTCGCCCTTCCTCTTACCATTGCTGGAGCAGCGCCGTCGTCAACCGGAGTTTGATCTGCTCAGTCGGCTCCTGACGGCAGAAGTCGATGGTATGCATCTGCCCGAGCCGGAGGTTATTTCGTTCTGTTGCCTGTTGCTGGTAATGGAATATGAAACGATGATTCATCTGCTCGGCAATGCTATCTATTGTCTGGCATCGCGTCCGGAGGTATGTGCTCGCCTGCGCCACGTTCCGGCTCCTATTTATAGTACGATCGAGGAAGTGCTGCGTTTCTTGCCTCCGGTCTGGATCGTGGAGCGCACCACCGTCTCGGACGTGACATTGGGCGCACAGCGTATTCCGGCGCACGCGCGGATCTCCGCATGGATTGTCTCGGCCAATCGCGATGCCAGGTATTTTGTCCAACCGGAGCAGTTTGATATCGATCGCATTCCTAATCGGCATCTCAGCTTTGGCGATAGTGGTATGCATTTTTGCGTGGGTGTCTGCCTGGTGCGCCTGCTGGCCTCGATTACCCTCACGCAACTTGTCCATCAGTGTAACGATCTCGCCCTACCACCCGAACATATTCTGGAAACCGTGAAGACTCCTACCGCTTTCGGTTTAAAGAATCTTCCGCTCACATTTCAGCCGTTGCCTCTCTCTTGATGCAGAGAAGTTGTAGGCAGTATTGCTGAAAGCGTTTATTTTTCGCATTTTATCGTGAGGTGGTAGCAGGTCGTAGTCGGAAATACCAGAAGAGAAGAGGGCTTCTTGCCATTGTGAGATACAAACGTCTCGGGCAAGAAGCCCTCTTCCACCTTTGTGGGAAAAAAGAAATGCGCGCTGAATTCTACCTTTGTGGGATGATATCTCCGGGGTCAGAGGTTATACTCTAAACATCAAGAAAGAATACATCTCCTGCTCGAACTGGTGGATACATTGAAATCAGCAGACAAAGCCAGTCACGGCGAGAGAAAAGAAATGTGAGTATGTTATCAATTTATGAAGAGCAGATTTCAGGTCATACTGATGACGGGTTAGATTAAAGGAGCCGAGCGTTATGCTTTCCCTGGAAACGATTGAAGCACCCATTAGCGCGAATAATCTCTACTCATTTCACGCAAGCGAGCACAGAGCTGCGTTTCAAACCTCTCGTGCTCGTGATTTCCAGCTGGAAAACTATCGCTTGCTTACATTACTTGGCTCGGGGGGATTCGCTCAGGTCTACCTGGCCGAACACCGCGTTTCCGGGAAAAGAGTTGCGCTGAAAATTGCGCACTCCGGAATTGGTGCGGCGCGCAGAGCGCAGTTCTCTGCTGAAGCCGCTTTACATATGCGCTTGCAGCATCCGCATATTATCCCCGTACACGCTTATGAAGAGCAAACCTTTTCGCCATTTCTCATATTGGACTATGCAGCCGGTGGTACGATGCGTCAGTATGCGCCCGGCGGAACACAATTGTCTCTTCCTACTGTGGTGAATGTCGTAAAGCAGGTCGCTTCTGCACTCTATTATGTCCATCAAATGGGTGTGGTGCACCGGGATGTCAAGCCTGAGAATCTGCTGATACAGCCAGATATGCAGGTGATGTTGAGCGATTTCGGCAATGCTCGTATCATCTATCAGTCGAACACTGAAGAGCGCTCAGATACGAGCGGAACTGCCTCATATATGGCTCCTGAGCAATTGCAGCAGAAGTTGTGCGTTGCCAGTGACCAGTATGCCCTGGGTGTGACGACCTATGAGTGGCTCAGTGGCGTCCGTCCTTTCTCTGGTGCGCCATTGCGTATTGCACTCCAGCACCTCAATTCTCGTCCGCCCTCTTTTCAGGAGGTCGGTGCGCATGTGCCAGCAGAGGTAGAGGCGGTGGTGATGAAGGCCTTGGAAAAAGATCCGCAGCAACGCTTCTCGAACATCTGGGAATTCGCGCTTGCGTTGGAGCGAGCCGCAGTAATTCGCTAACATGCCCCTTTCTTCAGTTTACCCTTTCACGCTACCTCCCGTCAGGCCCGTGACCAGGTAGCGCTGTACCCACATGAAGATGATCAGGACGGGTATGGTGATCAGCACGGCCGCGGCAGTCAGATATTGCCAGTCGGCCCCAAATTGATTCACATAGCGCTGGATGCCAATTGCCAATGTCAGATTAGCATCACTTTGCAGGAAGGTATAGGCCATCATAAATTCATTCCAGGCGGCCATAAAGTTGAAAAAAGCTACGACCGCGACACCTGGAAGCGTCAATGGCAGAATGATGCGCCAGAAGGCCTGGAAGGGACCAACTCCATCGACGAGTGCGGCCTCGTCCAGTTCTTTGGGCACGGTGTCGAAGAAATTCTTCAGCATCCAGACGCTAAAGGGGAGCGCCGTGGTTGCATAGGCCACAACCAGACCGAAGATGTTATCCAGCAGGTTCAGTTGCGCGTAGAGAATATACAGCGGGACGATCAGCAGGACCCACGGGAACATTTGCGTGACCAGGAAAAAGAGCAGCAGGCCTTGTTTCCCGATGAATTGCCAGCGTGACACGGCATAGGCAGCCGGGGCCGCGAGGGCCAGACCGGCAATGGTCGTCATTCCGCCAATCTTCAGGCTGTTGAGCAGCCAGGTGACAAAATTGCCTGCAAGCACCGTCTGATAATTGCTCAGGGTAAAATGGGCCGGAATGATTTTGAGATCAAAGACATCGTTGACCGGTTTAAATGATGTTGAGATAATGATCAACAGCGGGAAGATACAGGCGATCACTGTGATAATCATCACGCCATGCGCCGCGAGCGAACCGAGAAGCGAGAGCGGGCTGGCTTTGCGTGGTTTATAGGAAGCGCGGGTAGGCGTCCTGGTGATGGACACCTCGCTGGCACCTGCGATATTTTTTGCCATAGCTGGCTCCTTTCGCTTAATACACCGTCTGATTTGCACGCAACATACGTGAATAAAACACCGTGAAGACCAGCAAAATCAGCAGAATAATGATGCCATAGGCACCGCCCAATCCATATCGTTGCGGCACCTGGAATGCCTCCTCCCAGGCAAACGTGAAGATCGTATCCGAACGATGGAAGGGGCCTCCGCTCGTAATCAGGAAGATCACCGAGAAGACATTGAACGTCCAGATCACGTCCAGCAGCGTGACCAGGAACGCGATCGGGCGTAACATCGGCAACGTGATGTAGCGAAAGCGCTGCCAGTGGCTCGCACCATCCATGTTGGCCGCTTCATATAGTTCAGCGGAGATACTCTGCAAACCACCGAGCAGGGTCACCGTCATAAAGGGAATGCCCAGCCAGATGTTGACGATAATCACGGCAACAAATGCCCAGGCGGGATCAGAACCCCAGTTGATGGTTGGCAGGTGCAGGGCCTCTAAGAAGGTGTCGATATAGCCGCCCTGCTGATTGTAGAGGAATTTCCAGGCAAAGGCCGCGACAAACTGCGGCATCGCCCAGGGTACCATCAGCAGCGTACGATACAGGCCACGGAACCGCATTTTGCGATTGAGGATCAGGGCCAGACCCAGGCCAAAGAGGAAGTGGAAAATACTATTGGCGACAATCCAGATCCCTGTCTGGATGAGCACGTGATTTTCATCGGAGCCTGGCGTAAACCAGTTACGAACAATCGTGATATAGTTCTCCAGGCCGATGAAGGTATAGGTTGCCTGATAGCTAATGGTGCCAATGTGCGCGGCGATGTTGGTCTGATCGGCGTTGGTAAAACTGAGAAGCAGTCCATTGATCAGCGGATAGACCAGAATCACGAGCATGCAGAGGATCAGTGGCGAGAGCCAGAGATAGGCGCGTAAGGTCACTCTCAGGCGAAGTCTTCTATCCCAGACGCTCTGCCTGACGGGAGAAGACCCCTCGGTGTGTTTGCTTGTAACAGCCATAAGCTGCATCCTTCCTGCGATGTATACCAGGAATACAACGACGGCGGGAACCTTTTCTGCGAAGGCAGAGAGACCCGGACATGCAATCGTAGGTGTTCAGAAAAACAGGCTGTGGGGCGTAGATTGCTCCACGCCCCATAAATCTGCGCGCTTGCTTATCTCTTCGCGGAGAACGTCGGCACGCTGAGAAGCTTTATTTCGCCAGGAGCGCTTTCCACTTCTCGGCTACTGTGTTGAGCGCATCCGCCGCCGTCTTTGAGCCAACCAGGGCGGCCTGGGTATTGGGATCAAAGTCGTTGAAGAGTTCCCCGCCCTGGGGAATCACTGGACGGCTGACCGCGGTGTTGCGTACCGCATAGTAGCCAGCGATGACCGGATTGGACGAAATGTCGCTGTTGCTATAGGCTGACTGGCGTGTGGGTAGTGTGTGGTTGGCTTTGGCGATCGCGACCTGGCTGGCGGTCGAACTCATGAACTGGACAAACTTCGCAGCTTCCGCTGGATGTTTCGTGCCTGCATAGATCACGTATGACTGGCCGCCCGTGGGGGAGCCGGTCGCGCCCGACGGGCCCGTGGGAATACCGGCAATACCGAAGTTCGCTGCATCAGTGAATGCGCTACCGCTGAGCAGATCGGAGGATTGCCAGGGACCATTGAAGATCATGGCCGTCGTGCCGTTTTTGAAGTCGTTGTCCATATTGTTGTAGCCGTTGGCGAAGTCGATTTTGCTCGGCATCACCTTATCGGTATTCTGCAACTTGAGCAAGAAATTCAGGCCCGCCACCGAACTGGCATTGTTGACCAGAATAGTATTATTATTGTCGATCATGCCGCCGCCGAAAGCCCAGAGGAAGGGCAGAGTATAGTACGATGCGCCAGATGTCTCGAAGCCATACTTCGCAGCCTTAGAGCTGACGAGCTTCTGTGCGTCCGCCTCGAACTCGGCCATCGTCTTAGGCGCGCCGCTAATACCTGCCTTCGCAAACTCTGCTTTGTTGTAGAGCAGAGCCAGGAAGTCAGTTACCTGAGGGAGGCCATAGAGATGGCCGCTATACTTGTCGTAGGCCAGCGCGTTAGGCAAGTAATCGCTCTGGTCGCTCTGCGAAACGTAGCTATCAAGTGGTAGGAGATAGCGCAGCGATGCGAACTGTGCAACCCAACCTACATCGGAGCGCAGGATGTCTGGCGCTGTATTTGACTGGGCAGCGGTGATAAACTTCGCCTGCGCCTGGTTGAAGTCCTGATACTGGGCATTGATGTGAATATTCGGGTTTTGCTGCTCAAAGGCTTTGATTTGAGACAGGATCACTGGCGTCTCAGCCGTGCCTTCGGTGTACCAGTAGCTGAGCGTGACTGGACCGCTGGTGGCTGTGGGACTGGAGCCGCTATCACCGCAGCTTGCCAGAAGCATACTTAGTAGAGCGCACAGCATCAACAGGCTAGCTACAAACATCTTTGGATGTCGCTTAGTCATAAAAACCTCCGTAGGAATGTGCTCAGTGGGCGTCAGGAGTCACGCAGGCACAAGAGAAGCGGATAATGGCACCAGACAAAAATATTCCCATGATCGTTTGCCCTTTCCTGAGAGCGAAAAAAGAGCGCGTAATCCCTGCCATTCTCGTATCTCCGCAAGCGCGCGAGACGAGAAGAGCGTGCAGGCTCAATTGATGAGAGGAAAGGTCAGGTTAAGATCTGCTTCTGTTTGTTTGCTTGCGTGTTCTGTGAAATCAGAGAAATTGCCAGCGTTTTTCAGCTAATTTGGCACCCTGTTGCTGGCTTCATGTCTGAACAATAAGCTACATGTTCAATGAGCGTTGATAGTTCACCAGAGGCGAATTGTACTCCTAAGAGCGTATCAAACTGCTGAAGCGTTTCGTAAAGTTGCTGTAAGGATGCAATGCCCAGGGGACGCAAACGCGTAGAAATAACCTGCTCGCGCACAGCTTTGACGTGCAGGCGCAATTCCTGACCCTTCTCGGTCAGCACCACACGTGTATAACGGCGATCGCCTGCTTTGCCAGGTTTACGTTCAGCCAGGTTTGCACCTTCCAGCCTATCTACGACACCGGTTACATTGCTCTTATCGCAGCTCAACAGGGCGGCAAGCTCGCTCAGGGAACGGCCCTGGGGATCTTCAAGGTGTATCAATGCCCAGTACTGAGTCGTGGTCAGGCCAAACCGTTTCGTGATCTGGCGATCGCACTCATCGAGGTGAACAAATACGCTGGACACAAGTCTGGCAATTTCCTGCTCGACCTGCCCTATCTCCGCCGATTCCATGCGGTTCTCCGCTAAACTGTTGAACACTCAACTATTGAACTAATAATAGTATATGTATCCACTATTGCGTTGTCAAGTGGCTTTTGTGTGATTTTTTATATGACGATCTTGATGCTCAAAAACAACCTTTTTCTAAAAAGAGAGAGAAATTTCTGAGGCAGCACATAGAAGGAGAAGATGGGTAGAAGAGATAATGGAGCTGAATTGTGGTAGGGTAATCCTCCAGGTGCTTCATCGTCTGAAGGATTACCCATGTTGTCAATTGCTCTTCTGACGTGATATTTGTTTGATTATGCCCTCGTCCAGCATCTGGTTGAGCGTTCGGTGAGCCAGATAGGATATACCTGTATGCATGTATGAAAAGCTATGCATCTGGGTCAGTAGCGGGGCGAGATACGGGCGCACCTGTGGATTTCGCTGGCTACTGAGCACATGCGCTGCCGTCTCGACCAGCCAGGGCGTAATTTCACCACCTGTCAGCGAGCGTAATACCGGCTCAATGCTCAATGCACCAAAATCTACCAGCCCTTTCGCAGCCATCCAGGCAACGCCATGATCCGCATCGCGCAACGCCTTCGTTAAAGCTGGAATAGATCGATAATCGCTAATTTTGCTCAGAGCACGCATACAATTCCAGCGTATCCAGGCGGAGGGACTCGCGCTGAGGTTGAGCAATGTGGGCACTGCTGGATGACCGATGCTTGCAAGTGCTGTAAAGATCTGTATCGTTGTTTGCTCATCCGCACCGGAAAGGGCCTGTGTCAGAGCCGGGATGGTAGCGGGCAGTTTCAGCCGTTCCAGCCCCTTAATCGCTTGTAAACGGACCGCTTGAATGGGGTCATGGAGCGCATCCTGTAAGACCGGCAATGCGTCCGGCGTGCTCATGACGCTCAAGATACTCAGTGCAGCTTCGCGGAAGGCCGGGTGCTGTTCGCGTGCGGCCTGAAAAAGGACGCGTTGGGCCTGGGCGCTGGGCATTCCCGACTCTGGTAAGAAGAGCGTATAGAGGCGCGTGCGTGCGTAATAAGATGAGCGCAATGGTGGTGGTATGACGAAATGTTTCCCTGCCCAGGTGCCGAACGCGATAAATTCGAGCAGATGCTGTGCCAGGTTGTCATCTTTCTGTGACGCAACTGCTTCAACTGCGTGTGGATCATTTTCCATGATCTTGTACAGAAGTCGCCATGCCGCCCCTCGATGTCCTGCGGCGGCGTCCCGGGCCAACTCCTGAGGGGGGGTGATTCCTATAGGAGGCATTGCCTCGATTGGTTGCTCAACGGCCTCTACGATTGTAGTCTGCGGTGTTGAGTTGGAGGGTTCAGGATAGTGTGAATTTGTCAATTTTCATCCACTCCTCGTCGGTCAGAAACGATGCAGAGTCAGCATCACGAGGTGCGGTGGAGCCTCATGCAGGGTGAGTGGCCGTCATTTTCAAATTTCTCATGATATACAAGAAAAACAACAGCATCGACAAACTGCAATGCCTGCTATAGCGATTAGCCAGATTGTAGTATAGCAGCTATCGTGAGTATAGCATTTATCTTCAAAAAGTATCAAGTGGTATCAAAAAGCTCTTCTGGAAATAAAAAGCAGCTGATGTACCACTCGAGGAGGAGTAAGATTATTTTCGCACAAAGAAAGCAAGATCAAAGAAGTAATTTCCCCTGTTTTCGAGTATTCTTATAGATGGTAGAGAAATATTTTTGGGGAGGCTGGCATTATGACAACAATCAGCGACGAATTTATGCACCATATGATGCGTACGACGAAGAGTTATTGCATCGTTATTTTGAAGCATGGGCCTGACTACCATATGGATGGGGTCGAAAAAATTATTTGGGAGCATGGGCGCAGAAATTTTATGCTCCGTGCAGAGGGAGTCTTATCTATTGTTTGTCCAATCAGGGATAGCAGCGATGTCTGTGGGATTGGTATTTTCAACGCCTCTGTCGAGGAAGTGCAGAAGCTGATGGATGAGGACCCGGGCGTAAAAGCGGGCGTCTTTCTGTATGAGGTACATACGAGCCGCAGTTTCCCGGGAGATAGCTTACCAGGATAAGCATAACCTATGCGCTTTCTCCTCGGACGTAGAGTACAGGATCAATGCCAGGATAGTCCTGAACAGTGATCCTGCATGCGGAGTTTGTCAATGATGGGGCTGTGCATTATTGTATGTGCACATACCGCGCTTGTGGCTAGGCTGTTGTCTGCGCGCGTCCCTGTGCATCGAGCTGCCGAAATTCTTCGTCACTGAGCACGACGTTCGCGGCTGCCACATTCTCTTCCAGGTGCTTGACGCTCCCAGTGCCAGGAATTGGCAGCATCACCGGGCTACGCTTGAGCAGCCAGGCAAGCGCTACCGCGCTGGGCGTTACCTGATTTTTTCTGGCGATCCCATCGAGCAGTGAGCCGGGCGTCGCCAGATCTCCCGCCGCCAGCGGGAACCAGGGGATAAATCCGATATTGGCGCGCTCGCAATACTCAAGCACGTCCTCGCTCTGGCGATTGACCAGATTGTACAGATTTTGCACCGTCACGACGTTAAAAAACTTTTGCGCAGCCTGAATCTCTTCAACATTGACTTCGCTCAGGCCCACATGGCGAATCAGCCCTTCCTGCTGCATCTGTTTGATTGCATCAAACTGCTCATCGCGTGGTACTTTTGCATCGATGCGGTGCAACTGCCACAGGTCGATTCGCTCCAGGCCCAGGCGGCGCAAGCTCATCAGTACACACTGGCGAAGATACTCCGGACGCCCAACAGGAGGCCAGATATCTGGTCCGTGACGCGTAAGCCCTCCCTTGGTGGCGATCACGATGTTTTTATAGGGGTAAAGCGTGTCGTGGATCAAATTCTCGCTGACCTCGGGACCGTAGCTGTCTGCTGTATCAATAAAGTCGATACCCAGATCGGGGAGACGTTTGAGCGTACGTATCGCTTCCTGGCGATCAGCCGGTTCGCCCCAGATGCCTTTTCCGGTGACACGCATTGCGCCGAAGCCAAGACGCTTCACCGTGAGATCTCCACCAATTGTAAATTGCCCGCTTGCGGATACATTAAGGTTTCCCATGAAACTTTGCTCTCCTTGAGGTTGTCTATAAATGGGTCACTAGTATTTCACTGTCTTTTCGTAAATACACCTCAAATAGTAAAATGACTATACCGTGAAGCATCGCCATTTGTTGAAGAAGTATACTTACATTAAAATAGTGTATCACACCGAACTGAAAACTAATAGAGGAGATGCCGGGAGGCTCTCCTCTCAACCTCATCAATCCAGAGGAACTGGCAAGGGGTTGCGTTCAATACACTGTCGCTGATGCCAGGGCAAATATCAGGTATGATCAGGATAACGTGAAAGAACAAACAGCATGCGTCAAGGATGCTGAATCTTCCAGCATTCTTGACGCATACAAATGCCAATCTGGGTATTACTCTCTATCGCACCACCAGTACATCCAGCGTGCGTGGCCCATGCACGCCCTCAACGCGATTCAGTTCTATATCTGAAGTTGCGGAAGGGCCTGAAATAAAGGTAATGGGCCTGCCATGCTGCTTGACGGCATCTTCCAGCCGCATGATCGCTTCGGGCACAAGCTCCACGATCTGCTCTTCGCGAATGATGCAGAGATGGTAATCGGGGAGCAGCGTGAGCACGCGGCGACCCTGCATCGCTCCACCATCCAGCACAATCGTGCCCGTCTGCGCAATGCCAAGCGCGCAGCCTGTGAGCACGCCGGAACTATCATCGAGCTGTTTATTGCTTAAAGGGACATCATCGTGCAGCAGTTCAACCTGCGTGGGGAGCCAGTCCGCCGGGAGGTCAGTGGGAACGACGAGGCTGCGTATCGCGCGATCTGTGCAGGCCGTAGCAATGGCTCGGGCTAGTTCTCGTGCTTCGATACGCTGCACGTGTACTTTATAATCTGTAACACGCTCAATAAAGCGTTCAATCACTTCTTCGCGCTCAGTTGTGCCG
Organism: Ktedonobacteraceae bacterium; assembly: GCA_035493895.1. GTDB lineage: Bacteria > Chloroflexota > Ktedonobacteria > Ktedonobacterales > Ktedonobacteraceae > DATJHM01. The sequence goes on from DATJHM010000300.1 coordinate 14,309, forward strand.
CTTTGGAGATAGGAGCGTTCAAGCGTGACTTCGGCAGGCTGCTCGTTTGCGGGTACGTCCTGAAGTGCGCTTTTGATACGGCTCAGGATCTCCTCTCGCGCATTTTGGGCTCTATTCATGCCTGTCCCTCCGGCTTCGGGCGTGAGCGCCACCATTCACGAAAGCTCTGCTCGGGCACGGCTGGCAGATCGCGCATAATCGTCCATTGGCCCAGTTCGCCAGGAAGCCACTCGATAACGTCGCCATGCTTTAATGGCAATTGACCGAGCAAGGCCAGTCGTTGCGCCTGCTCGTAGCGGGAACGGTTCGCGAACGTGCGTGCCATGAGCCGCATCGCGATCCCTTCCAGATTGACGCGGTCCCGCAGTTGCTTGCTGAGCTGCTTCTTGCGCACAATTTGTCCGCGTAAATAGATTAATACTTGCGGAATATTGATCTTGACCGGGCAGACATCGTAGCAGGCTCCGCAGAGCGATGAGGCGTAGGGAAGGGTGCCAGCCTTATCGAGTCCGATGAGCTGTGGTGTGAGAATTGCGCCGATTGGCCCCGGATACACTGAGCTATAAGCATGGCCGCCTGTTCGCTCGTAGACCGGACAAATATTCAGGCAGGCGCTACAGCGAATGCAATTGAGCGTCTGGCGTCCCACGGTATCGGCGAGTACCTGTGTGCGTCCATTGTCGAGCAGGACAAGGTGAAATTCCTGCGGACCATCACCCTCACGCACTCCGGTCCAGAGCGATGTATAGGGATTCATGCGTTCGGCGGTAGAAGATCGCGGCAGCAATTGGAGAAAGACCTCCAGGTCCTGCCATGTGGGGATGACCTTTTCAAGTCCCATTACCGAGATCAGTACCCGTGGCAATGTCAGGCACATGCGCCCGTTGCCCTCCGACTCCACGACTGCGATGCTACCAGTCTCGGCCACGGCGAAATTTGCCCCGCTGATCGCGACCTGCGCTGAGAGAAATTTGCGGCGCAGGTACGCGCGAGCTGCATTGGCGAGATCGCGGGGTTCGTCGCTGAGCTGTTTCACGCCCAACTTTCGCCGAAAGAGTTCGCGAATCTCGGCGCGATTTTTGTGGATCGCAGGTACCAGAATATGCGAGGAGGGTTCGCCTGCAAGCTGGATAATCAGCTCGGCCAGATCGGTTTCGATGGCCTCAATCCCTCGGCTGGCAAGCTCGTTGTTGAGTCCGATCTCGTCAGTCGTGAGCGATTTGATCTTGATCACTTCGCGTGCGCCATGGACTTCGACAATCTGCGCCACCAGTGCGCTGGCTTCTTGCGCATCGCGGGCCCAGTGCACATGTCCGCCTGCGCGCTGTACCGAGGCTTCCAGTTCGAGCAAATAGCTATCGAGGTGGCGCAAGACGCGCTCTTTGAGGGCGCGGCCCGCCTCGCGGAGATCCTCCCAATCAGGCATTTCCGCGACCACGCGTTCGCGTTTATCGCGGATGGTGTGCGTGGCTTTGTACATATTGCGGCGTAATTGTGCGTTGCCCAACGCCTGTCTCGCCGTAGACTGAAATGTGGGCAACGGCCGCCCCTTTTGTGATAGCGCGGGAGTATCACTCATTGCAAGCTCCCTTCTTCAACCGAGGCGAGAATCTCGGCAATATGAACTGTGCGTACTCCGGTTCGCTGGCGATGGAGTGCGCCCCCAATATGCATCAGACAGGAGTTGTCCGCCGCGACACAGACCTCTGCATGCGTACCCAGCACATTGCGCAGTTTGTCGTTGAGCATCGCCATAGACGTATCGGCATTTTTGATGGCAAACGTGCCGCCGAAGCCGCAACATTCATCCGCTCCGGGCAGCTCAACAAGATCAAGGCCGCGCACCGCACGTAGCAAACGCAGTGGAGCATCACCAACGCGCAGGAAGCGCAGCGAATGGCAGGTCGGATGATAGGTCACGCGGTGAGGATAATACGCGCCCACATCTTCGAGCTTGAGGTGATGGACGAGAAACTCGGTCAACTCATAGACGCGTGGAATCAGTGTCCGCACGTCTGCCAGAAGTTGCTGATCGCCAAACCATTCTGCTGCCTGTGGGTAGATTTCACGCACCATACCAACGCAAGAGGCCGAGGGCGCAACGATCACCTCGGCCTGCCCAAAAATCTGCACAAAACGTCTGATCAGGGGAAGTGCTTCTCGCTGATAACCGGTGTTGAAATGCATCTGTCCGCAACATGTCTGCTCTTCAGGAAAATCGACGGTGTGCCCAAGGCGTTCGAGCAATTGCACCGTTGCGCGCCCGGCCTGGGGGAAGAGCGTATCGTTGAAGCAGGTGATAAAAAGTGCTACGCGCATTGACTGATCCTTGAAATTTTTTTCTGCTGTGTTCAACCGCTTTCAGGGTCGTTGAAACACTGCTTGACGTCATTTTCAGTGCAGTGAACATCGTTTACTCAACCTCAAGCTGCCATTGTCTACACGCATCAATTGTATCATAGAGATCTAGGTGCGCCGGACAATTCTGCAAGAGTTTTTCGATGTATAGGTAAATCTGCCCTGTCTTCTTCCCTATACGTTATGATACATAGGATATGGTTTATGCTATAGGGAGGAGAAAGCGACCATGAGCGAATATCAGCGTTACGAATTTATGACCAGCGATCGACCTCTGACACGGGAGCAATTGGATAAGGTCAATGATTTGTCCAGCCACATTGAGGCGTCATCTACTCATGCCGTCATTGAGTATCACTGGGGCGACTTCAAGCACGATCCCATCGAGGTGCTCCACAACTATTTCGATGGTTTCCTGTATTGGGCCAACTGGGGTACACCACGTCTGGCATTGCGTTTCCCCCATGGAGCCTTGCCCGCCAATCTGCTTGAACCCTACGGTTTTGACGATTTTTATGTCACTTTCACTCGGAATGCGGATTACGATATCCTCGATATGCACTTTGATGAGATGGAAGCGCCAGACGAATGGATCAATTATGAACTGGCTCCGCTCATCGCCATTCGTGATGAGCTGATGGCAGGTGACCAGCGATCACTGTATATTGTCTGGCTAGCGTGCATGTATGGGACAGAGGATTATGACGAGGAAGAAGAAGGTCCAGCCCCAGAATCAGCGACCGGCGTGCCCCCGGTCCCTCCCGGTTTTGCCAGATTGACGGATGCACAGGAGGAGCTGGCAGACCTGTTTCGTGTGCCGGAAGAAATGCTCCTTGCGGCCGCGCAACATAGTAGCGCCGCCGGACCAGTGGCCAGCGACGATTTTGCTGCCTGGGTTAAGCTGTTGCCACAGGAGCGGCGCAGTGAGTATCTGGTGAAGTTGGCGAACAATGAGCCCGGTTTGAGCCGTCAGCTGATAAAAGAGTTGCGCGAACTGGGCAGGGACAAGACGCGTGATACACCATCGCAGGGGGAGCGCGTCGACTATAACACACTGTATCGCGAAAGCCAGACCATCGGGGCCAGATTGGAACGCGAGCAGCTCGAGGAGAAACAGCGTGCCCACCAGCGCCATTTGCAAGAGGTGTACGATCACCGGGAAGATTACTGGCGTCAGGCCGATCAGGCCGCGGCGCGTGGTACGGGTCCGGGCTACGACGAAGCTACACATCTACTGGTTGAATTGCGCGATGCCGCGAAACATTTTAATGTAGAGCAGATGTTCCAAAAACGTTTCAGCTCCTGGATGCGCACCCATATGCGCCGTCCTGCTTTTGTCAAGCGTTTACACGATCGCGAATTTATCTTGCCAGAAGCATAAACAAAAAGTGCGCTCTGACATCGTTATCAGGGCACACTTTTTTTCTCCTGGACTATACGGTACCACTTCATCCCGATCGCGGGCAAGAAAATATGTTAATGAAGGTGGATCGTGGTTTCGACGCTCATGCCAGGCAGCAGTGAGCCATCAGGCGTGGTATCTAGCTTAATATAGACGGGAATACGTTGACTGACTTTAGTAAAGTTGCCACTGCTATTATCTGTCGTGGGCAGTAACGAAAACTGACCGGCGGTTGCAGATATAATTTGCGTCACATGCCCTATAACGGTATTATTATAGGCATCCACATGAATATCCACGGTCTGTCCCACCGCAATCGTGTTGATCGCGCTTTCATCTACGTAAGCCGTTACCCACACCGTCGCCGGATCGGTTTCCTGAGCCACTGCTGTCCCGGCGTTGACAGTCTGACCCACGACCCCCGGAACCTGCACGATCACTCCGTCCATAGGGGCGACGAGGTGCTGTACAGGCAGGTAGCCAGTAGGCTGAACAGTGCCAATGATCTGTTTCGCGCTCACGAAATCCCCTACCTGAACATCCAGGTCGACGAGTGTGCCTGAGATAATTGGGGTGATATTGACAATATTGCCAGTAACCTGTGCATCATCTGTCGAATAGAAATTCGCATTATTGTACACAATGTAACCTACTGACCCACCTGCAATGAGAAGGACCAGGATGAGAATAGTAGGGATAAGGACTCCGCGTCGCATAAATCGGCGCATACGTATGTATCCTTTCTTTACTTATAAATACTATGCATTTTTAATGAGTGGCATGAACGAAATCAATAAACAAATTTTAATACACGCAATTAATGGACGAAGACAGGTTCTTCCTCTTCTACCTCTTTTCCCAGAGAATCAATGCTTGTTTTCTCCCCTGGCTTTTTGTTCTGAGCGGTACCGCCAGTTTTCTTACGAGGCGAACGAACGAGCACCAGTACGATAAATGCTGCGATCAAGCTCACTCCCAGTGTAAGCAAAAAGGCGTCATTCATTGCCAGCAAATAGGCTTGCTGCTGTATCTCCCCGACGGTCATCTGTATTGCCGCCGTCATGCCATTCGCCTGTGACATCCCCTGACTTGCAAAGTAGGCTGCCTCTTGTTTCAGGGCTTGTCCTGCGGCCGTATTTGGCGTGACCATCTCTGCCAGGCGCACATAATGGAACGTTGTTCGTCCTGATACCAGCGTTGCTACCAGCCCGACCGCCAGTGCGCTGGTCACCGAGCGTACGACCGAGTTGATCGTGGAGGCCTGTGATAACTGGGCAGGTTTTATCTCCGCAAGCGCTGCAAGGGTGATAGGCTGCATGGAGAGTCCCAGACCAAAGCCACGTATGACGAGAAAGATTTGGAATGTGGCGAACGGTGTATCCAGGGTGAGATGTGAAAAGCCCCAGAGCGCCACTGCCAGAATCAAAAGGCCTGGCAGCACGACCGCCTTCACTCCTAGTTTATCCACCAGACGACCACCGATAAGTGTTGCCACCATTGAGCCCAGTGCTTGTGGTAACAATATCAATCCTGCATCATAGGCGCTCAGACCACGCAGATTTTGCAGGTAGAGTGGCACCAGGAAGAGACCACCATACAATGCAAATACGGTCATCATCATCGCAATGTTCCCGAATGCGAAGGAGAGCGTACCGAAAACGCGCAGATCCAGAAGTGGCTGCTTACCCCCCTTGATGGTCAGCAACTCTACGATGACAAAGGCCGCTAATGCCGCAATGCCGATTACCAGGAAGGTTAAGACGGTTGATGAACCCCATCCGTCAGAGCTGGCCGATGAAAAGGCGTAGAGCAGAGATGCCAGACCTAACGAGGAGCAGGAGAAGCCTGGAATATCAAAATAACGCCCTCCCTGACGTGGGCCTTCGTGAAGCACCATCGAGCCAAGCATGAAGCCAATGATGCCAACTGGCACGTTGATATAGAAAAGCACCTGCCAGCTCACATAGGTGACAATATATCCTCCCACGGTCGGGCCGAGCGCTGGGGCGAGCATAATCGGAATGCCCAGTGCGCCCATCGCAACTCCCCTCTCCTCTGGCGGAAATTCGGTGTAGAGCATGGTGAGCGACATGGGGATCATGCAGGCTCCCGCGATCCCTTGCAGGATACGAAAGGCGATCAGGGCTGGGAGGCTCCAGGCCAGACCACAAAGCATCGAACCAATCGTAAATGAAGCGAGAATGAACAGATAGAAACGCTTGGTCCCCAGGGTCGCTGACAGAAACGGCGTGAGCGGGATACCCACGCCCTCCGCCAATGTATAGCCCGTTGCTACCCAGCCGACATCGCTCAGGCTGGCTCCAAAGGTTGTCTGGAGGCGAGGAATTGCAATATTAACGATCGTTGTATCCAGAATAACCATGAATAGCCCGAAGATGACGACGATCGCGACAATCCATTTGTAGGATAATCCTTTCATAGATAAGCCTCTCTGTTGACTGTGTTCACAGAAGTAGCAGTGGTGCGCATAAGAGGATAATGTCAACAGGTTCTCCATCTCTTCAGCATGCATGCTGGAGAGATGAAGCGGTCTCTTATGTTCGAACACAAAGGTTAGCTGGCGGGAGCCACGATTTTTCGGGAGATGTGAATGAGTTCCTTCTCCAGTTCTTCCTTTGTTCTGTTTCCTTCAGTAACTAGACGCTTGGAGATGAAGGGAGAGGCTAAAGCAAGGAGCGCGGATGCCGATACATCGCTTGGCAGCGTTTTATCAAACTCCCCACTCGCCTTTCCAGCTTCAAGTAAATGACGAATATGCTCAAGAAGCGCGTCTTTGATCTCGCGTATACTTGCTATTTTCTCTGCTGTGAAGCATGGCACGGTTCCACTATCCAGGAATGAGACATATCTACCCGAAAGCTTCTGATAGATCATGAGAAGGACCGCTTCTAATTTCTCCTGGACGGTGCTGTGCGTGGCCACGATTCCCTCAAAGTCATGCAAGAGTACGGAAAGATCGCGCTTGATGAAGGTAAATACGAGATCTTCTTTGCTGGCAAAGTGACGATACAGTGTCCCCCTCGCAATGCCCACTTGCGCTGCAATATCATCCATCGACACTTCGTAATAGCCTCTCGCGAACAGCATCTCTTCAGCAATCTGAAGAATGAGTTCTTCTCGTTTCTGATACTGCCTTTCCTTGAAAGAACGTACAGCGAAAGAACGTACAGCAATGCCCTCACCCATCTCAATTTCCTCCTATATGTACGATGCAATGCATCTGATCTCATCAAATAAATGGCTTTGTTGAGACCCCATATCTCTTTCATAACTTGACAGTCAAAAAATAGATGTACCCGTCAATAATTGTGCAGCACCGTTCAGAAAAAGTCAAGGTATAGGCCATGTCTCCCACATCACCCGAAGCTAAGGGCGCTCTGCGCCCATCGGAGGGGGATTTCCTTTTGCAAAATACGTCGGTCGCAAGGGAGCCTGCTACCAGATTATGCCGTTGATCTCTGACACAAGCAAGCTGTGATATATGATATGATACCTCTGTCGATAACAATAAAAATAAGTATTGCTGCAAAGCTTCGCAAAAAGGCACCTTTTGCGAAGCTTTGCAATAGATAGGGATAGAAAAAACTATGCAACAACGCACTCTTGGTCAGGGCCTTACCGTTTCGGCGATGGGTCTTGGCACGATGGGTATGACGAGCTACTACGGCGCGGCAGAAGAGCATGATGCCATTCGCGTTATTCATCGCGCGCTTGAACTGGGCGTAAATTTTCTGGATACCGCCGAGGCGTATGGTCCTTTTACGAATGAAGTGCTGGTGGGGAAAGCCATTAAGGGACGGCGGGACGCGGTGATTCTGGCCTCGAAGTTTGCCTGGGATTTCCCTGCTGATGGCAGCGAACGGCGTCTCAATGGTCGTCCTGAGCATGTTATTGAGGCTTGCGAAGGTTCGCTCAAGCGCCTGGGCATCGAGTATATCGATCTTTATTATCAGCACCGTCTCGATCCCAATGTTCCGATTGAAGAGACGATGGGCGCTCTCGCTCAGTTGGTCAAGCAGGGGAAAATACGCCATATCGGTCTGTCGGAAATGGGACCAAAGACGATCCAGCGCGCGCTCACTGTGCATCCGGTGACGGCGATCCAGACCGAGTATTCGCTCTGGGAGCGCGGCCCTGAGTCCGCGATACTGCCATTCCTGCGCACAAAGGGCATCGGCTTCGTGGCCTATAGCCCGTTGGGACGCGGCTTCCTGACCGGTCAGATCAAAAGTATGCAGGATCTCCCATCCTCTGATTTTCGCCATACGGACCCGCGTTTCCAGGGCGAGAATTTTACCCGCAATCTCAGCGTTGTCGAGCGTGTTCAGGAACTGGCGCACACGAAAAAGGCGACTCCCGGACAGATCGCATTGGCCTGGACGCTGCATAAGGGCAATGATATTGTTCCTATTCCAGGCACGAAGCGCATGCAGTACCTGGAGGAGAATATTGCGGCTGCGGCCATCGATCTGAGCGCGGCTGATATCGCGCATCTTGATGATGTCACGGGTCAGGCACAGGGCGAACGTTACCACGCCGCCATGATGCGTGTAATCGCTAACGCCGAATAATACGCCCGGAACACTAGCTGGCATTGGCCTGCTCATACTGTTCCGATACAACAAAATCAGCAGAGAGAGAAGAAGGCTGCCTGAGTGGGGGTTGCTTTCTTCTCTCTCTCTGCTATATCTCTGGATTGTGATTATTTTGTTTGCAGTTCTTTGTGTGCTGTGAGATTTTTGTGATTTGTTCCCGTTATGCTTTCCTCGAGAATTGTTCCACTACAAGCAGAACGGGGGGGATTATCATGAATTGGCTGAAACGCGGGCGCAAGATCGACGACAAAGAAAGTATAAGCAAACTGTATCGTGAGGGTTTTACAGGCCTGGAAGTTCGTCGCCTTTGTCATTTTTATGAGATATATCAGCCAGATATGCAGGACCGGGAACCTCTGGACATAGAGCACCTGCGCTTTGCTCGCTGGCTCGTCGAACACGGCAAGCTCACCGAGCAACTCTCTTGAAGGGGCGTATCTTCGGTTTCGACGTTATTCTGTTGCTGTATATTGCTATTCGTTCTTTTATTTCTGTAATGTCTATTCTGATCCCCTGCTTCGCAAGCATCATGGGGCTTCTCAATAGGCATTATCTATATATAGGTATGATTTGTTATTGACATCGCTGTAAGCTGAATATGGTGACGTCAATCCTGCGGAAAATTTCAGCTCTTCGGGTTGTAGACTGCATGCTCATTTTCTGCAACGATTGCGCCTGATGATTTGCCATCAAGGAAGAAGGCGCAAGCTACGAAGCTCAAATATACTTGATGCTTTATAGCGTAATATGCAGAAAGGAACATGTATTTACGATGCGAATGAAAATCTCCCACTTTCCACTGCGTCTATATCCTGCATGCCTGCTTCTGAGCCTCCTGTTGTTGCAAACTTTCGGGATTGGTATGGTGGGGCCAGCACATGCGCAAGTCAACCCACCCTCACATAGACATCCACCTCCTCCCGGCAATCTGAATAATATCAGGCATATTATTTTTATCATGCAAGAGAATCATTCTTTTGACTCGTACTTCGGGCGTTTCCCGGGCGTGCAGC
>DATJHM010000301.1:0-18918 GCA_035493895.1 Ktedonobacteraceae bacterium
CTCTCCATCACCACCTCCACTCCCAACCCCTCCATCTCACGCAACACCCTCACCCACTCACCCACCGGTCGCCACATGCGCGGATCACTCGGCCCAAAAAGCACCAGCGTCGGCATTCCCAATAGCGCCGCCAGATGCGTCATGCCAGCATCATTCCCCAGATAACAGCAACACTGTTGCAATTCCTGACAAACCTCCAATAACGGCGCATTTTCCAGCATGCGCAATCCCTTCACCTGCCCCAATATTCTGCTCAACGCCTCAAACCGCTCCTGTTCCGCTGGCCCACTCAGCAGTAAAACCGGAATCTCTCGTCGCCGTAGCTCATCTATCACCTCAGCAAATTTTTCCAGCGGCCAGCATTTTCGCGCACCACCACTCCCAGGATGAATCGCGACAACACGTCGTCCCTCATTCTGCTCTTGCTGGTAAGGAGTCAGACCGGACGCAAGCGTAAACTGCGCTCGCGCATCAACTTCCAGCCCCAGCGTCTGCCCCAGGTAGCGTACAATGTGCTCGTGCGCCTCCTCAGCTGGTCGTCCGGGCGCGATTACTACCTGCCGACAGCCTGCCATGCGCAGATTGCGTTCAATCAACCCTTCGCTATCTCGTAGCCAGCAGATGGCCAGATCGATCTGCGCCAGTTCTTCGCGCAAACGTGGCGAACGTATACCGGTCGAGGAAAAGAGCTCGCTCCAGATAACCGCACTGTAATCGTCCGTTCTCTGCGCAACACCCCAGGTTCGCGCCAGCTCCCGTATCGCAGGATGGCTCACCAGCATCACCTCGAGTTCACTCTTCTCCGCCGCATAGCGCCTGCGCAACGCCTGTATCACCGGAAATGTGAGTAGCGCATCGCCCAGCGCCCCCGGCCGTATCACCAGCACACGTTTCATCACGCTCACCTCTTTTCCTCCCTATTTCCGGGCCAGAAAGAGAATTTCCAGAATGACGGCTGCCAGCAAGATGATCAGGGCCATAACTATATTCCAGGTATGTAATGCCAGAAAAATGAGATTCAGTACGATGGCGGTCGTCAATAGCGCACTCTGGCGCAAGGCGTAGCGCACCAGGAGATAAAAGTGGTACTTTGGGAAGACACGTAGCTCAATACTATAAATTATCGGAGCAAACGTGCAGCTCAGGGCGATACTGAAGATGAGAAAGAATACGCAGAAAGCAAACAGCGAACTCGGTGCTACGAAGCGCGTAAAGAGCAGCAATATGATCCAGGCCGGGACCGCTATGAAGAATAAAAGATATATTGACGATTTTCTAACCACAGCGCCCTACCTCATCAGGTTAAATCCTTTATTGCCGTTCAAAGGGGCTTCATTACGACGACGGCTCTCGGGTGTCTCGCGCTGGAAATACTGCTGCCAGAGCTCCGGAGCATCCTTACTCTCGCCTCCATGCCTGGTATAACGGGTACGCACCCGGCAGATGACGGGCGTGTTTACTGCTGCTCCCGCGACGATGACCTGACCTTTGGAGAGCGCAGGCAGATTATCAAGCAGGTCGCGCCCCACGCCTTCGATCGCTGAAGCAACGCTCTTCTGGTCGATTTCGTTGACGATACGCATGATGCACTGCGTCTGGCACTGGCTCAGTACGTCGGCATCCAGTTTGCCGGGACGCTGGCTGATCAGGCCGACACCTATGCCGAATTTGCGTCCTTCCGCCAGGACCTGCTTCAGGATGGAGGTCGAAACGACCTCGGCTCCTCCTGGCGCAAAGTGGTGCGCCTCTTCTAACAGCACAAATACCGGGTAGGGCAGATACGATTCGCCGGAGTGCACTTTTCCACGCTCGGTATCCATACGCGCCTGATTCAAACGGCGCAACAATGTCGCGACAATGACCTGTTGATCGCGCTCGTCAATTTCATTGAGCTGCAACACGGTACATTGTCCCGGCTTGAAGATCTCGGGCAGATCCAGGTGTTGTGTATCATCAAAGGTGAAGCTATGCTCAAAGCGTTGCTCGACGCGCCACGTCAACGCATGCACCGTACTTGAGTCGTCGGCTCCATCGTTATCGTCGTCACTCTTCTGCCGGGCGACCGCTTTAATCGCCAGCTTCAGATCGGCAACACTCCAGGGCGTGCCACGCTTCGTCTCATGCACTTTACGCAACGCCCGGCTCAGCAGATATTGCTGCTTCTCGGTCATCTCCGGCAACAGCGAACGCATATCGCCAATATTCAACGTCGAGACGCGCACTTTGACCTGCTCCGGCTTATACACCCTCACCTGAGCCTGATAGCCGGGACGACGATTATCCTCCGTAGGCGCCTGAAACTGCGTGGCATTCATGATCTGGTCCAATGTGCCGTATTCACCATGTGGATCGATGATCAGCACACAGGCTTTGTTATGTGGCTGCATAAGTTCCTCGATCACGACGCTTGCCAGATAGCTTTTGCCCGCGCCTGTGCTGGCAATAATCGCCATATGCGTGCTCACGATGTCTTTGACGGAGAGCACGATCGGCACTGCGTCGGGCGTTCGTGTGAGCAACGAGCCGATGGTTGCGGAGCCCGGCTCTCTACTTTTCTTGCGGCTGATGACCTCTGAGAGCATGAGATCGTCGGCCAGAAAGATGCGTTTCCCGGATTGAGGCGGAATCCAGGGGTTGATAAATGAGCCGGTAATGGCGTCGTAGTAGCCCATGATCGAGACGTGCAGCTCGAAAAGCTCGTTGGTATGCGCATTGTACCCGACCATTGCGGCGACCTGTGCGGGCGAGATCTCTGGTTCTCCCAGAAATGTATCGGGATAGAGCTTGATGGGGACACGTTTCATGATACGCCCTAACACGCGGCGCGGCGTTGGTGTGGTACCGTTTTGTCCACGAGCTTCAGGATCGCTCAGTTCGTAGTAGACGTACTCACCATTTTTTAGCACCTGCTCATCGTCACGCGAGACAAAGGTGTATTCATGGGTCGTCTCACCCGGCCCTTTGGTAATCCCTACCGGCTTGCGTAGAGGCTGAATTCCCGTAGGCGAGATATGAGATTGCTGTGACATATGCGAAACCTCCCTTAGCCCGTGGTCTCTACTTTCAGTCTCCAGGCAAAGTTGCGTTTGACGATGGATAGAAGCGCGAGATTCTGGGGAAACAGGCGCTCAAGCTGATCAATGATCCGTAAGGTGACCATAGGCAGCAGGCTGTTACGCTGCGAGATGATATGAGGCAGGTAGCCCATGTGCAGGTAGGGATTCTGGGAGTCCGGCCCGCCACTGGTATCGCTGAAGTAGTGGAAGCTGCGTACCTCATCATCCGTCATTGTCTCAATCTCACTTCCCAGTTCGAGCGAGAGTGGCGGCACGCCATGCATCGTATTGAGAATGCTCTGCTCTCCCGAGGACGTCGGCTCCGTCTCCAGCATGCCCAGGATCATAATGTAGATCAAGACCGCTTTCTCTGAGATGTAGTCAGGCGAGAACAATTCTACTTGCGTTTCATTCGAGAGACGTGGACCAAGCGAACCAAAGGACGGGTTCACGAGGATGGTGTCATAAATAACGCCAATAGCATGGTTCACCGGTTCCTGGCTCAGACCAAGTGCATAGTCCAGAGCCGCATCCGGGTCATCACTCTGGCGCGACTTCACAGCCACACGCACAAAGCGCCCAAAGGCATAATCCGCTGGGCTGGGCTCGATCTCAACTTCACGTGGCCCGTAAATCTGGCAGACGTAGTTGATATGCGAGTCCGATTTGACGATTTTGCCGATAAACATCTCGTTTAGCTCTCCAGATAGAAACGCTCTCTTGCAATCTCTTTCTTTCTGTTGCCGTTTTATCCGGTAATAGGCAAATAAAGAGATTCCCCTCTTCTTCCGCTTTTTTTCGCACGGTTGCCGGAAGACAGGTCGATGAGAACAAATGCTTTGGCGGCATTATAACACACTTACCGCCGATTTCGTCGCTGACTTTGCTGCTATGCTCCGGGCTTGCAGCTTTTCGCGCCCATCACGCAGGCAAAGTATCTATCGCAAGAGGGGAAAATGGCGCGCAGTAAACATGTGCTCCTACTCAAGAAAACGCTCAATGGCTTGTAGAAAATCATCGAGATCAATGGGTTTATTCATCCCCACAATGTTGCGTTTTCTTAACTCCTGTAACGGCAGACGAGCACTGATCATGAGCGCAGGCACGCGGGCTAACTCGTCTATAGCATGTAACCGATCATAGAGTTCAATACCAGTCATACGAGGCAGATGATAGTCCAGAATAAATAAATCCGGCTTTCGCGACTGGACAGCAGCAAGCGCCTCCTGACCGTCTGTCTTGAGTAATGCCTGGTAAGGGGTTTCCTGGGTGATAACTTCCAGTAGTACTTCGCCGATATCCACATCATCTTCAACTAGAAGCACCAGCTTCTCTGCGTTCTGGTGTTCTATCTCATGGGCCATGGGCAGCTCCAAAATTGCAAATATGCCACCAATTTTGCCCGCGAACAAAATTGTATTTTGACTATACCACGTTTTACTACAGATGAAAAGCTAGTTACTGGGATTTTTCTCCTACCGGCCCTGACTTTCCTTGCGTTTCCGCTGGAGAAGCTCCAGTATTGCCAATCCGGCTGTTTCCACGAAAATTGAATCGTCTATTCGTGTGAGTTATAATTTTGCTACGTATTGGCTCCTGCAATAGATGCTGATACGGCGAACGGCCCTCCAGTGAAGATTTTTATCCTTTGCGTTGCTCTATTTCGGAAAGGTTTTTTATGGCTGAATACATATTGCCTGATTTAGATTCTATGCTGCAAGAACTTCTGCTCATCGAAGAAGGAGAGCATGAATTTACGCCTCAGGATGGTATTTCCGATCTACGTCAGCTCTTTTTCCCGGTCACTCGTCAAGGCGTCTATCTCAATCATGCTTCTCAGGGACCAATGCCTCGTCCGGTGGCAGTGACGATGCATCAATATGTGGATGATGTGAGCGGCTTTGGCTCCGCCCATGTCTCTCTCTGGCTGGAGTATATCCTGGGCGCACGTCGCCGTCTGGCACTTATGCTTAATGGGCATCCCAGCCAGATTGCCTTTACTGGCAGTACTGGCGATGGCCTGATGCTACTGGCTTCTGCTCTCACCTGGCAGGAAGGCGATACGATCTTGCTGGCCGAGGGCGAGTTCCCCAGCAATGTCTATCCCTGGCTCAATCTTCAGGAGCAGGGGGTGAAGGTCGAGTTTGTGCCTGCTCACGAAAATCGTATTTCTGCCGCTGAAGTGAAAGCGCGCATTACTGATCGCACCCGTCTCGTGAGTTTGAGCCTGGTGGAGTTCCTGACTGGCTTTCGCAATGATATCCAGTCCATCGCGTCCTACTGCCACGAACGCGGCGTGCTCTGCGGCATCGACGCAATGCAGGCGCTTGGAGCGATCGAGGTCGATGTCCAGGCGCTGGATGTTGATTTTCTGGTGGGCTCGAGCCATAAATGGTTGCTCGCTCCTCAACGCACAGGCTTGCTCTATGTCTCCACTGATTTTTTCTCGAAATTGCAGATGCGCCGTAAGAGCTGGTTTAGCGTTGATGAGCCATACGATTTCTTCAATTACGAGCAGCCGCTAAAACGTGGCGCATGGCGTTTTGAGCATAGCTTCCCCAATATGATGCCAATTGTAGGTCTGGATTCCGCCCTTGGCCTCTTCGATGGCGTTGAAGGTGGCATGCAGGCGGTTGAGCAGCGCATTCTGGGCCTGACTGAGTATGCTCTGGATGGACTGGAACGCCTGGGATATCCGTTGATCACGCCACGGGGCAAGGGCGAGCGCTCGGGCATCGTGACCTTCCAGTTGCATCCGGCCAGACCAGATCTCACGGTTCCACAGGCGGTAGAAGCTCTGGCTGAACGCTCGATCACGGTCTCTGCCCGTGGCAATGGGGTACGTATTTCTCCTCATTTTTACAATACGTTGCAGGATCTGGATCAACTTTTGAATGCCCTGGAGGATCTTAAACAACCGTCCGCGCCAAAGAAGTAGGCGACAGGCTGGCTTAACTGAAGCATAAAACAAGAAGTACTACTCATCTCCACAAAAAACCTGTCCAAATGACCATTGTTATGCTCTTGGGTTTTGGACTTATACTGACAGAGGAATAGCGGACGTGACACAAACAGCTTCGTGTTCTGCCGAATACAATCGTTCCGCTTGACAAAGCGTTTGTTTATCGCATTCAATATAGACAAATGAGTGATGTGTGAGATACACATACTCATCAAGCCTGCTCACGAACGTCGTGGGTTCCCAGGGCTGGTGCCCTACACTTTTCTAGCGAGGTACGTTACCTCGTCTTATAGAGTAGTTTAAGGAGAGAGTTCTTATGGCATTTGAGCTTCCACCTCTGCCGTACGACTACAACGCGCTTGAGCCGTACATCGATACACAGACCATGCAGCTACACCATGATAAACACCATGCTGCCTACGTTACCAATGCAAACAATGCATTAAAGGGACATGCATTCGAGAATCTCCCTGTTGAGCAGGTCATTACCCGCCTCAACGAACTTCCCGAGAGCATCCGCACTGCCGTACGTAATAATGCTGGTGGTCACATCAACCATACTATGTTCTGGCAGATCATGGCTCCTAATGCTGGTGGCGCTCCTACTGGCGAACTGGCTGATGCCATTGCTTCGACCTTTGGCTCTTTTGATGCTTTCAAAACAGCATTCAATGATGCCGGTGTGAAACGCTTTGGCTCTGGCTGGGCCTGGCTGGTCCTCGATAAGAGCGGCAAGCTGCAAATCACTTCTACGGCAAACCAGGATAGCCCGCTGATCGATGGCCTCTATCCTGTCCTCGGGAATGATGTCTGGGAGCATGCCTACTATCTGAAGTATCAGAACCGCCGCCCTGAATATCTTGCCGCCTGGTGGAATGTGGTGAACTGGGCAGAAGTTGCCAAACGCTACAACAGCGCAAAGTAATTTCGCTCACGGCTTGTAGACAATAGAAAAAGCGTTACCCCTTTTTTTGACGAAAGAGGTAACGCTTTTTTATGCCCTAAATAAGCTCAAAATAACGTCGTCTCTCCCAATTGGTGACGGCTTTCTCGTATTCGCTGACCTCCCAACGACGTGTGGCGGTATAGTGCTCGACAAAATCTGCCCCCAGATATTCGCGAGCAACTTCACTCTGCTCAAACAAAGTGGTTGCCGCTGTGAGGTTGCGCGCAAGCGGCAGGATACGTCCCTCGGCAATGGCTCGCGTGACGGTTGCGGGATCATAGGCGTTGCCGTCCAGACGCTCCGGCAACTCCAACTTCTGCTCAATGCCGTAGAGACCGCTGGCCAGCATGCCCGCAAAGACGAGATAGAAGTTCGCATCGGCTCCGGGGACGCGATTCTCCAGACGAATAGCTCGCTTGCCATTGTTAATAATACGCACCGAGCAGGTACGGTTATCCATGCCCCAGGTGGTATTGAGCGGGGCCCACGTTCCCTCAATATAACGCTTATACGAATTGATGACCGGGGCATAGAGCGCCATAAACTCGGGCAATTTTTGTAGCACGCCTGCAAGAAACTGGCGCATCAACGTCGACATATGACCTTCACTCTGCTCATCCCAGAACAAATTGCGCGCCTTATCACTCTGCCACAGGCTCATATGCGAGTGTCCACTACTACCATCTTCCCGATCGTTCCACTTCGCCATAAACGTCGCGCTCAACCCCTGCTGGTGGCAGATCTCTTTCACACCCGTCTTGAAGAGCATCGTGCGATCAGCCGCACTCAGGACATCACTATAGCGAATGTTCATCTCGTACATGCCCGGACCATGCTCGCGATTGTACCCTTCGATTTCGATGCCATGATCGCGCATCATGCGCGCAACGCGCCCCACAATCTGCTCATCGGCGCTGGCCTGACTGATAGAGTAGCAGTTCATGCCGGGATTGAGCGGCGTCAGATCTGGTCCGAAATCTTTTTCCCGCAATGAAACCTGGTTTTCTCTAAAAAAACGAAACTCTAGCTCGGAGGCGGCCATCACTTCAAATCCCAACGCCTGTGCCCGCCTGACCAGCTTTTGCAGCACTGTACGCGGCGAGATGCTCACCTCTGCCCCCTGCTCCGTCCAGACATCGCAAATGCACGAAGCAACGTTCTCTTCCCAGGGCACCAGTGCAAAGGTCTCCAGATCCGGCTTCATGACGATATCGGCAAAGCCTCGTTCCCAGTTGCTGAAGCGCAGATTTGGCAACACGTTCTCGGCAATATCCCAGCCAAAGAGCACGTCACATTGCGCAAAACCATCTTCCAGGGCATCGAGAAAATATCGTGCCGCTACTCGCTTGCCCCGAAATACCCCTTCAATGTCAGATGCACCAATTTTGACATATTCGATCTTGCCTTCACTGATAAGTTGCCTGATAGTTGTAATATCCAATGTGTTTTCACCCTCTCTGGCATTGGGCCTCACTCGAAATATGGTAGATACAAATGGCACAACAATCACTCGAATGATGTGATTCTTCTCTATTGTCTCTTGAGACCAGTGATGCCGTCAAGGGCTGGAAATACTCTCTTTCAGCGAAGTTATCCCCGACTTATCCACATACTTTGGGGAGAACTAGGTAAATTTGTGGATAAACTAGTAATTTGCTCCTGAAAGGGTTGACAAATTTACCTTGCTCCTATCCTTGCACGCTTGTCATAGTGTGGCGCAATCTGATACTCTTTTTACTATGTAAGTACGACTTGAACAATACCAGCCCACACCATATAAACTCTGGATTGCTCCTCTCTCAAAAGATATAATAGAAAAAGTTACGCGGTAGAACAAACTTTTCAGCTAGAAAGAGTCTTTTTTATGAACAGGCGCACTCTATCCAAAAAAGCCATCAGAACGCCTCAATTCCCTAAACACGAACTGGAGAAGGGCCTTCCCGAGGCCACTATTCAGCCCCATGCCTACTATGCTCAGCTCGCTCTCTCGCATGATGATCTGAGCGAACAGCAGGCCGATCATGTCTCTTTTGATCAACTCCTTTTCCAATCCGTTCACTTCAGCAACACCCGTTTTCATCAACTTCAGTTGCTGGATTGTCGCCTGGTCGGTTGCGATCTTGCCAATGCCGAGTGGATTGGCGCCTCACTCTCACGTGTAGAGCTGATTGATTGCCATCTAACGGGCTTGCAGTGGACTGAGGCACGGTTTCAGGATGTTGTATTGAAAGGCTGCCATGGCAGCTTTACGCAGTTCGCATTATCGACCTGCAAGGGGATTCGCTTCGAGGACTGCGATTTGAGCGAGGCCAATTTTCTGGATATCGACCTTTCAGGGGTTACGTTTGTACGTTGCAATTTGCGCAATGCTGATCTCACCGGGACGAAGCTCGTCGGCGTGGATTTACGGGGTTGTCAGATTGACGGCGCACGTGTGGGCCTGCAAGAACTGAAAGGTGCAACGCTTGATTCAAATCAAGCGCTGGCTTTTGTCCGCTCACTGGGCATCGAAGTAACCGCCCCTGTCGAGCATTATGTATAAATGCCTATAAACTATTGCGAAGCTAAAGGCTTCATGGTTTTCGCGCCCGCCCCCACAAAATCGCCGCAACACAGTAGGGACGCCATGAAGCCGCAGCTGAATGGCGTCCGCGAACTCCTACGATACCACCGCCTCTCCGCAAACAACGGTGGCAACGAGCGAGTTTTGAAGAAAAGGTTCGCCAACAACATCTCTATACACCCGTTCCCGCTCTCATTTCTGCTGGCAGATCTGCCCATCTACCACATGATAGACGTGAGCGCGTTCGATAACTTCCTGGGGAAAACCTGTCAGGTCGGTTGAGGTCAGGAAGACCTGCTGATGCTGGAGAATCTGACGCAGGAGATATTCTCGTCTCGAGGCGTCAAGCTCGCTAAATACGTCATCCAGCAGCAGCACAGGCTCATCTCCGGTGCTCTGGTGCATGAATGCCAGTTCCGCTAGCTTGGCTGCAAGCGCCGCTGTCCGTTGCTGCCCACGTGAGCCATAGGTGAGCATGTTAATATCGTTCACGATAAATTCCAGATCATCTCGATGTGGACCAAGCAGACAGACTCCCTGATGAATCTCTTTACGCCTCACATCCTGAAGCTGCTGTCGATACTGTCCTGCTGCTTCTACGAGACTGCTCCCCTCCTCCATGCGGAATGATGGCCGGTAGTTGATCTGTAGGTGTTCTCGTCCGCCACTGATGCTCTTCTGGATACCCTCGGCTTGCTGGTTCAGCTGATCGATCATATGTTTACGCTCGTACATGATCATATTCGCAACCTGTGCAAGCTGTTCATCTAGATACTCCAGCATATGTGGATCTTCCTGGTTATCGCGTACACGCTTCAAGAGCGCGGCCCGCTGCGCGACAATTTTGCGGTATTGGATGATTGCCTGGCAATAGCGAGGATGAACCTGGCAAAGTGCCCGATCCAGAAAACGCCTCCGCTCTTCCGGCGAACCGTCCACCAGATGCAGATCAGTGGGAGCAAAGAGGACCACTCTCATCTGTCCGATGACATCCATTGTACGCCTGGGAATACTGTTAAGCTTCAGACGCTTGCGCGGCACGCTGGCCGGAAGTTCGACGGAGCGGTGCGAGGGGACTGCGCCGACCATCGCCGGGGGATTGGGGTCAAAAATATGCATTTCGATCTGGAGCTGGTCCTCACGCCGCTTGACGCACCCATCCAGATGGGCAACATGCTCCGGCGCATACCAGTTCACCACTTCGCGGTCTCCGCTGGCATGAAATGAATTGGCGGTTGCAAGCATGCTCATTGCTTCGAGCAGGTTCGTTTTGCCCTGAGCATTCTCCCCATAAAAGAGATACAGTCCAGGTTCTAGCTTGAGATCAAGTTCTCGGTAGTTGCGAAATTCTTGCAGGCTGAGATGTGAGAGATACATGCATACTTCCACCTGGTTGTACGTAGAACGCTTCTTTTG
The DNA here is from genome assembly GCA_035493895.1 of Ktedonobacteraceae bacterium. Classification (GTDB taxonomy): domain Bacteria; phylum Chloroflexota; class Ktedonobacteria; order Ktedonobacterales; family Ktedonobacteraceae; genus DATJHM01. Next base: position 10,944 of record DATJHM010000301.1, read on the forward strand.
CTGATGCAGGCGACACGTGTCGCCTGCCTTCCGTCCCTACGATTGTTAGCGGTTTGTGCTCATTGGCATAATAACGCAGGTATAATCGGCCGCACTGACCGGCTTGAGTACGCCCGGACGCGCTTTGGAGATGACCTCCAGGGCAACCTCTGGCGTGTCCATTGCGGCAAGCACTTCGGAGAGGTATTTGACGTTAAATATGATCTCTTGCTCTGGTCCATCAACGGCCGCATTGATCGTACTGATATTGCTCCCAACATCTTCAGCAGTGGCCTCGATGGTCAACGTGCCAGTCTCCGCATTATCCTTGCCCCCTGAGACTTTGACCAGCGTGATATTCGAACTATCACGTGCAAAAGGGGTCACTGATTTGACTGCCGCCGCAAACTCTTTCGTTTCGATGACGGCGCGGGTCGTATATTCTTTCGGAATGATGCCCCGGAAGTTCGGGAAGGTGCCTTCGATCAAACGCGAAACCAGGTCGATCTGCTCGGTATGGAAAAGGACCTGACTCCGATTGGGCGTGACGATCATCTGGACGCTTCCTTCTCCCGGCAGGATACGCGCAAGCTCGTTCAGAGTGCGCGCCGGGATCAATATAGGACTGTGCGCGACGTTGTCTTCGGGCAAGGAAGCGGCGCGCACGGCCAGACGGAACGCGTCGGCAGCGGCAAAGGTGAGCTTTTCGTTACTTACTTCGACATAGATACCGGTCAGAACCGGGCGAGAGTCGTCATCAGCCGCGGCAAAGGTGACCTGCGCGATCATCTCTTTGAGCAAGCTGGCATCCAGCATGACCGGGGGCTCTCCACCTTCGGCGGTCGGGATCAATGGAAATTCCGATGGGTCCATTCCTTTAATACTGGCGCTACTACGCAGGCTCTTGACGTTGATCGTATGGGTGTCTTCCGCTACGTTTAAATCGACGCTGGCCTGGGGCAAGCTGCTGACCAGATCGGATATGAGCTTCGCCGGAACTGTGGTGGTCCCTTCTTCCTGCACCTCAGCATCGATCCAACAATTAATGCCAATCTCCAGGTTGGTCGCTGAAAGCTTCAGACGCCCATGATCAGTCGCCAGCAAAATATTGGCGAGTATAGGAAGCGTGCTACGATTCGAGACGGCGTGCCCCACAACTGAGAGGCCCCGGCTCAAGTCCTGCTGTTTACAAGTTATTTTCACTGGCGTTCCTTCCTCCAGACACATCCAATTCGTATAATTCCAGGCTAGTATAGCCTAATTAGCCGGGTGTGTAAACGGGTCCTCATGCGTGATTTCTCCGTTCTTTCACGACGCTCATCCGGTTCTATCAGGATAAATGACGTGCTCTCCTATTCTTTGCCACCCGCGCGAATACGGTAATCCTATTCTTAGTATAAGACCTCCACATTCTACTGAAAAATGCCAATTCTTCACAGGTCTATACTGAGTTATAAGTACGTTTTTCCTTTCTTCTCTCTTCTGATGTTGTGGAGGTACTTTATGCACAAATTCTCTTTTTGTATCATAAAAAAGGCGCAACACAATGTCGCCTCTATTTGTTTCATCGCACTCCTGCTTGCTGTTTCTCTCCAGATCCCGTTCGTACAACCGACGCTGGCAACAAGCCATCTCGCCTCTCTCTTTCGTCAGGTTGCAGACGAATTTTCAGTGCCACAACCTCTGCTCCTGGCAATTTGCCAGCAGGAAGGACGTCTGAGTATGAATGCCGGTGCACCCAGTATTGACGGCGGCTATGGCTGCATGCATCTCGTCAAAAATAAACGTGCCAATACGCTTGATCTTGCGGCTAAACACCTGTCTGTACACTCCGCACGTATTCGCTATGATCTGGCAACGAATCTACGCGCCGGAGCCTGGTTGCTACACCAGGATGCATTACAACTCTCTACTACGCATACGCTACCCACAACTCTGTCCGGTTGGTACGCGGCTGTTGCCCGCTATAGCCTGGCCTCGACACCCTCTATCGCCCGCATGTATGCCGACGCCCTCTACCACCTGCTCAACACTGGCTTTCAGGCTCGCGCTTCCAATGGCGAGCTGATTACGCTGACGCCTCAGGGAGTACATCCCGATGTCGAGCTCTTCAAAATGCGTGCCAGAATCTCAACACTTCCATCCGGCTGTGTCGCCGATGGCAAGACTGACTATCCAGGTGCAATCGATTGCATCCTCTCTCCTCAAGGACACGACTGCAATCTTGTACCAGACAACGCGCCCTGCAACTATTTCCCCTCACATCGCCCTGCCAATTTCACTATCAAACAGGTGGTAATCCACGATATTGAAGGGACTGGCCTGGAAGCGCTGAATACCTTTCTCAGTCCAACTGCGACTGCTACCGCACACTATATCGTCGATAGCGATGGAACGGTCTATCAAACGCTCCATGAAAAAGATATTGCGTTCCAGGCTGGCAATCTGTGGTATAACAAGCATTCTATTGGCATTGAGCACGCTGGCTATGCTGCCACTGGCTTTCTCTGGTATAACGCAACCGAGTATCTTGCCTCAGCTCGCCTGGTCGCTTATCTGCTGAAAAAATATCATATTCCCCTGGACCACGATCACATCGTGTCTCATGGCACTATTCCCTCTCCGACGCTATCTACCTCTCCCAATCATGTCGATCCCGGTCCCTTCTGGCTCTGGGACTACTATGAACAGGTTATCTCTACTCTGGGTAGCTTTACGGCGCAAAAAATCTCTGCCCGCAAACCATCTCTGTTGACGCTCAGTCCCGATCAGGCCCCTCTGAGCCCCAACGGGACCGAACAACCCGCCAATTTCGGCTTCTTCTATCTTTACAGCGCCCCATCGACCAGATCACCGCTTGTTCCTCATCCCGGCGAGGGTTGGGATATCGCCAATCTTACGTATAATGTCGAGACACGCATCAGTTATGTCGCTACGGACAAGGTGCTCGATCCGGCCGGGAGTGGCCTCACGCTCTACCATATCTGGTATGGTGTCGAAGACCCGACGACTCATCCTACCCATCTCGCCAATGCCCGGCAGGTCTGGCTGGCGGCCCCTGCCTCTGCCGTGCTGGAAGACTACAGCCTGAATGCCGTTGTTGTCACTTTACATAATCCCACAGGAGATATCGTCCCGATCTATGGGACGCCTACGACGAATACGGACCGCCTCAACTATCACATCGGCAATGCACCCTCTGGCGCGCTCTTTGCCTCTGCCTATACGGTCAAGCAGGATGGTGCCGCTCAGATCTGGTATGAGATCAACTTCAATCACCGTCAGGCCTGGGTTCCTGCCCGCTATGTGGCCTATCAAAAGACCAGATAGTCTTCTTCCTGCCCGATAAGCAGGAGCACAAACTGATATAACGCAAAAAGCTCTAAAGCAAAGGGGAGGTAGCCGCTATAGCCGAGGAGAGGCATCTCAAATACCTTCCAGAAGCCGATATAGGGGACGGTATATTGCCACTTGGGAAGCGCAAAGAAGTTCCACATCTCCCAGAATATACCACAGGTTAAGCTTGCAAAGGGCAATATGCCGAAATGCCAATCTTTCATCAATAAATGCGCAATTATTGATTTACGCCCCATGAAGTTGTTCAATGGATCGAGCAAGAAGATGAGGCAGAACCAGACCAGACCGAAGCAATATCGAGGGAAGATCCAGGGCAAAATAAAGCAGACGAGGCCAACTATTTCGAGCAGGATGAATGTCTGCAACGAGATGCGCGGACCACGCTCGCCCGCCGGGAGCCGTGGACGTAGCGGTTTGTGTGTCCAGAGCAGTTCAGCGGTCTCCATCACGGCTGGCAATACCGTGCTGAAGCTCAATGATGCCAGCACGAAATAAGCGAACGGCGTATAGGGACCATCCAGAATATAATGCCAGTTTTTTACCGCCTCATTTAAGAACTCAAAAATCCACCAGAACAGACTTGATACTATAAATAGCCCCGCATAACGCCAGCGCATGCGTTGTATCAGTGATGTACCGTGGCGTGCTCTGACCAGCGCATCGACGCATAAGATATAGCCGAACCATTGCGGAAAGAAACTATATCGGTAGAATGGGCCTATACGCGACCAGGAAACCATCCAGGCCGCCAGACAGAGCACAATGCCCGCAATCCCATAGCCAGGGAAGCGCGTTGTAAAATGTTTGGCAAAACTCTTTGTGTAAAACACTAGTTCTTGTTCTCTGATCGCTCTAATAGCAATGCACGCAAATGATCGGCATGCGCTCCCAGATCGCCATTCATACAGATACCGGGAATCTGCACACCCATGTCTGTATACAAGGATTGCGAAAAAAACAAACCTCCGAACGCAAAGATAGGGCGTGGCTGCGGCATCGCCTGAATCTGCCGACTGAGCGAGATGAAAGCTGGAAAATAGGCTGGCATCGTCAGCGAAACACAGACAAGCGCTGGCATACGCTGACGAATGGTGCGCAGCAAGCCCGCCGTTTCTATGCTTTGCCCCAGATAAACGACGCGCACACCCCGTCGTCGCAGAAATAACGCCAGCATCAGCGCACCCATCTCATGCGCCTCTCCCGGAGCACAACAGACGAGCGCGTAGGGCCCGCTCAATGGACCAGGCGTGACGTGAAACAGATTGGTCAGCAGAGCGCGAAAAAAATTGCTGGCAAAATGCTCTTCTGACACACTCAATCGCTTCTCCGCCCAGAGTTGCCCCACCTGAAACATCGTCGGTGCAATCAGTGCGGTACAAATCTGTTCGACCGGATAGATGGATAACATGGTACCCATAATCATATGCGCCATCGGCTCATCAAAGTTCAGGAACGTTTCTATCAGTCGTTCCCTGGTAACGGTCATATTGTGTACGACGGGATAGCCCTGCTGCACAGGCTCGCTTCCTGGCCACTCTTGCAGCGACTGTAACGCATCTGCCTGCTCCCCAAACTCGAAGCTTGCCTCTGAAGGGGGTCCTACTATATGAAACGACGACGAGGCCTCCAGGCGTGTCTCATCCGCTGCATCTTGCAAAGGGCCCGAGTGGTATTTTTGCTGCCCCTGGTTTATATGGCGAAAAAGGGCAATTGCCTGGCTGATCGACATCCCCGAGTCGATGCGGTCTTTCAACCAGCAAATCAGTATAATATGCCGTTCTGAGTATAAACGATAGGCATTCTCTCCACGCACTGGCGCAATCAAGGTGTAGCGGCGCTCCCACGCTCGCAACGTCGGCGCGGGCACCCCCGTCTGTTGCACGACCGCTTTCGTATTGAACATAGGCGTGTCTGAGTAATGCTCTAAATCTAGCCATTCGACCGATCCCTCGCGTCCGTTCATGATCCTCTCCGCTATCTATCTGAACGTGTGGAACAGAACATGAGCATAAATCTACTTCAATTATTCTATGAGCGTCCATAGACCACACTGCATTATATCTCGTGTAGCAAGTCTACGTATTGCACAGCTTTTGTTCATGCGCCTGTAAGACTCTGCTATAGTTTACGACGTAACAAGAAATAATTTCGGGTAATACAGGTGACAGCCTATCTCCCCATTCAATTTGCTCACTTGCTCAAACGCTTCTTGACAGCCCACCAGAATCCTGCTATCATACGCCATGCATATTTGCGCCTTGCTGTCTATGTCAGGCGTGAACCGATGCCACAAGAGAACCACGGTTGCGTTTTGCTTCTGTGATGTTCCCCCTACGATAGTATGGGCCTGCCTGCCTTTTCAGGTTGTGTCGCGAGCATGTTTGTTGTGGCCCATTCTCAGGTTCTGTTTTTCTGGCTGAACCTGCGCTTGAACTATCTATCCAGGATCGCAGGAACTGTCAGGGACGGCTCGCCACCCTTGCCTCCCACGTATCCTCCTGGTACTTGCACGTAGGGCATACTTACTAGTCTACGAATACATTCGAGGAAAAAAGATGTTTGCTGTCATTAAAAGTGGTGGACGCCAATACAAAGTGAGCGTGGGACAAAAGTTAGAGGTCAATCGCCTCCCCCATGCCGATGGTTCGCAGATCGAGATCCCTGAAGTACTCTTGATCTCTGATGCGGATCGCTCTCTCGTTGGTGCTCCATTTGTTGAGAATGCCTCTGTCCTGGCTACGATTGCAGGCCAGGCTCGCGGCGAGAAGTTGATTGTTTTCAAATACAAATCCAAGAAGCGCTATCGTCACCGCCGAGGACACCGCCAGGAACTGACTGTTCTGACGATCGATGATATTGTGTCAGAAGGCAAAAGCCTGGTTACCGGTGAAGCCCCTAAGCGCAAAGAGTCTGCCGAAAGCAGTACGGAGGAATAAGTCATGGCACATAAAAAAGGTGTAGGTAGCTCTCGTAACGGTCGCGATAGCAAACCTAAGATGCTCGGCGTCAAGCGCTTCGATGGCGAGCTGGTCAGGGCTGGTAGCATTATTGTTCGCCAGCATGGCACCAAGATCCATCCCGGTGTGAAGGTCGGCGTCGGTCGCGATTTCACGATCTATGCTCTCATCGATGGCTATGTCAAATTTGGACATGATAGCCGCAAACGCCGCTCCGTGAGTGTTCTCACTGAGTTCCCCGATCGTCCATCGATCGCTGAACTTCTGGGTGCTCAGGAAGAGGAAGTTGCCATCGCTGGTAACTAACGCATACATTCCAGTTGGGAGGTGCATCTGCGCCTCCCAATTTTTTTCATCTCTAATTCCACTCTCTTCATCCTTTTTCTCTTTTCTTTCCACTCACCACATCCCCAAAAGTCCACATCACATCCCATTAGCCTGGAAAGTTGGCCATGCATCCGTTCTATCTCATACAGGCATTATTGAGGTACACTCCTGCTCCCAATGTGCGATTCAGGTTAAGGTTTGTCAACAAATTACCTTCTCTCCTGCTCACAACATGAGATTCAGGTTAAGATTTGTCAATAAGATATTACCTAAAAGTACGGCCTTCACCTCAGTCTCATACATTTTTAATTTGGAAATGATACAAGACTATCAACAATAGATAAGACAGAGATGGTTAAGAAGCTAAACAGAAACTGTTTTGCTTAAAATTGTGCCTACATTCATGGGCCTACACCAATGAAAGTGATAGAAAAGGAATGATTCCTCCCAGCGATGCCAATAAACCACGTCAACTCTTGCGACCTAAATTACCTTTTCAAGAGACTTCGGTGCAGGCTGATCCACAGTCTCCTATGGCTGATTCTGCCCGGCAGGATGTGCTCCGGCAGCAACCTCCCACGACAGGCTCTTATCCCAGCCAGAGGGTCTATGGGGAACCTGTTTCGCCTCCACCTGCTTTTAACCCTGAAGATATCTTCGAACAACCATGGTCCCTGGCAACGTATGGAGAGACACAATCAAACTCCCCAGGGCAAACTCCTTCTGCTCAACAGGGCATCCCGCCTTTTACTACCGGCAAACAGACTGCTTCCCAGTTTCAACCTTTTGCTACTGGCAAGCAGACTGCCTCCCAATTTCAACCTTTTGCTACCGGCAAGCAAACCGCTTCCCAATTTCAACCTTTTGCTACTGGCAAGCAGGCTCCTTCCCCGGTCACTGGCAAGCAGGAGACGACATCCTTTCAACCATACGGGACCGGACAGCAGGGTGTATCTCAATTTCAACTCCCTACGCCAGGAGTAGATCCAACTTCGGCACATTTCCCTGCCTTCGGTAATCCTGGCAATGGATCTTTCCCTGCTCCGGTCACTGACCGCCAGCAAATACCACCTTTCCCCGCTGACAATTTCGGTCAACAATTTAACGCGCCACCATCAGCGTTCAATGCACAAAATATGTTCGCGGCACCCAGTTTCCCAGGAACTCCTCCCGAACAGCAATACGCCTCGGCTCCCTGGCCTGCCACCGCTCCCGAACAGCAATACGCCTCGGCTCCCTGGCCCGCTGCCACTCCCGAACAGCAATACGCCTCGGCTCCCTGGCCCGCTGCCACTCCCGAACAGCAATACGCCTCGGCTCCCTGGCCCGCTGCCGCTCCCGAACAACAATACGTC
>DATJHM010000302.1:0-8630 GCA_035493895.1 Ktedonobacteraceae bacterium
CAGGGAACGCAAGCGAAGGGACAATTGACATTTTATAATAGCGCGTTTGTTACACAGAGTATTGTTGCTGGTACTTTGATTACAGGTGCTGATGGCGTGCAAGTGGTTACAGATGCAGTGGCTCAGATTCCTGCTGATGATCCAAATAGTGGAATTATAGGTAGTATTGCCGTACCTGCGCATACGGTAAATGTTGGAGCAAAAGGGAATATTGTATCTCTAGATATAAATAAAACCTGTTGTCTTTCTAATCCTGTAACTGTAAAAAACCTATCAGCTTTCACAGGTGGGCAAGACGCGCAATCATATCGCTTTCCCACCCAGGACGACGTCGATCAGGTCTCTCAGAGCGTTCAGGCCAATCTGGAGCAGAAGGCCCGGCAGCAGCTTCAGAGCCAGCTTGCTTCCGGCGAACAGCTTGCCGCCAGCCCCACCTGCCAGTTCCAGGCCACTCCTGACCATCCCGTTGGGGCGCACGGTATGGATGTGCCTCGGGTCACCGTCGCCGTCGCCAGCACCTGTCAGGCAGAAGCATATGCCAGCACCCGGCTTCAGCAGCAGATCACCTTGCGTCTCCAGGCCCGGGCCACCGAACAGCTTGGGCCGGGATATAAGCAGGTCGATGCCCCCCAGATTCGTATCGCCAGTCAGCCAGCTTCGTCCGTCAATGCGCTTCCTGCGTTGAATATTGTTGCCAGCGGTATCTGGATGTACACCTTTGGGGCTACTCAAGTGCACGAAATGCTGCTCTCGATCGTTAGTAAAAATAGGGCCCAGGCAAGCATGCTATTGAAGCAAGCGCGCGGCGTCGCCGAGGTTACCATCAAGGGAGGAGGAGATCCATTGCCCTCAGAAATCGGGCGCATTCACATTATTTATAACAACAATCGCTAAATCGCAATGGAGGGCAAAATTGATGGTGAGGAACGCGAACAGGCATTCACACGCTCGAAGAAACGTAACAGGTAGGGACCGGGCTTTATGCCGGTCCGGTAACGGCACCGAAAGCGTTTTCCGGAACCGAATTCATGCGTTTTTCGTCTAAACGGTGATAATGTCGAATCGGTTCGCAGGAGCCGAAAGCGTTCGTTTTATGTCCGTCCGGCGACTGTCACGTTACATGCTTATCCTGGACATTTGCTGGTGTCAATGAGATAATCTCATCCTTGGTACCAGCGGACAACATCTGTCGATACAGAAAAATTTATAGGTATTTATGGGTAAATACCCCCATAGAGGTGTGGCTTGTCTGCGCCGGGGCTTATAGTTTTTTCGTTCATTTTCTTATAGTTATCGCGATCTGGTGTAATCTACTCTTTTAGTATTGGCCTTATTAGTGTAAAATGGCACCATACGCGAAAATACGACTTTTAAATTTAGGGATGAGAGGGTTGCGTCCAATGAGACAGGGAAACGGCACAGATCTTTTGGGAGCCAATGATCCTCGCGCCGCGAGTATTGGGATCATTTATGTTGCTCCCAATGATGATAGGACCAGTGTGCTCGCCGCTATCCTGACGCAGGAGAAATTAGGTCGTAAACAGGTAGCGGTAGTTTTGCCTAATCCGAATAAAGCGTTTCAGCGTCCAGTAGATTTTGAAGATTTGAAGGCGGTACGCCGTAAACTTCAGGTAAATGTAGTTTTTATTGCCGAGCCGGGTCCCGGACCTGCCGAGTTTGCTCGCCAGCGGCGCTTTCCCGTCTATTCTTCCCCGGAAAGCTATGCCGAGGCGCTGCGTGAGCAGGATAGTAGTCTGCTCACGGCCGGTGGCACGAACTCGAGTACCGGTGAGAAAAAAGGTTTCTGGCCCTTTGGTCGCCAGAAAAATGGTGTTACCTCTACTCCACCCGCAAGTGTAGGAACCCCTCCTCCCCCTGAAGAGGATGACGAGGAGTTCTATGACGAGGAGCCAGAGCCGCACCATCGCCATGCTTATCCTGAAGAGGATGAATTTCTCGATGAAGAGGATGAGGGTGAGTTTTTCGATGAAGAGGATGAGGATGAGAGAGATAATGTGTCTCCTCTGGCGGCGGGCGCTGCTGGTGTCGCTGCCGGTTTTGCGCTCTCTGACTTCGCCAATACTCCTCGTCCGCCCGAGAACCATGTGGCCCCCGTACCCGCTAATGCTACTCAGGCCATGAATGATGGTGGGGCTACCCAGGCTTTCAATTTGAATGAGGATGCGGATGCGCTCCCTCCTGCATCCGCGCCAGCCGCCGGGAGTATTCCCATCCGTGCAGGCACCAGCGTTCCCGATCCTGCCCCTATTGCAGGCAGGCAAACATCGGTCAATCCAGCTCCCAATGATGATATTGTCGAGGAAGCGTCGTATGGGAGTGCCGCTGCCGCTGCCGATGAGCCGATTATTCTCGGGCAGCGCAAAGGGCCGCGTAACACCGCGGAACTTCCGCCTGATCCCCAGCCTGTGCCTTCGCGCACCTCGCGCCGTGCGAGTATGGCAGCTCCTGCTACAGCAGGCGTCGTGGCGGCCGGACTTGCCAGTACGCCTCAGCCCGTTTCTGCTTCCGCCTCTACGCGCACCCCACCATCGGTGCCGCTCACCCCACGCGGCGTGCCCGGTGGCGGTAGTGGAGGGAATGGCCCACGCCGTCGCGGCCGTTCGCGAATGTTTCTGGGTCTCGCGCTTTTGCTTCTGACCGCTTTGCTTGTCTGTGCAAGCCTTGCCTATGCCCAGCCGCATTTGCTGAGTGGTATTATGCCCAATGTGCAGCTCCCGGGGACAGTTGCCTCTGCCAAAATCTCGATTATGCCTGCCAGTCAGGTAGTCTCGAACAATTACGTCATTACAGGCGTCTCTGGCACTCCCGATCCCAAACAGCAGACGATCAAAGCGCGTTCTCTCTCGGGCAGTGCGCAATCGCAGCGTCTGGCCGTCACAGGGTCCGGCCACAACCAGACTGCCGGTAAGGCGGCGACTGGCACGTTGACGTTCTATAACCTGAACCCCACTGCTACCACCATCAGGGCTCATACGGTCCTTACTACTGACGCTGGCATTCAGCTCTGGAATAACACCTCGGTCACGATTCCAGCGGGCAATCTGCCTACAGCAGGCTCGCAAGACGTTGCTGCTACGGTGCTTTCGATCGGCACAAAAGGGAATATTGCTGCAGGCACTATTAATTCTGGTTGTTGTGCAGCTGGCGTTGCGGTCAAAAATCTCGCAGGTTTCAGTGGCGGGCAAGATCCGGCGAACTACAACTTCGTCACGCAAGATGATGTCAGCGCTGTTGCCACGCAGCAGGTGCAGAACCAGATCGCACAGCAGGCGGTCAACCAGCTCAAAGGCAAGCTTGCACAGGGTGAACTGTTTGCGCAGTCGCCGCAATGTCAGACCGGCATTGTCAACAGCACACCCATTGGCGATCATGGCACCGGTTATAACAGCAGTACCGTGACCGTCTCGACGAACTGTACCAGTGTTGCCTATGATGATCAGGGCATGCGTTCCCTGGTGACGCAGCTCCTGACCCAGAAGGCCCAGATTTCGCCCGGTGCGGGCTATACCTTGCAGGCCAATCGTATTATTATTGATCCCAAAATTCAGAGTGCCGATCCGGTCAGCCTGAATGTGAGCGCAAAGGGCCAGTGGGTTTACCAGTTCAGTGATCAGCAACAGACTGCTCTCGCCAATCTGGTCAAGGGGAAGTCAGTGAGTGCGGCCACGACGCTGTTGCGCGGCACAAAGGGGATCGCGAACGTAACGATCCAGTACGATGGGTCGAGCCTGCCGACGGATCCGAATCAGATTAGCTTTGTGATCGAGAGTCCGACTGCATTATCAGGAGGGAGCACCGGCCCGGGCGCTTCTCCTACGGTCACCATCGCCACCACGCCAGTTGAAACGCCTTCTTCTGGTGTGGGGCGAGGCTAAGGCGCCAGGACGACCAGGAAAGGAACGTGCACTCAATGCTGTCTCTTGAGGGCAAGCAGTTAGGTAATTATGATATCATTCGCCGCATTCGTGTCGGTGGGATGGGCGCTGTCTATGAAGGTCGACAGCGCACTGCCTTTGATCGCCGGGTTGCGATCAAGGTCATTTTAGGCAATTTTGCCAATGACCGCGAGATGCGCCGTCGCTTTGCTCGTGAGGCTCGCACCGTTGCGCGCCTGCATCATCCGCACATTTTGCCTCTCATCGAGTTTGGCGATGAGCGAGGTATTCTTTATCTCGTGATGCCTTATATCGATGGTGGCACGCTGACCAGCTATCTGCATCGTAGCCTTCCTGACCTTGCCGAGGTTGCGGCTATCTACCAGCAGATCCTGGATGCCGTCGAATTTGCGCATGATGAAGGTTTGATTCATCGCGATATCAAATCGTCCAATGTCCTTCTTGAGCTGCGTCGTAGTGGTGCGCCTTATGCCTACCTGGGCGATTTCGGTCTGGTGCGTACGATGCGCCAGACCGAGCCGGACATGGTTGGTAAGCTGATCCCGCTCGATCAGGTGCCCGGTACACCTCATTATATGGCCCCTGAGCAGACGCGTGGGATCATTACGTCGTTGACCGATATTTATGCGCTGGGAGTCCTGCTCTATCAGATGCTCACGGGCGAATTGCCCTACAACGATGAGGACGAGATTCGTGTCATTCAGATGCATCTCTCGTCGCCCATACCTGCTCCCAGCGCCCACGACGCCTCTATTCCTCGCGAACTCGATGAGGTGGTGCGTAAGGCGATGGCCAAGCGGCCAGAAAATCGTTACCAGAATGTCACTGAATTGCGTCAGGCATTTCTGGCCGCGCTCCAGGGACCCGGCATCGCGCTGGCCGATGAAGAGAATCTCTCCGACTCAGGGGAGATTCTCGCTCAGCCTGCTACACGCCGTCCGGCTTCCGTGCCTCTGGCCCACCTTGATCTGCCTGAGCCTGTGATCCTGCCGCGTCGCGTCGATCCCATCATTGTGCCGCAGCAGGAGACTGCCAGAGCTAACCAGCGCCAGGACGCCGATATCGCCAGACCCATGCGCCGTGCTGCGCGTCCGGCGCAGCGTACGACCGATACGGTTCGCCAGCGTCCGCGTATCACTGAAGATCCGTTCAGCCGTATGAGCGTATTGCGCCGCAGACCGCCTACAAACATCCTTGCCATCAGCATCGCCGTTCCTCTGCTTCTGCTGATTCTCCTGATCATGCCGCGTGCGATTGGTTTCAGCCTGTTCCCGGTTGGTTTCCCGCTCTTCGGCGTCTCGCCGATTGCAACCATCTATGTCACCGCGCAAAGCTCCGAGGTCAAGGGAAACTACGTCCTGACCGCCTCGCCCAAGATTACGAAGCCGGACCTGACGACCCAGGTTGTGCCAGCGCACGTGCTGCAAAGTACGGCCAGTGGGAGCAGCACCGTCCCTACCAGCGGGGGAACGACCGTCGATGGTCAGCGAGCCCAGGGGACCGTCACGTTCACCAATAGTAACAACGTCGCCGTGATGTTACCGCAGACCGTGCTCACGACGCCGTCTGGCGTCCGTTTTCAGGTTGTGAATTCCATTACCGTACCAGCCAGGAAGCGGGGACAGAATGGCAGTCTCGACACACCTGTTGTCGCCATTGATCCCGGCGTTGCTGGCAACGTTCCTGCGCACGCGCTTGACAGTACCTGTTGCACTGACGGCGTGTCTGTGAGTAACGATGAGGCTTTTACGGGTGGTATTGATGGCAAAGTCACGCATAGCGTTGCGCAGGCCGACCTGGATCAGGTTCGTAACAAGCTGGTGCCTGGTCTAGAGCAGAATGCCCTGCAACAACTCCAGAAGCAGCTCGGCCCCGATGATGCGTTTGCCGGGAAGCCACTCTATCAAATCGCTGTGACGCCCAGCGCGCCAGTAGGAGCCCAGGCTACCACAGTCCAGGTGCGTATTAGTGTCAGTGCCACGGGTACCATCTACGCGCGCAGCATTGTCACAAGTACAGCCTCACAGCTCTTAGGTCGTCAGGCCCAGCAAAGCCTGGGCAAACAATACCAGCTTTCCGGCCCAACCAGCGTTGGGACGCCCGCTGTGCAGCAGAGTCAGAGCGGCAACGTCTATCTCAACGTCAGTGCAAGGGGTTTCTGGTTCTACAACATCACCAACGACGAGATCAACAAATGGCCCATCTCCATCAAGGGTTCCAGTACTGCCGCCGCCCTTGCCTACCTCAACGGCCAGCCAGGCGTGCATAGCGTCGAAATCCACCTCCCCTTCGGCACCGACACCCTGCCCACCGATATCGACAATATCAAAATCCAGCTTATCAACCCCTGACGTGGGCAGGGATCAACCACGATCAACAGGCATCAATCGGAAGGGGTGAGAGGGCAGGTGGGGCGCGCGGGCATGGACGAAGGTTGGGACCACATGCCCCCCATGCCAAACGAGACCCGGTTCGCAACACAGAACAGGTCGGGGGCGAGCATGTCCAGCCAGTGTTCCCCATGGGCCCTTTCGCCCCTTCGGTTGATGCGTATTGGGCACGGTTGGTCTGCGCTCATATGCATCAAGCGGGTACGTGTGTTCCAGGCACATTGGCAATGCGTGATAAAAATTGTGAAAGTGCTACACATCCTACACAAAGGTGGATGTGATCGGGATTTTGATCCTACACTGATCCCTACATCAGGCTACATTACAGTGTGAGTTAGGAAGTGTGGATCTTTTGGGTGACGCGCTACAAAGTTTTTTTCAAAAAGGCTACACATGCTACACATGCTACATAGGCTACATAGGCTACATTGACGCGCTACAAAGTTTTTTTCAAAAAGGCTACACATGCTACACATGCTACACTGCTTGCACACATGCCGATTGCAGCGAGATCTTCCCCTGACACGCTCCCCTACACCAGCACTACGCGTGTCCCCATGTCGATGCTGCACTGTCCCTCGCTCAGGCAACATCGTGATGGTGAGAGCTGGGAGGAAGGGCGTGTTTATTCCTCCTATTCTGTATATTCGGCGGGTGGTGAGATTTCTGAAGAGTCTCTGCGAGATTCGTTTTTGGGGGAATGAATGTGTTGGAGTTCATGGATAGAAGGGATACGGCAAGGATTCATACAAAATGGGCCATTTGACCGGGAGGAGAGCAAAGCATCGGTTTATCATGCTCCATGCATCCCTTCGTTGCCCTCTTCTCTCTCCTCCTGCGCTTTCTCCGGATCAACGACCACCTGATAGGGGTCCCGACATTTAGAGTGCATTGGTCTTTTGCTGTATCTGCTGGTCATAGCACTGTTGGGCTGCGAGAATGGCATGCACATTGGCCTCAGACCAGTTGAAGAGCGCGTAGATTGGCTCACACAGGGTCTGGCCTATAGGGGTGAGGGCATATTCGACGCGTGGAGGCACCTCTGCATACACTGTGCGTTGCACCAAGCCGTCGCGTTCTAAAGCACGCAGGGTCTGGGTGAGCATCTTTTGCGAGATGCCCCCAATCTGGCGCTGTAGCGTCGCAAAGCGCAATGGGCGGTCCCGCAGCAAACACACGATCAGCGTCGTCCATTTATCGGCAATCACGTCCAGGATGTGCCGGGTCGGGCAATTCGCATCATAGACATTGGGAACGAAAGTCTCCATATAACCCCCTGTTACCTCCGGGTAAGTACCCCACTTTTAAGTGCCTTCTTGAAAAAAGAAGGTTACTATCTTATAGTAACTATTGAACGTTGCATTGTCAACCTTCTCGCCTGACAGCGGTCCGCAATGCCGCGCCTGACGCCGCGCCATAGGTTTTTTTGTAGATGTGGTGGGAGGCTGTCACGCATTGAAAGAGGCTGTTTAGTGCTCAAGAATAGAAGCAACGGGTAAGAAAGGATATATTCTATGTATACTGTTACCGGTGCCAGCGGCCATTTGGGTCGCCTTGTGATCAAGCATCTGCTAACATTTGTACCGGCAGATCAGGTGATCGCCACCACTCGTCACCTTAATCAACTGACCGACGTCGCCGCGCAGGGAGTCAACGTGCGCCATGCTGATTTCTCCGACCCGGCGACCTTGCCAGCGGCCTTTGCAGGTACCACGCGCCTGCTCATCATCAGCACCGAGGCTGTCGGGCAGCGTGTTTCTGAGCACAAAGCGGCAATCGCGGCTGCGGTGGCTGCCGGAGTTGGTCACATCACCTACACCTCGGGTCCTCAGGCTGATCCCAACGCGGCGCACCCCATCCTTGCCGAACATGGGCAGACCGAACAGATCCTGGCCGCCTCAGGTGTACCATGGACGGCGCTGCGCAACAGCATGTACGCCGAAGTACTCAAAGGTTTCACCGACATGGTGCTCGTCGACGGACAACTGCTCATCCCCGAGGCCCAGGGCAAACATAGCTGGGTCACGCGTGAGGACTGTGCCCTGACCGCCGTCGGCGCTTTGTCCGGCAGACTGGCTGACAGTGGCCCCATCGACGTCACCGGACCCGAAGCCCTCAGCTTCGCCGACGTAGCGCAACGGCTTTCTGCTCTTAGCGGTCGCAGCATCCCGGTTCAGGCCCTACCCGATGACGAAATCATCGCCCGTGTCGTCGCAAAGGGGGTACCAGCAGACGCCGCTGGCTTCATGGTCCCTATGGTCAGCTGGCTAGCCAGCAACCTCTCAACCACTCCCACTGACACCGTCGAGCGCGCCAGCGGCAG
>DATJHM010000303.1:0-10116 GCA_035493895.1 Ktedonobacteraceae bacterium
AGCATTTCTTCCAGCAACGTTTGCCAGTGCCCTAGCATCCTCTGGATCGTATTCGGCTCAAATAGATCGGTACTGTATTCAACATTGCATAGTAATCCCGCATCAACATGCTCTATAAAGAAGGTGAGATCGAATTTTGAGGAGACATTGACCAGTTCCAATGGGCTCATCGTAATCTGTTCAAAGGTCTGGGTCGGACGAGGAACGTTTTGCCAGATAAACATCACCTGGAACAGAGGGGAACGGCTCAGATCACGTTCTGGCCGCAATACCTCAACAATCTTCTCAAACGGGACATCCTGGTGGAGATACGCAGACAGTACCACCTCACGCACCCTATGCAACAGCTCAAGGAACGTCGGATTGCCGGAGAGATCAGTGCGTAAGACCAGGGTATTGACAAAAAAACCAATCAACTCTTCCAATTCCTGGCGCGTCCGGTTCGCGATAGGAGTACCGACAGTGATATCGGCCTGACCGCTATAACGCATGAGGAGAAGCTGGAAAGTCGCCAGCAGGGTCATGAACAGGGTCACATCCGCATCCTGACTGAAACTCTTGAGGCGCTCATAGAGATCGACAGGTAGAAGCGTGCTCTCATAAGCTCCACGGAAAGACTGCACAACAGGGCGAAGGTGATCAGTGGGCAAATCGAGAGGAGCGAGATCTCGTAACTGTTCAGTCCAATAATGGATTTTTTCGTCCAGGACATCTCCCTGCAACCACTGACGTTGCCAGGAGGCAAAGTCGGCATACTGCACCGAGAGGGGAGGTAAAGGCGATGGTAGACCGGATTTACACGCCTGATAGAGCGCGGCCAGTTCTCTGACGAAGACATCATTAGACCAGCCATCCGAGATAATATGATGCATTGTCAACAGCACTATATGTTCTGCTGTAGCTAATCTGAGCAGACGTACACGCATCAGCGGCCCATATTCCAGATGACACGGAGAATTGGCTTCCTGCTCGGCCAGCCTTCGGGCCTCTTGCTCACGCGCCTCACCTGCCAGCCCTTGCAAATCGATGATGGGAAGCAAGATCCGCACCGATGGATGAATCACCTGTACGGGTTGACCAACCTGCGCATGAAACGTCGTGCGCAAGCTCTCATGGCGCTCAACCAGGGCTTGCAAGCTCTGCTCCAGAGCGGCCACATGCAGCGCACCATGCATGCGCAATGAACGAGGCAAGAGATAGGCCACACTTCCTGGCTCCAATTGATCTAAAAACCAGAGTCGTTGCTGCGCAAAAGACAGCGGCAAATCTTGCGTACGTGGCACCGGCATGAGCGCAACTGGGGCGTTTGCCTGCTGCTCGTCCAATAACTTCTGCGCTATATGTTGCGCTAACCCTGCAATCGTCGGCGCCTCAAATAGACTGAGGATGGAGATTTCGGCGTGCAAGATAGAGCGAACCCTGGATATCACCTGAGTTGCCAGCAGCGAATGCCCGCCTGATTGGAAAAAATTATCATGGACGCCGATCATCGGTGCATCGAGCAGGTCTTTCCAGATATCCAGCAATATTTCCTCAAGGGAGGTGCGTGGCGCCACGAACATCCGTTGCCCGCTATTCTGTATCTGCTCAGGCAGAGGGAGCTGGCGGCGATCCATTTTACCGTTAGCGGTCAGCGGCAAAGCATCGAGAAATACGCACGTCAAAGGTACCATATACTCGGGCACGAATTTGCGTACAAACGTGCGAATATCCTCAGTGTCAGGCGCGGGCTGGCGCTGGGGAACAATGTACCCAACCAGACGGGGCTCGTCTGCTAGATCTTCGCGCAGCATTACAGCGCAGTCACGCACATTCGCATGACGTCTGATCACTGCCTCAATCTCACCCAGCTCAATGCGATAACCACGCAATTTGACCTGACTGTCACGCCGCCCAAGAAAAACTATCTGTCCTTCCTCAGTGTAACGCACCAGATCACCTGTCCGGTAGAGCCTTGCGCCTGACTCTGTTGAGAATGGATGAGGAATGAAACGTTCAGCCGTCTGCTCCGGCTGATGGAGGTATCCACGCGCGAGACCAGCTCCACCCAGGTACAGCTCCCCCGCAACATCTACGGGCACCATATGTAGTGCCTGATCCAGAACGTAGGCCTCAGTGTTCGCAATGGGCAATCCCAGGGGAACCGAGCTTTGCTGCATCGGCTCTTGTAGCTGATCCGCACTGCTCTGTAGCTGACCAGACTCATTCACGATGACCCCGATCGTCGTTTCCGTCGGGCCATAGTGATTATAGATGCGACAGGGTGCTCCCAGGCGACGCAATTGTTCGATCAAGCTGTACGGTAGAGCCTCTCCTCCCAGAATTAAAGCCTGACGTGGAAGAAGCATTTCAGAGCCTGCGCTATGTAAAAGAGCTGAGAGGTGTGATGGCACTATTTTCAGTACATCAATCGGATGCTCTTGCTGCCAGTGTGTAAAAGCCTCACCAGAGGTAATGGTCTCATAATCAAGAATATGGAGACAGCCACCCGAAGTCAGCGCACCGAAAATCGCCGTATTCCCCAGATCTGCGGCCAGCGTAGAAACGGTAGCAAATTGTAAGCCAGACTCATTTCCCAGGAGCTCGCCGATCGCCAGTGCATAATTCACGACACTGCGCTGCCGAATCTGTACTCCCTTTGGGACGCCAGTCGAGCCAGAAGTGTACATCACGTAAGCCAGGTCTTCAAGATCGACAACGGCAGCAAGATTCTCTGTCGCTTCCTGCTCTGCCTCTTGCAGTATCTCTTCCAGACAGAGCACCTCTGCATCGGTGCCAGGCAGACGAGATAACTGTGCTTGCTGCGTGAGCACTATGAGGGGCTGTACATCCGTCAATTGATACGCCAGTCGCTCTGATGGACTTTCGGGATCAAACGGAACATACGCCCCTCCTGCCTTCAAAATAGCGAGCAATCCAACGATCATCAAAGCTGAACGTTGCGTACATAACCCGACCAGTACATTCGCTCCGACCCCTCTTTTGCGCAAAACACAGGCAAGTTGATTGGCCTTGCTATTCAATTCTTGATACGTTAGCCGTTCGGAGGCACTCAACACTGCCAGTTGCTCCGGATATCTTCTGGCCTGTTCTTCAAAATAGTGATGCAATCCTCGCGCAGGCAGTGTGCTCTGTGCTCCAGAAAGCGCGGTACGCAGGAGTGTTTGCTCAGTCTGGGGAAGAAGCGGCAACTGGCTTACAGAGAGTTGAGGTTGAGTAACAAGAGCACGAAATAGCGTGCCTGTTACCAGTGCCAGCCGCTCTACCTGCTCAGCAGTTAGAATAGTCGGATCGAAGTGTATTTCAGGCTGAAGTCTCTCACCTATCTGCAAAATATGCATCTTCAGCATGAAACGATCTATACAATGCCTGCAATGGACAGGAGCAATTGAGAGATCGCCCACGTGAAATTCAGCAGGCCAGACATCATATTCAAAACTTACAGGGAAGAAAGGAGCCATCTTCTCCTCCCCATCTCGCTCACTCCCCTCCCAGGTAAAATACATCTGCTGTTTGTTTGCTTCCTGGAGAGACGCATCCACAGCCGTCAACGTCTGCGTAAAAGAGCGTTCTCGCGCAAAGGAAGCTTCAAGGGGGACAAAACGCGTATAGGGGCCCAGAGCGTTCGATAGTTCTTCAAATATACGCCCTTCGCAGGCCACGCCTATAAGAAATTTCACTTCACCGCTCAGACGCCAGAGCGCTATTTGCCAGCAGGCAAGCCATAAAGAAGCATTCGATACATGATAGCGCGCAGCCAGTTCCTGTGCCTGCCATAGCAGATTTTCGTCCAGAGGCACTGATAACACCTCTGGCTTAAATCCCTTCTGTGCTCCCATTCCAGTTTTTATTCTCTCCTGGGCTCTTGCAAAAGGCACATGAAGGGTCGCATGCCATGCTCCATCGATATCACGCCAGTATCGTCGATGTGCTTCGGCATCTTCTGCCACTAATATATCTTCCTGCCAGGCAGCGACATCGGCATATTGAAGCAGATCTTCTTCATCTGGCCACTCATCTTGCTGTAGAGATAAGGCATAGCCGCGTTGAATTTCTTCAACACACACCCTGAGTGCGCCAGCATCTGCACATAGGGCTGGTAAAGACAGCAACAAAAGATGAGTATGAGAAGATAGCTGCAATAACCAGACCTGCAAAAGAGGAGGCTGAGCCAGATCGCATGTCTCGTTTTGCAAAGAGGCCATCAGATGTTCAACGAGAGCGGTTTGCCTCTGTGGAGATAGTTCATCCAGATCCATTACCCGCATCCGCAAGGCCGCATCATCAGTGACAACTTGCACAGGGATATCCATACCTGGCATAAGGTAAAAAACAGTGCGCAGGATCTCATGGCAAGCAACCAATCGCTGCAATACATTCTGCAAAGCACTCTTATTCAGACGCCCTTGCAGATGAAGAGCACAGGTAACGCGATAGACCGGGTTGTTCCTGCTCAGAGACCACAGGCGCGCCTGTTGGGCAGAGAGAGGTGAGCCTTTTAACGCTGCTGTTTGCATCTATTTTTTACCCCTTTTTCTGAAAATGGCACGTGACACCCTTCGACCCACAAAAGCCGACACATGCAACCGTGCCAGGAGTAGCCGTCGTCACAATAACATAACAGAGGCTTCATTCCCTACATCAAGGAATATGGACTCGTCAAAATGGCAGTGTTATGAATGTAGGATGAGAACAGGTAGATAACGATGAAGTGGAAAGGATTTCAGACCAACATGTGGGCAAACTCCGTCACTTCAGCATCACGGATGCCGAAGAAACCGAACGTTTGAGGTTCTTGTCAGACCGGACCGCAGGAGCAAGACTTGTCGCTACGCAGGCAGCCCATTCCGTAGAACACATCATACAGTGTAACTCTGGAACCAGGCGCTATGCAATACCCCCTAGAGGTATTTTTGGGTATAAAAAGAGGTACAACAATTTTGCCCCAACTGGATACACAAAGAGAGCATGTATCACTCTGACGGCGATACATGCTCTCCAGACAACAACGCGACTAAAAAACTACTTTACTTCGGCCTGCTACCAATGAGGGCAGATCAGTTACGCCAAAGATGGTGGCAAATTGCTCTATCTTGAGAGGACGCGGACTAGAAGTGGGGACAAAGAGTTTATCAAGCTTCCAACGCTTAGGATCCAATCCCACCCCCCAGGCATTCAACCAGAGTGGCGTGGGTAGCTGTTCAAACTGTTCAGGCATCGTATCAGCTAACGCCATTAAAAAAATCAACTGCACCAGTTCTTCCATGTATAATAGCGTCTGCTGATGATCAGCTACCAGTTCTTCGACACTTTTCCCCGTCTTGAAATTCGTGTGATAGAGATCGAGCATGCCCGGAACCGCAAAGTAATCAACAAACTTATACGAGTACTTTTTGCTTGTTCGCGCAGCCCAGACCTTAAAGAGGCGCTCCAGACGTACCGCCAGCGCGAAAATC
This sequence comes from Ktedonobacteraceae bacterium, assembly GCA_035493895.1. GTDB lineage: Bacteria > Chloroflexota > Ktedonobacteria > Ktedonobacterales > Ktedonobacteraceae > DATJHM01. The sequence continues at coordinate 5,457 of DATJHM010000303.1, forward strand.
CGCGAGACGATAGGATCGACCGCTTTCATTTTCTGCTCATCGAGATAGATAGCGTTGAAGCGTTGGGCCGCATTAATAGAGAAACCGCGTGCGATATCCCAGAACATCTTCGTACCAGTTACCAGGCCATCGCCATAGAAGGCATAGGCAGGCTGGGTAATCCAGGACACGCCATTATGGAAGGCCAGGAATTGTTCATTAAATTTCTCTACGGCCTGCACATCTAAACATGAAGCCCGGTCGCGCTTTATCATCTCAGTGATGAGCGTATTCGCAAAGCCAGCCTGATCGATACCCGGAGAGAGGAAGGGATCAGAAAAGACTGCCGCATCACCCGTACAGGCCCAGCGCTGCATCGAAAAGACCTGCCGGGCGCTATAGCTGTAGTGTCTCAAACACTGAAAATCCAGCGGTTCCAGGTCTTTGATCCGCATCCAGAGCACTGGCTCATTGACTTGCAACCACTGGAGCGCACGCTCATAGGTATTATAAGTAGGAAAAGGAAAGAAATCTTCGCGCGCCACAATCCCTACGCTCGTATTTCCTGAAGCCAGCGGTATCAGCCAGACCCAACGTCCGTTATCCATAAGATGATTGGTAGAGTAGTAACGATTGTTATCAGGGACGCGTGCATGCCATTCTTCTTCATTCCGTGGGACCAGATCGCAGACATCGATACGTCCCTTTAGACGGAACCAGGATGCACTGTGAAGCTGATTTTTTGGCTCAGCGATACCCAGTTTCCGCTGAATAAAACGTCGTCGCCCCATAGCATCAATCACCCAGCGACACCGAATAGTGTATTGTTCATTCGTCGTGTGTTGCTGCACACGAATCGTATGCAATCCAACATCGCTCGCCAGCTCAATATCTTCAACCTTGCTCTCCTCAAGCATCTGAATGCCCATAGCAGCATTCAATTTTTTTACATCAGTTTCTAGCAGAGCACGATCCAGTTGATATGAATTGAGTGGAGAGGCATGAGAAGTACCAAACTCAGGCCGCTCCTGCAAAGACATATGGCCATTGCCAAAGAAAAATCTGAATCCCCACTTATGATAATGTGACGCCTCAAGATAATCCCGTAATCCCACAACATCAGCCAGATAGCGAGCGGAGATTTCTATGGTCGACTCGCCGACCTGAATGGCACCGGTACGACTCTTATCTCCTACGCCTTCAATCAACAGCAATGACGCATCGGGAATTTCCATCGTAATCTGTCTGGCAAGGGTGAGACCTGCAATGCCAGCGCCACAGATTACTACATCATATTCAGCTTTCAAATTGCCCGGACTGGATGTGGATGTCACAAACGGCCTCCTCATTCTAACAAACGATCAAAGAGAAAATGTTCCGCTCAACCGCGCTCCTGCTTATCAGCATCGGCAAGTGCAATGACACGACGCTTTGTAACTTTTAACTTGCGGCGCTGTTCAGCGCGCTCTGTGGTTTCGCGGTTCAGGAGTTGTGCTTTTTCTTCGGGGGTAAAGATCTCTAAGGTGTCTACCGATGCATCAGGTGCACGCACAATGCTCTCCAACAGGATTTCAAAATGCTTGAAGAGTTGGGCAATGGTCTCATGATCAAACAGGTCGGCTCGATAATTCACAAAACCATGCAGACCATCAAGGCGTTCCATCATAAACACGGCCAGATCGAACTTGGCCGTTTGAATCTCGATATCGAACGCACTGACCTCCAGATCCTGCAAGTGCAACGGCGGAAGCGTGTTCTGCATGACAAACAGGATATTCACCAGGGGAACCTGCTGGCCGCTACGCTCCAGTTGCAAAGCATCGATGAGCTTCTCGAAGGGCAGATCCTGGTGAGCATAGGCATTCAGCACCATGGTTCGCACACCTTTGGCGATCTCTCGAAATGTATCTTGTCCGTGCAGTTGCATACGCAGCGCCAATAGATTGACAAAAAAGCCGATCAGGGCCTCCGTCTCTTCATAGGTTCGGTTGGCGACATCGGTTCCCACTACAATATCCCGCTGCCCACTCACACGGTAGAGCAAGACCTGGAAAGCACCAAGCAATGCCATGAACAGGGTCACGCCTTCTTGCTGACTCAAGGTGTGCAAAGCTCGCGAGAGCTGTTGGGAGAGCATAAACGTATGCGTTGCACCACGATGTTGCACGCTCCCCTGACGAGCGCGATCTTTCGCCAGTTCAAGGGCGGTTGCTCCTCTCAGTTGCTGAGTCCAATAATCCAACAACGTATCCAGTGCCTCATCTTTCAGCCATGAACGTTGCCAGAGCGCAAAATCGGCATATTGCACAGGCAGGGGAGGCAGAGGTGCAGAACGTCCAGCCACAAATGCCTCGTAGAGCGTTGTCAATTCACGTATCAGCACTTCCGATGACCAGCCATCAGAAATGATATGGTGCATGGTAAGCGCCAGGACGTGTTCATCAGCATGCAAACGCAGTAAGACACAACGCAAGAGTGGTCCCTGTGCAAGATTGAAAGGACAATGTGCTTCATCCTGCACCAGACGACGCAGTTCTTTCTCTTGCATGGCAGCATCCAGGTGGCTCACATCAATTGAAAGCATGCTTAGCTTCCCACGCGGCTCTATCACCTGTATAGCCCGGCCATATCTATCCTGAAAGGCCGTACGCAGGCTCCCATGACGTTGCACAACTACATTCAGGCTCTGGAATAATGCCTGTACGTTCAACTTTCCGCGAATACGTATCCCACCAGGAATGTTATACGCAGGGTTGTGTGGGTCTAGTTGATGCAAGAACCAGAGCCGCTGTTGCGCAAATGAAAGGGGGATCTCTGAAGCACCGGATGACACTTTGAGCGCTGGTTTTTTAATGCCCTGCTCAGACCGCAAGATTTGTTCGATGTGCAGGGCCAGACCCGCTACCGTCGGCCACTCAAACAGGCTCCGCAACGGCAACTCTACGCCCAATGCCCCTCTCACTCTCGCCATCACTCTCGTCGCCAACAACGAATGTCCTCCCAACGCAAAGAAGTTCTCTTCTCTCCCTATCTCCTCCCTCTCCAATACCTCTCCCCAGATCGCTCCCACCAGTTCCTCTATCTCTCCCTTCCTCCCTCGCTCCTCTCTCCTCTCCGTTTCACTGCTCTCCTCCTCCTCTGGCTCTGGCAATGCCTTCCTGTCCACCTTCCCATTGCTCGTCAACGGCAACTCCTCCAACTGCACGCATCTCCTGGGCACCATGTACTCCGGCAACCTCTTGCGCACATATCCCCGCACCTCCTCTTCCGAGCACTCCTTCCCCCTCCCCATCACCACATACCCGATCAACTCTTGCTCCCCTCGACTCCCCTCTCTCGCCACCACCACACTCGCCTCGACTCCCTCGCACTCCGCCAGCACCGCCTCGATCTCCCCCAGTTCGATCCGGTATCCTCTCACCTTCACCAGATGATCCTTCCTCCCCACATACTCCAGGTTCCCATTCTTCAGACGCCTCACCACATCCCCCGTCCGGTACAACCTGCTTCCCGCCTCTCCACTCCATCTATCTGGCACAAAACGCTCTGCCGTCTGCTCCGGCCTCCCAATATAGCCTCTTCCCACGCCTCTTCCTCCCAACCATAACTCTCCTCTCACTCCTACTGGCACCTGCTCCCCCTGCGCGTCTACCACATACCCCTGCATGTTGCGGATCGGATACCCCAACGGCACAATCGCCAACTCCGCCTCCTCTCCCGCTAACTGCTCGTAGCCATAATGGCACTGATCATCCGAGCACTCCGTCGAGCCATACGTATTGAGCAACGGCACTCCCCCTGCCAATCGGCTCCACCGCTCACTCACCTCTCCCGGCAACGCCTCTCCCGTCGGCACTACCCAGCGCACCGCACCTACATCCACAACTCCCCGTTGTGCTCTCTCCTCCTCTTCCAGTTCCTGCACCAGTTCTCGGAGCAGCGCTGGCACCACCTGCAAGATCGTGATCCCATGCTCCCTCACCTCCTGCCACAACCGCTTCGCCTCAAAGGCGATCTCTTCGGGTACCAGCCGCACCTGCCCTCCCCAGAGCAAGGCGCCCACACTTTGCCAGATCGCGATATCAAAGCTCTGTGGCCCATTCTGCGCCACGATATCCGCTCCGCTCAGCCCCAGATCTTCACTCTTGGCCAGCAGATGGTTGAGCATCCCTCGCTGCTCCACCATCACGCCTTTGGGCTGTCCGGTCGATCCTGACGTGTAGAGCACATACGCCTGCTGTCCCGGCTCCTGCACCAGCCGTGCCTGCGGCAATGAGCGTGCTTCCCCATGCATCTCTAGCCCCTCATGGACTTCGCGTAAGAGCTGCTCAATCAGCAGCAACGGCGTCTCCCCCTGTCCAGCAATCTCCTCCCATAACGACTGGTAGGTCTGACTACTCAGCACCACCCGGCAGTGGCTCTCCTCCAGGATCTGTGCCAATCGCTCTTGAGGATGCAACGGGTCCAGCGGCAGATACACCCCGCCCGATTTCCAGATCGCCAGTTGTGCCAGCACAAAGGGGAAACGACGATCCAGCAGCACTCCCACCCGCTCTTCGCACTGCACTCCGGACGCTTGCAACTGCCACGCCAGCCCCTGCGCCAGCCGATCCACCTGCGCATAGCTCAGCAGGGCATCTTCGTAGCTCAACGCAATGGCATCCGGCGTCCGCGCCACCTG
>DATJHM010000304.1:0-8325 GCA_035493895.1 Ktedonobacteraceae bacterium
GCCTACTTCTTCGAGCGGGATGATCCCCCTATCCCTCTCGAAGAAACACAACAGGTAGGATACGCAAATTGCCCGATTAAGCTTCTGCGCTAAATTCCCACGGGTATCAGATTATGCGCCATCGTCATGCCCAATACCAGCACGATCAGCAGCCCGAAGTAGAGCACGGTCAGCGCGATACGAGAAACAAGCGGCACGGCATAATACGCTTTCGATTCAGGTGTGCTCGGCCCCATCCCTCGCGACCAGAGTTGGCTTGCGGCAAACAGGGTAAAGATCAACAGCCAGAGTGAGAAGTTTCCAGTAAACCATTGCCAGATCTGGAACGCAATCAGCAGAAAAAAGCCCAGGAACCAGATACGCTTATCAATCGCGGCCAGCACCCGCCCCCCATCAAAGGGCACAATGGGGATCAGGTTAAACAGGTTGATGAAGAAGCCAAAGTATGCCAGCGGAGCCCAGATCGATCCCTCTGGATGTGATTGTGCTATGAGCAGGCAGACGGAAGCCGCGATTGTGCCCGCGATCGGCCCGGCAATGCCCACTTCAGCCTCATCGCGCGCGTTCTGGGGCATCTGTTTCATCGTGACTGCCGCTCCAAGCATGGGAATAAAGATCATGCCTCCCAGCGGTATCCCTTTGAGCTTCATCACCACGGCATGCCCCATCTCGTGTACGAAAAGCAGGGCGACAATGCCAATCGCAAAGGTCCAGCCATAAAAGAGGGCATAGACGGCAATGGAGACGATAATAGAGAAGCTCGCCATCCCAAATTTGAGCAGAAAGACCAGGCTTTGAAACTTGAGCAGAAAAGCGCCGATTGTGACAATCAGGCCCCCAATACCAGCCAGCCCTCTTTTCTTCTTTGGACCATCTTCCGCATGCCCTCGCTGCGATGCCTCCTGCTGATAGTTCCCCACATTCTCTATATAGCCTTCCATATGCTGGGGCCCACGATACTCTTGCGTATAAGGATCGGCTTCAGTGGCTGGCTCACGATGCTCCTGGGTGTAGGGGTCAGTTTGTATGGCCGATTCACGATGCTCCTGCGTATAAGGATCGGCCTGTATGGTTGGTCCATACTCAGAATAACCGCTATATTCGGCATAAGGATTGTGCGCAGGTGGTCGTTCTTGCTTGGGCTGTGCTTCCCGGGTTTTCGGGACGTCGGGTACGATTTGCTCTTGTTGTTGATAATAGTCCGGGTGAGAATAATCTATTTCTTGCGTATTTTGAGTATATCCACGATATTCAGCAAAATCATCCTGATTCTGATGCATACATTGCCTCAATTCAGCCAAATTGCGATATTTTTCTATAAGAAATCATACCATATTCCAGGCATATATTGGGCCCATGATTACCAGAGAAACAGAAGGGATGTCTATTATGACGAAGCACGTCTTCTTGATTCAAGGCGCGGGAACCGGCGCTTACGAAGTGGACAAACAGCTTGCCACGAGCCTCTCGCATTCACTTGGCCCGCAATACGAGGTTCATTACCCGGCTCAGCCGCACGAAGAAGATGCGTCCTATGAAGAGTGGAAGCATCACCTCGAAAAAGAGCTGGCTACAGTGCAGGGGCCAATTGCTCTCGTCGGCCATTCGGTCGGCGCCTCGATTCTCCTCAAGTGGATGAGCGAAATGGAGACAGAGAGACCGATTGCTGGCCTGTTTCTTCTCGCGTGCCCATTTTGGGGTGGGAATGGCTGGCGCTATGCTGGCTATGAGGAACTGATGCTGCTGACCGGTGGAGCCACAAAGCTTTCCAAGGGCAAACAGCTATTCCTGTACCACTGCCGTGACGATGCAATCGTGCCGTTTGACCATCTTGCGCTCTACTCTCAAATCCTCCCGGAGGCAACGGTAGGAGAACGAGACGAAGGCGACCATCAATTCAATAACGATTTGTCTTTTGTCGCAGAGGATATCAAAAGCCTGCAACTGTAGCCGCGAACCAGCCTGCTCTGGTCAGAGGAGGAATGGTGTTGCGACCCTTCTCGCGCCACACGTGTTGTCCTACGAGATGTTCGTTTTCGGTCAAAGGTCGGATGAACAGAGGGATTTTCATGCCTTCTATCATACCACATTGTTGATCATCTTTCGTGAGTTTGCATTAGCTACGAAGGATACGGATGAGAAGGAAACGACACATTTGAATGTAGGGAATCAACCGGGAACACTTACGCCCGATCGACGGGCGTAAGTGTTCCCGATTTCATGGGATCACTGGTGGCGAAATGTGGGAAGCACTTCGCTGGCAAGAAGCTCGGCGCAGTTCCTGGACATGGGTTGCTCGAAGGGTAAGACCAGCTCAAAGTGGTCTACGCCCTGTTCGATGAAAGTATGCATCTGCTCGATGATCTGTTGCGGAGTGCCAACGAGGGCTCTTTCAACGGTGATGTTGTCCGTGTTGAGCTTTCGCAGTTCAGCCTCGTTTTCGGCACAGATACAGCCCCCGAACCAGGTACGACGCAGGGTCGCCGGATCACGTCCAACTTCGTCACAGGCACGCTCACATTCGCTAACCAGCTGGCGATACGCCTCGATGCCTTTCCAGCTGACGTTCCACCAATCAGCATGGCGAGCAATGAGGCGGAGCATCCGAGGCTTGCTGCCTCCGATCATAATGGGAGGCAGCGGATCGGGTTTGGGCTCACAATATGCCTCGATGACCTGGTAATGTTTACCCTGAAAGGTGGTCTGCTTCTGCGTCCAGAGAGCTTTGATAATCTGAACGGTCTCTTCCAGTTCCGCGATACGTGTGCCAGCCGAAGGAAAATCGTAGTTGTAAGCACGATATTCGTCTTCTTTCCAGCCTGCCCCGATGCCCAGGATGAAACGCCCATCCTTGAGGTAGTTCAACGTCGCAGCCATCTTCGCCAGCAGCGCCGGATTGCGGTAGGACTGGCAAAGCACAATGTGGCCGATGCTCAGTTGCGGTTGCAAAGCTGCCAGATACGTGAGGGCCGTCCATCCCTCCAACAAGAACTTGTCGTTTGCCTGGAGGTGATCAGTAAACCACAGGGAGTCAATATGATCGGAGAGAATGGCGATTCTCTCCTGCATAGTTGCCAGATAAGCTGAACCCGTCATACTAGAACTGGGCTGAGCCGGAAGAGAGAAGCCGAATCCTATAGGAGTGCTCATGAGATAACTATGGTCCTTTCTGTCAATAGGTTGCGATTCCATCTTTTGCAGAACCAACCCACTATCAGAGAATCTCCGATAGTGGGGAAACCATTCCTGCTTGCTACTCCGGAGTCACCAGACCTTCCAGATACAAACGCAGCAAGGCCAGAGAGGCCAGTACGGAGTGCCGCTTGTTATCGCTCCGACTGGCACGCCGACCGGGTCCCTTGAGCGAATAGACCCCCTGAGGTCCCTCTACGGCGATATACACGGTACCCACCGGCTTCCCCTCCTGCTCATCCGGTCCCGCAACACCCGTGACGCCAATGCCATAATCGCTCCCCAGCCGCTCACGCACAGCATGCGCCATCGCGCGCGCCGTCACTTCGCTTACCGCGCCATGTTGCGCTAAGATTTCTCCGGGCACACCCAGTTGCTCTTTGAGTGATGTACTATAAGAAACCAGTCCACCAATAAAATAAGCAGAGCTGCCCGCGACATCAGTAATCGTACTGGCAAGCAAACCGCCCGTGAGCGATTCCATCACGCCGAGGGTCTGCTGACGCTGTTGCAGCTTATCGCCGATGACGCTGGCCAGGGTCTGTTTATCAATACCAAAGATGGCATTTCCCAGGATCGCGCGGATCTTCTCTTCCATCGCCTCAACCAGAACCTGAGCCTCTTCCTGTGTGGCGGCTTTCGCGGTCACACGCACATCGATGGCGTCATCTTTGGCATAGGTCGCAACCGTGGGATTCTCGCTGCGAATAAGCGATTTCAGGGCCTGCTCGACGCCCGACTCCCCTATTCCGGTCACGCGCAGAATACGCGTAAAAATGACGCTGCCCGCGAAGCTCTTCATCAGGCGCGGCACGACCTCATTCTCCCACATGCGATACATCTCACGCGGCACACCCGGCATCGTCACGAGGATGCGTCCATCCTTCTCCACCCACCAGCCCGGCGCTGTTCCCACGGGATTGCGAATTACCTGGGACGAAGGGATCAATGTGGCCTGTTTGACGTTACTTTCAGGCATCTGCACGCCCATGCCCGCAAATCTCGCACGCAGATCTTTCTCCAGCTCAGGATCAACCTGCATCGTCTCTCCCAGCAAAGCACTGATCGACTCACGCGCCAGATCATCCTCCGTTGGTCCTAGCCCTCCAGTCATGATGATCAATTCAGAACGCTCCCAGGCTCTTCTCAAGGTCTCGACGATGCGCCCCTGGTTATCTCCTACCTGAGAGACATAAAAAAGATCAATCCCAAGAGGGGATAGACTCTGCGCTAAATACGTTGCGTTCGTGTCGGTGATATGGCCCAATAGTAATTCTGTACCACAGGAAAGGATCTCTGCCCGCATGGTTCCTCCCATCAAAAATGAACGGATGTTCGCGCTCAACGCGCTCTATTCAATAGCGTATCACAGAACACACTTCGTTTGCTATCAAGGCGTCAGCGCCGGAAATGCAGTTGCCAGTGTCAATATGTTGTGTCAATAATAAATAGAGTTACAAGATGTTGTGCCAAAAGGCTTGAAATCGTGATGCAATGCGAGTATACTGGGTGTCAGATGATCAATGATGACCAAGACGAATTATAAATACTACCTTCGCCGATAACAAGACCCTACGTATTTTTGTCGTAGTTAAAAAGGAGATATCAAGGATGTTAGAACAGCAGAAGCGTCCCGCCCAGGACCAGAAGGCTGCTGATACCAGGAACACGACCCGGCTTGAGGGGATTCGCGAAAAAGTGTTCATGGATAGATACTCTCTCAAAGATGCCTCAGGCAAGCCGCTTGAGTTTTATCCCGAGCAGACCTGGGAGCGCGTGGCGCGTGGGATTGCTGCGGTTGAGACCACACCAGAAAAGCGTGAGGAGTGGGAGAAACGCTTCTACGAGGCTCTTTCGGATTTCAAATTTGTTCCTGGCGGTCGCATCCTGGCAGGTGCCGGTACGGGACACCAGGTTACATACTATAATTGTTTTGTGATACCTTCCCCTGAAGATAGCCGCCAGGGTATTCTCGATAATTTGAAGATCATGACTGAGATCATGGCACGTGGTGGTGGTGTTGGTATCAATCTTTCCACATTGCGTCCCCGTGGCTCTTATATTAAAACGGTCAACGGCACCGCCTCCGGCCCTTGTTCCTGGGCACAACTCTACTCGGTCGCGACTGGAGATGTGATTCAGCAAGGTGGTTCGCGGAGGGGTGCTTTAATGATCATGCTCGATGACAACCATCCTGACATTGAAGAGTTCATCACAGTCAAACGCAAATCCGGTCAGATTGAGCATGCGAACCTTTCCGTCTGCGTCTCCGATGCCTTCATGGAGGCGGTGAAGAGCGATAGCGATTGGAATCTAGTCTGGCAGGGCGAGGTGAAAAAGACTATTCGCGCCCGTGCCCTATGGGATCTCATCTGCAACTCGGCCTGGGAGTCGGCTGAGCCGGGCGTGGTATTCATGGATCGCTACAATAAAGAGTCGAATACGTGGTACTACGAGAATATTCGCTGCGTGAATCCATGCGTAACCGGCGATACGCTGATCTATACAGACAATGGCCTGATTCCGGCTAAAGAGCTAGCAGAGCGAGAACTACCAATCACAGTTGTCTCACCTGATGTCAAGGTGGAGGAGATGGCGCTTGCAGGGCATGCAAAGAGCGAGATCAACATAAAAGCAGCTCCAACAAGTTCACTGAGACAGGCTAGCAATGTTTTCCCAACAGGCATTAAACCAGTATATCAACTTCAGACCAAAGAAGGATACACGGTACGCCTCACTCGCGATCACAAAGTGCTTACCAACAAGGGATGGAAAGAAGCTGGTAAGCTTGTTACAGATGATAAGATCGTCATGCTTGCCAGTGAAGGTGGCTTTGGAAAGTCAGGCAGCGCCGAGCTAGGTCAGGTACTTGGCTGGCTTATCGGCGACGGGTATATTAATACCAGACGTCAGGGCAGTGTGGTGCTCTCCTTCTTCGGTAGTGAACAAGCTATCGCACCACAGTTTGCGGAAGCTGTTAATCGCCTCGTTGTTACGCCTGAAGCCAATCAGAGACTACGTGAGTATCCAGTAGGCAGTATTGAGATCACGGCGCGCAATGAAACTCGTGTTGAATCAACAAGACTGCTCCAACTCATTGATCCTGAACTACGCGAGAACAAGCTCCAGGTGCCCTCTTCTGTGCTACAAGGTTCGCGAGAGATGCAACAAGGCTTCCTCTCAGCGCTCTTCACGGCAGATGGCTCAGTACAGGGTACACAGCAAAAAGGTGTTTCTGTGCGCCTTACATCGATAAGCCAGAGCTTGCTCGAAGGCGTCCAACGTCTGTTACTCAACTTTGGTATCGCATCTTGCATCTTCAAAGATCGCCGAGTTGCTCAGGCACGCAACCTGCCAGATGGGAAAGGTGGTATGGCCTCATATGATTGTCAGGCATACCATGAGCTGATCATTTCTAACAGTAGTTTGAGCATATTCGCGAAGCAAATTGGCTTCCTGACTGTCGAGAAGCAGCAAAAGCTTGAGGAAACCCTGCAAAACTATGTACGCGGGCCATATCGTGAAAGCTTCTTAGCAACTTTCGAGCAACTCGTTCCTGATGGCGAAGAAACAGTTTACGATTTAACAGAGCCAGTTGCACATCAATTCGTCGGCAACGGACTTACTTTACATAATTGCGGGGAGCAAGGCCTGCCGGAATGGGGAGTTTGCAACCTCGGCGCTATCAATCTCTCTGCTTTCGTCAAAAATGGGCAGATGGATTACGAGCATCTTGGCGAGATCAGCCGCATCTCCATGCGCTTCCTGGATAACGTTGTCGATGCCAACGAGTATTTCATTCCTGAGAACAAACAGGCACAGATGGGCACGCGCCGCACTGGTCTCGGCACGATGGGACTCGCCGATGCGCTGTTGAAAATGAAGGTGGCCTATGGGAGTCCGGAATCGCTGCCAATCATCGAGCGCATCTATGCCACGATCCGCGACTCCGCCTATGACGCCTCCGCTGATATCTCGCAGGAGAAAGGGTCATTCCCACATTTCGAGCGCGATAAATATATGCAAGGCAAGTTCATCAAGCGCCTGCCAAAGCAAACCCAGGAGAAGATCAAGAAGCAGGGCATCCGCAATGCAGTGCTCCTGACACAGGCTCCTACGGGCACGACCAGCCTGCTCGCAGGCGTCAGTTCGGGTATCGAGCCGGTCTTCGATTTCGCGATGATCCGTCGTGACCGTACCGGTGAGCATATTCTCTATCATCCGCTGCTTCAGGAATGGCGCGAACGACACCCGAACGAGCAGACTCCCGCCTACTTTGTGGCCTCGAAGGATCTCTCGCCCGAAGAGCATATACGCGTCCAGGCCATGGTCCAGCGCTATACCGACTCGAGCATCAGCAAGACCGTCAATGCGCCAAACGACCACACGGTTGAACAGGTGGATACCCTCTATCGTATGGCCTATGAGACCGGTTGTAAGGGCGTGACCTATTATCGCGACGGTTCTCGCGATGCGGTTCTGACGCGTGTAGAGGATGAGAAAAAGACCAAGCAGGAGGCCGAAGAGCAGAAACAGGCCCCAATGATCGAGCCTGTCACGTCGATCCAGCAGGGCATCAAGCCTCGCCCGACGGTCGTGCAGGGTTACACCCGTCAGGTGAAAGCTCCTGAGGGCAAGATCAATATCACGATCAACAGCGATGATCAGGGACCGCTAGAGGTCTTTGTGACGCTTGGTAAGGCCGGTAGCGATATCGCAGCTCTTTCTGAGGCGCTGGGTCGTTTGATCTCGCTCAACTTGCAGATCCTCAGTCCGCTCTCGCAGACCGATCGTATGCAGGCCATCGCGGAACAATTGCGTAGCATCGGTGGGAGTCGCTCGGTTGGCTTCGGTGCCCAGCAGGTGCGCTCTCTGCCAGACGGCGTGGCGCGCGCTCTGGAGTTACATCTGGAGTCCCTGCGCCCTGCCGAAGAGGTGAGCGAGGAGCAAGATTCTGCTGATGAGGCCAACAGCAATGGCAACCATCATGAGCAGTTCGATCCGACGAAGCTGAGCCAGTTGACCGTGACCGGCAATCTCTGTCCCGAATGTGGTTGCAATACCATGGTCTACGAAGAGGGCTGCCGCAAGTGCTATACCTGCGGACACAGCGAGTGCTAAGAGCACATTGTA
>DATJHM010000305.1:0-4862 GCA_035493895.1 Ktedonobacteraceae bacterium
TACTCCTACTGCGCAGGCGCTGGGACTGGAAATTCAGAAAGTTGCGGGCCTGCGTGAGATGGGATTTGGCGAGTGGGAGATGCGGTCCCGAGAAGCACTCAACCTGGATTTTCCGCAAGAGATGGAGATCTGGGAGAGTGGTTCCTGGATGATCGATCCTCCGGGTGGTGAGACCCAGCAAGAGGTTATTGCTCGTGCCGTTTCCTGTTTGCTGGATCTGCTGAAACGCCATGCCGGGCAGACGTTGCTCATTTTTGCGCACCGTACGACGCTGCGTTTGCTCCTTTCTAATATTCTTGATATGAACCTGCCCAACTCACGTGCGCTGGCATTAGATCCGACCGGCGTGACAGAGGTGCTTCTCAAGGGTGGCCGTGTGCATCTGCTCTATCACAATGATACGCGCCATCTGGTTGAGCTTGGCTGATAACATTATTCGGTAACCGGTAGTGCTAATCCCGGGGCCCCTGGCTGAGAGGTAGTGGCTTCGGGATAATAGCGTTGTAAGAGATCGAGACCCAGGCGGGCGCGTCGTACGCGCTCACGCGTCAGAGCAATTGAGACATTCTCGATATGGGTTCCGGCCGGATAAATATTGGGGGCATTGCGCAAGCCGAATTTGATATAGACGGGGGCGGCCACGCGGATAATCTCGGGTATTTCGTATAGCCGGACGAAACCGCCCAGATCGTCGGGAGCTTCCACATAGATGTCCAGAGGGATGTCTACTGCTTGCCGAATCGCAGCTATTTGTGCCAGAGTCAGATCGGTGGGAATATTAAATGTGCTTGCTCCCAAGCGTTCCATCAGGCGGATCGAGGCTGGATTGGCAGAGGCCATCATGACACTGATTTTAAATTGCATAGTCGCCGGTAATTCGCCGTTCTGACGCATCTCGCCTGCGACCCAGAGGGCACCCTCATCGGCGAGCAAAACGCTACGTATGCCGAGAGCGGCGGCACGTTTGACGTCTTCCAGGCAATAGATAAGCTGATCCTGGCCGCGCAAACGTGGTCCGAGAACCTTGCCACCACTCGAAACCGCCATCGCACCGATGTCCCAGGCGGCATTTGGGCGGGCAAAGAGACTTACTTCCATGCCCTGCGCTTTTGCCAGTTCGCCCATCTCACGGATCTCAGCGTCCGTCATCAGCATCACGCCGCTTCCCTGTGAGACGCGATGGATCGTGACATGCAAGCGTTTTGCCTCATCGATCAGTACGGCCAGGGCCTGTGGTCCTTCGGTACTGGGGATCTCAACACGATATTGAGCGCCATCGGGGAAGCGTTTGGTGCTGGTTGGTAGCTCGTGAGCATCCCCGGCTGGTAGTCCCATATGCGTGAGAAAACGTTTTGTTGCTTCCATTGGTACGGTTCCCTTTCTTTAGAGTATTCTACGATATGCAAATGTTTTTATTTTTTATATAATCGGCCAGATCAGAGATTTCTGAAGGGCTGACGATGTAGGCATCAACCGAAGAAAGAAAGAGGTATTCGAGAGGGCCGGAGGGGGACGCGGATCGGCATGAAGCGCGAGCCCAACCTCAGGGTTTCTTCGAGAGAGCCGGAGGGGGACGCGGATCGGCATGAAGCGCGATCCCTACCTCAGCCTTTCTTCGAGAGATGAGATTCCCGGCACCTCCATTCGGTTGATGTGTATTGGGCGCAGACAAGCAGCGCCTCTATAGGGTGACGATTGCCTGAAGTGCCTGGGGTTGCTGGTAGAGCAGGAGGTCCAGGGCGCTCTGGTAATCGTCGAGAGGGAAACGGTGCGAAATAAGCGGGGGCAGGCTTAGTTGTGCGGATTGGTATAACTGAAGAGCATACGTCCAGGCGGCGATACTGGCCTCAAAAATGCCGTACACCGAGAGATGGTGCATGGCAAAGAGATCGGCTTCTACATTCAGAAAAGATCCTGTACCGGCTGTACCCTCCAGTACAACTGTGCCAGCTCGTCGCACCATTTGTAGCGCCTCTGCTACCGCTTGCGGATGTCCGCTTCCCTCAAAAACAACATCAGCTCCACAACCGTGCGTCAGCTCGGTGACAACCTCGCCTAGCTCCTGACGTCCGGGGCGGATAGTGCGGGTGGCTCCCATCTCGCGAGCCAGACGCAGACGCTCCTCGCGAAATGCCATAAACACAATCTCAGCCGGACTATAGAGACGTGCAATCTGTACCGCCAGCAGGCTGGTGGCATCCGAACCCATTACCACGATGACGTCACCAGGGCGAGGCTGTGCGCGTAGAAATGCCTCGGCGACGTTGGCAGTCGATCCCAGCAAGGCCAACTCTTCCAGATTCGCCTCCGCAGGCATGACGTGGAGCAGGCGAGCTGGCACAAGGACATATTCTGCCAGGCCGCCCGATCGCGTAAAGCCGAGTTCGGCGTACTCCGCCTCGCAGAGATTTGTCAGGCCCATGCGACAGTTGCGACACTTGCCGCAATAGACAATGCTCTCGGCAACAACCTTCTGGCCCGGTTCGATATCCTGAACGTGTGCGCCTACCTCTGCCACCACGCCGCTCCAGGCATGACCGGGAATGACGGGATAGCGGTAAAAGCCATCCGGTCGCTTGCCCTCATACAGGGCCAGATCGCTGTTGTTGAGCGCGACCACACGCGCCTGCACAAGCACTTCGTCTGTGCCTGGTTGTGGTCGTTCTTCCTCTAACAGTTCCGCCTGACCGGGTTCAGTGATACGAACTGAGCGCATAGATGCTGGTCCTCCTGGTGAATAGAGATGAAAGGATTAAGCGCCGGTACTGTTGATTTGTATGGTCTTAATCTCGGTAAAAAATTCGATGGCCGCCGGTCCTTGCTCGCGAGAGTGAGAGCTGGAGTTGTGCATGCCCCCAAATGGCGCGTGTGGATCGACGCCGGTAGTATCGCCGTTGACGCGCACCATGCCGCACTCAATATCGTGGATATACTCCAGGGCTGACGAGATATCGCGTGTAAAGAGCGAAACGCTCAGGCCATAGCGAGAATTATTGGCAATCGAAATCGCCTCAGAGACGCTATGCGCCTCGTGCAGTACCAGCAAGGGGCCAAAGACCTCATCCTGGGCGACATCGGCATCGGGGGATACATTTGCGATCACGGTTGGCTCGAAGAAATAGCCTTTGCCCAATGGATCAGTGGCGAGCTTTTTCCCACCCAGGACGACCTGGCCGCTATCAGCGCCCTTTGCAGCGTACAGGGCGACTTTCTCCAGTGAATCATCACTGATGACAGGGCCGACCGCGCTCTTTGCATCGACGGCTGGAGCGACTGGTAGGGCGAGAATCTCTTTTTTCAAGAGGTCGATGAACTGATCCTGTACTTCAGCGGCGACAATGGCGCGGCTGGTCGCAGTACACTTCTGTCCGGCGAAGCGCATTGCGCCTGCGGCAGTGAGTTTTGCAGCCTGCTCCAGGTCGGCATCAGGTAGCACAATGACAGCGTTCTTGCCGCCCATTTCGAGCT
This sequence comes from Ktedonobacteraceae bacterium, assembly GCA_035493895.1. Lineage (GTDB taxonomy): Bacteria > Chloroflexota > Ktedonobacteria > Ktedonobacterales > Ktedonobacteraceae > DATJHM01. Next base: position 3,469 of record DATJHM010000305.1, read on the forward strand.
GAAATTTGATATTGCGTTTAGCCGCCAGGGTCGCGATACCCATGCCAACGCCGTCTGAGCCAGTAAATGTCACGCCGCGAATGGCCTCATGGTTGATCAGAGTATCGCCAATCGTGGAGCCTTTGCCCAGGAGCAGATTGACCACGCCAGCGGGAAAGCCAGCGGCGGCAAACACTTCAGCCAGATGAACGGCGGTAAATGAGGCGGTCTCAGCGGGTTTCCAGACGATCGTGTTGCCATATGCCAGCGCGGGAGCCATTTTCCAGAGCGGAATTGCGACCGGGAAATTCCAGGGCGAGATGACCGCGAGGGGTCCCACCGGCTGACGAAGCGTGAATTGCAAGCTGCCCGCTTTTTGTGCCGGAATGACCTGACCTTGCGGATGCACGGCCTCAGAAGCGAAGTAGCGCAGAATCATGACGCCTCGGTCAACTTCCGGTATCGCCTCGCCTATCGGCTTGCCAACTTCTTGCGCTACCACCGTTCCCAACTCCTGACGGCGGGCAGCCAGCAGCTCGGCGGCACGATATAATAGTTCCGCGCGCTCGGGGCCAGTTTTTGCGCGCCAGAGTGCGAATGCACGATGAGCGGCCTCGGCAGCGCGGTTGATCTGATCTGGCTCACCCAGTGGCACTCTGGCTAATACCTGTGTGGCGTCAGAAGGATTGAGATCATCTTTCCACTGCCCATGTGAACCGTTTTGCCACTCGCCAGCAATATAATGTGCCAGTGTCCTGATATTTTGCATAAGATCCCTTCATTTCCAGAAATTAAAAACACACCGTTGCGTCCAATATCTCCCTTCTACCATCTTCCTCTCTTTGATATTCTCGCACATCTTCCTGGTGTGATGTTGCCGAGATGGTCGGAGGGGTGACGCGGATCGGAATTTGCGAAGCATGGGTCCATTCGAGCGGGCAGGGATAAACCGCAGCCCCTACCTCTGCGTTTGGGCGAGATGGTCGGAGGGGTGACGCGGATCGGAATTTGCGAAGTTTTTTGAATTCGCCCTACACACCCTACACAGGCTACACAGGCTACACGGATGGTTTCCAGCCAACGCCTCGGCCAGACGCGACGTGGCAGGGCGAAGATGGTCGGTGACCGTCCCCGGCGGGGATACACCCCGCCTCTACAATGGGATCTGGTTGCTTAACGTGACGCCTATGGGGACGGTGAGCGTGAGACCCTGGTAGAGGCGACCGGAGGCATGACGCAGACGCTGGAAGCCACGCAGGAGGATGAGGCGGCTGAAGGCGTATTCGGAGAGACGTGGGGTGCCGCGCGAGCGAGACCAGAGTGCGTATGCCTGGTAGAGTTCGTGGGCACGGACCGTGAGCGTGTCATCGCCGATCGTACAGCAGGTTTCGAGGAAGGAGACCAGGCCGTCCTGT
>DATJHM010000306.1:0-5039 GCA_035493895.1 Ktedonobacteraceae bacterium
ATTCATTGCAGACAAGCGGCGACTCTACGGAAATGAGAGGAGATTCTCCTTATCTACGTGACATTGCCGCTTGTCTGCGACCGGGTCGATGACGAAAATCTCAGCTCGGAGAGCAACCCGGTCGCAGACAAGCGGCGACTCTACGGGATGGATCGGAGATTCGCCTTATTTACGTAATATTGCAGACAAGCCGCGCCTCTACGGGAAAAGGACACGTATCTTCATAATCTCACTGTACCTCTTGACGCATCGCGTAATCAACACTTGCGAATGGCCACGCGCTCGCCAGCCATGCCGAGACTGCACGATAGAGCGGACCATCGAGATGTGCGTGACTTGCGCGAACCCAGGAGCGCACATCTGCATCATAGCCCGCTCGACGCGCTGGATAAATATACACGCAACCAATAACCTCATCGCCCGCAAGGACCGTATAAGTAAACCCTCTGCGCTCCGCAAAATCACGTGCATGCCTCTCGAGATCCGCAAGATTCTCATCGAGGGTCATAACCCTGCCAGGCCACGCTCGCCCGAGGAAGCCAGGAGTCGCCTGGATATGCTCAATGCTCGAAGTCCAGGCCGCATAATCGAGCACATTATGCTCTGGCCCCAGCGGTTCGAGCCGGAAATCAGCCGTCGTCAATCCCGCTGGAACCTCAAAGTCGTCGGGAACCAGTGTCCGCTCGTTTTTCATTCCCGAAGGCTGCACATCTGGATACGCATCTTGTACATCTAACCGCACCAGTATTGCCTCGCCATCCGTAAAATCCGTGCCAGGAACACGCCTGACCTCCTGAAAGCCAAGCGTTGCATGCTGGAGCAGCGATGCCTCATTCGTACTATCGGTGATATAGAATACCTCGTTGCTCCTCTGAAATACCCAGCGCAAGCGTGCTCTCGTCAGCGCATTTGCAATCCCCCGACGCCGCCACGCTGGATCGACCAGAAGACCGGTCAGATAATACCCTCCCGGCATTCCAGGCCCAATCGCATTCTCCGCTCGCTTCGAGACGCGCCCATAGCCAACAATGTTGCCCGCAACTTTGGCGACGAACATTCGGCCCTCGGGATCGGTCAAATCCTGCGTAAAACCCTTCCTTCGATCTCCCCGCCCCCGACCGCGAACCCGTACGGCCAGCTCGACACAGGGCTCGACATCCTCAGGTGCCAGTGGCTGTATGCGTGGAGTATTGTTTCCCATCTCACTGTGAGCATCAGGCGTACCCGAATGCGCACCGTCAGTGTTCGATGCCGAACTCATACTGTATGCTCCTTATTTCACAATAAATGGAATGTTCCAAGTTGCTCCTGGTGTCTCGTAAGCTTTCTCTTTGGAATCGATCTCAGAAATCGTTTGTTGGATCGTCAGTATCCATTGCCCCTTTTTGCTTGCCAGGGACGGGTCATCAAAGTTTACCTGCCATGCATTCGTACCTGCATATATCATAGAAGCACTGTACTCATGCCCATCAATTGTAAGCTTAAAGTCTAAGCGTGAGAATGCTATATTAGTGTAATCAGCACGGTCAAATCCCTGGATATATGCTCGTGTCTCGGTCGGCGCAATCACAACCTTCTGTAATGTTACCGTTTTTCCATGCAATACTTCCACCTGACCTTTCACAATCCCTGCAACCGCGTCATGATAGCTGGCCTGCTTTGTCTCTGGCTTCCCACTTGAGGTCACGGCATGGTTCATCTGCAACACCTTGCCTGGATGAAATGGAACGATAATGTTAAATGTCAGGTAACCTTCCATCTGAAAGCCACTGTTCTGCGGCTGCGAACCATAAGGGATTGCCAGGTACAGATGTAGCTCCTTCGGTGTGCCTTGAATACCCGATGCATCGTAAGCAAACAGATTGCCACTCTCGGTGCCTGTAGCGATGCCTCCCATATTCCGCAATTTTATACCTTGCTCTGTTGTCAGTTCGCCCTCCCCTGGGGCAAATTTCCCCGCAAAACTCTTGCCTGTGGGAGCCTCACCTGTGTATCCAATCAGCACTCTGTTTGTGTCTGCATATGCCTTCTGAATCGTGAGTGTATAGCCATCAACACTTTTTGACTGATGATAATCCGAAAACTGTTGCGCCATTGACTTTATGCCCAGATATTCGAACAGGTCAGCCAGTTGCGCTCCTCCTGTTGCGGCGTAGGCAGTAGCTCCAATGGTTGCCAATCCTATAATCAAGCTTGCTACGAGCGTCCCGGTATGTAAAACAGCTCTTCTGGAACGATGCTCTCTCTGCGTGGCGACGATCGGCTTATTCGTTGCATGCTTCGACATGAACATTCGTCTCCACCATATCACTTTGCGCTCCTGCATTGCCAGTTCGGGTGCAATACGCTTCCACATGTGTTCTGCGGCAGGGGGATTACCATAAAGATTCTGATAATGTTTTTGGAGATGTTGCTCCAGTTTTGTATCATTCATCTCGATCTATGCGCCCTTTCAGTATTCAAAATATCCAATAACTCTATCTTCTTGCTCTCTCGTAAGTTTCCCAATGCCCTGTGCAATCGCGATTTCACGGTCCCCAGTGGCACGTGCAGAACCAGCGCGATCTCTGCCAGTTCCAGCTCAGCGAAAAAACGCAATTCGAGCACATGCTGTTGCTCCACTGGCAACGCTTTGAGCACTATTTGCAATTCGCTGGCGCGTTCTGCATCCAGTATTGTTTTTGCAACGTCATCAGCACTGATCAAACGCTCTTCGTCTGCTACCTCGATTGGTACCGTGGAAATAGTGCGTCTCCTCATCGCCATACGACAACGATTTGCTACGATGGTTAACAACCAGGGACGAAATTCCTGCCTGTCGTTGAAGTGCCGCAGACCGCGCCATGTGTCCAGCCATGCCTCTTGTAGCGCATCTTCGGCGGCATTCGCATCAGGGAGGAGAACTCGTGCCGTACGCCACACGACATCATGATAGCTCTCAACTAACTGTTGAAATGCCCTCTGATCACCCTGGCGTGCACGATGGATAATGCTCTCTTGCATACACTTTTTCTCATGCCTTCTCTTATGTTTGTCGATAAAGAAGTACTTCTTATTAAGTTGTATGCATCTCTTCTTTCTAGAGTTCCATTTTTTTATTGCTTCTCGCACAAAAAAAACTTAAAATGATATACGGGTTCTTGAATGTGTATATCTTGATTCATCATCATAAGGTGAGGGAAAAGAAAATATGCCACGTCGTCTTTTGTATATCGCGACTCTCTTCTTGCTTCCCTTGATCTGTACTGCCTGCACATGGGGCGGAAATGTCCCTAAAACCACGCACGAAACGAATATTCCTACGCCCACGCCATCTCCTATACGTCTGGGACCGCAGCCCTGCCCCGGCTCCACAGGAAATCCAACCTCCTGGGAATCTATTATTCCCCCCGGTTCTGGCCAGCATGTAGCGCATGTACTCTGCGGTAATTTGATGGGGGTCTCTGCGTTACAGGCCGTAGTCATGGTGGTTCACGATGACTATGCGTCCCTGCTCGATATCTATGTCTATACCAATATCACCACAGCTCATCCAACCTCTGTCTTTACGCTCAAGGGACTCATGCACGGTGACGCAAAGATCAGCAATTACAATACCCTGCTCACGGCGCAAGAAGACCCCCATTCCCGCGTCAATGCCGATCTTACGCGCCAATGGACGGTTGATTTATTCCGCGAATATAAATGGTCTGATTCTGCTGGCACGCTCACGCAGGTCGCTTTCCCCGGCATATTTCCCGATTTGACTCGCTATCAGGCGGATGAGGAACAGGAGCAGGTCAATGCGGCCCAAAATATGCAGCAATGGAGGCTCTCGGTTGTTGCTACGACACAACATTTTGTCAACACACTGCTCAACTGGCCCGCTGATACTCCTGTAACTGTTGTGAGTGGTGGTGATGTACACGATGTCCATGCCGTTACACAGGTGCAAAGCACGGCTCCGGGTAGTTCTCCCATTACGCTCTCAATGGATCGTCTGGAGCTAAACGCGGACGGTGGCATCTGGGAGATTGGGAATGTGCAAACCCAGGGCCTGACCCTGAATGTTCCAGCGAGTCTGCCGCTACTTGTGAGCCCTGTGCAAGTGACAGGCAGCGTTACCACAACTGCTGGCGGCACTGCTAGCACTGTTACTATCTGGGATCATTGGTATACCGACAGCGGCCACACTACACTCTCAGGAACGGACGCGAAGTTCTCAACCTCGGTTCTCTATACGCTCACATTCCCCAACGCCACGCAGGAAGGTCTTGTCGGACTCACTTCGACCACATCCAGTCTGGCAATTTCAGGGATCGTGCTGGTAAAAGTATTGCTTCGCGCATGATTTTCGTATACTGTTCAAAATAGGAGGATGATTAATGTTAGAATCTACTGCTCTCCGTCAGGCTCTGCTCGCTCGCCTTGGCCCTTTCCCTGAGCGGACCGCTCCCGAGGTGATCGTTGAATCGCGCACAGAGCTGTCTGATCATACGCGCCTGCTTATCTCTTATCTGGTCGAGCCCGGTGAGCGTATCACGGCCTGGCTCCTCATGCCAAAGGAGAAGCCTCCTGTCGAGGGCTGGCCCGCTATTCTTGCTATTCATCAGCATGCAGGCCAGTTCGATCTCGGCAAATCAGAGCCAGCTGGTATCAGTGGCAATAGTGCTTATTACTATGGCCTGGAACTATGTCTTCGTGGATATGTCGTACTCTGCCCCGATCAGCTCTGTTTCGAGGATCGGCGACCCTCTGAGGATCGGCGAGCACAAAACTCCGCGTTAGTCGGTGGGGCTTATGAGCGCTACGAGTTTACCCGCCGCCTGCTCCATGGAAGTTGCCTGCAAACCAAATATCTGCACGATCTCTCCTGCTCTCTGGACGTGCTCGCGGCTTTGCCTGAAACGGATAGCTCACGTCTGGGCGCGATCGGCCATTCTCTCGGGGGACAGGAGGTGCTCTGGCTGAGTTGGTTCGACGAGCGTGTGAAGGCCGCCGTCTCCTCCTGTGGCTTCGATCTGCTGATGGCGATTGTTGCGGGCGAGATCAATCATAAT
>DATJHM010000307.1:0-3956 GCA_035493895.1 Ktedonobacteraceae bacterium
GCGGCATCCGATGTACAGCGGTTCCTGGCTCTATATGCTTGGCATCCCGATTGCGCTCGGCTCCTGGTGGGGTTTGCTTGTGGTTCTCCTGATGCTGCCCATCGGTTTCTGGAGGATTTTTGATGAGGAAAAGTTCTTGCAAGAAAAACTTTCGGGCTATACAGACTACATCCAGAAAGTGCACTATCGGCTGATCCCGTTCGTCTGGTGAGATGATTGGTCGCCAACTCTCAGAGCATGAGATGCTCAATCTGATTGTTCTTAAAGAAGATGTATGCGGATTATTGCTAACCGCATACATCTTCTTTCCACCTATAAAACGGCTCCAAATGCGGGTTGAGCCTCTTTTTGTTTGTATACACGTGTATGCGGGAAATCCCGACGGCTTTCATTGGGCAGCAGGCTCACTCGGATCGAACTGTCCCTTTGGCAGATTCGCTGGAATCGGATCAGGTCTGCCTGGCTGGCTTTCAAGCGCAATATGTCGCTCTTCTCGCGAAGAACGTTCGAATGCCAGCATCGTTTCCAGGACATGGTACGCGAGCTCGCCACTGGCACGGACCGGACGCTGATGTATAATCGCCGAAGCCAGATCTGCAACGCCGAATCCCCGCGTGAAACCCTCCTCTTCATTGTGAGGCACCTCGCTCCACTCTTTGTCGCCAGGACGACGCAGGCGGATCGTGCCACCATGATAATTTGGGTCGGGCACGGCCAGTATCCCTTCGCTGCCATAGATTTCCAGAAGCGGGAGGTTATGCTCCCGATGGATATCAAAGCTGGTAATGACCGTTGCCGTTGGCCCGCTGGCAAAGTCCAGCGCGCCCGTGAGATGGGTCGGTGTTTCTACCGCGATCTCTCGCCCCTGGTAGGGACCATCACGTACAACATGTACAGGTGATGAGAGGCTCACCGAACCCGTGACGCGCTTGATCGGACCAAGCATGTTCACCAGCGCGGTCAGATAATAGGGCCCCATATCGAGCATCGGGCCAGCACCAACCTGGAACATGAAATCCCGCTCAGGCGCACCCCCTCTGGCAAAACGTGCGAAGGACATGAATGCCGCCAGGGGCCTCCCGATCGCACCGTCATCGATCAGCCTGCGACAGGTCTGGTGCGCACCCCCTAAAAAGGTTTCCGGCGCACACCCAACAAGCACATTGCGCTCGCGCGCCGCTGCGAGCATGTGTTGTCCATCTGCCAGCGTCGTAGCGAACGGCTTCTCTGAGTAGACATGCTTGCCTGCTGCGATCACATCCAGGCTGACCTGCGCATGTACTTTCGGGATCGTCAGGTTGATCACCAGCTGGATTTCTGGATCAGCGAGAAGCTCCGCTACTGAGCAGACTCTGGGAATGTTCCACTCAGTAGCAACAGCTTTTGCTCGCTCAAGGTCGATGTCAGAGCAGGCGACGATATCCAGAATCTCAAAGGCGCGCGCGCCTCTGAGATAGGCTTTGCTAATCATCCCGGTCCCGATCAGGCCGACCTTAACCTTTGTTTCCACGCGCAAATCCTTTACCTATCAGATAGGTATAGCTGTCCCGAACCGCCTCCAGCATGTCGGTTGCGCACTCATCTAGCTCCACAATCTGCCACTGCGCAATCCCTTCGCTGGCTTTGATGATCCCCGGGATATCCACGTTTCCTGTACCCACGGCGGTCATCGGCTGGCCCTTCACAACTGGCCCATCCTTGATATGCAGGAGAGGCGCACGCGTCCCCAGCTCTTTCAGCACTTGTAGGGGATCGCTCCCGCCGACCTGTGCCCAATAGACATCTAATTCGAACATCACGGTGGGACTCAGGTAATCGCGTAAGATGGCGTGGGCGGTGCGTCCTTCGATGACTGACTCAAATTCCCACCAGTGATTGTGATAGGCCAGCGTCAGACCATGTTGCCGTACCAGCATATCCGCCTCGTTGAGACGTTCCGCCGCCTGCTGGATTTTTGCAATGCTTTGAAATTCTGCGGCCGGGAGCATGGATACAACCACATACTGAGCGTCTGCCGCTGCCGCATTGTCCAGGGCGGGTTTCAAATCCTCAGCGATGGGCAATTTGATATGGGGAGCCGGTGAGCGCAATCCCAACGAACGAAAGAATTGGGCCTCTTGTGATTGGGGGCCGAAAGATTCAATACTACTTTGAAAGCCGACGTAACCAATGTCCGCAACTTGCTTCACGACGCCCTCGAAATCCTCTGCCAGGGCTTTGCGCAAGGTATATCTTTGCAATCCAATAGGTGCAGTCATGATATATTTTATCCTTTCTATCTATGCGCCTGAAAAAAAGCGTACCTGAGCAGTCCGGGGGTTGTCAATCTAAAAATACGACAAAGCGCAATAATCACAAAAAATGTATGGGATCTGCCATGACTCTATGGATGCTATAACCATTCCATAAAAACAGTGAGGCGTGGAGAAGAACTATGCCTGCGATATCTGCGCAAAGGAACCATTTATACCATTCCACGTATTTGCTTGCTTCGCCACTACGCTTGCCTGCGCAGAAACTACTATCGAAGTGACCAGCCGGGTATCGTCGGGAGACCAATCGATGGCAAAGACGGGCACATCTGTATAGAAGGTCACATTGCGCTGGGTATCGGCATCCCAGGCCACGACTACCCCGCAACTATCCCCACAATAGACCTGCGTTACTGCCACAATGCGTTTCCCATTGTGCGACCAGGCAAGAGCCAGAATGAGGTCAGGAAGGACGCCTTTGGAAAAATTATACTTCGCGGCCTCTACATTGTATCCACGATATGCATAGGCAAGCGCACCCGTGGCGGCATCCCAGACCTGCACTGTTTTATCCCATGAACCAGAGGCGATGCGCTTGCCATCAGGAGACCAGGCTACCCCACTGACGGTTTTGCTATGGCCTCGATAGGTGGAGAGCGTATCCCCCGTGAGCGCATCTATGATCTGGACCGTGGTATCCTCAGAGCCCGAAACAATCCGCCGACTATCCGGCGACCATGAGAGCGAATGGACACTTGCGCTATGGCCCCGATAGACATACTTGAGCTGACCACTGCCCACCTCCCACGTGCGAATTGTGCCATCCGCCGATCCAGAAGCGATAGAGTTGCCATCAGGAGACCAGCCCACGGTCATCACGATATCGGTATGACCACGAAAGATCATGCGTTGCTCGCCGCTAAGGGCATCCCAGACCTGCACCGTTTTATCGAGGGAGCCTGAAAGGAGACGCTTGCTGTCCGGCGACCAGGCGATCGCTTGCACTCCGTCCGCATGACCACGAAAAATAAAGGGATGAGACGTTTCGTCGGGATGATCCTCCCAGACCTGGACGGTTCGATCTAACGATCCAGAAGCGATATACTTGCCATCAGGAGACCAGGCTACCGTGGTGACGCGATCAGTGTGCCCGCGATAGGTATACAGAACGCTTCCAGGCGGACGACGCGCGGGCGCAGGAGTGGGAACCGCCGTTGATGAAGACGATTGAGCGCACCCTCCAATGCTCAGCGGAAGCAAAAACGCTGCCAATCCTTGAAGTACATGACGACGGGAGAGAGCGTTTCTCTTTTGATCAGCATGTGTACGAACCATCGCTGCACCACTTTCTTACTACTCTGTTGTAGTTACCATAAGAGGAGATGGAGCTTGCATTGTAACGGTCAATATTGCTTAATAGGGTTACATAGAAAGCATACCTGATACGCATGTAACTGTCAATATTTTTTAGCAAGTTACAGCGAAAAAGAAAAATGAAGGGAACAGGGTCAATTCCTGTAGAACTCTGGAAGCAATGTCACGTAAATAAGGAGAATCTCCCATCAATCCCGTATTCGTCGCTGCTTGTCCGCGACCGGGTCGATGACGAGAATCTTCGCCCGGAGAGCAACCCGGTCGCAGACAAGCAGCGACGAATACGCATCAACCGAAGAATGGCTGAGACATTCAAGAGAGCCGGTGGGG
>DATJHM010000308.1:0-20569 GCA_035493895.1 Ktedonobacteraceae bacterium
GGATTGACCGTGGGCCAGACCGAGACCAGCGCTTTGACCCCCATGCTCTCCAGCTCCTGCACCATAGCAGCGGGATCAGGCCAGGCGACGGGATCGAAGCGCCAATCGCCTTGCAGGGTCCAGTGGAAAAAGTCGATCACAATGACCGAGAGAGGCAGGCCGCGCTTTTTATATTCGCGAGCGACATTCAGCAATTCTTCCTGTGTCCGATAGCGCAACTTGCTCTGCCAGAAACCACTTGCCCACGCCGGAAACGCTGGAGCATGTCCGGTGACATCGGCGTAATGCTCCATAATTTCGGCATTACTGGCACCAGTCGTCACCCAGTAGTCCAGTTGTGCAGTCTCCTGTGCAACCCAGCGTGTCTCGCTCGTTCCCAGTTCGACACGGCCCAGCGCAGGATTATGCCACAGGAAGCCGTAGCCGCGACTGGAGACAGTGAAGGGGATAGTGATCTCGCTATTGCGCTGGATCAGATCAATCACGCTCCCCTTCTGATCCAACAGGCCATGCTGATGTTGTCCCAATCCATAGAAGTGTTCATCAGTCTGCGCCTGGAAGCGCGCCTCAACGCGGAAAAGTTCACCGCCCGTAGCTTTGAAGAGACGTGCGGGAATACGGCTGGAATGGCGGGGCTTCTTCTCGCTCAGCAACTCAGTGCCAGTGATGGCATGATAGAAACGGATCAGCCCCTCAGGAGAAACGCGCGCCTCGATGGCACCATTGCGAATGCTTGCCCCTTCAGCACCAATCGTTATCTGCACATCGACATCATTCGCCGGGATCAGAACGCTGAACAGATCATCGCGTATCTTCTCACTGATAGCTGCGCGTACGCGCAAGCTATCGTGTCCCCATGGTTCAATCTGCAACTGCTCGTGGTTGCTCTCCCACAGTAACAGTTGACCGTTTTGTCGAAAACCCTGCATAACAAACCTCTCATCTAAAATAGAAAGAAAAGATCATCAAATTTTTATTTACCCTTTTACCGCTCCGGACGTCATACCAGCAGTGATATAGCGCTGGCAGGCAACCAGGATGATCGCGGCAGGAATTGTTGCCAGAGTGGCAACCGCCATCAGGTTATTCCACTGGGAATTAAATTGTCCCAGGTAGTTATAGATGCTCAAGGAAATTGGCTGAATATTGTTCGTCGTCATCAGCGTCAGACCGTACAGGAAATCGCCCCATGCAAAGAGGAAAGCAAACAATCCCGCCGTCACGATCCCGGGCACCGATATGGGCAACATCACGCGCAGGAACGCGCCCCATTCGCCAGCGCCATCGACAAAGGTCGCTTCAACCAGTTCATAGGGCAGAGAGAGCATGAATGCGCTCAAAATCATCACATCGAATGGGACCGAATACGTGGTATCGGCCAGGATCAATCCCAGATAGCTATTGAGCAAGCCAAGTTTATTGAAAATCAGGAACATCGGCGTCGCCAGCGTCACAGATGGGATCATCTGCGTTGCCAGCATACAGAAAATGACCACAGGTGCCCAGCGAAAGCGGAAGTGTGCGAGCGCATACGCCGCCGGAGTAGCCAGGAGGAGCGAGATGATCACCGTACCGATCGAGACAATCAGGCTGGTAACCAGATGAGGGAACTGAGTACTAAAAGTATCAATATAGGCTTGAAACGTCACCTGTCTGGGAACAAGCGTTGCAGGGATCGTAAAGATCTCGGCATCGGTCTTTATCGAATTTGTCACCATCCAATAGACCGGAAATAGCATCAGGACCGTAACGACAACGCCCACCACAAATGTCAGAATCTTTGTCGGTGAGAACGTCCCCTTCTGTCCAGCGCGCGCCGGTGCTTGCATCGCGAAACTCCTTCTCTGGAGCCAGCCTTGTATCAGCCAGCCGAACAATCGTCAATCTTCAATCAGCTCTGGACTCACTTCTGGTAAATCTGAGATAGATCAGAGCCACCAGTAATGCGATGACCAGAATAATATTGCCCAATGCAGCGCCTTGCCCAAACACCTGCTGACTGAAGGAAAGGCTATACGACCAGGTAGCAAAAATCTGTGTTGAGTTTGCAGGTCCGCCATTGGTCATCACATAGATAATATCGAAGACCTTCAGCGTATAGATCAGGCCGAGCATCAGGACGACTGCGATCACCGGACGAAGCAGCGGAGTCGTGATATACCAGAAGCGCTCCCAGCGGTTCGCCCCATCGATCGCCGCCGCTTCATAGTATTCTTCGCTAATATTCTGCAATCCGCTATAGAGTAGCACCATATTGAACGGAATACCGATCCAGATATTCGTAATGATGACCGCAAACAAGGCCCAGCCCGGCGTCGTAAGCCAACCGAAATGTACCGGTAGCAGATGTAGCCCGGACAAAATCTGATCAAGCAGGCCATTTGTGCCATCAAACAGCCACTTCCAGATCGTGCCTGAGACAATGAGCGGCAAGAGCCAGGGCAAAAGCATCAACGAGCGCAGAAAGCGGCTCAAGGGAAACTTATTGACGAAAAAGACAGCGAGCACTAACCCGATGAGAAACTGAGGCACAATGGAGCCTATCGTAAAGATCAACGTGTGCAATGCTGCCTGCTGAGAGACAGGATCTTTAAAGATCTCGATATAGTTCTCTAAACCGATAAAATCAGCCTGCCCGGTAAAAAGCGCGCCTAAATTGTAGTTTTCCAGACTGACGCTGATGCTATAGTAGAGGGGATATCCGAAAAACAATACCAGATAGATCAGCACAGGGATCAAGAACGAGAAGCGTATCCAGAATGTGCGCAGTTGTTGTCGCTTCCGGCGTCTGCCAGGATCGACGCTCACGTGTCTGACTACTTGCCGCTGTTGTATATCCGTAGTCGTCGTAGTCACAATTGCTCTCCTGCTATGGTTATCTTCGTAAGATCGACGGGAGGTGAGATCGTTTCGTTGCTACTAAAAGAGGGCGAAAGGCAGGTAAAGAAGACTATTTCCCACCTGCCCGTATCGTTTCACGGCACCCTGATCGATGGAAGCTATGATTGTGATTGTAACGTGGTGTCAACCTTCTGCTGTGCAGTACTGAGGGCTGCCTGTGGAGATTGGCTACCAGTGAGAGCTGATTGTTCAGCCGTCCACATGGCCTGGGAGATAGTGGGGTAACTCGCCCCGACCTCAGCAGTACGGGCCTCCGCACTATTCAACTCGGTTGCGAATACCTGCAATTCGGGATCTGCTTTGACCATCGCGGCCCCCTCACTCTTCAGAGGAGGTGTATAGCCATTAATCTGATCGAACTGCGTGATCTGTGCAGGCTGCTCCAGCCAGTCAAGAAGATTCCATGCCGCCTGCTCCTTGGCAGGATCAGCGACCGGAATAGTCCAATCCTCGCCGCCCAGCGGAGAAATTGCCTTGTCGCCAGCCTGAGGAACCGGAACAGGGACCACGCCGTAGTCAATAGTCTTGAGGCCATCCAGCACGCTCAAGTCCCAGGGTCCGTTCACCATCATAGCGGCATGACCTTCTTCAAACTGCGTCAACACATCGGGCTGACCCCAGTTGAGAGCTGACTTTGAGATGGAACCCTCTTTCATCATATTCGTGATCAATTGTAGCGCCTGCACGCCCTGGGCATTGTTGACGTGCTTGAGATCGCCCTTATTGGACCAGAAGAAGGGGAGGAATTGCCATGTGCCCTCTTCCGTAGCCGCAGCAGAGAGAGCCAGACCATACGTATTTCCGCTCGTCAACTTCTTTGCATCGGCCTGAAGATCGGCCCAGGTGGCAGGAGGCGTCAAACCAGCGGCAGTGAACAGCTTCTTATTATAGTAGAGTGCCAGATCATTGTTGCCGACAGAGAAGCCATAGATCTTGCCATTGTAGGTCATCGTCGATAATGAGCCACCATAGAAATCAGAAGTATTGTACTTCCCCTGCATAAACGAATTGAGCGGCGATAGCACACCAGTCGAAGCGAACGAGGCCATATCAGGATTGTCCAGCATCAATATACTGGGTAGCGTATGAGAGGCCGCCTCTTGATCCGCCTTGGCAACCAGATTGCCGACAGGCACCGCGTTTCTCTCGATAGTGATATTGGGATGAAGCTGCTCATATTGTTTAAATAATTTATTGACTTCGGTGTTCGATGGCTCAGTCGGCCAATGGTCCAACACAGTGATAACCGTTTTCCCATTGGATGTAGTGGCACTCGAGCTTGAGCCACAGGCAGCTACTATTCCCCAGACAACAAAGAGGGCACAAAACATGGAAAGCCCACGTAATAAATTATTGCTTGCAGTATGTTTCGAGCGGGCCTCCCCAGATCGAGCAAGCATTCCATGCAGCCAGGACATAAGGTATCCTCCTTTGGATTTTAGACCTTCTTGCTACACGATACGCAGTATCAATAACACGACAAAAAAGCCAGATTATTGATGCGTGTATTCGTGAGATTTGCGCAAAACGTACGGTACATATGTTGCCGGGCCACTTCTCTGAACAGCCAGACAAATGGATGTACATCTCCCTATTTCATAATAGAGAAAGAAGTTCACTCTTAGCGAAGCGCTTCGATAAAAGTAGTATAGGTGATGGTAAACAAACTGTCAAGGGCTGAGTTATGGGCAAGTGTATTCTACCGGTCAGAGAAAAGAGCTCATCAGCGACTCACCGTGTATTTTCACATCACGATGGACGTTGATGATAGGGGCCAGAGCTTCGGCGTACCGTCAAGGGTGGTTTCAAGAAGAGTTGGATTGGCTTCTCTTCTTTGCCTTCAAGCTTATCAATGAGCATAGTTGCGCCCAGGCGGCCCATTTCTTCAAAAGGGAAGTCAATGGACGTCAATGCGGGAGTAGTCACCTCTGCCAGGTGAGGAGAAAAGATAGCGACCAGTGAGATATCGTAAGGAATGCTCAAGCCTTTATCAGTAATGGCACGAATAATGCCACCGCTTGCCCAGGGAGTCATTAAAATAAAAGCGCTGATCTCTGGATCGCGGGCAAACAGGGTCATTGCGGTATCATATCCGGCCAATTCATTCTCATCGCTACATCGATCACATCCATGCAACCCATATCGTTCTATCTCGCGATAAAACGCACCGCGCGATCGCACCACATAGCCAATCCCGCGATCCATCATCGATTGAGATTGATTAATAAGTCCGATATGGCGATGTCCTTCAGCCGCCAGATAAGCAATCGTCTTCTCGACCGCATAGTCGATATCCAGATCAACAAAGCTGATGCCCTCATTCTCCTCACCATGTCCGATCATCGTAAATGGCTGGTGTTGTGCTTGCAGCAGCGTAACACGTGGATCTTGCAAGGCCACTTCCATCAAGAGCACGCCATCGATAAAGCCCTGATGCGTCATATTCATCATCTTTTGATCTTCATGCGTCGAAGTCCAGACGAGTAAAGCATAATCGTGTTCAGTGGCCGTTTCAGCGATACTGCTCACAAATTCCTTTGGGCCTGAACCGAGCGTCCAGGATGGATAGAGGAGAGCGATAATCTTTGTTTGTTTGGTAACCAGAGCTCTCGCCAGAGAATTCGGTTGATAGCCCAATTCTTCCATTGCTTTGTATACTTTTTGTTTGGCCTCGTCCGAAATTGGACGTTTTCCACTCAGCGTATAGGAAACGGTACTCAGGGCAACCCCAGCTCGCCTTGCAATGTCTGACATTGTTGGCATAGGTCCTTTTTCTCCCTTCCACGCGATGCAACGTCCACCGCGTGGTTCTACGTATTGTAATCTCAATAATAGTGCAGCTATTTTCTTATTGTCAATTGCAAACACGCGTTCCCCGCCCTACAGTTGCTTTTTCCGCGGGCTATGCCATATTCTCGACACAAATTTAGCGGTTGGATATTTTCCTCAATATCGCGTTACATAGTATATATGAGATAATCGTGGTATAGTATCAGTGTTAAATACGTTACAAATCCTGATCTCACAACAGAAACAGGGCAATAACATATATAAAATTGAAGTAAATCATAATTAATGGCATACGATAGATTTCACGTAGCAGAAAAATAGTGCCGGATTACGACCTGCCGTTTTCACAAGAAGGACACAAAGACATGGATAACCGACCAGATCACGAACGCACACCTTATACTCCGTATCAGGGCTATGGCTCCCAGCAACCTGCTCAACCATATGGAGCAGACGAGATACCACAGACCAGTTATCCCGAACCCAATGCCACCCCGTATTACACGCCGGGAGAGCAACCCTATAGCCAGCAGCCCTATACCTCTGATCCTTACAGTCAACAGAGCTACGGGCAACAACAACAAACTTATGGGCAACAACAGCAGTATGGGCAAAACTTTAGCGCCAATCAGACAAACGCTGGACAGAGCATGCCTGGAGATGTGGGACCACTCGAGCGTACGTCAATGGGGATGAGAGCGCGTCTGGCCGGTCTTCTCTGTTACGTGTTTGGCTGGGTAAGCGGGCTGGTATTTCTCATACTGGAACGCGATAACCGTTTCGTCCGTTTTCATGCCATGCAATCGATTATCTTCTTTGGCGTGCTGAGTCTGGCGCAATGGACATTCGGCCTGATTCCCCACTTTGGCTTCCTCAGTAACGCAATAGGCATCGTCACATTTGTAGGCTGGATTTTCTTGATGGTCACAGCAAACAGGGGACGTTACTACAAACTCCCAATCATCGGAGACCTGGCAGAACAGTTTCTGGCAAAACTGCACTAAGCGATTTCTTTTTCGCTACGACTTACAAATCAGGTATTTTCGACTTTTTGCTTATTTTTGCAAAAAACCCTTGACAATTGCAGAAAAATACCTTACAGTAAGAGCAGCGATTGCAGTTGACAAAACACAAATATGATCCGTTCCGTCAACTCCATAGCCGATCAACAAAGAGAGGTGTCTTATGGAACAATATAGCAATCAGACCATACATGTGCGTTTTCATGGTCGTAGTGAAGAGCTTACAGAAGCTTCGCTGGCAGTATCCCATACATCGCAAGACACCGCGTTGAAAGAGGCTATCGCGCACCATTTTGATCTTCCTCCACACACTCTGGATCAACATGTGGTGATACGCACCAGTCAGGCGATTATAGTGCGCCCCGAAGCGATCTACGGCTAATAACAGGTAGAGGTAGAACGATCTGCTCTGTACTCTTACCAGAAGAGCATACAAACTGGTTCTGTTGGTTCGAATCCAGCCATCTCCACCACTTTTCGGGGGATGATAGCTCGCAAGAGCATGCTCTTCTTCCTTGTACAGAGCAAGCCTGTTGTGCCGTGACCACAGCAGAAAAGAGATATCCTGGAACGCGCTCTCACTGTATGAGCTTACAAACTTATCGACTGTGAATCGGCTGGTCGTGAGTTCGAATCTCACCAGATCCCGCAAGGGGCTTGTAGCTCAGAGGTAGAGCAGCAGTTTTTTACGCTCATGCGACTCGCGCGTTCCAGACTATCTTTGCTTGCTTGTCCATTTGAGCCAGAGAGATACGTACCTGGAGCCGATTGTGCAGCCAGAATAGAATTTCGCTGCGCTCCATCACCTTCCTATGCGATACGTCCCAATAGAAATAAGGGGCATAAAGGGAACAGAACAACGAAAAAGGCCAGCATACTTGTACATCGCTATCGATGATAGCTGATTATGTACTCAGATAGAAAGAGGAACGTATGACGACACATGAGCAGGACATACGTGTACAATTGCTGAATACATTTCTGACCACGCCGCATCGTAAGCTGGAAGAGCTCGCACCTCTCCATACGAGCGCGCTAGAACGTGACCCACTCTTTTATGCGCATCTCGCGCCCTGGTACTTTGCGAAGGGAGAGGTGAGAGATCATCGCACGCTCTTTGTGGCTCATCTGGCAACAAGCGACTTTCCTGAATTTCGCGAAGAGGCCTGGATGCTCCTACAGCAACTGGCACCGTTTGAAGTGGCGCGTGTGCTGGATCATAGCAAGCGTGTTATTGGCAAGACGCCTCGCTCGCTCCGAAGCGCGATTATGCACTATCTGCGCACGCGTGAAAAGCACGAAAAGCAGTTCGATGGTGCGGCCCTGCGCGCTCAGAACGATCTGAAACATCTCTACGCCAGTCTGCGCATTAAGCCGAGTCCGCGTGCGCAGGCGATTCTCTTCGACAGGCGACCGCCGGAGGAGAGTCCCCTGGCTGCGCTGAAACGGCTGGCAAAAGCAGAAAGCGCCGAAGAGCAGGCGGCGATATTGTTGGAACACAACATTCCGTATACCACGGCCATAGGCGCGATCAAGCATCTCACACCGGCCCTGCTGGTCGCGATTATTACCACCATGACGCCGCAAGAGGTGATCAACAATCTGGCTGCACTCAAGCGAAGAGGAGCGATGGACGATGCTGAAGTCAAGGCATTGATCACACAAAAGATTGCAGAAGCGGCAACGGATGCGCGTGTTTCAACGATGAAGACAAAGAAGGCCCGGGAGATCGCAAAAGTCGATGAAGAGACGGAGCGCGTCCTCAAAGAGGTCACGGATCAGCGGATTGCAAGCAAAGTCGAGATAAAACGTTCCACGGCGCTTTTTGTCGATAAGAGTGGTTCAATGGCGCGTGCGATCGAGGTTGCCAAACAACTGGCGGCGTTGATCAGCGCAGTTATTCACGCCGACTTCCATGTCTACGCCTTTGACTCGGCGGCCTTCGAGATCAAAACACAGGCAAAAGAGAAAACGGCATTGAGCGACTGGGAAGAGGCTTTCAAATTTATCAAAGCAGATGGCGCGACCTCGATTGGAGCAGCGCTCGCGAAAATGACCAGAGAGAGCGTCTACGCAGAACAGCTTCTCATCGTCACCGATGAAGGCGAGAACACTGCACCTTTACTGGTGGACGCATGGGATGAATATAGGAAAAACATGCATACAACACCATCCGTAATCATCATACAGGTTGAGGGCGTCAATGAGCGCTTCGCCGCTGAGCTTCAGAGACGGGGTGT
Organism: Ktedonobacteraceae bacterium; assembly: GCA_035493895.1. Taxonomy (GTDB): domain Bacteria; phylum Chloroflexota; class Ktedonobacteria; order Ktedonobacterales; family Ktedonobacteraceae; genus DATJHM01. Next base: position 8,954 of record DATJHM010000308.1, read on the forward strand.
TGAGGTAATACGCTACCAGTTCAGGGGCGATACCTACAGCCTACCCAACATCCTGCCGCTACTGGCGATGCCCTCCAGAGCTGAACTGGTAGAAATGATCATGCAGTACGAGATGCCAAAGCGGCCAAAGCCCGGCGGACAGACTGCATAAAACCCGGGTTGAGATGAGAAGCAATTTCTCATCTCAACCCACAAACGCCTTTTCCAGCGGATCGGATCAGCTTCAGGCATTCACTTCAGGCGTGAGTGAAGAGAGGAGCAGATCCATATCCAGCTCAGGATAGAGCACAAAGCGATTGAGCAGAGCGTGAACACGCTGTTGAGCCTCAGCGATAACACTGGCATCCAGAGCATATCTGGCCTGGCTCTTCTTCCCATTGTTGATTGTAGGCGTCGTTTGCGAGAGCACGAGCTTGATAATGCTGGCAATCTCGGCCATCTCAGCCGGCCCCATACCCAGCGTCGTCGTTGCAGGCGTGCCCACACGCAAGCCGCTGGTATACCAGGGACCGTTCGCATCAAAGGGAAGCGAATTACGGTTGAGTGTGATTGAGCTGGCACGAAGAGCCGATTCTGCCTGACGACCAGTCAGACCAAACGTTCTGGCAACGTCGATCAAAAGCAGATGATTATCGGTGCCACCAGTGAGAACATGCAAACCTTCCGCGACACAGGCCTCGGCCAGCGCTTGAGAGTTCTCAACAATTTTATGCGCATAGGTCTCAAATTCAGGTCGGGAGGCCTCACGGAAAGCGACCGCCTTCGCCGCCATGACATGAGGAAGGGGACCGCCGAGAATCTCAGGGCACCCTTTATCAACCCATTCAGCAAACTCCTGTTTACAGAGAACCAGACCACCACGTGGTCCACGTAGCGTTTTGTGCGTGGTAGAGGTCACCACATGCGCGTATGGCACCGGATTATACTCGCCCGTGAAGACCTTGCCAGCCACCAGACCCGCAAAGTGCGCCATATCTACCATGAACACGGCTCCGACCTCGTCGGCCATCTCGCGCATTTTGGCAAAATTCAACTTGCGCGGATAGGCACTATATCCGGCGAGCAGGATCAGTGGACGTACCTCGTGCAACTGGCGGCGGAGCTGGTCGAGATCGATGCGATAGGATTGTGGATCGACGCTATACGTATAGACGTCAAACAGATGACTGGAGACATTGTGACGATAGCCATGCGTCAGATGACCGCCGGAATAGTAGTCGAGAGACAGGAGGCGCTGATTATGAACGGCCTCACGCACCTTCGCCCAATCCTCCCGCGTTGCCTTCGAAGGATCTTCGATATGCAGTTCGGTGAGCAGAGGCTTCTGCACCTTTGCCGAGAGAATAGAAAGAAAGGCGACCAGATTCGCATCGGCCCCCGAATGAGGCTGGACATACGCATAATCGGCACCAAAGAGCGTACGGGCCAGTTCAGAGGCTTCAGACTCGATGGCGTCAACATTGTCACAACCGGCGTAAAAACGATGATTTGCATACCCTTCCGCATATTTATCGGTCAGCAGGTTACCGGTAGTCAACTGGGTCGCCAGGGAACTATAATTTTCGCTGGCGATCAGCTTCAAGTTCTGACGCTGATCACGCAGTTCATGGATAATAGCAGCCGCAATGGATGGAGAAACCGAGGCCGTCTGATCCAGAGAAGCGTAATAAGCGGCGGCAGCGGCATGGATCGGGGCTCCATTGAGCGTTTCAAGGTAGCGGGTGAGCAGCGTTTGAGGACGTGCAGCTATACTCATAAAGAATCGTTCCTTTCCTAAGCACTCGAATAGCAAAATATCGCGATGGCAGATTTACTATTCCAGCCCAGGCGAACGACTGCTTTTTGTGTACTCTCAGGCTCCCCTGTGGTTGCTCCACTTGATCGCCAGTTGCCTGAAGAGAAAGATACATCTGTACAACTCACAGTATAGCAAATTTTTCTTGCAAATCCAATTCTTTTTCTTTCAATTCCAATTCGGAGAGGCCAGAAATGACAAAAGAACAGCAGAGAAAACGAGAGCAGGCGGCACTCATCGCGCGCTTGCAGAGAGAAAGCCAACAGCTAAGGCAGCGAGAGATCATCGCACCGCTCCTGCCCAAAGGCAGAATTCGCACCCGTATCAGTGGCCTCATCCACGAATTTCGCGTGCGGGAGCCCTTTGTGGGATGGGGAAAATTCCAGCCCCTCAATGAGCGAGAAGCCAGCGTGCTCGGCGAAGCATTGCCCTGGGAACGTGCCAGCTACCTTGAGCAGTTTCCAGCCTTGCGTGCGCTTCTGCTCTGGCCACAAAAGCCTCTCACCGCTGCCGGAATCTGGCTCGCCCTGCCATACAACGAAAGTGACGCACATCAGCGTTTTGGCTTTGGTTTAGAGCCGCGCCCGGTTTTCCTCTGCGATCCGACCAACGGAGCGGCACACTTCGAGCGTGTGATCGTACGCGTTCAGGGTACTACGCTCTGGTTCGATGGGCCGGATCTACGCGCTGAACCGGAGCATGCCGCATGGCTGCGTGAAGCGAGCGAGCAAAAAGAGCCTGAAAAGAACTTTTTGCCGGGTCTGGCCAAAACAGAACTACTGGCCCTGCTCCTCTGGTATCTTCAGCAAAGTGAGCAAGAAACGCAGCAAGGACCCAATAGACCAGAAGACGCGAAGAAGCTGGCAGCACTACATCGACAATCCCGGCATCTACAGCGGGCCGAACTACGCAGAGTAGCGGCACATGATCAGTTAGAAGCACGCTTACAGCAGGCGCTCACGAAGGCTGACGCTCGATTGCACAGTTTCTATGAGCACTATAACAGCGATGGCACGCTACAGCGGATCCTCGTCGAATGGAGTGAGCGTGATCAGACGCAGCAACATCGTTCGAGCGTTGCACCTGATCTCACGGTGATCTCCAGCGGTATCTGCCTGGATGGCCGTGATCGCGATTTCGATCTGACAAGCCTGGTGAGCGTCATGGGAGATGCTCCGTGGTAGCAGAGGGATCAATGGGCAATTCAGGCGGATCGGACGCTATCACGCTGGCATCGGACAGTTCTGCGGAGGAGGGCAGATCTGACGAAAGGGGTAAACGTAACTGATCGGCGCGGCGATAGACCTTTGCCTCCAGATGGCGGAGCAAATTTTCCAGAAAGTCGTGACCATTGTTCAATGATGAAGGAGGAGGACCCCAATGTTCTTGCACAGCACGCTCAAATAGGGCATCGGAGGCCAGAGGAATGATGGTACGATAAAACTGCTCGAGCGTAAAGTTTTTCAAAATGCTACGTAATGTACTGATGCCTGGCTCAACCCAGGACGCATTGATGGTACCTGGCTCGTTCTCATGCAGGGCGTTAAAGGTCGCGTATATCGTCTGGGTTTCCAGGGATTGGACGCGAAAACCGAGGGAGTAGCGATACTCGTCGCTCCAATCGGGAAATTGTAATTGTTCTTCGGCCATACTGATCCAATCAAGCAACGTTTTGAGGAAAACTCGATCCGGGAGTTCGAGGAGAACCGCACGAATGCGCAAGGTCAAATTCCGCGTTTTCAGTCGCATATGCAAAACCGCCTTTCTTTGCAAAAACAGCATTAACGCTATCAGAGGAACCACAGTAAGTAGAGAAGAAACCATCGCCACTTTTCCCTTTCGTTATTTCAATCACCTATAATCCTGTCCTACTAAAGAAATACTGTGGAAATGCAAAAAAGCGGAAAAAAATAGGGGTCAATTTCACTTCATCAGACAAAGGAGACATATTCATGGAACAGCAGCCATTCAACGCGAACAGTCCATTTTTCCACGAAGAGCGCCATACCCCCATACGCGAATGGACAGAGAAGCCTCTGACGATTTGCGGAGCAGGGGCGCTGGGAGGGAACGTCACGGAGACGCTCGCACGCATGGGGTTTACGCAACTGAGCGTAATTGATAGAGATCGAGTTGAACAGCGCAACCTTTCCACTCAGCCGTACAGTCGGGGCGAAGTGGGCGCACCCAAGGCACGCGCACTGGCCAACACGCTCTACAGGGCAGTGCAGGCAAAAATTGTGCCGATAGCGCTTGAATTGACAGCAACAAATGCAGAAACGTTACTGGAGAAAAGCCAGCTCATTATTGAGGCATTCGACAATCAAGCGGCTCGAGCTGCGGTGAGCGGGGCTGCTCGAGCACAAAACATCCCATGCCTGCACATAGGATTTAGTCCCGATGGACTCTACGGCAGTGGCATCTGGGAGCCAGAGTATCGCATTCCCGGCGAGGTAGCGGGCGATCCATGCGATTATCCACTCACAAGGCCCTTTGCGCTATTGATCGCGAGTATGGCAGTGCGAAGTGTGATCGATTTCTTGCGTAGCGAGCAAAAGAACGCTTTCGAGATCACGTGGAACGATCTCAGAATGTTTTATGGAGGGGATGTGCGATAATGCGTGGCCGATATTGCCCGGCCACGCTAGTAAGAGAGGGAAGATTAGAGCGCGTCGACTGCCTGCAAGACCTCGTTGGCATGGTCTTCGGGCTTGACTTTCGGCCAGATTTTGCGCACAACTCCATCCTGATCAATCAAGAAAGTTGCACGCGTCACGCCCATATATTTTTTGCCATACATGCTTTTCTCACCGTAGACGCCATACAGTTGCGAAACCGTGGTCTCAGTATCAGCAAGCAAGGGAAAGGGCAAGCCGTATTTATCGACAAATTTCTGGTGCGAGGCAACGCTATCGGCACTTACGCCAAGCACAACGACACCCCGCCGCTGCAACTCATGATACACATCACGAAACGAGCAGGCTTCTTTCGTACAGCCAGGGGTATCATCTTTTGGATAAAAATAAAGCACCGTAATGTGATTTTTCAGGGCGCTTAGTTGCACCTGGCCGTTTTTCACCACGTCGTCATTGCCAATGGCAGGAAGTGTAAAATCAGGAGCGGGTTGCAACTCCTTAATCTCTGTATTACTCATAACTACCTCGGTTCAAAGCAATTTCAAAACTATGGTTAGTGTACCACAAGAAAAGGCCAACCCACTGCGGAAGGCTGCTATTATTAAGGGAATATTCCCCTCAACGCAGAAGGGAGGCCGATAAGCCTCACTTTATGTAGCGTACTACATACAAAATAGATAGGCAAATCAAACAACGGAATACCTGATCGGGCGGTCAAACAGTACCGTAGAAGAAGAGATATGGTACTAATTTCCTGAGAAGTTATTAAAATTTCCAAAAATGTTTATATATATATCCTCTATCTTTTTATAGAGAAAAGAAGAGCAGAATATGTACCATAGAACGGTTCAATGGCGAACGGCAATTAAGAATAGGAAAATGAGCCTAAGATCCGACGTGCATCAGTTCTCAATGCATATCAGGTACAACTTATGCAAGATACTTATTAGAAATGCAGGAAAGAGACTCATTATGCAGAAACACATTACTACAGAAATGACCATGACTTTGGAAAAAAAGGCACTTCTTCGCTATGACCTTGAGGCGAGACGTTATCGCCTGGGCAGCGAAGTATTCCATGCAGGCGATAGCATGGAGATAGAAGTAGCGCCAGATATCTGGCTACCAGTGCGCATTCAGAGCGATTTGCTCTATTCCGAAGAGGGATGGATTTTTACGACACCGACAGGGATTGATATCTTACCGAAAGAGGGATTAGCAGTACGTCACCATATGAATCATGGCAGTTTTTTCTAAATCTTCTCATGCTAAAATGCAGGAATAAATACTATTTGTTCATGATGTAGAGGAAAGGGGAGACCGGAGGCGGAGATAAACTCCGCCCTATGAGCCTGTAATGCAGGTCTGAGCCTTCTGCCAGACAAGATCGCCAACGGAACGGCCAAGAGCACGACCGGTGAGATCGCCATTGGGGAAATGGATACCACCGTAGCGACGTGACAGACCAGCCTGATCGGCCGCCTCGGAGAAGGTCGCCCAGGAGAGCGTAATATCAGTCGCAGGAGCAGTCCCCGGTTCGAGAGGAGAAGTACCAGCAAGGCGCGTAAAAGTAGCCCCAAAATGGTCACTTCCCGTGAAACGACGCAGGACCAGGGCTCCAGCAGCGCTAAACGTGCTATGTCCCGAGCAAAACTCAGGGAACGAGGGAGTGATAAAAGTAGCAGGTTGATATGGTTGCCAGGACTGGCCCTCTATCAGACGTGTACCCTGATGAGGACCAGCCCAGGCGTACACTTTTTTACCCGCAAAGAGATAGCGGATGGCGGTGATCGGACGAACCGAATCAAAAACGCTTTTACAGGTCCAGCAGAGAATACTGGCATCAAGTAGAGCATTCGACAGCACAAAGAAGAGCTTTACATCTTGTTCCAGCGTATGGGCATCACGCAGGGAGATATATTGCGCAAAACGCAGCCAGTGACCAGGAGGCTGCTCAGAGCCAGGACCATCGTGCCAATAGTCGGCAATCGTCTTCTGCGTATCAGTCAAATGGGCACTATAGGCAAGCATTTGTTGCGCCTGCTTCAGGTAGTCCTGCGAGGAGACAGCAGGCAATGTACTGGCTGGGAGAAGTTGCGTGGGTATCTTCAGGGCAAAGGGCAGGACACGTCCCCATTGAGGCGTCGTAAAGGATTGAAGCACGAACCCCCCACGGCCATTGGGCACGCGCAAAGGTTGCCAGCGAGCAGGATCAACCAGATGATCGAACGAATTCACTGGCATATAGCCCGTATAGTCGGAATAAGCTCCGGGATGCAAGTCACCCAATTGATTTGCACCATCTTTATGGCGAGCCGAGAGAAGCGCCTGAGCTGCCAGATTGCCAATACCAATGGCCGTTCGCGCATCCAGAGAAAGGCGAGAAGGATCATAACCCAGTTGGCGCATTACCGATTGAAACAGAGCGGTTGAGGCCGGGAAAAGATCAACTAACGTACGATAGGCCGCGTAGCTCAGGGCCTGGAGTTGTCGCGCAGAGGTATGTTCAGTTGTGGGACGTCTATACTGCTTCCCCAGATAGACGCCTACAGCGGCCCGGTCATAGGCGGCCCAGGCGTCGTAGATTGCGGTATGGAGAATAGCCGCAGCGCGAGCGGTCACGGAAGGGGCGACGCGCTCAGCACGAATGGCTTGAAGTAGCGCCTCATTCCACAGCACCACCCCATTGCGAGTATGGGCAATAGCAGAAGCGTTCACCCCCTGTACAGAAAAAAGGCCGAGAGACGTGGCCAGAATTGCCGAGCTGCCGAAACGGAGAAACTGGCGGCGATCTATGTTTTCATCATTTCTTCCACTGAAAGACACTTTTATAACATTTCCCTCCTATAAATCATTCAAGCAGTATTTGCCTCTTATTATTCACTATACGGCTCGTACAAAATCCATTTTCTGGATATACACGATGTTGTATACTCAAACAGCAAGATGCAAAATGCTGTGACCGAAGGAGAGGAGATTTTTGCATGGCAGAGCATGTAGGGCAACAGTTTGGACACTATCGCCTTAATAAAATCGTGGGGCGTGGTGGCTTTGCCGATGTCTATCTGGGGGAGCATATTCACCTGGGGACACAGGCAGCAATCAAAGTGTTGGACACGCAGCTCTATCAAAATGAGGTCGACGAATTCCGTGAAGAAGCACGCATCATTGCGCATCTGGAGCATCCCCATATTGTGCGCGTGTTAGATTTCGGGGTACAGGATCAAATCCCGTTCCTGGTCATGACCAATGCTCCACATGGAACGCTGCGCCAGCGTCACCCACGAGGTTCGCGCCTGCCCCCCACACAGATTGTCGGCTACGTAAAACAGATTGCTTCCGCATTGCAATATGCCCACGATCACAATGTAGTGCATCGCGACATCAAACCGGAGAACATGCTCATTGGGCGAGATGGGGAGATCTTGATCAGCGATTTTGGCCTCGCAATTATATCGCGTAGCTCCTCACAGGAGACATTGCGCGATGTTTCAGGCACCATCACGTATATGGCCCCCGAGCAAGCGCGAGGGAAACCGCGTCCAGCCAGCGATCAGTATGCGCTGGGCATTGTAGTCTATGAATGGCTCTGCGGGAAACGGCCTTTTGAGGGATCGTACCAGGAGATCGCAGTGCAACAGGTACTTGCGCCCCCGCCTCCGTTACACGAGATCGTTCCGACCATCTCGTCTACGCTTGAAGGAGTGATCCTCAAAGCGCTCGCGAAAGAGCCACATGGACGATATAACACGGTCGCAGAGTTTGCCCAGGCACTGGAACAGGCCAGCCTGAGCGAGAACAGTCCGCATAGCCTGCTCAGCAGCAATGTCACCCCTCCGGCACTACCAGCAGTGCATAACGATACACAAGCCTTACAGGGAACCGAGCGGAGTACCTTTTCGGACACCATCTACGCCATTGCCTGGTCACCCAGCGGAAAAAATATCGCCTACGGAGGGAGAGACCGCAGCGTACAGGTACAGGGCATCACGACAGGAGCGAGCAGTTTAGTCTATCGGGGACATGCCGGGAGCATTACAACGCTGGCATGGTCACCAAATCAGCAGCAGATTGCGTCGGCGAGTCTGGATAAAACGATACAGATCTGGCAAGCGCGAGATGGTCTAAAAATCAGCAGCTACAGTGGACATACAGAGATGATTTATGGGCTCGCGTGGTCACCCAATAACAGGCTTCTGGCCTCAAGCGGGGGGGGCGGAGCCGATACCAGCGTACAATTATGGGAAGCGGCAACCGGGAATCATGTCTTCACCTACCGAGGACATGCCTACTGGGTCAGAAGCATTGCCTGGTCGCCCGATGGGAAGCATATCGTCACAGGCTCCTATCAGGAAGCGCAGGTCTGGGAGATTGCAGGAGGGCGCAAGCTTCAGACGTACCGTGGACATAGCAGTTGGATAAGAGCGACGGCCTGGTCGCCTGACGGCAGCAAAATTGCCACCGCAGGAGAGGACCGCAGCGTACACGTCTGGGAATTGAGCAAGGGAAAGCTACTGACCACACCCTATCGGCATACCGACTGGATCAGTATTATCGCCTGGTCGCCCGATGGGAAGAAGATTGCCTCTTTGAGTAAAGATGGCTGTGTGCATATCTGGGATAGCAATACGGGCACCACACGCTTCAGTGCGCATAGCTATCCAGCCTCTGCCCATGCATTGCTCTGGCTTCAGGATGGCAAACATCTGATCTGCGCAAGTGGTGAGGGCCATGTACAGGTCTGGCAAGCTCCCTGATTCAGATATTCTTCGAGCAGAATAGGTACCGCCGCACGGTAAAAAGAGGTCAAAGAGGTCCTGGACCTGCGTAGCGTTACATACCCATACGTGGTCGATATTGAATTGCTTCAGCGACATGTTGCGGCTCAATCTCGTCGTTGACCGCCAGATCGGCGATAGTGCGCGCCAGTTTGAGAACGCGGTGGTAAGAGCGAGCTGAGAGATGAAGCTGCTGCATGGCCGCTTTGAGCAGGTTTTGAGCGGCTGGTTGCACCTCACAAAAAGTATGCACCTCGGCTGGTCCCATTTCCGCATTGCAGCTCACGTGACTCCCGGCAAAGCGGCGCAATTGGCGTTCACGAGCGGCCTCAACGCGTGCGCGAATAGTTGCGGAATTCTCTATCTGGCGCTTCTCGGCAAGCTTCTCGTAATCGACACGAGGCACCTCCACATGAATATCGATGCGATCCAGCAGAGGTCCACTGATGCGTTTTTGGTAGCGAGCAATCGAGAGAGCAGAACAGGTGCACTCTTTAATAGGATCCGAATAATAGCCACAGGGACAGGGATTCATCGAAGCCACCAGCATCACATTGGCAGGATACGTAATCGTGCCCTGTGCCCGCGAGATCGTGACAACCTTATCTTCCAGCGGCTGCCTGAGCACCTCCAGCACACGTGGGCCAAACTCGGGCAGTTCGTCCAGGAAGAGCACGCCACGATGAGCAAGGCTGATCTCACCGGGGCGAGGCATGCGTCCCCCACCGACCAGACCCGCGTGGCTGGTAGTATGGTGAGGCGAACGAAAGGGACGTTGCAAGATCAGCGGGACATCGGAAGTCAGCATACCACTGACACTATAGATCTTAGTGACCTCCAGGGCATCCTCAATGCGCATATGAGGCAGAATAGAAGCGGTAGCACGCGCCAGCAACGTTTTGCCGGAGCCCGGGGGGCCACTCATGAGAATATTATGGCCGCCACTTGCCGCCACCTCCAGAGCGCGTTTGACATGTTCCTGACCCCGCACGGCCCCCATATCCTGCTCGTAGGTTGCCTCGTTGGCACGATCGAGCAGGCTCAGATTACGCGTGAAGGGAGTAAGCAGGCGTTCACCATTCATATGAGCAATCAACTGGGCCAGAGTTTCAACGGGATAGACGTCAATGCCCTCAACCAGCGCCGCCTCCTGAGCATCGACAGAAGGCACAAAGACCCCTTTGACCCGTTTCTCGCGAGCCAGGGAGACCATGGGCAGAATACCGTTCGTATGGCGTACAGCGCCATCCAGAGAAAGCTCGCCCAGAAAAAGAAAGTCCTGCGCGGGAAAATCGGCGCGGATCTGATCTGAAGAAGCCAGCAAGATCCCAATCGCAAGTGGCAGATCATAGGAAGGACCTTCTTTGCGCAGATCGGCGGGAGCAAGATTAATCGTGATATGCTTATAGGGGAAGATACAACCACTATTTTTAATTGCCGCACGCACACGCTCTTTGGCTTCATTTACAGCGGCATCAGGGAGACCAACAATCACAAAGGCAGCCAGGCCATTGGTAATATCCACCTCGACCTCAATGAGCGACCCTTCCAGACCAATCACCGCGCAGCTACGCACCATTGCCAACATAACACACTACCTCCTCAGCTATCTTAGAAGCATTATGCCGGAATTGCGGCAAAAATGCAAGATAATCAATGAGGTTTTGTGTATAGTAGGAAATTCGGCCCCTCTTTTGGACCTGAGAGATAAGCGCCCGGCAAACGGGGACCAATGGAAAAAGCCGCCGGGCGCATCGACGCTTACGACATTGAGGTCAGGGATTATGCACAAGCAACCCATTGAGAATGAGGGACCAGACCCCCTCAAAAGCAGCATCAATGCCAGGATCGGCCCACTTCGCTACATGCACAGGACTGTGAAAGTAGGAGGTCGCTGTGAATAAGGCCTGCCCGGCAACAGCAGGGTCCACAGATGCGAACTCGCCCTGAGCAATCCCATCCGCGATAATCTGAGCGATCTGGTTCACGAGATCGTCTACATACGCCTTCACGACATCTCGAGCCTCTGCGACAAGCTCCATATAGGTCGCGAATAGTTCGGGGTCAGCGGATGCGCTTTTGTGCTTGGAGGCGATCAGGAGATCAAACCAGCGCCGCAGTCGTGCAGTGGCCAACCCCGTCTCGGCCACCACAGGAGCGAGAGGGGCCGACAGGCGAGCAAGCCAGCGCTCAGTCACGGCATCGCGCAGGGCAGCCTTGCTTGGGAAGTGGCGATAAACGCTGCCATGACTGACGCCAAGCGCGCGTGCGACGTCAACGACAGTAGCTTTGGTGGGTCCGAAGCGACGGAGAACATCCTCCGTCGCATCAAGAATACGGGCAGGCGTCAATACATCTTCGGCCATAGCATACCAACCTAACCGCGTTCGCTGTCGAGATCAGCCAT
>DATJHM010000309.1:0-9879 GCA_035493895.1 Ktedonobacteraceae bacterium
CGCTTTTGTTCTGCTTGTTTCTCTTTCTTCATAGCTACCATGCCTGTGAAAGGCCACATGATCGTATATATCACTACTACCAGCATGAAATGAAAAAGGCTGTTCGCGTTGAATAGCATCTCTGTGAGGAAGTCCTGTAACTGCCCCATAAGCGCACTGATGCTTGCACTCAGTGCCAGAATGCTTGCCATACCAACCACATACGTGCCCATTGTGAGTAGAAAGAGTTGGGGCATGTTCCATTGTGTCCACCATGACTTTGCTTTTACACGCGTCACCAAGACAGGTAAATAACTGCTATTCTGGTTCTGCACGCTTTTTGTGCTCCTTCAAATAGAAAAATACCTGAAAACAGAAAAACCTCCCGTATCTTCCCTATAGAAATGTGCTAACTGAGAAAATAGAAGAGAAAAGAGACAGATAAATCATCATCTATTTAAACGAACAATGAAGCAGAGATTCCAATACTGACGCTTTTTGGGTAGGAATAGAGGATACAGGCTCCCATTGGCGTCAGATGATCGAATATCTCGAAGAAACATAACAGGTAGGGATTGCGCTTTATGCCAATCCGCGTGCCCCACCGGCCATCACGCCCTTCACGACGATGCATGCCAATCCGCGTGCCCCACCGGCCATCTCGCCCTTCACGACGATGCATGCCAATCCGCGTCCTCTACCTGCTCAATGAGAACAAACTCTCCAGTTCAGCTCCCATCGCCTCCGTTGTGACCATGTTGTTATACGTGCCATTCTTGAAGCGCTGAAAGGACCAGTCCGCGTTCACCACATAGGTGACGCCACGAATCGAGGGCGCATAGATATGCTTCAGGACGGCGTTCAGCATGAGCGCCTCCATCTCTTTATAGCGATTATTGGTCAATTGATTGGCGAGATGATACGCCTGGAGCATAATCGCCTGCCTGCCTGCCTCCTTACGCTCTGTATCCACGGTGGCTGTGCCGGGCTGTGAGGGCGATGAGCCAGAAAATTTGAGACCATAAAAATAGCCTCCGTGCGTATTGTCCCACATCCCCAATGTATTGCCGGGCAGCGAGAGAGGATCGAGCAGGTCGATCGCTTTATTCAGGTAGTCCTGCTGGTGTGTGACTTTGTAGGTATCGAGCAGAGAGATGATGATCTGGCTGATATTGCCCATGCGGAGAAGGCTCCCATCGACGCTGTAGTTGTGGTTTGAGACGCCGGTGTAGAAGGACTGTTCAGGATTGAGCTGGCCGTTGAGTTGTACGACAGGCCCGATCTGCGCCGGAAATGTATGGTAGCGCGCAATATAGGCATGGGCGTAGAGAAATTTGAGGATGTTTTTCCCCTTTTGTATCCAGTCGGCATTGCGGGTCAGTGTGCCAGCCTGAAGCAGCGCACAGCCCGATTCCAGCACGTTATCGACGCGGTACGATCCCAGCATATTGGTGGTGGAGTTCTTTTTGTAAATGGTGCCGAGTTGCGGATCATAGTCCTTCGCGTAGTTTTTCGCCAGACTCAACGCGCTATCTTTATAAAAAGTATCATGCGAGAGGTCGTAGATATCCATGAAGATATCGTAGATCCAGCCGCGTTCGTTGTCGGCGTCCGCAAATTCATTTTTGACAATCGCTGTATAACGCTTCAACTCACCATCAAAACTGGTATCTCCCGGATTCATGACCTTGTAGAGCCAGAGATTATGCAGGTAGCGCAGTTCGGTCAGATCATCGTGGCGCACATCGGCCCCACTACTCTCGTCGGTCTTGCCGCTGCCATTGACGTTGGTCTGCAAGGGCCTGCTACCATACCGCCAGTTGATGAAGAGTCCTCCTAGCCCACCATTGATGGCAGGGTTGGGGTTGAAGCCATACGCTTTGATATTGTCGAGAATCGCCAGTTCGACCGTAAATACCTCATGACTGACCGGGGTTGTGGTTGCGGTGAGGGTCGGTCTCGCGGTCGGCGTGCTTATCGGAGCGACGCTTTTTGTTGGCGTCGGGCTGGGTGGCCTGTTTGGTGTGCCGCAACCTGCCAGAAGCCAGGATAACACCAGGATGATCGTTACGCCCATCGCAAATTGCTGTCGTTGGTTTTTTATCAATGCGCCCTCCTTCCCACTTTTCCTGCCTGATATACATACCAGTATACCATAGCACATCTATAACTGTACATACTTAAAAATAGGCATATTCTTCTACTGCCTCTCTCCCTTTGTAGGAGGAATGGTGTGTCACCTCCATACTACAGGGGAAGAGATTGTGCTCATTTCTATGTATGGATGCAATATCTTGAGCTCGTACGTGCTATCTGCAACATCTCTTCCGCCAGTTGTGCCAGGGCATCACAGAGCTCCGGTGGCTGATGAATGGTGAAGGGGAGATCCAGTCCCATCAGATAGCGTGCCATGGTGGGCAGGTGGTTGTGGTGGCTCTGAAAGAGGACGCCGGTTGGCGTGGTGGTCAGGTTTCCGTGCGTCAGCGGGATTTTTTGTTTGACGATATGCAGCTCTGCCTGAAATTCGACCTCGATGGTCCATTGGGCGGGGATGGTGGCGAGCCGCTCGAGCACGTAGGCGCGATAATCAAAGTCTGTTGCGGGCGAAAATATGTCCGGCAGCAGCTCCGCACTCTGCATACGGTCCAGCCGAAACAGACGATATTCCTGGCGCAGCGTGCAATATCCCACGACGTACCAGTGCCCTTTCGAGCCCGCGATACTATACGGCTCGATCTGCCGCTGCGTGACCTGGTTGTGATGCGAGCAGTATTCTATTGCTACGCGTCGATGCTGCTGAATGGCTTCGCTGAAACGGATTAGCAGTGAGACGTCTGGCTTTCCTTCGTGCCGTTGCGAAGAGAGCAGCAGCGACGCGGAAATTGCCTGTAGACGCTCGCGCCTCCCCAACGGTAGTACGCGAGAGACCTTGGCAAGCGCACCCTCCACTGCTACCGCCGAGAACTCGATCTCCAGCCAGGGCGTGCCCAGCAGGCCGAGCACCAGTGCCGTCGCCTCTTCTTCCGTGAATAATAGCGGCGGCAATTGAAATCCTGGACGCAAACGGTACCCCCCACCGGGTCCGCGCGCCCCTTCAATAGGCATGCCCAGCTCCTGTAACATCAGAATATAGCGCCGCACGCTTCTCGTCTCGACTTCAAGACGGCTCGCTAATTCTTCTCCGCTCATATGACGATGCGTTTGCAGCAATTCCAGGATGGTCAACAGGCGCGTGGTGGGATGGTACATCTATCCTCTCCAAAGAAAACAATCTCTTTGTCTGTATACAAAAGTAGAGAAACACTCAAACAAATGTTCGTATAGAGATATACTGTACCTGAGAGTATTTCACTGTGTCAAGATTGGTTCGCCATTTCATACAGGATTTCTGGATAGAGATAGAAATATACGCATAGAAAAACGGTTCTGGCTATTCATGGGGATCGATTGGGAGCTGGTATTCATCTTCCTTTGCCACCAGATCACAGCATCATACACTCAAAATTTGATTCCGATCAGATCAACAAAGGCCCGCGCCGCTCGTGAGATACGTTTCTCGCTGGCATAGACGACAAAAAGGGTGCGATGCACCTCAAAATCCTCTATAGGGATCTGCCTGAGCAGACCAGCGGCGACTTCGTGCTGGATGATTGATTTGGAGACGAAGGCGTATCCTATCCCCGCCGCTACTGTCCGCTTGATTGCCTCGGGACTTCCCAACTCCATGCTTGCGTGCGGTGAGGGGACGCCGTGACGAGCAAAGGCGCTTTCCAGCACCGCCCGCGTGCCCGAGCCTGGTTCGCGTGAGATCAAAGGAAAGTGCGGCGAGAAAAGCTCTTTGAGCGCAATATGTCCCCTGCGCCCATACTCCGAGCGTGGCGCGGCGATCAAGACCAGCTCGTCCGGTTGCCAGGGCCGATATTCCAGGTCGGGATGGAGTACGTCCCCCTCGATTAGCCCGATCTCTAGCTTATGGACGCGTACGTCGTTCTGAATCGTTTCGGTGTTGGCGACATCAATGAAAATTTCGATTTCGGGATAGTGCACTTTATACCGCCCAAGCATCTCTGGTAGGAGATAGGTGCCGATGGTGGTGCTGGCACCAACTGCCAGCCGTCCCCGTTCCAGACCTTGCAACTCTTGCAATACAGCCTCGGCCTCGACTGCCAGGGCCACGATGCGATTTGCATAATCTGCCAGCACTTCGCCTGCCTCGGTGAGGTACACTTTCTGTCCCACACGCGTAAAAAGCGGCTGTTGCAGGGTTTTTTCCAGCTCATGCACCTGTTTTGAGACGGCTGGCTGGCTGATAAGGAGCTCTTCTGCTGCACGCGTAAAATGCCCCTTCTCTGCAACTTTTTGAAAAATAACCAGATGGTTGAAGTTTAACGTCATATCCTCCGGCTTCCTTCAGAATACTGATTGTTGCTACTATACACTATTCAGGTCTCTGTTACTGATGATAGAAGGAACATAGTTTTTGCGCTCAACCAGTACAAAAGTACACCCCAGACTGAAAAGAGCGGTTGTGGTCGGAATGCCATGAAAAAATTGCTGATCGAGCACAACGCCGTGTATGTCCGGGCGATAGATGTACCATGGCGACATCCAGAGCCTCTGGTACACGCCAAAGCAGCGCGGATGGCTCTCTGTATGGGTTTCGTAATACTCAATAGACGCTCGCTCGTCCTCTGATAGGCCTATGAGTCTGAGGCGTAAACGATGGGAGAGTCCGGCGCGCTGCGTGTAGAGATAAAACGTGAGAGGCCAGAAACGAGGTCGATGTTGCATCCGCTTCTTCTACTTTCACCCTTTCTTCTTTTCATTATATCGTAGACGACGTGTTTTTGATACTCTTTCTCTGGAGAGGGTATTTTTTTCCTCATTCTCAAGTTGAGATCTCATTGGCTGAAATGCTCTTGTATTGTGATCTCCCCGTGATACTATTGTATGCTCTCTTGATATGGCTGTGATATGCGCGCTTTACAATAAAAGCGTCAAAGGAAACAAATACTCAAGAAGTAGTAAGGCGAGAAAGATACATTCATAAGAATGTGAAATGAAGACTTTCTCGAAAAGGAGCAATTATATGTTTATCGCAGCAAAACAAATTCAACCCAAAGTCGTGACACACATTGAAGAGCCTCCCGTTGCAAAATTTCTATTTGCAGATACACGCATGGCATGGCTCTGGATCATCGTACGCTTGTATGTAGGCTATGAATGGTTTATGGGCGGATATGAGAAATTGACCGGTGGCAGCTGGGTCTTTAGCGCTCATGATGGTACTGGCCTGAAGGGCTTTGTGATGGGCGCACTGGCACAGACCGGCGGTGCTCACCCCGCTGTACAGGGTTGGTATGGAGCCTTCCTGCAAAGCTTTGTCTTGCCCAATGTGGTGCCATTTTCCTATGTCGTAACCTTTGGTGAGATGGCTGTTGGCGTGGGTCTGGTTGTAGGATGTCTGACCGGTATCGCTGCCTTCTTCGGCCTCTTTATGAACCTGAACTTCCTGATGGCTGGTACTGTCAGTGTGAACCCGATCCTGGGCGTGCTGGCCCTCTTCCTGGTCCTGGCATGGCGTATCGCTGGCTACTACGGCATCGATCGCTATCTACTCCCGATCCTTGGTACTCCCTGGACTGGCCGTATGATACAGGAGGCCGTTGTACCAAATACACAAGTACCTGTTGCTCCACAAGCACCTGCTGTACCAAAAAATCCTGTTACTCCAGAAGCTTCTTCCACACAGCAGTAGCGTCTCGTGTTTCTACTCTTGCTGATAGATAGGGATGGATGGATGGTAAGGTTGATAGGGTATGGAAACACATGATTATAAATGAAAAGCGCCCCCAGTGCGGGGGCGCTTTTCATTTATGAAGATAGATATAACCTGGAAAATATCTACAAGAATGTCTATTTCCTATACTCCGAGAGTATTATACACTATTTTCGACTTTTATGCATCGTGCAAATTGCCGATGTTTTTCCTCTTCTGTCTGAGTATGCTTAGAGGGCATCCCAAATGATCAATCCCTGTTTTTTGTTGCTCTCGACTGAGGAGGTCTTGCTTGATGCGCATACCGGTCAGACGCTACCTGCTGCTTCTACAGGCGTACCTGAAACCGCAATGGTTGCAGGCTCTTTTCCTCGCGCTGGCTCTGCTGGCTGATATTGGCTTACAACTTCTCAATCCACAAATCGTGCGTTACTTTATTGATACAACTCTTGCTCATGGGGCTTCACTCTCACTTCTCTTCGCTGCTCTGGCTTTCATTGTTGTCGCTATTGCTACTCAGGGGATCGCGATCACGATCTCTTATCTGAGTACGAATATCGCCTGGACGGCTACCAATCTCTTGCGCACAGATCTGATTGCTCATTGTCTCTCGCTGGATATCAGCTTTCACAAAGAACGGACGCCGGGCGAGATGATCGAACGCATCGACGGCGATGTCGATAATCTCTCCAATTTCTTCTCGCAGTTCATTTTGAATCTGATCCTGAATGTCCTCTTACTCTTTGCTATTCTTGTTCTCTTCTTTACGATAAACTGGCTTGTTGGTGTGGTGATGACGCTCTATTCTGCGGTCGCGATGCTGGTTCTGATGTACCTGCGTCGCTGGGTGATTCCTGCCTGGAAGGCGGAGCGAGGCCAGAGCGCGATCTTCTATGGCTTTCTGGGTGAGCGCCTGGGGGGCACGGAGGATATCCGTGGCAATGGCGCAACTGCCTATGTCATGCGCCGCTTCTACCTCCTGGTACGCCACTGGTTCCCTATTCGCAGACGCGCCGCGATGATGGGCGAGATGACCTGGATTGTGGCGCTGTTCCTGTTCGTCTGCGGAAGTGCGCTGGTGCTGGCTACCGGTACCTACCTGTGGAGTCTCGGTCTGCTCACGATCGGGACCATTTACCTGCTGTTCTCGTATACCGATCTTCTCTCACAGCCTCTTCAGCAAATTCAAACCCAACTGCAAGACCTCCAGCAAGCGGAAGCCTGCATTCAGCGCGTGGAGGAGCTGCTGACCCTGAAACCTTCTCTTGTGGATGGCGCGGAACCTCTCGCTCATCACGGTGAAGCGTTTGCCGTCTCTATGCAGCACGTCACCTTTGGCTATATTCCCGAAGAGCCTATCCTGCATGACATCTCTTTCGCCATTCAGCCGGGCAGAGTGCTTGGCGTGTTAGGGCGCACGGGCAGCGGCAAGACGACGCTGGCTCGCCTCCTCTTTCGGCTCTATGACATCCAGGACGGGGAGATCTGTATCGGGGGAAAAGAGATACGTAGTGTTCGCCTGCGCGATTTGCGCAACCAGATTGGTCTGGTGACGCAGGATGTGCAGCTCTTTCATGCCAGTCTGCGCGACAATCTGACCTTTTTTAAACGCACGATCAGCGATGCTCAGGTACTGGCCGCTCTGGATGAAGTCGGTCTGACTCCCTGGCTTCACTCTCTGGATGAGGGACTTGATACGCTGTTGGGCTCGGACGGCGAGGGACTCTCCGCAGGCGAGGCGCAGTTGCTCGCGTTCTGTCGCATTCTCCTCAGCGATCCCGGCTTTGTTCTTCTCGACGAAGCTTCCTCGCGCCTCGATCCGCTCACCGAAGGTCTGGTCGAATGCGCCATTAGCCGACTCTTTCAGGGACGTACTGCTCTGGTCATTGCTCATCGTCTGGCCACCATTCAGCGCGTCGATGACATTTTGATCCTCGAAGATGGTCGAGCTATCGAATATGGATCGCGTGTGGAATTGCTGAACGATCCAGAGTCGCGCTTCTCCGGTCTCTTGCGCACCGGATTAGAAGAAGTGGAGGTGGTTGCATGAAGATGCCGCAATTCCTCTGGCGCATCATTCGCTATCGCATCTGGCAGTACCTGGCAAATGTCGTCACTGACGCTGCCTTTATGACAACACGCCTGGCCTTTGGTCTGATCATACAGGGCTTTTTTAATACATTGCAACAACAGCCCAGGATCAGCCCTGCGCTCTGGGGCTGGATCGGTCTCATGGTGCTTGCTGCCTTTCTGCGCGGCGCAATCTCTTATGGCAATGCGCGTATCACTGTTGGCATGAACTTTCTCCAGAGGGTACTCATGCACCGCAATCTGCTGGAGCGAATATTGCAACGACCCGGCGCTCGTGCTGTACCAGCCTCTCCAGGCGAGGCGATGAACCGTTTTCGCGATGATGTGCAGAATGGGGTCAATCTGACCAATACGATTTCTGATGTCATTGCGAACAGTTACTTTATGCTCGCAGCGACGTACATTCTCGCGCGCATCAGTGTGCCGATTACGTTGACGGTCTTTTTGCCGCTGATCCTCGTGATCGCAATTGCGCAGAGTATGAAGAAGCGTCTGACGGTCTATCGTCAGGCGAGTAGAGCGGCTACGAGCGAGTTGACCAGCGCGATTGGCGAGATCTTTGGTGCCGTTCAGGCGATTCAGGTGGCGGGAGCCGAGCCGGAGGTCGTCACGCATTTCCGTAGCTTGAACGATAAGCGGCGTCTCCTGATCCTGCGCGATACGGTCCTGAGCAATACGCTGACGGCGACGTTTGCCAATACGGTTGGCATCGGGCGCGGGGTGATTCTGATTATGGTGGCGCTCTCGATCCGCTCACATGGCCTGAGCGTTGGCGATCTGGCCATTTTTCTCTATTACCTCTCGTCGGTCTCGGGCTTTGTCCAGTCTGTCGGTAATCTCCTGGCACAATATATCCAGACCGATGTCTCATTCGGGCGGCTCGTCGCGCTCTTGCAGGGTGCGCCTGCTGCCAGTCTGGTGACCTATAATCCTCTCTACGTCCGTGGGGCCGAGCCGCCAGAGCTTCCCCGCCAGCGCAAAACGCCGGAGCAGCCGCTCAAGCAGCTCGAAGCGCGCAATTTAAGCTACCACTATCCCGATACGGGACGCGGCATCAGCAATATCAATCTCACGCTGAAGCGCGGTAGCATCACCGTCATTACCGGGCGCATTGGCTCAGGCAAAACCACTCTGCTCCAGGTGTTGCTTGGCCTCTTGCCGAAAGATGAAGGTGAGATCATCTGGAACGGCAATCCGGTCAGCGACCCTGCCAGCTTCTTCGTTCCTCCGCAGAGCGCCTATACTGCGCAGGTGCCGCACCTCTTCAGCGATCCGCTCAAAGAAAACATTCTGCTCGGTCTACGTGAAGAGGATGTGGATATCCAGCGCGCCGTTCACACTGCCGTACTGGATCACGATGTCACCTTATTAGAAAATGGTCTGGATACCGTCATTGGCCCACGTGGCGTCAAGCTTTCCGGTGGGCAGGCGCAACGTACCGCCGCCGCCCGCATGCTTGTGCGCGAGTCAGACCTGCTCGTCTTCGATGACCTCTCCAGCGCCCTCGATGTCGAGACCGAGCAAACGATGTGGGAGCGCCTCTTCGCGCAGGGAGCTTTTACCTGTCTCGTCGTCTCCCACCGCAAAGCCGTGCTGCAACGCGCCGACCATATCCTCGTCCTCAAACATGGTCGCCTGGAAGCCGAAGGCACTCTCCCCGAACTCATGGCGAACTGCGAGGAGATGCAGCAACTCTGGCACGGTGCCTGGGAAAGCCGCGAGGAGGATGTCGTCGAAAGGTAATGCAAATCTCTATAGCGGCGCTGCTTGTCTGCGCCAATAGGCATCAACCAAAGAAAAGATGCGCTATTGGAGGTGGCTGGGGGGCACGCGGATCGGCATGAAGCGCGATCAATACGCATCAACCTAAGAATGGTTCAGATGCCATTATGCAGGTCAATAGAAAGCCGAGAGGGTCAATCGTGTCACACAGGATCGGGAGGAAAGAGGCATGAGCCCGAAAAAACCGGTCATTTGCGTTCCCCCACCGACCCTCTCGCCCTTCCGCAGAGGTAGGGGATGTGTTTTCT
>DATJHM010000310.1:0-5746 GCA_035493895.1 Ktedonobacteraceae bacterium
ATACCTGCCTCTCATGAAGATTCTGGCGGGCGAATACAATATCTATTGCATCTTTTATGAAAGAGGAGGTGGACATGAGTTCCGAAGATCCGCATAATACTCACCCATCCAGAGGAGCCCATGGGCGCAAAGGAACTCGTGGCCTTAGGGGCGCTAATGATCTCAAGGGTATACGCGATCTCAAAGGAGGGCAGAATTTCCAGGGAGTACATCATCTCAAAGGCGCAAGTACTCTCAAAGGAGTCCATAATCTCCCCGGAGTGCAGGGCGTCAAGGGAGCAGTTCAGCTTAAAGGAGCGCATCAGAGCAAAGGGGTCAACAAAAGCAACCCTGAATTCGAGCTAGTAGTCGGCATATTACAGATGTTGCTACAACATGAGTTGAAGAAAAATATAGAGAAGTTACAGGATAGCTTGAGCAAAGTCAGGACAGGAATAAAGGAAAATATGCAATCTGGTTTGCAACGTAGTCTGCAAGCTGGCCTCAATGCAGTGCAGGGTACTGGTACCCCACAAGAGAAGGAGACGCATATGTCAAACGACGACCCCCAAAAAAATGTAGCACATCTTCCGGACACTGTTCAGGGGACGGCACAAAAAAGTACTGAAGCTAGCGGAGAAGTGACAGATGCGACAAAAAAAGCTGTTGATCAGAAAGGCGGGAATGAGGAAGGGAAGAATGAGGGAGGGACAATCACCGCAAAGGAGTTAACGAAGAAGGTTACTTCTGGCTTAGACACCACAAGAGATACCCTCAATAAGGTCGCCACAGGAGTTAATGCGGCACAGGATATGCTCACTAAGATCAGTCCGCTGCTAGATCAGAACCCCGGAATCAAAACAATACAGGATACGCTCACTAAGACCTTAAAAGGAATCGATACGGCGCAGAGTATGCTCAATAAGGCGTATCCACTTGTAGGGCTACTGGCGCATTCCGGTACAATACGGGATGCAGTGAGCAAACTTCTGGCTATCATTCATACCGTACAGGAGATATTGAACAAAATTGTCGAGGGCGTGCGTTCGTTACAAGAGCTACTGGGGAAGGTGTCTCCCCTTATTGGCATGCAAAAAGGCACTCATGCGCTACACGGCGTATTCGACGTGGTCGCTTCTATAATTGAGGCATTACAAGAGCTACTGAGTAAGATCATCGCAGGTATCGACACAGCTCAGCATGCCCTGCGCCATAAGGTCGTTCCACTTGTAGGAGGCCCACATCCCGAAAAACCAAAAGAGCCTGAAGAACAGAAGAAGTTGCCTGTCGGTACCATACAAGGAGACGGGGCATTCTCAGCTCATACACTAGAGCTTTTAAGAGACGCGAATATTATCAACATGGATATGCCCCTGAAGAATCTCCTTGAACAGATTGAAGATCTTCAACTCGATCCTTCTACGGAGTGGGGAGTCATCGGTGATGCAGGGCATATGATGCTGGTCTGGAGCGGCAAATAGTTTGCCAGTGCTTCCAACGCTCCTGTCATAAGTCCGTTTTTTGTGGTATGCACATTCAGGGAGATGAAGAGAAAACAGGAGGACGTCTCGTCGAGATATCCTCCTGAATACTTATCTACATCCGCGTGTCAGCGATTATCGCTACTTCGCCACCGGCGGCAGAGATAACACAAAAATGTGACTGCATGTCACAATACACGTTTTTCTCCACACAGAGAGCACGCTACATGATATACTTATAAAAGTTACCAGGAAACAAGCATAAATTTACAAGAAACAAGTAGTTTAGCTCTTCTTCTCCATCAGACAGAATTACAGGAGCAAGAGGAGGGAAGTGAAATACGCTTATGACGGTGCCGACGCTCGATCAGACAGAGGGTATATGGATTGGCCGTACCTCAGGAGAAGGATATCATTACGTACAGGACGTGTTCCCAGGAAATACGCCTCGTGAAGAATGGCATAGATCGAACTGTCGTGCATTAATTGCACAGGGACATCTTCAGGCAGAGCACGGAGACAAACATCGACCATCGCAGGAAGAGTGGATACAAACTCAACGCTATACGCAAGTTCATACGTAAAACTATTTTTTGCAAAGAGCAAGAGCACATGAAGGGGCAAACGCATGAGTACGCAATTCTCTGAGACCAGGGAACAGGTTTTCCAACGCAAATTTGGCGATGCCAGCATCTATTCCGCCCATGTACAGGAGGCGATGAGGTTCAATAAGCTTTCTTCTGCAAACTATGCTCTTGTCATGACGCTGCTGGATGCCGTGCTGCTGGGATATACTGAAGAGCGATGGAAAACCGGGCAACAACGAATTATAAAAACGCTGACCGACCAGCTTCCCGATAAGCACGCATCTCACTCTGACGTCGCCAATCGCTATGAGCAGAGCATCAGCTACTTGAAAGAACTGACACTCTGGCCCTGGTAATGGAGAAAAGAACGAGAAATCTACCGGTTAACGCATGCACCTTGCTTGAAAAAACCAGGCCGCTTGCTCGCATCCAGTTTCATCGCTCCTTGCCACGACACCTGCTTACCCGACACGCTTCGGGTATGATGGACGTAAGGGGGCACCAATCTGATGGAGATACTGTAAGATCTCTCGAAAGGACTGCAAGACGCTCGTCTCATGATAGGAGATGGCATGCGTCTGGCAGAAAGAGCGGATCAATCGCTGTGCTTGCTTCAACTGGTTGCGGGGCATCCCTGGGAATAAGTGGTGCTCAATCTGGTAATTCAATCCTCCATACCAGAAATCGGTCCAGGGATGGGCATGAATGTTCCGGGAAGTCAGAACCTGACGGTGCAAGAAATCCATGTTGCTCTCGTTCTCAAGCATAGGCATGCCTTTATGATTCGGAGCAAAGATCGACCCGAGGTAGAGTCCTGTGAGCGCCTGGTGTACAACGACAAATGCTATTGCTTGCCAGAACGGTAAACATGAGAATATCAGCGCCAGGTAACACACATAGTGCGCACCCATCAGCACCCATTCAAGAGCATGATACTTTGTCTTATTGCGTAACAAAAAGAAGATGCTGTCGTTTTGGAGTCCGAGAGAGACCGTCATCAATGCGGGCAGGAAGAAGAACGCCTGATGTCGCACGACAAATTGCCTGAATGCGCTCATCTGTGCCAGATCTTCGGTCCCAGTAAATTCGAGAAAGGGGATCTCGATATCGGGGTCCATCCCCAGTTGATTAGGATGACTATGATGGCGATTATGCTTATCAAACCACCACGCCGCACTCATGCCCAGCAAGAAGTTCCCTCCCACCAGACTCACAAGATCATGCTGCCACGTCTGGTGAAACATTTGACGATGTCCGGCCTCATGTGCCAGCAACCCTATCTGCGTAGAAACAAAGGCAAGGTAGATTGCATCCAGCAGTTGTAGCCAGAAGAGGTGGAACATCAGCAGAACGATTACACCAATAACAAGCAAACTGAAAAGGAGCGCAATGCGGCAGATGTAGTACACAGGTTGTTTGTTTAATAGCCCCTGTTGCTTCAACTGCTGTTTTAATCTGGCATAATCGCTGCCAGTTTCTTTTTGTGGAGAAGGCGTAACAGGAGGAGACTCTCCATCCTGATTGGGGAGGGTAAATGAAGTCGCGCTGGTCACCTTCATGTGAACATCCTTTACAGAAAATAGTACCTCCCTCTATTCAGAAAATAGCTATCGAAAACATATTTTGCTCTCAAGAGGTTCTTCTGAGCGTACGTGGAGAAGTAACTAAGAACGTCTAATTTTGGAGAAGAAATGTGTAAAATCGCTTTCTCAGAGGAGGCGATTTCTGTTCTTCCGTCATTCCTGCCCTCTCAAGCAGATACTCTTAGTAAGAGAGACATTAGAGGTGATTTGTTTCAGAAAAGAGATTTATTTTCTGTTTGAGGAAAATATCCGCTGGAGAATTCTTGGTGAACTTTTCTCTATTACCGAAGTCAGGCCAGAAAGCCCCGTGCTTTCCAAGCCGGGATGAATGGCCCTTCCTTGCTTAGGGAGGATTGGGAGAAGGGGCATCGCTCTTACCTTCACTCTTACCCGTAATACAGTACTATTATCCTATTGTTTGTATTGTCATGCAATGATAAGATCAACTCATTGCATTGTTTGAACGTACTTTCTAAAGAGGGCAAAAGCGCATGCTGATCTACGAATACAAGGTCGATGGCACCAAAGAACAGTATGCCGCCATTGAAGAGGCTATTCGCACCGTCCAGTTCATTCGCAACAAATGCATCCGCATCTGGATGGATGTGGCTGGTACGAACGCCAACGATCTGCAATGGTACTGCGCGATCCTCGCCAGGTATTATCCCTTCGCCATGCACCTCAATTCCCAGGCGCGGCAGGCGGCGGCTGATCGGGCCTGGAGTGCGATCTCCCGCTTCTACAAACACTGTCGTGAGCACAAACCGGGCAAGAAAGGCTATCCTCAGTTTCAGCACGACAATCGGAGTGTCGAGTATAAAATCACTGGCTGGAGACTCGATCTCGACGGCAAACACATCACCTTCACCGATGGTTGTGGTATCGGTCGCCTCCGACTTATCAGTCGCCGTGATCTCGCCACACAGCCACGGCTGGCCATCCAACGGGTGCGGATCGTGCGTAGGGCCGATGGTTACTACGTCCAGTTCGGCCTGAAGTGTGAGCGGCGTGTTGAGCATGTTCCCACCGGAAAACAACGCGGGATCGACGTGGGCCTCAAGGTCTACTACACCGATTCCGAGGGCAAGAGCGTCGAGAACCCCAGGTATTACCGCAAGGCCGAGAAGCGCTTGAAACGCCTGCACCGGCAGGTCTCGCGCAAAGCGAAAGGCTCGGCCAACCGCAAGAAGGCCCGCAAGCGGCTGGCAAAAGCCTCCCTCAAGGTCCAAAGGCAGCGCGAAGATTTCGCCCGCAAGACGGCGAACGCGCTTATCACCTCTAGCGATGTGATTGCTTTTGAAGACCTCAAGATCCGCAATCTCGTCAAGAACAAACACCTGGCCAAGAGTATCCATGATGCCGGGTGGGGCCAGTTCCTGACCTGGGTGAAAGCCTATGGAGCCATGCATGAGATCCCGGTGATTGCAGTAGCCCCCCATTTCACCAGTCAGGCGTGCTCTGGTTGTGGCACGAAGGTCAAGAAAAGTCTGAGTGTGCGTACGCATCTTTGTCCCTCTTGCGGGCTCGTGATGGACCGCGATGAAAATGCTGCGCGAAACATTTTGCAAAAAGCTCTGCGTACCATGGGGCACACGGCAACACGCTCCTCTCCGGAGGGGTAAGTCGCTTCTGGACATGCGACCTCTACTCGCTCTCTCCTCGGGGAGCGTGAGCAAGCCGGATGGTGGAGAGAAGAATTCCCCGTCTTTTAAGCGGGGAAGTGTCAAAAGTTGATCCTGGTCTGTAAAATCCGGGCGCGGTCAGTCACTGCCGTAGCTACTGTTTCGGAAAAAGTCTTCCAGGGCTCGCGCGACGGCTGCACAAGGGCCTTGATCTGCTCATGAAAAACACTATTCGTCGCGCCCTCGTGGATAGACTCTTCGACCCGAACGACATACTCCCTCGCACTGGCTGCCTGATTGTACATGCGTAACGAGGTCACCTGTAACGTCTCGTCTATGAGTAGCACGGCCGCACCATAGATCGGTGTTGGCTGAATCGAATCTACGATCCATCCACCACTGTTGTAGACGTTCATCCACTGAGGGTAGCCAGTAAAGGTCATATCCTGCTGAAAAGGTTTGTGGGTATGGCCGAAGAGGAAGGTTACATCTTG
>DATJHM010000311.1:0-50591 GCA_035493895.1 Ktedonobacteraceae bacterium
GCTTTACTATAGCAAGGAGTGCAATGACATGTTACCTCCAGGATACCACGAGCAAGCGTGTAGATTATTTTGCAGGATATTGCACAGATTAGAAGAAATGGAGCGACAAAATGGCAAGGATGATACAACCAGTACCACAGGAACCGGAAGAGAGAAAAACACGGAAACAGGAGTTAAGCACCAGCGATTACGTGATGATATATCCTCGCGTCTCTACTCCCGAGCAGATGAAGAATGTCAGCACGGAGATGCAACAAGATAAAACGTTCGCGCTCGTTTACGGATGGACAGATGAGCTTATCATTGTGGATACGTCTGATTTAGGGCTATCAGGAAGACTGAGAATGGAGGATCGACCAGCATTCGTCAGGATGCTCCGCTTGGTTGCAAATGGAACCGTCAAAACTGTCATTGTTGCTCAAGTAGACCGCTTATTCAGGGATAGATGGGGACAGGAATATAGCAAGTTTATGGAGATATGTTTTACTTACGGGGTAAGAGTTGTAACACTTACACATGATCGAAAAGCTATTGATTTCATTTATGACTTTTCAATATCATGGCATGTCGACCAGTTCAGACGAGAATGTGAAGCCGCGTGGAGATACATAGAGAAACAAATTCATAGAATGAATGCGGCAAGAAACGAGCTTGCCAAAATGGGATGCTGGTCTGGAGGAAACTTAGTTGCTGGATATATCCCTGATGACCGAGAATATGTTAATGGAAAAATAAACCCTAATTATCTAAAATACATTCGTTATAATTCCCATGCTAACAAAATTGCAGCTCTATATGAGCGATTCAGAGAATTAGGAGGAGGCCTTACAAGGTTGTTTGACGAGATACGCAGAGTTCCATATATATTTGGACCGTTCGATAACAGCGTAGATCAAAGGTTTGCAAACAAACTTTTGCTCAAAAAGGTTTTTAACGAAGACAGTCAAATGTTAGGATACACAATTGCTATTCCTAAATCTCTAGCTAGCATACTTACAAATCCCGTATATATCGGGTACTGGTTACACCACAATCAGGTAATTAGTACCAATAACCATGAAAGCATCGTGGACTTTGACTTATTCATGTATGCTTTTACCCGTCTTTCCCCTACAAATCTTGATGGGAGTCCTAACCAATCCTATCTTGATAGATTGGGTCATTACTCAAAAAAGTATCATGCAGAACGGCCTGCATATCTTAAAAATCATGCTTTTTGTACAGACGAAACGCTAAGGATTTACGAGAAGGGAGTACCATGCGGAGCAGAGGAAAGAAAGGGAGAAGTACGCACGCTCTATGGCTTTATCCCCTACAAAGATTACGTTAAGCATGTTCCAGTGTATTCAATCCCTGTAGAAGATGTTGATAACAGGTTCTTTACGTATCTAAAAAAGCGTTTATACGAGACTGATACACTTAATAACTACCTCGATCATGAAAATACAGACTTAAAGATACAATCGCAACTATTGGAGGATGTTAAAAGAGACGTAAAGGCGATAGAGTCATTGATGAGAAAGGCTGAGAAGCAAATAGCGTCAGGAGCAATTACCGATCCAGACCTTCTGAAACTAACAAACGATACATACACAGGACATAAACAAGAGTTTGCACGCCTTCAACAAAAACAGCGTGATATTCAGGCTAACAATGGGAAAGCACAGCAGAGAAGAACATATAAGCAGCTAATTGCAGAGATAAAAGACGAGTGGACAGAGACGTACCCCCCTGAAGAACTTATTCCCAGTGACGAGCTTCCTCTGCTGGTTGATACATTTGCCTTAAAGGTTGTGTTTGAGATACTTTCAAATCACTTCTATAAGATGCTTATTTATTGGCGCGATCCAGAATGGGGAATAGATGAACTGGTATGCTACCGCCCAACGCGTTCTTCTCCAAATTGGACAGAGGAGGAAGATAACATAGTCCGACAATATTACCCTACTGCTAAGAAATCAGACCTAATGAAAATGTTACCGCAAAGAAGTATCAGCTCCATACAAGGTAGAGCGGCTTCTATAGGTCTTTCCCGTGCGCAGAGGGGTAAGAATGAGGACAGCGGAGCAATGATAATACTTCATAAACACTTTAGTCTTGAGGATTGTCAGATAGTAGAGAAATACCACTTCTCAGTAGAACATGTAGCAAAGATGAAAGAAGCGACTATTATACAACATAGGCATATCATGCCCCAGACAGAGAATTTAGATACATGCTCTGGCTCATGGAAAGAAGTAACTGGGGGTTAAAATCCGGTCAGGAAATGATTCTCGCCATTCGCATTACACGACAAGGATGGGAGGAGGCACTCTCTCACGCTGTTTTGACATCTTATGATCCCAGAGTGTATCGCCATTATGACGAATGGGCGGCTCAGTTTGAGAGGGCTCTGGTGCATGTCCAATGGGATCCGGAGAGGACGCTGCGTGGAAAAAGCCTTCCTGTTCACAGCATTCAGGTCGGTCTCAGCCGCCATATCATTGAGAAATATGTCAGTGAATGGACCGTTGAGATCCAGGATGCAACCCCTTCTGTGAGAAAAATATATGGATTATTGCAGCAAGGGCAGGAAGCAAAAGCAAAGGGGCTTCTTCCCAAAGAACGTGTGTATTCGCTCAATCAGGCTCTTGCCCAGCAGATTGGCATCAGGTAGAACTCCTTTTTGAGAGGCAAAAAGCGCCAGTCCTTGAGAAACGCAACTGAGGTGCAACGTTTGACTGATTTCCAATCCATGCTCGTAGAAATCGACTCCCTTGCCTGCATGAACAACATGGACGAGACGACCGGGATGGTTCAAACCGGACACAAATTGGGTAAAAAACCTGTCAACTCGCCATCGCAGTCCCTCAATGTGCCATAATGCAGGTATGAAAGAACCCGCACTATTGTATCTCCTGGTGGGACTTCCAGGGTCTGGCAAGACCACAAAAGCCAGGCAATTAGAAGTGGAAGCCCCGGCCTTGCGGTTGACCCTTGATGAATGGATGATTCCGTTATTTGGAAGAAACGTTCAGGCAGAACGAGATGCCCTGGAAGGTCGTCTGATCTGGATAGCTTTGCGCGCCCTTCAGCTGCATACCAATGTCATCCTGGATTTCGGATTTTGGACCAAAGACGAACGGTCCTCTCTGAGATGGTTCGCCAGGCAGATAGGAGCGAAAAGCCAGGTCATCTACTTGCCCATTGACCCAGAAACGCAGCGAAAGCGCGTCCAAAACCGCTTTGCAGAGACACCGGACCAGACATGGTCAATGAGCGAAGAGGAACTGACGCAATGGCGTGCGCTCTTTCATGAGCCGGATGAAGCTGAGCTACATGGCACCGTCCTGGAAGACGCCCCTGCCGGATATGCGTCCTGGTCTGCCTGGGCGGCCTCGCGCTGGCCGTCGTTACCCGATGAATATGCATAAATGCTCAGTTGAGAGCCTGATTGGGGCGTATCAAAAGAGAGAGCCAGGAGTGAAGTTCGTTCATCTCTCCTGGCATCGTCTTTAAAGCAGAGCTTTCACGCAAAATGCGGGAGAGCCGAATACTGTTGAGATTTACAGCGAACAACCTTTGCATTTGCCTCACGGGCGATAAAATGCTTCAAGAGCTACGCCTGGAGCTGGTCGTTATGGGTAAATGCACGCAACTTCACTGGCAGGAACCCACGCCTGGCGATGGTTGTAGTTAATCTCATACCAAAGGTTACTGCTCGTATTATCCTCAATGACGGTATAACCACTAAAAAAGGTCGCCCCATCAGCGCCACCACCAATGACATACTGACTATTGGTTGTTGGTCGGCTATAGATCTGTGTATTCGCGCCTTTTATCTTGACAACGGAAGCAGAGTGAGATATATCAGGTTCCAGATTCTGTGTTCCATCAACACCATCACCGGGAGGGACCGCCAACCAGGCCAGCTTCGCATCGGCAAAGTAGCTTGGCGTAGCGTTATGCACCTGATCTTCCTCGCCGTACCAGATCTCGTACATCATATCACCGGTTCCAGCAGAATCCCGTACTTTATTCACGTAATAGTAACTGACACCTGGCTCCACGTTATAACTGACGTCAGTAGGGTCACTGGTGTCCTGTGCCGGAATCAGTCCGGACGCAGTGCTAGGACCAGTATAGAGATCGAAAAAGTTATAATCTGCTGGTGTTTCTTCCTGACCATACTGACCCATCGGACCATTGAGCGCCTGATCAGTACGGGGGTGCAGGGTAATCGTATGGGGCAGAGCAGTGGAGTTGAGAGGCACTCCTTGTTTGCTAATCAGACGAAAGTAATAATCCCATAACCAGTATGGACCTGGATCAACATGATTAGGCGACATACTCAGGGTTGAAGAGGGTACGGTACCATGCGCGAGAATATGCGAGCGATCCAGGGGCAGATGATATTTCTTGAGCAGGTAGGCGACCAGCCTGGCTGAAGACAGGTATTGAGCCGAGTTATACCACTCGTACCCGGTCGCATCAAAGCCAACATGCTCGATCCCAATCGAGTGCATGTTCGACCAGAAATTGCCATCATGGTACGCGATATCTTGCTCGCGCACAACCTGGTAGACCGTACCATCTAAATCGATGATATACTGAACGCTGGTCTGGTCGCAAGAGGAATTATTGCCAGGGTTATCACCAAGACACATAAATGAGTTCAGCGTGCTTGTAAGCGAACCTTCAGTATCATGAATCACGATCTGATCGATTTTACAAGGCTGGGTTACTGCCAGCGGTTGATCTGGACCCACCCAGACCGAACAACTACTGGGGCGGTCGGAACTACTGTAGTTGCAGTTGCTGGGAGACTGCGCGTTATTGCAATCATAGGTCGTTGGGGGTGTGAGGACACAGTCAATCGCGCCGGGATAGTCCACTTTGCCATCGTTTGTGCAGCCACCAGGCAAAGATGAAGTTGCCGGGGGCGTGCCCGCAGGAACGCCATGGGTCGAAGAAGCCTGATTAGAAGTCGAGCCGGCGGCGTGAGCTTGCGTCTGGGAGGTTGTATAACCTGTGATCAACGCGAGTACTACCACGAGCGGCAAAAAGAAACTGAGCATGATTCGCGTAGAAAGTCGTGAAATGGGCTTTCGCAAACGCATAAGGGATCCTTCCTACAGAAAACATTCCATGAATTACACAGACGCTCGAAACGCCTGTCTGTCACCTTATAGGTATCGGCTGGATCTCCTCTTTTGTCACATTTCTCAACAAAAGTACTAATAGACCCTAATACACTCTATTCCCAATCTAATAGAAGAACAAAGACAAGGTGTTGACACATTTTTTTCGCCACATTGACGCAATTCTCCCGAGCTAGATTCTTGCAGGGTTACGGGTACGCCTGCGGATCTAGATGTATCGCGCGAGTTCGCGGACGCAATTCCGCTGCGGCTCCATCGCGTCCCTACGCTATTAGCACGAAATTCGTGGCTTTTGCCCGAAATACTTATAATATCTGTATGATCACAAACTATACGTGGAAAATACACTCTATGATCATCGCGCAAAATTCGTGGGGATTCTTATTAATCTAAAATTGTGCAATATATCTCTGGCATACTGTTACGTAATAATGTATAATTTCTTGCAGGATATCTATCTGGTACTGTAAAGAACAGCACTTCCCTGGCCTCCCTTGTAGTATGGTTTTAGACAGTTTTGCTATTTCATGAGCATAGCGACCCCGAGAATAAGTGCTAAGCATACGAATAGAGTCTATATTCACGTAATTCTATTAAAAATCGGTTTCATCATCTCATTCCTATATCTGTTGTACATACAAAAGAAGATAGTATTCAAGGAGCTCAGTGATACCAATGAGATGTGAGTTTTGTGGTCACGATTTACCCACCCACGCAATTTTTTGTGGCAAATGTGGGAAGAAACAAACAGACGACGAACAGCTTTCTCTCGAGGAAACATACATTCATCAACCTGACGAAGATACTTATATTCATCAGCCTGTTGAGGAAACCTATGTTCATCAGCCCGTCGCACAATTTCCTGAACAACAGCAGGATAGCGAGGACGAAGATTATCCGCTGATGCCTCTTCCTCCATCTGGCAGTTCGTCCGGACAGGCTCCTATGTATCCGGGCGCTGTCACGCTCAATACAGCGCCGATGGGTCCTGCTCCACAAATACCGCAGCCACAGGTCTTGCAGCGCGTTGGCATGATACAGCAGGCATCAAAGCAGTTCGTTCAGCCTACTGAGCCCATTCAGACATATCAAGCCATACCAGCGCATAATCCGGTCATCAATTCGCCTGTTTATCGGGGAGCGACTCAAGCAGTACAACCCCCAGCGCCTAAACCGGCCATCCAATCATCCTGTCTGGTAGTATTTCTGGGCATCTTTATCGCTGCGGGCATTTTTTTAACAATCTTCTTCTGGCCCCATCCAGCAACACAGCAGCACAGTATAGACGCTCATCTGGTGAGCCCGCCGTTTATCGGGTCTAACACCATGCTATATGGCGAATATTTTACGCCTGATGAAGTCTTGATTATCTCTGTTGATCAGTCATTTAACGCCGTCGCACAAGGGGTAAACCAGCAGACAATGATGAACCTGGCTGGCCTCAACACCTCGCGAACACCACAGGACCAGACAAACGAAGGCTTCAGACTCACGGTCGGCAAAAATGGCATATTTACCACTCCCATCTGGGTCAATAACGACTGGACGGCAGGGAGCCAGCACAAAATTTTTATTTATGATCAGCAGTTTAAACTATTAAAGACGATCGCATTTAATGCGACACAGCGCACGTTCCAGGCCAGCTTGCAGGGCTGTGCCACCAATGCGATCACGATCGGTCCAATTCTGGAAGGCGCGACGAAACCAGCGACAACATCCGTCGCGCTCTGTACAACGGGGAGCGGTCAGGTAACATGGAGCGCGCAGGCGAATGCACCCTGGCTGACGCTGCCACAAAATGGTCAGATCCAGGCACCAGCGCGCGGCTCGCTGCTCCTACAAGCGTCCGCTAAAGGATTGCAACCGGGGTCCTATAAAACAACACTGAATTTGAGCAGCAAAGAAAGTAAAGTGACAGTCACACTCGATGTCTATTTCAGCGTGCTCAAAAAAGGGACCAATCCGAAACCTTCACCAGCACCGGTTACCTCTCATGCAGGCACAATACCAGAAGTTCAACCACAGATTTCCTGTCTCAGCGTCAATCAAAATACCCTTTCCTTCTCAGCGTTAGAACGACAGAAGAATATGCTGTACCATCCTCTGCTGCTCAGCAATTGCGGCGATACAGGCACATGGTCGGGTGCGGTAAAAATGGATAACGGGCAATCGTGGTTGCAGATTGGGACCGCCCCGAGCGTGCTGGCACCTGGAGACAATAAAGAGATCGCCATCAATGTCTCAAGCGCAAATCTGACGCAGGGGAACTACAAAGGACATATCCAATTCTGGATGGGCAAGCAAAGCAGACAGATCGACGTGACATTTACCGTCTACAAACAGCCGCAGACTTCCTGCTTGAACGTCAGCCCGCAATCGCTCTTCTTGCGCGGCGTCTCGGGACAGAACAGCGTGGATGCACGCGTCTTCCTGGCAAACTGTGGTGCGGCCGGACGCTGGGCGGAAAGCGTCCAGACAAACGATTATACCGACTGGCTGACGATCGCGACGGGCAAGCATACACTAAAAGAAGGCGAACTCCAGCCAATTGATCTCAATGCATCGGCGTTGCAACTCTGGCCGGGCGTCTACACCGCAAGAATAACGCTGAGCGAGGGAACGAGCACAGTGCAGATCAACGTCACCTTTATGGTCGAAGCTCCCTGCTTCAGTGTAAGCTCACGTCCACTCTTCTTTCACACGCGTGAAGGAGGTGACAGTCCCACAGCTCAGAGCATATGGATAGAAAATTGCGGCACACGAGGCGCATGGTATGCATCCGCGATCACCAACAATGGCGCTGACTGGTTGCATATCGATCAATCTCACGGCCTATTGAAAGCGGGAGGCGTGCAGCAAATTGCCGTCAGCGTCTCGAACGATCACGTCAAAGGTGGCATCTATACGGGGCAGATCCTCATCGCCACCGGACCCACGCTCTCCGTCATTCCGGTCACCTTCTTTGTGCAGCCACCTCATCCGTCCAATGATTGTATTCGAGTGGATGAGAGCGAGCTTGATTTTACCGTTACCCAGGGGCAGGGCGAGAGTGATGCCCAGACATTGACGATAGGAAATTGTGGCAGCAAAGGTCGCTGGAATGCAAGCGTTGGAAACGACGCATCGTGGTTGCACCTCAGTAGCACGGGAAATTTTCTGCAAAGCCAGCAAGAGAACACAATCCAGATCACAACATCGGGGGCAAAGCTCAAAAAAGGGACATACGAGACAAACGTCCGGTTTACGCGGGGCACAAGTTCGTATACAGTCATAGTTCACTTGACCGTACAACCGCCCGCGATCGTCACCTGTATCAGAGCTGATATGCCCTCCATTTCGCTCACAGGGTATCTCAATGCGCAAGGGCTGGTGCTAAAGAATCAGGTAAAACCACAGGTTCAGATCGATAATTGTGGGGATGCCGGGGATTGGCACATACAGATCGCACAGAGCGATGATCCTACGGGCTGGTTGCATCTGGGGAAGAGTGAGGGCGCGCTGGACAAGCAGCGTGGCGACACTATTCCGTTTAGCGTCTCTGGCAGAGGGCTCGCCCCGGGTTGTTCTTACACCGTAACCCTGATAGCAACCATTACCACCGCCAATGGCGCGCAGGATAGCACACAAATTACAGTCACGCTCAATATCATGTCCCCACCCGAGCAGAATCCGCATCCGGTCCAGTGTATTGCGAGTCCCTCCGCGCTCAGCTTCACGAGCGTTTTCCAGCAGGGACAGATCAATGCGCAGAAAATTATCGTGAAGAACTGTGATCCCGACGATAGTTGGACACTGACGGATACGAGCGATGGAGCGCTCTACATTTCGGATTATAGTGGGACGTTAGACCAGCATGGGCAACAAATATTGATAGTGAAACCCTATTCTTCCGAAAGTGTCGGCGAATTTCACTATAGTTTCACTCTGACGACTGGCGGTGGTCAAACAATTACCGTTCCGATCAACGTCAAACTTACCAGCCCTGCTAATTCTACCTGTATTAAAGCAAACGGGAATATGCCGTCCTTCAAAGTGACACGTGGAGAGAAGGAAGTAGTAAATCTGGGGTATATCAATTGTGGTGCGTTAGAGGGCACCATCAAAGTGACCAAAGTAGCGAGCCAGACGGATAACAGCTGGTTAACGGTGACACCAGGGGCAAATAGTGTCATTGATGGCTCGAGCAGTTACCCGACGGGATATGGTCCCAATGTGGTATTCAGTATGGATAGCAGCAATCTTGAGGCGCGGGAATATGATGGCGTTGTGCAGGCTTCCATTGAAACGGCGCAGAAGGTCAGTACGTTCTCTATGCCAGTGAAATTTACTGTCGTTGATCCACCATCTCCACCTGCGAATCCCAGCACGCCGGTCCCGCCAACGGCCACACCGACACCGGCTATCGTTGATACGCCTGTGCCTACTGATACTCCGACTCCAGTGCCGACTGATACGCCTGTGCCTACGAATACTCCTACGCCTACACCTACGGAGGCTCCTACGCCGGTTAGTACGCTTACGCCCACTCCTACGGATACGCCGACCCCTACGCCGGTTAGTACGCTTACGCCCACTCCTACGGATACGCCCACTCCTGTGTTAGCTAATACACCTACGCCGACTCCTACATCTGTGCCGACTCCTACGCCCACGACGCCTGCGCCCACTCCTACTCCTACGCCCGCGCCGATCCCTGCGCCTGCGCCCACTCCTACTCCTACTCCTACGCCGATCCCTACGCCCACTCCTACTCCTACTCCTGTACCAACTCCTACGCCCACGCCGACTCCTACACCCACGCCTGCACCGACTCCTACTCCTACCCCTATACCGACTCCTACGCCCAAGCCCACTCCTACGCCCACACCTGCGCCGATAGATACCCCGACGCCCACGCCTGAGTGCACGCCAACGGTGGTAGAAGGGACGCCGACGCCTGGGTGTACACCAACGCCGGTAGAGACTCCGACGTTGGCTGGAGGGCCTGCTCAGCAAATAGTGCTCGCACAGGATCAGGCATATCTTCGGAAGCGCATATAGGCAGAGATAAGCTCTGCTTATGTGCGTTAAGAAGAGTAGTGCTCTGTCAAAGTTCATGGCGTCTTTGCTGAAAACTCGCTCGAAAAGGACCTATGAGGGCAAGACGGTCGGGGGTCTTTCAACAGTAGGTTTTTGTGGAAGAGGGAAATGAAAAAGCCAGGTATTCTGAATACGATAGAGAATATCCAGGGGTAATGTAGCAACATTGCCCCAAAACGTATGCTAAGATTGTTACTTGTTCTCTTCTTTTTCTATCTCTTGCTCGCCTGAAGTATCAGAGCCTTCCAACAGCGGCAACCAGATTTCGAAGCATGAGCCATGTCCAACGGTACTGAAGAGACGAACTTCGCCCTTATGTACCTGTGCCACCCACTGTACGATGGCAAGACCGAGCCCACTTCCACTGCTCGTCTCCTCGTGAGAGTCTTCTTTACCTGTCTGGAGAGGTGAACGTGCCGCATCCACACGGTAAAAACGCTCAAAGAGGTGGTGATGGTGTTCCCTGGCAATCCCCGGTCCGTTGTCCTCTATCCCTATCCGGCCCCAACTTTTCCCTTCCCTCCTGATAGTGCTCCCCTCGATACGAACGCGGTTGCCAATCCCGGCAGTATATGTGAGCGCATTGTCGATGAGATTGGTGATCATGGCGGTCAGGAGCACACGATCTCCGCACACACGCAGTTCGGGAAGGACACCAAAAGCGAGTTCGATCGCTCGTTTGTGGGCCAGTGGCGCCAATCGTTCCACAACCTCAAGGGTGACTTCGCTCACATCAACCTCGGCAGAGGTGCGTATCGCCTGCTCGGTATCGCCTCGCGCGAGGAGCAAGAGGTCGTTAACCAGACGGGTCATGTGGTTTGTCTCGGCCTCAATGATGGAGAGTTCCTGCCGATACGCTTCGATCCTCTCGAGTGCCTGCTCATAATTCTCTGGTGGGCTCCCCTGGGACAATGCTCGGCTTGTCGCGACACTGAGAATACTGAGCGGCGTACGCAGCTCATGACTGGCATCGGCAGTAAATTGGCGCTGGCGGCTCAAAACAGCTTCTATGCGGTTGAGCATTTCATCGAACGTGTCTGCCAACTCGCCCAATTCATCGCGACGGTTGAGATGGAAGCGGCGGCTCAGATTCGCCCGGCCAATCTCCTGGGCCGTTTGCGTAATCAGACGAACCGGGCGCATGGCGCTGGTTGCGAGCCAATAGCCACCGGCGGTGATAAACAGGAGGATCCCCAGCCCCAACTCGAAGAATTGCAAGATCATCAGTGGGAGGTTTGTATGATCGAGCGATGGCAGCATCTTGATGATCGTGCTATAGAGTAACCCCTCAAAAAACAAGAGTACGGCGATCGTTGTCACGACATACCAGAGTGTCAGCCGGACACGTATACTGCTGAGCACGCAAACCGTCTTTTGCCAGAGGGTTTGATCGATGCTATCTTGCGGTTTCCTATGACGGGTACTCATCATTTGACTCCTCTCTCGCGCATTCTGGTGGACGCAAGCGATAGCCCACACCACGCACGGTTTCCAGAAGTTTGATTGGAAAAGGCTCGTCGATTTGGCGGCGCAGACGGCGCATACAAACCTCAACCGCATTCAAGGTGCCGGTGAACTCGTAATTCCAGATATGGTTCGCAATCATCTCGCGGGTCAGGATCTGGTTGGGGTGGCGTATCAAATATTCGAGCAACGTAAAGAGCCGTGGAGTGAGTTCGATACGTTGCCCTGCCCGCTCGACCAGGTGTTTCGCGGGATCAACGCTTAGATCACCAACGTGCAGCACCGCGCTCTTCTCCTCGCCATTGCGGCGTAATAAGGCGCGCAAGCGAGCGAGGAGTTCGCTGAGGGCAAAAGGCTTGACCAAATAATCATCAGCCCCACTATCCAGACCTCGCACACGATCTGGCACTGTATCGCGCGCAGTTAACAGGAGAATCGGGGTGTTGAGATGCTGGCGTCGTATCTCTCGACACACCTCCAGCCCATCTTTCCTTGGAAGCAAAATATCGAGAATGAGCACATCATAGGGAGTAGACTCGGCCAGAATCTGTCCTTCCACACCATTAAACGCAGTATCGACGGCATAGCCTTCGTAGACTAAACTCATCTTGAGTTCGTGGCTCAAACGCCGATTGTCCTCGACCAGGAGAATGCGCATAACTAATTTCCCTTTCCTTTCTTTCTCCTCTCTATTATCGCCTAAAAATCTGACAATTTGCTGACAAGAAGAGGGCGGAGATGTCAGCGTCTTGTCAGGAGAAACGAGTATGCTCTTCCTGAACAAGAGCGATGAGCTCATGTACAACAAGAAGAAGGAGAGAGATGAATTGCGTACGACATTCTTCCACAAATTACTCCACAATCCAACGGTGTTACTGGCTCCAGTAATCATCGTGGTGATACTGCTCACGCCGCTTGCCGGGCATTTCAACCCAGTTGCGATCTGGAACGACCGGAGTTATGATGTTCTGAGCCTTCTGACACTTTTGGGGCCGTTCGTAGCAGCAGTTGGGGCATGGGAAGGAGCGCGTCTGCGCCGCTTGCGTAAGCGTAACGGAGATGAGAATACCGTATGGGTCAGGCAAGTCACCAATTGGGCGAAAACCGTTGTTTGGGGTTTGCTGTTCTACCTGATCATTTGGGCTAGTGAGTTTGTGATTACTGCCACCCAGGCGACATGGGGAAGCCCATTGCTCGGACCGCCGCTTGTTGGTACCGTGGCAATTCTGTCACTGTCTGCGCTCGGCTTTGCCATCGGTGATCTCTGGTCAAGCCGTTTTGTTGCCCCTCTTGTTGGGGTTGGCCTGCTCGCAGCGGAAATCTGGTTATCCTCGCTCGCTACTATGAGAAACCCTATCGGTTACGTTACTCCCAATTTTGCGACTGGCCTTTCCGTTTCTGTCTGGTATGGAGTGCGTTCTGACCTGATCATCATCCAATTGACTTTTCTGTCCGGGGTGCTGGCAGTTGCCCTGGCAAGTTTAGCGATCAGGAGATATAGAGTCAGCAAAAAGGTCTATCCCAGCATATTGACAGTATGCGGCATAGTCTTTATACTAGCCAGCTTTGCTGGAGCTATGAGCAGTAGCGCTGACATTCATGGTATTCGTGTTCCACTGTTATATAATGCTGCAACTGATCGCCCCATTCCATACACCCCAGTGTGCAGTCGGGCCGCATTACCCGTTTGCGTTCATCCCGCTTACAGCGCGGAGTTGTCCCAACTTTCAGCGTTGATAAACCGTTTTGCGGTTCCTCTCATCGGAATACCTGGTGCTCCAGTTCAAGCTGATCAACTTCCGACGAATGGATTTCATATCGCTGGAAATGTGCTTGTCGTGCAGCCTTTTGCCGCACACGCATCCGATTGGGCCAATCCCAATGAGCCATTCATGCGAATGCTCTTTTCACAGATCGCTCTTGGGCTGGTAAGCACGTCCGGGCGGCTAACAGTTTCTCCCGGTGGCAAGTATCGTAGTTATACGACAACACAGCAGGCAATTGCCCTGTACCTGCTCCAGCAAGCGAATATGGGCGTAGATTCTAACATCTTGCAGGTATCAAACCAGGCCCGCACGTTCGAGCAAAGCTTTGCAATGCAACCATTGGGCACAAGGCATGCATGGCTGGTTCTGCATTATGCATCTCTTGTGCAGGGTTGCTAAGGCCCATCGTTTTCATTGGGAGTAATGGGACAAGGAATCTCAAAGGCTCTCAAGTACGGTTGAAAGCGGGGGAGATGGACGCCATTCGACATGGCGTCCTCCCTACCGGGCGGTCAAAAATGATGCGAATTGACATATATCTCGATATTCATCCTGGAGAAAGCTCAGGCTCTATCGTTTCTTTATTAGCAAGCACCTTTTTATCGAGAAAAGCCTGATGGGGGAAATAGTTCGCATGATGCGCATAATTCGTCACAGCACCATAGCAGGGGTGGCACTTTTTCTACTTCTTTCGTTCTTCTCTACTGGTCATGTCCAGGCCAGTGCACACGATAAAACATATAGTGCAACCAGGTTTGATGTCACAGCACACATTCAAACAAATAATACAATGCAAGTGACTGAGACAGAGGTATTTCACTTTAGTGGGGGCACATTTTCTTCTGTGGTACGCAACCTGCCCACTGACAATACCGATGACGTCACCGTGCTTGAGGCTGGCATGGATGGGCAGAGCATGAGTGAAGGAACAACGACGGGCCACTATGAAATCAAGTCCGGTAATCCTATCATGATCACCTGGCATTTTCAGGCGGCAGCGGAATCTACACATACGTTCACACTGACCTACCAGATGCAAGGGATTGTCCAGAAACAGGCTCAGGAAGATCTGATTGACTGGAAACCGCTCCCTACGGAACATCCCTATACAATCACGTCCTCGACGATTACCATCGATTATCCCAGTACAGCCTCATTGCGGAGTACACCTGAAATCGACCAGGGAGAGGCGGCTATCTCTCAGGCTCCTGGAGAAGTCATCTATAAAGCGAGCGATATCGAGGACGATGCCGGTATCGAGCTTGGTCTGCGTTTTCAGCCGGGTCTGGCTGCCAGCGCGCCACAATGGCAACTGGCGGCCGCCCGCAACAAAGCCATGTTGCCATTTGCGCTTCCGATTGGCCTGATCATTGCGCTTATAGGCTCGTTTCTTGTCGTACGACGTTACCGGGGCTTTCGCCGCTCCACGCCCAGTATGTTGCAACTTACCGCGCTGGGGTTTGTAGCGCCACCCACGAATCTGCCCCCGGCCATCGCGGGCGTTCTGGCAACGACCAATGATGGCGGAGCAAGCTGGAATCAGGCACTGGCGACCAT
This sequence comes from Ktedonobacteraceae bacterium, assembly GCA_035493895.1. Lineage (GTDB taxonomy): Bacteria > Chloroflexota > Ktedonobacteria > Ktedonobacterales > Ktedonobacteraceae > DATJHM01. The sequence continues at coordinate 15,008 of DATJHM010000311.1, forward strand.
CTTCAGTTTGATGGATCGTGGTGTAATCGCGATTGCGCCCCCATCGGCTGGGGGATGGCTACTCGGGAGCACTGATTTCAATCTCGTGCTCCTCAATGCACCTCCCGACCTCTTGCCCCACGAAGCCGTGTTGATCGGCATGCTCTTCCAGCGGTCAGGGAATATTGCGCCACTGGTAGGTATCACCCAGGCGGGAAAGGCCTATCAAAGCAGATCGAGACTGTTCAATGATGCCCTGCGCACTGAGCTGATCACAATGGGAATTTTCGACGCGCACCGTCAGAGCGTCCGCCAGCGCCTTGGTATTAGCACCGTAATTGTCTTCGTGCTGGCAATTCTATTCACCATCCTGATGCCACTGATTGGATACTGGTCGCTTATCTTTATCCCATTAGCGTTTGTGATTACCAGCATCACGGCTTTTATTGTCCAACAGTCAATCTCGACCTATAGCGAAGAAGCGTATCAACTCACGCTTCCCTGGCGCTCTTTTGCAGCGTTCCTGAACCTGCTCTGCAAAGGTCAGGGAACGCTCGGAGCAGAGAACTTCGCAACGTATATGGCCTATGCCACCGCTTTCGGACAGCTTGCAGACTGGGCAAGGACGCTGCAAAGCTATGGCATTATCGCGCTACCGCACTGGTTCAGAGAGCTTGTCACCGCTGGATACATTCATGACCATCATGGGGCGATGAATGAGTTCAGGAGGATGTCAGAGGTTTCGCGCAGGGCTGGCGAAAGTAGTAGCAGCAGCAATAGTGGCAGCGGGGACAGCAGTATGAGCGGCAGTAGCGGCGCCGCTGGAGGTGGCTCAAGCAGCGCCAGTTAACATACAACAGGCTTCACCAGATTGAAGTTACGTTACTTGTGCAGGGAAAAATAGTGTTCATGAGCGCAAAAAAGCGTTGACCGCCTGCATAAACGCAGCGAACTTGTTGCGGTGCATATTATGCGTCGCGCCGTCAATCTGGACCGCCTGGCTATGCGAGGGGAGATAGCCTCGCGCCTCATCCCAGGTTGCGCCAGGAAGCGTTGTACCTAGATCGGGATCGGCCCGGAGCAAGAGCGTTGGTGCCGGGAGTTGGGCCAGGAGAGGCAACAGATTGCCCAGCTGGCCTACCTCCCGAAACACACTGATAATCGCCTCGGGGCTCATCTTATTCACGGCCTCCAGCTTCCCTTCGATATCTTCTTCGGACCAGCCGGGATTGTTCGCGATCAGTTCGCGCCGCACATCAGCAAGCGGACGACCAGCATCTTTTCGATGGGAGACAGTCGCCTTCTCCGGATCGTCAGAATCAAAAGTGCGCGCAGGATCTTCAAGAATAATTTTCGCAAAGTTCGGAACCGGCTTCTCCGAACCAACGCCACTGGCTAACATCATCGCCGTAGCGCCACCCCAGGAATGACCGATCAGGATGGGATGATCCAGCTCCAGCGCCTCTATGAACGCGGCGGCATCATCAGCCGTCTGACGCAGACCATAGTTTCCGGCTGGCGGCTTCGGACTATCACCATGGCCACGCATATCCAGTGCATAGACGCGGTAGCGATCGGCCAGAGCAGGCCCTACGCGCACCCAGCTTTTTGCCGAGCTCGTGATGCCATGCAGCAATACGACGGCGGGACGACCAGCATCCTCTGTCCCCCAGTTGAGATAATGAAAACGACCAGAGGGGAGATCAATCATCTTTGATTGGACATGTGTCTCAAGGTTATCTGGCATATTTTTCCTCCTTTACGCTTGTACATCATCATATCACACGCATAACTGCATTCGGGCGAGCGTGAGGCAGAACCTCGCTCTGTCTACATAGTCCCCCTTGCATATCATCCTTATTTTACACCTGATGCTCATTCACGTGTCCCCAGAGACGTCTATATGAAAGCGCCGGATTTCATCGAAAAATTAACATACGCAATTTCTGACAGCAGTATAATGACAAAAGAGCGCAATTCAAAGACAGTAGATTCTTAAAGCAGAACCATTCTATGTTTAGAGTTTTTCTACATTTTTTACGACATTGGTGCAAAGACATTAACAGCGTATTCTGTCAAGAACATTTCTAAAGTTTGTGTTTTGTGGAACAAATGTGAGGGAGGGGGAGTCATGAAGCAGCCCGATCGCTTCATATTTCGCGGTACTGCGGTAAAGCATTATCTGCAAAATAGAGAAAGGGATGTGTTTCCTCGCCTTCTTTCTCCTTTTGTATTCGGATTCTACTGGTTGCTGCTCATTTTATTATTACTGGCGATAGGTATTGCCTGGTGGGGAGAGGTGCCGGTGTACACTTTTGGTGCGGGTTTGCTACTGACAGCGACGAAACAGGCGATTCAGGCGGGACAGGATGAAATGCAGGCATTAGTATTTATCCCGGTTACGCCAGGGCAACCAATGGTTCATCTGGATGAGAACACCCCCATTCTCCTGGAAAACAGTACCGCAAACATTCAGGTCAGTGGGGAAATTACGAGCATAGACCCGGACATCGTCAGCCCACAGGTAGCAAAAAAACGCTATAAGCTTACCGGCGATACCACTGAACTTATCCCACTGCCGTCCCTTGTTCTCCACGCACGCATTACCACACATCTACCAACAGATCTGTATGCTGGAAGTATTGTGCATGCCACAATCCAAAGCGGCTCTCAGCGCCTTCTGTCGCTTTTGCCAGGAGTCACCAGCCTGTTAGGAGATGCACAATGAGCAAGCAAAAGCTTCTGGAACAAACCATAGAATCCAGCGGCAAAAGCCAGCGTAGATGGCATCGTCGCGTTCCATATGTAATGCAACTGAGCGCAGTCGAGTGCGGGGCCGCGTGCCTGGCAATGATTCTCTGCTACTATGGGCGCAAAACCACCGTCTCAGAGCTTCGCGAGCGCGAGGGCATTGGGCGAGATGGACTCTCAGCAGCAACGATTGTGAAAACAGCTCAGAGATATGGACTACGAGCCCGAGGAGTCGCGCTACGCGACAACGATTTTCGCTACATACCGCTGCCTGCCATTCTCCATTGGGAGTTCAACCATTTCGTCATTCTGGAGCGCTGGACACCGAAATATGCGGAAATCGTGGACCCGGCACTCGGACACAGGCGTATCAAAGCCGCAGAATTTGATACCAGCTTTACCGGCGTAGTGATCACACTGGAGCCCGGCGTACAATTCCGACGATACGCGCCGCCGACAAAATTAAGCATACGCGGCTATATGGCGCGCTATGCAATGCTGGCCCCAGTTTCGCTCGTCCAGATTCTCATTGCATCGCTGCTTTTACAGCTCTTTGGCCTGGGAGCACCCGTTCTGACCAAGATCATCGTAGATAACGTGCTACCACACCATATGTTGAGCGTGCTGCCCTTGCTGATCATAGGGATGCTGATTTTCTGTCTCTCGCAACTGGTCATCATGCAGCTCCGCTCCTCGATTCTGCTCTACCTGCAAGGGAAAGTTGACTCTTCCATGGTGCTTGGCTTTGTCGAGCACATGCTTACCCTGTCACTGCCCTATTTCCAGCAGCGATCAAGCGGTGATCTATTGGCACGTTTGAGTAGTAACAGCGTCTTGCGAGATACGCTCAGCAATCAGCTTGTTTCATCGCTCCTGGATGGCATATTCGTCCTGGCATACCTGATCCTGCTTATGGTCCTGTCACGCACATTCGGTCTGGTCGTGCTGGGCATTGCATGTGTGCAAATACTGTTGCTCTTACTCGTACAGAGACCCATTCGCGAACTGGCGGGACTGGAGTTGCAAGCGCAGGGTAAAGCGCAGGGATATATTGTCGAAATGCTCAATGGTATTGCCACATTGAAGGCAGCAGGAGTTGAACAAAGATCATTAGCGCGCTGGTCTAATCTCTTTTTCGCGCAGCTCAATGCCTCTATCCGGCGCGGCTATCTCTCTATGGTGATAGAAACGTTGATGACGACATTGAACACGCTCTCGCCGCTGATATTGCTCTGGATAGGTGCAACGCAGATCTTACAGGGCACGATGCAAGTGGGCACGATGCTGGCGTTGAACGCCCTGGCAGCATCCTTTTTAGCGCCCCTGAGTTCAATCGTCAGCAGTGCGCAGCAGCTCCAGCTCGTGCGCTCACATCTTGAGCGTATAGCAGATGTGATGCAAGCAGAGCCAGAACAGCAGTTAGAAACCGTTCAGCCAGCGCCTCAACTCACAGGGCGCATCACGCTGGAGCAGGTCGCATTCCGCTACGACGCGCAGGCGGGAGACGTGCTCAAAAACATCAGCTTGCAGATTGAGCCTGGACAGAAAGTCGCGATTGTAGGGAGAACGGGATCGGGCAAGAGTACGCTGGGTAAATTGCTGCTGGGCTTATATGTGCCAACGCAAGGAGAAATTCGCTACGATGGCATTCCCTTACGTATGTTGAACTATCAAAGTGTACGCACACAATTTGGCGTCGTCATGCAGGATGCCGTCATTTTTGGAGACACGATCCGCCAGAATATCGCGTTTAACAACCCTGATATGGATATGGCGCGCATTGTTGAAGTGACAAAAATGGCGGCCCTGCACGAAGACATCAGTCAGATGCCGATGGGCTATGAAACCTTTGTCGCGGAAGGGGGTAGTGCCCTCTCCGGTGGTCAACGGCAGCGTCTTGCACTGGCACGTGCGCTGGCACATGCTCCGGTTATTCTCCTGCTCGACGAGGCAACCAGTTCGCTGGACGTCACGACAGAGCAGACCGTTGAGCAGAACCTCAGCGCCGTACCCTGCACGCAAATTATCATCGCCCATCGCCTGAGTACCGTGCGCCATGCCGATGTGATCCTCGTACTTGACGGGGGAAACATTGTAGAACGTGGCACACATCACGAACTACTACAAAAAAATGGCTATTACGCCAAACTCATTCAAAATCAACTTAGCGAAAACGAAGAAAAAATCGCATCGCATCCATTCTTTCTGAAAGATGGGGCTTAGAGGTGGGGTGATTTCTGCCCGGCTCCTCAAGCCTGAACCTGGTACGCCTGGTTCATCTTCAGATTGCTTACATTCGGGCACTCCGGTCAGTATACTTTCTGGCACTGGCGTCCGAACGATCAGACAAAAACTGATCTGTCGCATCAATGAGCCAGATGAGAGTGATCATACTCTCATTGGAAAGAGTTACTGTCCGTTGCCATAGATTTTTCTGGTAGTTTATCGCCTGTTTCTATCTTAAGAGAGAGAGCAGGTAAACGTTCAATCAAAAGGAGAATTCGACATGAGTCATGAACAGATCATTCGCGCGTGGAAAGATAGCGCATATCGTAATAGCCTGAGCGCTGAAGAGCTGGCTCAACTTCCTGCCAATCCCGCTGGTGAGAGCCTGACCGAGGCCGAGCTGGACACAGTCGTCGGTGGCGGCTGCGCTGGCGGTTACCCTGGTGGTTATGGTGGCGGTTATGGTGGCGGTTACGGTGGTAGCACCACTGCCCTCATTTACTGTAACAATTACCAGCAGCGCACGAACCAGACCATCAACCAGTTGTCGACCTTGAGTAATGTTCAGGTTGGCATCACGTTACTCGGACCAGTAAACAACTACAGCAGTTGCAACAACCGAGCCAGCAACGCAGCAGTCAACGGCTACTAGTATTCTCTCCATCAGGAGCCTGCAAGCCTTCCGGGGCTTGCAGGTTATTTTACATTCTTTCACATTCTTTTACGTTTACTTTCGATTTTAGAGCAGGAAACATATGGACGCCATGACATCTACTCCAGACGGGCAACTGGAAGCTGATCCTCGCTGGTATCAAGCGCTCACCCTGACTGAACGCCTTGCACACGATAGCCCTTCTACAGCATCCTTTCTCACGGATGAAAACAGACAAAATGCCAGCATGCAACGCCTCAAACGCTGGAAAGAGCAAGGTAACTTCAAAGACGACGAGCTCTTCGCGCAACGATTATTGTTTGACAAAATGGCCGAACAAGATCTCGTCACGCTGCTTGGCGAACCAGTTGAAACGATGTTTCAGCATTATCCATACGAGACGAAACCTCCCTGGCTACAAGATCTTACGGCCGCCCTGGAAACTGATCCACCCGGAAATGATTCTTCTGCCCCCCTCGCAGCCAGAACAGCATCTCCCTTTGTCATGCCCTTTCAACCACTGCTCACGATTGGCATCAACAAAATCATGGCGGGGATGCAAGACCTCACACAAAACGCTCTTCCCCATCCTTTCGACCCTGCAACCATTCTGCCCGTGCTCATCGCAAACGTAACGAAACAGATCGAATACGCCATCACCAGACCGTTGATTCTAGAACTGCATATTGCACGTTTACAAGAACGACTGACAGGGATGAGCGGAGAAGAGCGCATGGCCGATTTTCTTCGCCAGCTAAGCCAGCCTGAGCGGCTTCGCGCCTTCCTGCTCGAATATCCCGTCCTCGCCCGCTACCTGATCACCATGATTGAACGCTGGGCCAGTTATAGTCTGGAATTTTTGCGCCATCTGTGTATTGATTGGCACGACCTCTGCACAACATTCGCGCAGGGCTCTGATCCAGGTTCACTGCAAGAAATCCAGGATAATAGCGGCGATAAACATAACCGAGGTCGCAGCGTGCTTCTGCTCCGCTTCAGTAGCGGCCTCCGTCTGGTATACAAGCCCAGATCACTGCGGCTGGACAGACATTTTCAGGAACTCATCGCCTGGATCAATGAGCATGGCATCGCTCAGCAATTACGAGCCATCAACGTGATAGATCGGGATAGTTATGGCTGGTGCGAGTTTGTGACAGCACAGAGCTGCGCCTCAGAAGGTGCGGTGGAGCGATTTTACGAGCGGCTGGGAAGCTATCTGGCAATTCTCTATCTGCTGGACGCAACAGACTTTCACGCGGAAAACCTGATCGCAGTCGGCGAACATCCAATCCCTATCGATCTGGAGTCACTCTTTCATCCTCGTCTCGTCAAAGAAACAAATAGCACCAATAGCGGCGTGCTCTCCACGGTCCTGAGAATCGGCCTGCTTCCTGTACGCGACTTCCGAGGGAAAGAGGGCCAGGGCGTGGATATTAGCGGTATGGCAGGTGGACAAAAAGGACAACGTACGCCTATGCCAATTCCCGTCGTCCGTGATGTTGGAACCGACCAGATGCGGATCGACAGCGATTATATAGAAATGCCGACAAGCCAGAATCGACCGCTGTTGAACGATGAGCAGGTAGAAGTACATCGTTACGAACAAAACATTGCGCATGGCTTCACAGAAACGTATCGCCTGTTTATTGCGCACCGGGCAGAGCTACAGGACTATCTACTGCCACGTTTTGCACAGGACGAGGTTCGCCTTGTGGTTCGGCCAACGCAGGCCTATATGACCTATTTGCAGGGAAGCCTGCATCCCGACAACCTGCAAGATGCGCTGGCACGAGATCAGGCCCTCGACCACCTCTGGGATATGGTGCCGTTTCAACCCTACCTCAAACAGTTTATCAGGATTGAATATGCTGACCTGCTGGCGGGCGATATTCCTCTCTTCCATACCTCACCTGCCAGCACGGCGATATTTAGCAGCACAGGAGAACGCCTCGAGGCCCATTGCATCGAACCGGCCCTTACATTCGTCCAGCAACGCTTATCGCAGATGGGAGCAGACGATCTGGCTCGCCAGTTGTGGATTATTCAGGCATCCCTTGCGACCACGGTTATAGGCATCAGCGAAAAACGCAGAGTGCCACTGCGAGAAGAAGCGCCTCAGATCACAAAACAGCAGCTTATGAAAGGTGCCTGCGCCATTGGAGACCGCCTGAGCACAATCGCGTTGCGAGGCGAGGAAGGACAGGTCAACTGGCTCGGTCTGGACACCATAACCGACGAACAACAGGGAACTCTACACTGGGCCTTAGAGATAGCCGATAGCAATCTGTATAATGGCACACCCGGGATTGTGCTTTTTCTTGCCTATCTTGGCGCAATTACCGGCGAGGCAGGCTATACGCAACTGGCACGCGCCGCCCTGGTCACACTGCAACAACAGGTCATGTTCCTGAAACAGACTGGCGACACATTACAGATCGGGGCATTTGCGGGACTGGGCTCCCTCATCTATCTCTTCTCCCATCTGGAAGCACTCTGGCAAGATCCGAGCTGCCGCCTCATGAGGGAGGATATTCTCTCGCTCATTGAAAAGCGGATCGAACAGGATCAGCGCCTTGATATTATTGCCGGGAGCGCCGGTTGTCTCGCAAGTTTACTGAGCCTGTACGCTATTGCCCCTTCTCAACGCATTCTAACAGCGGCTCTACGCTGCGGAGATCATCTGCTTGCGCATGCTCAGGAGACAGAGCATGGTACGTGCTGGCAAACAGCTCCCAAACAGCCGCCACTGGCCGGTTTCTCGCATGGAGCTGCGGGCATCGCCTACAGTCTGGCGAAATTGAGCGCGAGCAGTGGTGAGACGCACTTTCTGCCAGCGATACAGGGAGCCCTTGCTTATGAACGTAGCCTCTTCTCTCAGGAAGAGAAAAACTGGCCGTTTCTCTATACAGAGAATGAGACGATCACCTCGCGCATGCAAACGACCTGGTGCCACGGAGCGCCAGGCATTGGCCTGGGTCGTCTGGGCCTCATGCAGCTTATCAATGATCCACTTATTGCGCAGGAGATCGAGGCGGCGATCGAGACAACAGTTACAAGCGGATTTGGGTCTAACCAGTCGATCTGTCATGGTAATCTGGGAAACCTGGAGACGCTGCTGGTGGGCGCTCAGATGCTCAACAGGTCCGATTATTATGAGCAGGTGGGTCATATCAGCGCAATGATCATTGACAGTATCGAGCGCTGTGGCTGGGTGACAGGCATTCCGATGGGCGTGGAAACGCCCGGTTTGATGGTCGGGCTATCGGGCATGGGCTATCAGCTACTCCGGCTGGCTGAGCCTGAGCGGGTGCCTTCGGTGCTTTTGCTGGCTCCTCCTGTGTGAGAAGCCAGCTGCATTTCCGCATGCATTAACCCGGTTTGTTATGCGTTTTCAAATGCTCCGAGAGTACGAAGGGAAGCTTTTTGCGCATCGGTCAGCCCGCGCACAGCGGTGATATTCATTCGCTCGTAAGGGCGTTCGCTGACAAGCGTGCGCTCAAAGCGGGCGTTTTGCCAGTCCCACAGGCGAATTGAGCCATCATCACTGCCACTGGCGAGAAAGCGACCATCGGGACTGAACGCGATCCAGCGAATGCGATCCGTATGGCCTTGCAGCATTCTGACGGGCTGACTCCGATCATCGCGGTTCCAGAGCCTGATCGTCTGATCATCGCCGCTACTGGCAAGCACACGGCCATCGGGACTAAACGCCACACATCGTACCCAGCGTTTATGGCCAGGCAATACATCAATCTCCTGCCCGGTATTGACATCCCACAGGCGAACGGTTTGATCTTCCGAGCCGCTGGCCAGCATCTGGCCATCGGGACTAAAGGTCACAAAACGGACGTTGCCTGTGTGGCCATGCAGGATCTTGCTACACTGGCCCGTGCTCAATTGCCAGAGTCGAATAGTTTGATCATCGCCACAACTGGCCAATAGCTGGCCCCCGGGATGAAAAGCGAGAGAGCGTACCCAGCTCGTATGCCCGGCTAGAGTGGTCCGAAGTGTGCCAGAACTGACCTCCCAGAGACAGATCGTTTGATCTTCGGCACCGCTAGCCAGCGTCTTTCCATCGGGACTAAAAGCGACGGCTTGCACCCAGGCGGTATGAGCTCGTAATGTCGTACGGCAAAGGCCACTATTAGTATCCCACAGGCGAACCGTCTGATCCTCACCACCGCTTGCCAGCATCCCACCATCTGGATGAAAAGCAATCACCTTGACCCCATGTGCACGATCCTGCAATGGTTTCAGATCGCGTCCGCTATTCTGGCCCTCTACGCTCCAGAGATGGATCATCTGATCCTCATTGCCACTGGCAAGCACACGGCTATCAGGACTGAAGGCAAGAGAGCGGACACGATTAGTATAGCCCTGCAACGTTTTCAGACAGTGACCGTTACTGGCATCCCACACACGACAGACATGATCTTCTCCTCCGCTGGCGAGCAAGCGGCCATCTCGATTGAAAGCAACTGCTCTCACGCCGTGGGTATGGTCCTGCAATACCCTGACACAATGAGCACTATTCTGTTCCCCGATGCTCCACAAACGAATCGTATGATCTTCGCTCCCACTGGCAAAAGCATGCCCATCGGGACTAAAAGCGACCGACCAGACAGGACTGACATGACCCTGCAAAGTACCGAGGCAAGCGGTCGCCTGACGTTCCTGATCATCGACACCATCAACACGCCAGAGACGCACAGTCCGATCATCGCTTCCGCTCACCAGCAACGCTCCATCAGGGCTGAAGGCGACGGACCGTACCCAATCATCATGGCCACGAAAGATTTTGAGACAAGAGTCAGGCGTCTGCGGCTCTTCCAGGCTCCACAGACGAATCGTCAGGTCAGTGCTGCCACTGGCAAGCATACGGCCATCGGGACGAAAAGCAACGGACCAGACACGATTGGAATGCCCACGCAGTATGTTACGGCACAGACCAGTCTGCACCTCCCACAGGCGAACCAGTTGATCGTCGCTCCCACTGGCAAGCAGAGAGCCATCAGGGCTAAAAGCGAGCGCCCGCACTCGATCCATCTTATCCTGAAGAGTTTTCAAACAGTGGCCGCCATTCCGGCTACTCACATCCCACAGGCGAATGGACTGATCATCGCTACTGCTGGCAAGCAGAGAACCATCGGGACTAAAGGCGACCGACCAGACGCCATCGGTGTGCCCCTGACAGCTAAAAACAGGAGTGCCGCTCTGTACCTCATAGATCCAGATATCGCCAGTCGCTGTGCCAGTGGCAAAATAATCCTGCTGTGGGCTAAAAGCAACGGAGAGAACACTACCGAATGCATTTGTAAACGTCGATTCATCAAATTGCGAAAAAGAAAAATCGGCCTCAGGAAGCGACACATTGCGCAAATGCGCCTGGCGTACCCGTAGATGGGAAAAATCCGCACCGCGCAACTTGTATTGAAGGTGGACGAGAAGATTGAGAATATTGCCCGCAACATACCCGCTTTGCGGAACCCGTTCCTGACGAAGTTGCGCAAGCTTCTGTTTCAGCTTCTCTTCCAATCCTGCACCACCAAAGGCAGTGAGTAAATAGTCTGCGACGGGCTGAAGAATAAGATGGATCTGGCTATCACGCACATAGTCTCTGGCCTGCGAAGTCATCAAGGCAAACTGTGCCCAGATACCAGAGGTTTCGGTGGAAAAATCTTCACAGGCGCGTTTGACCAGACGTGCTGTCATATATTCCATAATCACGGGTTGGAGCGTGAAAAGAGCGGGGGGGCCACTGACCTCAACCATCGAGCGACGGCGCAGAGAATGAAACGCCTCGCGCAACGTCACTCTCGAGACAGGGAATGCCAGCTTCAGCGCGATATCCTCCACAGAAACCATCTCGCGTTCGATCGCAAGCCAGTGCATGATCTCCTGTTCCTGTACAGAAAGACGTTGGAAGTGCTGATCCAGTAGATCATTGATGTCGCCAAAGGCAATATTTTCTTCCTGTAAAAACTGAGCAATATCGCCCGCGAACACCTCCAGAATGAACTCGGAGACGAGCTTTAAGGCCAGAGGATTACCCGAATAGAGGCGTACCAGCGTTGCCCATTGTTTACCGGAACCAATTAACCCTTTATCGCGCAGAATCTGTTGCCCTTCGGCCTGCTTCACACCGGAGAGAGGAAGCGAGCGAACAAGCGACATTTGCCCCTCCAGATGGGCCACCTCGCGCGGCTTCTCGCGGCTGGTCAAGAGAAGACAACTCTGATGATCGGCCTCGCCAACATACTGGAACAGATGGCCATACTCTTCATAACCACCGCGATAGTGGCCAGCACGCTGCCCTGCTTGCAGGATGGACTCGACATTATCCAGAATAAGCAGGCAACGATGACGACGCAAATAGTGAACGAGCAAAGATATTTGCGCATCGATCATTTCTGGGAGCTGAATCTGTTGCTGCTGAGAAAGAAATTGAATACAGTCTTTGAGGATCTGCTTGAGGGTGGGAGCATTTTGGAGTGAGCGCCAGAAAATAAAGTCGAAAGAGCCTTTGATCTTTTCGGCCACTTTTCTGGTAAGAGCCGTTTTGCCGACGCCACCAATGCCCAGCACGGCCACCATATGGCAATGATCATGAGCAATCCACTGCACCAGATCGGCGCATTCCTGGTCACGTCCATAAAAATTTGTGACCTGGGGTGCCACCTCCCAATCTTCCCAGAAGCCCGGGGGAAGTTCCGGTTCACTCATGTCTGGCACTTCCAGGAGTCCCATCTCTTCAGCATTTTTGCCGAAAAGCTCACAGATTCGCTGGCGCAGGGAAGGTTGAGGGAACGTCTCCTTACTTTCCCAGCGGGCTACTGTTTTAACGTCACAACCCAGTTTTTCTGCAACGTAGGGACGTGACCAGGCACGCCGCTGACGCTCCTGCTGAAATTGGACATGAAAAGGCAAATGTTGTGTCATGTACATCCCCGCATATCTTTATGCTGACACGCTATAGAATACCAAATAACTTGATATCCACTAAAAAATCGCTCTCTCTCTAGAGACACATTCTATTTCGTTTTCTACAATACTTCAAATCGCACATACATTTCTCCCCATAAAGGATGTACGGCCCCATGAAGCAGGCAATATGTGGTATGGTTACATACAAGATCGTCGATACGACGGTCGCCCCTCGTCTGCGTACAAATATGCAGTGACAACCATCAATTGTATGAAAGGCAACGATACTATGGCAATACAATTTGGCATTGGCATTCCTCAAGGTTGGACCATGGATATGGTAGAAATCGCCGATCCTGAGGAAAAGTACGAGGCAATGACACGAGCCGCAAAAGAAGCGGATCGGCTGAAATACGACTCAATCTGGTTATTTGACCATTTCCACACCGTTCCTACCCCCGAATTAGAGACAACCTTCGAATGCTTCACCGCACTGGCCGGATTGGCACGCGATACGCAGCACGTCAAGCTCGGGCAGATGGCCACCTGCAACGGCTATCGCAATCCAGCGTTACTCGCCAAGATTGGCTCGACGATTGACGTCATGAGCCACGGACGTTTTATTCTCGGCTTCGGGGCTGGCTGGTACGAGCATGAGTACCGGGCCTATGGCTATGGCTATCCTGACACACGTGAGCGTATGGCGCGTTTCCGCGAGGCGACCCAGATTATTCGCAGTATGTGGACGGAGAACTATCCGACATTTAGCGGAAAATATTACAGCATTGATAAACCGATCAATGAGCCGAAGGGTGTGCAGAAGCCTCATCCGCCATTGTGGCTGGCTGGGAGTGGCGAAAAGGTGACCCTGAAGATGGTCGCGCAATGGGGCGATGGCTGCAACGTCTCGGGCAATGATCCGCTCAATGTACGCCACAAGCTGAACGTCTTGCGCGAGCATTGCGCAACCTTTGGGCGTAACTTCGACGACCTCTCACGCTCAGTCAGTCTGACGACCTACCTGGTAGATAGCGAGGCAACGGCAGAGGCCGAGACGGCAGAGGCACGGAAAGGCGAGGATTTTGCTAAATTTGCGGAGCGCGTGAAAGTGGTTACAGCGCCTCAGTTGATCACCTATCTGGAGACCTTGATTGAGGAAGGCGCAAACTATTTCATTTTCTACTTCCCCCGCACCGCCTACGATCATACCCAGATGCAGAAACTTGCCAGCGATGTATTCCCCCATTTTCGCCAGGCTTAAATAAACTAACATCATTTAATGCCAGGACCTATCACAACGGGTCCTGGCAGGTCTCATAAAAGGCTCAACTGGTCTCCCACCCGTAATAACTTTCCCGCTTCCGAAACTGGCACACGTGTATTGCAGCTCAGACGGTAAAAATGGTTAAAGCGGGACGGTGTGGACCAGGATGGAAGATGCTCTTTGCGCTTTTGCATGAAGATCTCTTGAAAGTGAGGTAATACCTCGCCTGTCCTGGCATCACGCGAAGGCACAACACAGCGCTGGCAGGGATTTGTTCCCTCAAAAAGAACATCCCCAATACAAAATGACACTACCTCATCCGCGTCAGCAAAAAGCCTATCCTCCCAGAAAGGCGGTACGCCGTCGATTTCCAGATTGGCACGAAAGCGCAGCCTCATCTCCTGCTCATCAAAACCGGGAAACCAGGAAGCGACCTCTTGCAGCGTCGCAGTACTGATCACCGTCGGACCAGAAGCTTTTGTGTCATCAGGGAAACCAGTCACCATATTCTCAACAAGCGTCACAGCACGGTCAAAATAGGTACTCAGCCAGGCATTCAGCTTTGCACGCTCGTCATCTAACGCGAAGATATATTCTTGCGCAGTATCCTGTACACGCAGGGCCAGCGTTCTCTCCTCGCCAGAAAAGTGAGAGCGCAAACGATGTACTTTGGCGTTGCGCTTGCCATTGATAAACTTCCCCTGCTCATCAAAAAGAGCAAACGCACGATCGTGCATCAGAGCGCCACTGGCAAGCAGCGTTGCACTGGAGAGAGAGAGACTATCGAGCGCCTTCACGGGATAAATGGAGATACGCGAGAGATAAGCCATGTTTTTCGTGCTTCCTACCTATTTTCTCTATGATGAAAGTTATGGGAGCTCTTTCTGCAAGCTCGCCCATTGCCGCAATCGCCTGTTGAGCCTGCTGGATCAATCGCGTTCGCGGACGCCATTGCGCTGCGGCTCCATGGCGTCCCTACTGCTTTAAAGCGGGTATTAGAGCAGGCGTAACACATCGTTGCGGTGAATTATACCACCCTGCAAGACAGTAGCATATACGCCGACGTGAGCCTGATTATGCCGGGCAACAGTGCGCAGGATCCCGAGATCTCGGGGCAAATCACCCTGGGGAAGCGTCGTCATCACACAGCGTGGGCAGGAGCTCGTCACGCTCAAACGCACCTCATCCCCGATAGCCAGCGTACGACCGACCCAGGCATTCTCGATAAAATCCTTCTCATCCGCCTGAACCACGATATTGGGACGGAAGCGCCGCACCTCAAAACGTCCCTGCGGATATAGCTCACGCAAGCGATCGAGCGTTGAAGTAGTGAGAATATGGATGGGGGCCAGATCAAAAAACGTATTGGCGGGCATAGATTCATCCGTCACCACATTATGATAGGTAATCCCCTCCACCTCGGGCCAGAACTCTTCCAGATTCGGATCAGACAGCGTGGCCTGACTGAGCGTCACCGTGCGTTCGAGCGCCTGCGATAACAGTGCGTTGAAATCGCTCTGCTGTGTGCTGACGATGCGCCCATCAGGCAAGGTCACGCGCACAGCAGGCAGGGCATTCTTCGCCAGCGGCGGCTCCACAAAGGCGGCACGAAAATCAAAGAGCCTCGGCCATTTGCGTGGATTCTTCGCACTGGCAACTTTCCCAGTCTCAGCATCTACCAGAGCAAAAACGCGATCCCCCAGGATAGATTCGCCCGTCACCATCGCAGCATTGAGCTCCTCACCAAGCATCGATTTGATGGGATAGCGCCAGAGCGTAGCAACCTGACCAACAGCGGTCGATGTATCAGACATAACATGCTCCTTTTTCATTAAATAGAAACAGGGATTGATCATCCTCATAGGCATAAAGATAAGAAACGTCCATCCTCCCGTAGAGGCGTTGTTTATCTGCGTCGGGGGCAACCATCAGCCAGGTTTGTCCGTGCCCTGGCACAGATAAACAGTGCCTCTACGGGATTAAATGGGCAAGGGATGACCCCCAGCCCATACGCCATTGATCGATCAGATCAGAAACGTCCAAAGCATTATCATGTCAGTCCAGTTCTGGCACCATCTCGTTGATCAGCACAGGCTCCTGCAACGTCTCCTGTGAGAAGAGGCGGTGGGTTGACTCCAGATCGCGTTCGATCTCCTCAATTTTGTCCGGTGAACGACGGCTGACGACGAACAGCCAGCCTCCACCGACCGCCATATAGACCAGGAAGATGTAAGGGAACAAATTGACAGGATACGCAGGCACAGGATAGAACAGACTCACCGCAGGATAGAGCAGACACAGGATAGCCAGCAGCGAAATAACGACATTCCCCGCCTTCAGATTACCATCGTGATAGAGATATACCGGAGCGGCAATTGAGATCAAGAAGTAAGAAGTCAGAAAGCCAATCGCCCCAAACGTTCCCACATCATTGTATGCATCCTGCGTCGCCATTCCGGCAAGAGTCAGAATCATAGGCACAAGCACCATCAACACAATCGTCACCGTCACAGCCACATGCGGCGTTTTGTGCAACGGATGGGCACTACCGATTGCCGTATGTAATACTCCATGGCGACCCATAGGATAGATAATACGAGCGCCAGCATTCAGGCAAGACAGCGAGAGCGAGAAAAAGGTCAGCATCGCCCCGATTGACAGCGGCACCTTGAGGAAGCCAATCCCCACCTGATCGGCCAGCACATTCAGAGGAGCCGTAAGCTGATCGAGAGAAGGAGTATTGCCCCGCAAACCGAAAACCTCTACATACGCAATAAAGACAAAAAAGAGACCCGTCAGAATCAAGCTCCAGATCACAGCACGCGGAATAGAACGCAGAGGATTTTTCGCCTCCTCGCCCAGAGCAGTCGCGCTCTCGAACCCCACAAGGCTAAAAATAGCCGCGATCACCCCCAGACCGATACCCGAAAAGCTAATCCCCTTGAGGCTCACCTGACCGATGTCGATCGCAAAACCATGTCGAGCAAGCACAACAATCGCCAGACAAATGATCAGCGTCACCGAAAGGCCTTCCAGAATCAGCATGAGCATGGCAGAGAGTTTGATATCTCGATACGCCAGAAACCAGCACACCACGCCACTGATAAGGAAGAAAACAACCGGCGGCACACTGATACCGATAAAGCCCAGCAACTGGTCGGCAAAAATGGCAAAACCCGTCATGCCAGCCATACCAATAAAGAGATAGGCCCAGATCAAGGTCCAGCCAGAGAGCACCCCAAAACGTGCGCCCAGGCCGCGACCAGTGTAGGCATACATGGAACCCGGAGAAGTGGAACGACGTGCAAACTGGTTCAAATTGAACACAACAAACAACAACATAATCGTGCCAAAAAGATAGGCCAGCCACGTTCCCTGGCCCGCACTGGCAAACGCCAGGGGAATGAGCAGTGCCGCCGTCATCGTGGGTGCAATCAGCGCGATCGATTGGGCCAGCACTTCGGGAAAAGAGAGGCAATTCGGACGAAGGCCGGTCCTGGCGTGGGTGTGCTGCTCTTCGATTTTCATAGCGAAGACCTCCGAAAGACAGGAATGAAGGACAACATATCATATCGTAGATAGCTTCACTGCCAATTTCCCACTATCTGCGTGGGAGGCAGATTTCTCATCCATTGAGAGGATTTCGTGACAATCTCTGCTCTAATTTGATCATCACTATCATCTTCGACTAAACCACCGCTCGTTCCTGACTCAAGAATATATAATGTAGTATAGCCAGCATCTTCTGGCCTCACAAGAACCAATTGTACAAAAAGCGTTAATACCACTTTCACGCTATGGATATTTTATACATAAAATTTGATATCAGCAGAAAGCGAATTTTTCTTTTTGCGATACAATACAAACAACTTGCGGTACAATACAAGCATCATTTATATCCAGTTACAGCTCACTCGGTCGTTCAGGTGATGAAATGCATAAGCAACAAAGCGGCGTTCTATTTCTCCCATTTCACTTCGACCCGGATTCGTCCATCCCGCTATATCGTCAGCTCTATGACGAGATTCGGCATGCCATCCTGCAGGGGCAGCTCTCGGCCGGGACGCAGCTTCCTTCGACACGCGCATTAGCCAATCACCTGAGCATTTCACGCACAACGGTCGTACTGGCCTTTGACCAGTTGCTCCTGGAAGGGTATGTCGAGGGAAAAAAGGGGAGTGGCACGTACGTTGCCTCGGTCCTCCCAGAAGATCTATTGCACAAACCGATCCCCATTCACGCAACACCCACGCCAAAGATACAGCCAGCGGGGCATGGCCTGTCAGAGCGAGGCAAAATTCTGGCGCAAACTGATGTAGCAACCGTCCATTACTATAGCGAAGCATTGGCCTTCAGACCGGGCATTCCCGACCTGAATCACTTTCCATTCGAGATCTGGGCTCGCCTGGAGACTCAGCACTGGCAGCATGCACCCCGCGATCTTCTGGGGTATAGCCATCCAGCCGGTTACTATCCCTTACGGGTCGAGATAGCAGAGTACCTTCGAGCTGCGCGAGGAGTACAATGCACAGCGGAGCAGATTATCGTCGTCTCCGGCTCGCAACAGGCCATCGATCTGGCGGCACGATTATTGCTTGACCCGGACGATTCCGTCTGGATGGAAGATCCTGGCTACTCAGGAGCGCGTAGTGCATTGCTGGCCTCTGGAGCGCGTCTTGTGCCTGTGCCCGTCGATGCGGAAGGACTGGATGTTGCAGCAGGGATAGCCCGCGCCCCTGCTGCCCGTATCGTGTACATCACACCCTCGTATCAATTTCCCCTGGGCACCACGATGAGCCTGACACGTCGTCTCCAATTGTTGCAATGGGCCGAGCAGAGTGGCGCCTGGATGCTTGAAGACGATTATGATAGCGAGTTTCGTTATGCCGGGCGGCCGCTCTCATCATTGCAGGGACTCGACACCACGGGACAGGTCATCTACATTGGTACGTTTAGCAAGACACTTTTTCCCGGCCTGCGTCTGGGCTATCTTGTAGCTCCACCGCATCTGGTTGACGCCTTCACAGCAGCACGCGCAGTAGCAGATCGTCACTCACCAATGCTCGATCAGATCGTGCTCAGCGAGTTCATGGCCCAGGGGCACTTCGCCCGCCACATACGCCATATGCGCAGGCTCTACGCCGAACGACAGGCATATCTGATCGAAGAAGCTACTCGTGAGCTAACCGGGCTCCTCACGATCCATCCCGCAGATGCGGGCATGCATCTCATCGGCACTCTGAACAAAGGTACACGAGCCGAAACTGTCGCGCAACAGGCAGCTCAAAAGCATCTCATTGTCCTGGCCATGTCAGAATATAACATCGCATCACCACATCCAAACGCGATCTTGCTTGGCTATACAGCGATCACCAAACAGGAAATCAGCGCAGGAATCAGGCAGTTAGCAAAGATAGTATCTTCAGCGAACGAAGGCAAAACGAACTCCGCTCAAACCTGAGAAAAAAGGCAAGAAAACCTGTTGACAGATCGGAGCTCATCTGGTATTATCATTATCACGCAAGCCGTGCGATACGTACGAGCGAGCGAACAAGAGGAGCCGTGGTGTAGTGGCCTAACATGTCTGCCTGTCACGCAGAAGACCGCGGGTTCGAATCCCGTCGGTTCCGTTTGAACATATAATGAGACGCGTTTCTAATAACGCGTCTCATTTGTTTTACTTCATCCATGCAAACAAAGCCTCTTTCCTGCTAAACCGGTCAGCCACTACGAGCGTACATCAGGTCGTAGAGTATCCTACCTCCCATCTACACAGAAGCTTTGGGCACCATAAACTCGTACCTGCAATCGGAAGCAGATCTGCATTGTGAGCATTTTGCCTGAATTGTACCTATAATCCCAACTCGATTGATGCTGTAACAAATTGTGCCTACAGCCCGAGCTCGAGCTATGCAATGACGATTTCACCTGGACTGTAACGCCACACTCCGAGCCCGAGCTGTGCTGTGACCATTTCATCGGGATTGTGCCCACCATGTGAGCTCAATCTGTGCGGCAATAGATTCTCTTACTTGTGCTCACAACCTGAGTACCGTCTGTGTTGTGGCCATTTTGCCTGAATTGTGTCCATAGCTCGAGTCCAATCTACGTTGTAACAGATTAACAATAAACCATGTTTCTTAACCAACCTTCAACCATTTAACAACCTGGAGCGCAAGGCTTGTGTTTCACAATTACTGCTGGTAGTACATTTTGAATTGGTACATACATACATTTAAATACAACGGTACACGAATAAACCTCTTGAGCGAAAGTAAGTAAAGAATCTTGAGTAATCTTTTGTAGGAGATAGTTCGACAAATCTTCCTGCCAGCTCTTCCTCTCATAGAAGAAGAGCATTTCGTAAGTGAAACCTGTGATAAGAGGAAGATATGTCCATGCAGTATCACCCCGCAAACTTTTTTTTGTGTCGTAGTTGGAATGGTATGGGTACATGTGATCAATAATTGCATGTACAGAAATCATTTACAGGGTTGACGTTTAGACGAATTTCTTGCCAATCTCAACGTCAAAATAGGAGGAAGCCAAATGGACTTGGCTACATACTTGTCTCAAGACCATCAAGGCATCAGCGTCATTATTCCCGCACGTAACGAAGCGCGTAATCTTCAGCACGTGCTACCTCGCATTCCTTCATGCGTACACGAGGTCATCCTTGTGGACGGTCATTCGACAGACGATACAATTGCGGAGGCGAAACGTTTACACCCAGGCATCCGCATTCTTGAGCAGAGTGGAAGAGGGAAAGGTGACGCCATAAAAATGGGTCTCGCCGCCGCTACAGGGAGCATCATGGTGCTTCTGGACGCTGACGGGTCCGCAGATCCATTGGAAATCTACGATTTTGTGGATGCCTTACTGGCGGGGAATGACTTTGCGAAAGGTTCAAGATTCATCAAAGGTGGGAAGAGCCACGATATCACCCTTTTACGGCGAGCAGGCAATTATGGGCTCATTCTGCTGGTCAATCTGCTGTTCAAAACGCGTTTTACCGATCTATGCTATGGCTACAACGCTTTCTGGAAACATTGTGTGGCGCACATAGATATCGATAGTGACGGCTTTGAAATAGAGACACTTATCAATTTACGTATGCACCTGGCCAGCCTCAAAATTGCAGAGGTGCCAAGTATTGAGTATCCACGCATCCATGGGCTAAGTAACCTCAATGCCATACAGGATGGATGGCGTATATTGAAGCTCATTTTACAGGAACGAAAGAGGAAGAAATTGAGGCTGGCGATCCCCATTGTGCAGAATCAAACAGTGCTCGAAGAGGTAGTCCTCTAACTATTAGCCAGAAGGCTGTGACCTGCATAGCAGAGTGTCACAGGATAAGGGGTGCAGACATGGTGAGTGAGATCTCTATCGTCATCTGCGTTTATACCGAAAAGCGATGGAACGAAATAGATGCAGCGGTAGCGTCCGCAAAATCTCAGACGCTACCGCCAAAGGACATTATCGTCGTAGTCGATTACAACCCAGCATTACTGCAACGAGCGCAGGAACATTTCTCAGATGTAGTAGTTATAGAAAATCATGGAGACAAGGGATTATCCGGCGCGCGCAATACCGGCTGGACAACGGCCCAGGGAGAAATCGTTGCTTTTCTGGATGATGATGCCATCGCAGAGCCAGACTGGCTAGAGAATCTCGCAGCATGTTATAGCGATCCTGAGACGGCAGGCGTGGGAGGCAAAATTATTCCGCTCTGGCAAACACGGCCCCCATCCTGGTTTCCAGACGAATTCAACTGGGTGATAGGCTGCACCTATCGCGGCCTGCCCACGAGAATTGCGCCCATTCGCAACGTCATCGGAGCCAATATGTCGATACGCAAGACCATTCTGACAGCTGTAGGTGGCTTTCGCGAATCCTTCGGTTGCGACAGAGGAAGTGAGAGCGCATCAGGGAGCTTGAAGTGGTTCCAGAATTCTGCCGGTGACGAAGAGACAGAGCTCTGTATCCGCGTCTCGCAACAATTGCCGAACAGCAGGTGGCTCTATGCCCCGGCGGCGATTGTCCGACACCAGGTTTCCGCACAACGAACACGCTGGTCATACTTTCTGTCACGTTGCTATGACGAAGGTCTGGGAAAAGCTCATCTGGTGAAGCTACACGATGCCAATACAGGTCTCGCATCAGAGCGAACGTACACCTTGCAGATTTTGCCAATGGGAGTAGTACGAGGTCTGGTCAAAACGCTCTTTGGCCTTGATCCGTCCGGAATAGCGAGTGCCAGTGCGATTGTATGCGGATTAGCCGCGACGACCGCGGGCTATCTCGTAGGAAGTATCGCTTCTCGTATCACAGATTTCAGAGGAGCCGCGCTCACATCTGCATCCTATCGTTCTACAGCAGTGCCACCGCCTGTCAACATTCAGTAAGAAGAAGACAGGGCGGTAGATGAAGAAATATACATGCTTTATGCTTAAACAAGCAAAAAATATACCTGTACCAATTCTGATGTATCACAGTGTTTCATACGCATCCAATCCACGCTTCAAGCAATTCGCAGTAACGCCTGCGGCGTTCACTGAACAGATGGCGTATCTTTCTCGTCATAACTATACGCCCATCACGGTGACACAGCTTGCGGACGCATATACGCAAAACGGTCTGACCTTGCCAGAACGGCCTGTAGTCCTGACCTTTGATGACGGTTTCGCCGACTTCCTGGCCAACGCCCTTCCGGTGCTACAGACATATCACTTTACGGCCACGCTCTACATTACGACCGCCTTTATTGACGGAACCAGCCGCTGGCTACAACATGAGGGAGAGGCTTCGCGTCCGATGCTCAGCTGGCAAGATGTGTCCGAAATCGCCGCAAGTGGCATAGAGTGTGGCGCACATACGCACACGCATCCGCAGCTCGACACCTTAACCGCATCGAGAGCAAAAAACGAGATCGAGCAGAGCAAAAAGCTGCTGGAAGATCATCTGGGGCAGGAAGTTGCGAGCTTTGCCTACCCCTATGGATATTTCACGGCGCACGTAAGACAACAGGTTCGCGAGGCAGGATTTCGCTCCGCCTGTGCCGTAAAACATGCAATGAGTACGCAAAACGACCATCCCTTCTCCCTGGCCCGTGTGATGGTAAGCGGAGATATGGATCTCGAAGGATTTGCAGGGCTGATCACCGGCCAGACCACTTCAGCGGCATCAGCGCTGTATATGTTCTACGCACGAGCACGTACACCTCTGTGGCAACTGATTCGACGCAACGTCGCCACAATGAAACGGTATTCCCATAAACAACAGAAAGAAAACTTGCATTATGAAAAATAGCATCTGTGATATTTCTGTAATTATCTGTGCATATACCGAAGATCGTTGGACCGAGCTGTTGAAAGCAGTGGAATCCATCAGGCAACAGAACATAGTAGCTCGCGAAATCATCCTGGTGATCGATCACAATACGTCCCTGCTTGAGCGTTCTCGCATGCAGATCGCTGACGCCATCGTGATCGAGAATAATCGACCAAAGGGATTATCAGGGGCACGCAACAGCGGCATAGCACGCGCGAAAGGATTGTTCATTGCATTCCTCGATGATGATGCGATTGCTGAACCCGATTGGTTAGAGCGCCTCAACGCTGGCTGCCAGAATCCCCATGTGCTGGGAACCGGGGGAGTCGTAGAGCCGCTATGGGTAGAAAAAAGGCCAGACTGGTTTCCCCATGAGTTTTATTGGGTCGTCGGCTGTAGTTATCAGGAGAAACTTCGCACGGTCACAGAAGTTCGCAACCCGTATGGAGGCTGTACCTGCATCCGGCGCGAGGTCTTTGAGGTCATCGGGGGATTTCACGAAAAGATTGGTCGCGTCGGGAACCATCCCCTGGGAGGTGAGGAGACAGAGCTTTCCATCCGAGCCACCCAGCATTGGCCCGATAAAGTCTTTCTCTGCGACCCACAGGCGCGCATTCACCATCATATTCAGCCAGCGCGTGCCACATGGTCCTACTTTTTCAGACGGTGCTATGCAGAGGGCATCTCGAAGGCCGCGATTACCACACTGGTAGGAGCAAAAGATAGCCTCGCCTCTGAGCGTGCCTATACGCTGCTCACACTCCCCAAAGGCGTCGCGCGTGGTCTGGCAGAAGGCATCTTCCGCCAGGACCCGGCTGGCTTTCTTAGAGCTGGAGCGATCGTCAGCGGACTTGGCATGACAGGAATGGGTTATCTCGCAGGACGCCTGGCGCTCTGGGCATCGACCAATAAAAAAGCCGATATATGTAATAAGCATGTGCCTATGCAGATCGCGACATTGAAGAAAAAAGCTTAGAAAAAAAGTATAAAACTACCTCGGTAAAGGAGAGTTTATCTATGCTGACGGCAACAAAGTTGCAAGAAGACCCGGTTATCAACGGCCAAGCAAGAGATACCATGCCTGTGCGCATCGTAGAAATTGAGCTAGGACAGGCATTGCCTCTGCTTACAGCCCATGATGAGAACAGCGGTCGCTCTTATCAGCGTGCGCACTGCCTTGTACGCTTGCACGATCAGCCAATGGGGATCGTTGAATTAGCGTTCGAGAAACAGGAACTTTCCGCGTCCGACTATGTTCAGCTTATCTGGGACGCGCTCCACACACCCATTAACGAGCACCTGCGACAGGACGGCCTACCAGCGATCACAGAGATTGATCCGCAGGGCGTGATCTGGGAGCAAGCCCCCACCTGTCTCAAAGAACGCGAAATCTTCTTTGCGCGCGCGCCGTTTGCGAGCGTCATTGTTGCCACCCATAACAGAACAGAGCAACTGGCAGCCTGTTTGCCTGCATTGCTGGCACAGCACTATCCACACTATGAAGTCATCATCGTGGACAATGCTCCCAATAGCAGCGCAACCGCCGATCTTATTCAGCAGCACTACGGCCATGTCTCGCATCTGCGTTACGTTCGTGAGGATATTGCGGGCCTTTCCAGAGGCCAGAATCGCGGCATCGCGGTGGCTCAGGGCGAGATTCTCGCCTTCACCGATGACGATGTCATCGTTGATACGTACTGGTTACTGCAACTTGCCAGAGCGTTCAGCATCGCCGACGATGTCGCCTGCGTCACGGGCCTGGTGCTGCCGAAAGAACTGGAGACCCCGGCCCAGTTCTGGTTCGAGGAATATGGTGGATTTAGTAAAGGATTTCAGCAGCGTGTTTACGACATGCAGCAAAATCGCCCGGCAGAGCCTCTGTTCCCTTACACCGCAGGACGTTTCGGGACTGGCGCAAGCATGGCTTTCCGTCCAGCCTTCCTGCGGAGCGTTGGAGGCTTTGATCCGGCCTTGCAGGCGGGGATGGATATAGCAGCCTTCTTTCAGGCAGTCAGGCGAGGAAACAAGCTGGTGTACGAGCCAGCCGCACTTGCGTACCATGTTCATCGTCGCAGTTATTCGGAGCTACGCAGGCAAATTCAGAATTACGGAGTCGCCTTAACAGCGTACCTGACCAAAAATATCCTCGACGCGCCACCACTTTTCTTCGAGCTGTTAGTAAAGATCCCTTACGGGCTGTTTTTTACCCTGAGCGATAAATCGCCTAAAAATAAAAAGAAATCGTTGCACTATCCCAGAAGCCTGACGCTCGTTGAATTGAGAGGATTGCTTTATGGGCCAATTGTCTACATACGGAACCGACGAAAACTCACACCAGCCCCGACTCTTACCCATGAGCGGGCACAAGAAAATACGGTGGCATGAAAACGGTACTCTTTCGCTGGATCAAAGCCAATAAAGCAATTTTCGCGAATGCAGGTTCTCTCATTGGAACATGGGGCGTGACCTCAGGACTGGGGTTTGTCTACTGGTGGCTGGCGGCTCGTGTGTTTGTGCCACAGGAAGTCGGCATTGGCTCTGCCTCTATCTCGGTTATGACGCTCCTGGGCACCATTTGTATGATGGGCCTGGGCACACTCTTGATTACAGAACTGCCCCGCCAACCGGAAAATGCCGGGTCCCTGCTCAGCACTTCTCTGATCATTGTGGGGATCGTGGGAGGAGTTGGCGGCTTCTTATTCGCAATGGTTGCCCCGAGCGTCTCGGCCAGTTTCGCGCCGCTGCGCACCAGCATGGGCATCATATTGCTCTTTGCGCTGGGTGTCAGCCTCACCTCAATCACATTGGTGCTCGATATGGCGATGATTGGTCTGCTCCTGGGAGGTGTCCAGCTCTGGCGCAATCTGCTCTTTGCGCTCAGTAAGTTGATCATCCTTTATCTTCTCAGCCGCTGGTTCGCCCAGGCTGCGGGGATGGGGATCTATGCCGCCTGGGCCATAGGCAACGTGCTCTCGCTGGTCCTGCTCGTCGGGCTTGTGCTCTGCAAAAAGAGCTGGCGGCGCAAACGGTACCTGCCAGAATGGTCCTTATTGCGCAAGATGGGTGGTGTCGCAATGCAACATCACCTGCTCAATCTGGCCCTGGCGGCACCCACCCTGATCCTGCCAGTGATGGTGACCGTGATGCTCTCGGCACAGGCAAACGCCTGGTTTTATGTCGCCTGGATGGTGGCAAATTTCGTGTTCGTGGTTCCTGGCTCTTTGACCATGGTCCTGCATGCCATCAATTCTGCCCAGAAGGCAACGCTGAAAAACAGAGCACGCATGACGTTAAGCCTGGCTTTTGCGGTCAGTCTCGTTGCGATCATCGTGCTTGTGTTTGGCGCAAAGCTCGTGCTGAGCTTCTTCGGCAGCGCTTATGCAAGCGAGGCGTCCTGGACATTGCAGATTCTCGTACTTGCGGCAATCCCATCCATTATTAAAAGCCATTACATCTCAATTTGCCGCATCTACGATCGCATCACAGAAGCCTTGCTCGGCATGATCCCCGCTGGCTTGCTGGAACTGGGAGGGGCGGCAGCAGGGGCGCACGTTGCCGGATTAGTTGGCCTGAGCCTGGGCTGGGTAGGCGCAATGGCGATAGAGTCGATCTTCATGCTCCCCACGCTCTACAACGTGGTTTTCGCCAAAGAGCAAGACGAACAGAGCGAACAGGCCGCGACAGATCCAGTCTGGCTCATGGATACCGCACTTCTGCCCGCAATAGGGAGCGGGTATGGCGGCTCGGAGCCGCTCTGGCTCATCAATTCAGCGCTGCAACCGGCAATAGGACGCAAACCAGCAGAAGCGCAATCCGTCTGGCTGCTTGAGACCACGCGTTTGCCTGCCATAAAACCGCCTGCCAGACAAACGCCCCATCGCACCTTGAGAAAAGCCAGATTAGAGGTGTTTCACACTTCTAAGCATCGCGCACTACACACCACGCAGCCGACAACAGATCCCTCGACAGATCCTGAGTTTGCCAAAGTGGCACACGACAATAGTCCTGTTTTTGAAGATGAGGTGCGCTAACTTTGTATATCTACTCGTCACTTTATATGGATATTATTAGATTTAATAATTTACATCTGGAATAGCGACTTTAGAACACATTCTATAAGCATTTGTAGCAAGAGTTCTGAAAAATGTTTTGAGGATTGATGTTTCAGGCGCAGCTAGCGAGTAATAAAGATAGTAGATGGTATGGTATTTTATGAAAAGTGGAGTATGGTAACGATGATATCAATGCAGAAAAATAGACATAAGATGCTCAGTATGATGGAAAAGGAGCAAGAGCAAAGAACCCCAGAGCAAGTCCTCGCACATTATGAGATCGAGAAGGAGCTGGCAAAGAGGCTGCGTGCATCTTCCCGCGAGGAAAGAAAAGAGTTATACACAAAAATTTATGACGAATTCAATCAGCGCATTCCGTTTTATGCGGAGTCATCGCAGAAGCACGCAAAGCAAGTAGCGATCATGATAGGATCGCCGCAGTGGAATTTTCTGCGCCGTTTTTTACATAAAGAAACGATCTTTCTAGAGATTGGCGCTGGCACCTGTGCAATTTCCCTGACGGCGGCCAGATTCGTCGAAAAGGTCTACGCCCTGGAAGTTTCTGAAGAAATTATCAAGCACGTGAAGGGGCCGGATAATTTTGCCACCGTCTTATTTGATGGCTTCAGTATTCCGCTTCTTCCCGAGCGTGTCAGCGTGGCTTACAGCGATCAGATCTTAGAGCATATTCATCCTGAGGATACCCTTGAGCAAATAAAAAGTGTTTATCAGGCATTGTTGCCTGGTGGTCTCTACGTCTGCGTGACACCGAACGGGCTGAATGGTCCTCACGACATCTCGCGCTACTTTGACTTCGTCGCAACCGGTTTGCATTTAAAAGAATATACGCATACAGAGTTGGACCGCCTTTTTCGACGGGCAGGTTTTGCGAAAGTGCGCGCCTATATTGGAGCATCGGGCTTCTATATACGATGGCCCCTTGTTTGTATAAAACTTCTGGAAGGCATCCTGAGCTTTTTGCCTCTTCATCTGAGCAAAGCAATCGCCCGTGTCTTACTGCCATGGGATATTCGCATGGTTGGGGTAAAGGCAAAGAGATTTTGATAACGATACACGCAGCAAGCAAATGGAATTTGGAGTGCCTGGTATCAGTAAGGAGAACCTCATGCGTATCTTAATGCTCTCGCAATTCTTCTATCCGCCCACGGTTGGTGGAGAAGAGAGATTTGTGACGGATCTCAGCCATGAGTTGGCCGCCCGTGGACACGATGTTGCCGTAGTAACGCTCTGGCAACAGGGATTCCCGGCGTTTGAAGTGCAGCAGGGGGTACGCATTCATCGCGTGCGAGGCACCATGCAACAGATGAGCTTTCTCTTTAGCGAAGGAGTTCGCACCTATTCGCCGCCATTTCCCGATCCAGGGGTCATGGGCGAGATACGCCGTATCCTTCAGATAGAGCGCCCCGAAATCGTGCACGCTCATAACTGGCTGGTGCACTCGTTTACGCCACTGGCAGCGGAGAGCAAAGCGAAATTCGTCGTGTCGCTCCACGACTATAGCCACGTGTGTGTGCAGAAGCGCCTGATGCGTCAGGGAGTACGCTGCACAGGTCCAGAGGTAACGAAATGTCTGGCGTGCAGCACGCAATTTTATGGCCTCACCAAGGGTCCGGCCACCGCGCTTGCCAATTTTCACTGGGCGGCAAAGGAGAGGCAGGTTGTGGATATGTTCCTGCCAGTGAGTCAGGCAACAGCCGATGGCAACGAACTTGAGAAACACAAGGTGCCCTATCAGGTGATCCCAAACTTTGTCCCGGATCATATGGACGTCCTCGACGATGAGAACGATCCGCTGCTCTCGCAGCTCCCTAAAGGTGATTTTTTGCTGTTTGTGGGGGATGTGACGCTTGATAAGGGTGCCGAGGTATTGATCCGCGCTTATGCAGAGATGGAGACACAGATACCGCTGGTGCTCATAGGCCGCCCGTTTCTCCCGAATCTGGACGCGTGGCTCCCAAAGAATGTCTTTCTGCTGGGAACCTGGCCCCATGAGGCAGTGATGGGGGCGTGGAAACGTTGCACCATCGGGCTGGTCCCGTCAACCTGGGCCGAGCCCTTCGGGATTGTTGCCCTGGAAGCCATGTATATGGGGAAACCCCTGATTGCGGCACGTAGCGGCGGCCTTACCGATATTGTTGCTGAAGGTGAGACAGGCCTGTTCGTCCCTCCCGGTGATCCTCAGGCGCTGCGAGCGGCCATCCAGACACTGCTAGACGATCCAGCCTTGAGAGAGCGTATGGGCGTTCAGGCCAAACAACGCGTCCAGGCATTCCAGGCCGAATTTGTAGTATCACGCTTTGAGCAGGTCTATCAGGAACTTCTGGATAAAGATTCGGCCGACATCACAGTAGAGGTAACAACTGGAAACAGGAAAAAATCATGACGCAAGGTCAGTTTGGAACTCCCCAATATCATTCAGATGCACAAAAATCTGCGCTGTCACCAGAACAGGCTGCGATGGCCGATCGGGAGACAGCGGAGCTCAGGAGCATGCCAGGTCCATTGCCTACCAGAGTACCGAACGCAGCTTCATACCAGCAGCCGTTGCCTACCAGCATGCCAGGCGTAGCTCCGTACCAGCAAAACGTGCCCATGCAGTTGTCCGACATGCCCACCCAACAAGTCCCTGTAGTGGGTCAAGAGGCAAGACAGCAAACGACAGGGCATGGTTTTCCTGCTGCCGCGCTCAATGATCCAGACACCCCCCCGGCTGGAGCAATACAACGTATGCTGCGCGCAGGCATGACCCGTTTGCAAGAGCCACAACCGGAGGGGCTTCTCACGCGAGGCTTGCAGGCAGTAAGAGTGGGAACGGGATTGGGGAAGGCACCTGTCCTGGCACTGGTGAGTGCATCTGGCCTGCTCATGATATCCTTCTCTTACTATATCGCCGTTCTGGGATACAGCTACCTGACAGAAGAATCCTTCTTCCTTGCAGGTCTGCTCACGATGATCATACCCAATTTTGTGCGTCTTCTCTCGCGAACACCAACGCGGGTAGAGAGAATCGTGATCGTCTGCTTCCTGGCTGGCTGTGCCTATTTCGTGCAGTTTCTGACCAGCCCATCGCATTTCTCAGGCTTTGACGAATTTCTTCACTGGCGCACAGCCTATGATATTCTTCTGACGCACCACCTCTTCAGTTTCAATTCGATGTTGCCTGCAAGCCCATATTATCCAGGGCTAGAAATCGTGACCAACGCCGTCAGCACGACGACTGGAATGAACTCGTTCTATGCAGGGAATCTTGTTATTGCGCTATCTCGCTTACTTATGATGCTGGCACTTTTCCTGTTTTACGAGCATATAACCGGCTCCAGCCGTATGGCAAGCATCGGCAGCATCATTTATGCAGCCAATCCCCATTTTTTCTTTTTTGACACACTCTATAACTATGAGACGATGGCATTGCCTCTCGCGACGTTGCTGATTTATATCCTGGCGCGCTACGGGAATGCTGGCAAAAATTATCGCTGGGTGATGCTTTCTGCCTGGATTGTGCTGCTGGCAATTACGATTACGCACCATATGACAGACTACGTCACCGATGGATTACTCATCCTGTGGGCAGTAGTAAACTTTTTCCGTCCGGTAGCACGCCATATCCGTATTCATATGGCATCTATAGCCGCCTGCGGCGTCGTTTTATCGCTAGTATACGCGTTCCTGCTGCCTGGCAATCCAGTCTGGAGCTATCTCTCCGAGTACTTCGGCAGCTCATTCGTGCAATTAGAGCAGATTATTGCGGGAACGACTATCGCGCGCCCTTTGTTTACCGACACAGTACATGCCACGCCCATCTGGGATGAATTATTTATGACCATATCCGTCGCTCTGGTCACGTTTAGCCTGCCATTCGGCCTGCTCGTGCTCCATCGACAACATCGTGATAATGCATTGGCGATCGTGTTTGCGATTGCCTCGCTTCTTTACCCGCTCACGCAGGTTTTCCGTTTCACCAGCTTTGGCGCAGAGATTACGGATCGTGCGGCTGCTTTCCTCTTCCTGCCCATCGCCTATATATTGACACTTCTGATCACGCATTTCTGGTCGACGCGCAGAATCAACCGCAGAGCAATCTCGCTGATCTCAACGGCAATAGCCGTGATGCTGATGGGAGGGGTCATTGTAGGATCGGGCCCAGATTTGAGCGCGGGCCCAGGACCGTATCTGGTGACTGGTGATGCTCGCTCCGTTGAACCGGAAGGCATTGATACGGCGCTGTGGAGCCTGAATTATCTGGGGCCGGATAATCATGTTGCAACCGACCGCATCAACCAGATGCTGATGAGTACCTATGGCCATCAACGCATCATCACGCGTCTCGGCGACAATATCGATGTGTCTCCTATCTTTTATTCGGCTGACTTTGATAGTTATGATCTTGAACTTCTGCACGAGGGAAAGATCCATTATCTGGCAGTTGACACGCGGATAAGTACGGCCCTGCCATTAGAAGGAACGTATTTCGAGAATGACATACCAACCACTATCATCAGTAAAGCCGCCCTTACCAAATTCAATACGATCACACAGGTCAACAGGCTCTTTGATAGCGGAGATATTGTGATCTACGATACGGGAGCACTCATCCATGCGACCGGCAAGTAAATCTATAGTTGTATATAAAATTTACACATATACAACATTTATAAAGCATTTATTCACAGATACTTTCTGGCATCTTCTATGAGCAAACCAGCGGTGTAATGCTATTATCTGTGACACGTCAGTCCTTACACCTATCGTTGGAGGGTTCTTCCATGCGTTTAAAAAATCTCGATCTTCTCATCGTTATGATCTTTGTCGTGATCAATGTGGTCTGGTTACAGGTTCCCAATCGTCCCGTATTACCGGGGATAGCCATTGCCCTGCCCCTGACATTCTTTTTCTCTGGCTATGCACTTGCCCAGACCCTATTTCGCAGACACGTCCCAGAGTCAACCCAGGAAGCCAGAGGGGATCTCATTCGCCGACCGGATCTGCTGCTGGGACACCCTGTTGGTCGTGCCGATCAGATTTTGTTGAGCTTTGGCCTGAGCATGGCGATTGACGTCCTGGTCGGTTTCGCGCTCAACATCCTGCCGATAGGGCTACAAGCGCAGTCATGGGTGATCTCGCTGGGACTGATCACGACCATCTGTACGGTGCTGGCATTCTTTCTCAGACGCAAAGACATCCCCGGCGGTGCGGCAGCGATATCAGTGCGTATTTCAGTACAGGATGTACTTCTTTTCCTGCTGGCACTGCTTGTTGTCGCCTCATCTGTCTGGCTCGCCATCGCCAGACCACTCAATCCACAACCCAGCTTTACGCAATTCTGGATGCTTCCAGCCAACCAGACAAGCAAGACCTGCGCGGTCTCTCTTGGCGCACAAAACTTTGAGACCACCTCCAAAACGTATCGTGTCGTGATGACCATCAATAACGTTCAGACAAACACCTGGTCCTCAATTGTGCTGACCCCGCAACAAAAATGGGTGCAAGCGGTACCGGTAAATCCGGGAAGTAACAGCACATTGTCTATTGAAGCTCAGCTTTATAGAACTGACAATCCCGGCACAGCATATCGCGACGTGCACATGACCTTCTATATTGCAAGTACCGAGAACAACGGCAAGCTCCAGCAACAGTGCGTCCTCGGGTCACAAAGTTGATTGTGAAGAAAATACATATATACAATTTTCATATATAGTAGTTTCGCCGCAAATACGTTATAGGGAAAGAGAGAAATAGCAATCATGGAGAAAACGTATGCAGTCGATACGTACGGCGTCAGCAACAGAAATGAAGCAAGCGAGTATCATCCCACACAATGGCGGGAGCTCTATAAACAGGATATAGCTCGCTATAAAAGCCATAGAATGAACAGGCCCTTATTGATGATCCTACTCACAGAGCAGGGACTCTGGGCATTATTGCAGTACCGCATAGCATCTGCCATCTATCGGTCTGACCTGCCCTACCTGAGCAAAGCCCCGCTCTTACTCCTCTCGGTCGTCTGGCTGAAGCTCATTGAAATAACGACCGGTATTTCGATTCCCTGTCAGGCGCTCATTGGTCCGGGCTTCTATATCGGCCACTTCGGCAACATCTTTATCGGCGAGGATGCGATCATAGGGCATAGCTGTAATATCTCGCAAGGAGTCACGATTGGCGTATCTGGACGCGGTCAGAAGCGAGGCGTGCCACACATCGGGAATCGCGTCTATATTGCGGCAAACGCAGTCGTCGTGGGCAAGATCAGCGTCGGAGATGATGCCGTCATCGCCGCCAATTCGCTCGTCACTACGGATGTTGCCCCTCACACCACAGTTATGGGCGTGCCCGCTCAGTTTAAAAGTAATCATGGCTCCGAAACGTATCTCAATCCCACGCTATAAAAGGATAGAATTTCATCCTGCTTAAATACGATGAAAGGACTCGAGCAGTTTGCAAGAGGAAAAGACGATACACATTGAGGCCCTGTTGCATCCGCATATACAAAAACGCTTGCAGGCGACACATATCCTGTGTGGCATGATGGTGCTCATTGCCCTGTTCTCGGCGGGATGTGGCAGTACGGGAGGCGTATCTGCAATCACAACCATGACCACGGAAAAGGCAACACCACCAACGACACCGATAACGATAGGAGCCAAGGCAACATCTACGCCTCTACCAACGGCAACCCCTCTACCTCAGGAGCCGGGCTGGAGTCTGGTCTGGAATGATGAGTTTAATGGGCCCTCTGGAACCCCTCCTGATGCAAGCAAGTGGACCCCTCGAACGGGGGGCGATGGCTGGGGAAATAAACAGGTAGATTACGATACCAATAACAAGAACGCCTATCAGGATGGACAGGGGCATCTGGTACTTGAGGCTGACCGCAGCGATGCGACAGGATATACCTGCTGGTATGGTCCCTGCAAATATACGTCCGCCCAGATAACGACCAGCGACCATTTTAGCTTTACGTATGGACGGATCGAAGGCAGAATCAAAATACCGGCCGGGGAGGGATTCTGGTCAGCCTTCTGGCTGCTTGGGAACAATTGCGAGAAGGTGGGTTGGCCAACGTGCGGCGAAGTCGATATCATGGAGATTCTCGGCAGTAAACCCGACCTTCTTTACGGGACAGCGCATGGTCCTGGGGATTTCAGCGATACCTATAAGATACCGCAGGGCACCTTCGCAAATGACTACCATACCTATGCATTGCAGTGGGACCCCGATCATCTACTTTTTTCTGTCGACGGTATTACCTATTACACATTGAACAGGTCTGAGATCGGCAAGGCAAACTGGGTCTACGATCATCCCTACGCTATTCTTTTGAACCTGCCGATTGGGGGCGTATGGCCCGGCAATCCTCCTTCCACGGCACCATTTCCCATGAAGATGCTGGTCGATTATGTGAGAGTCTATACCAATAGCTGAGCTGGCAATCAGCTCATCGACTCATTTCTAACGCTGGCAAGAGATAGCCTGCTGGCTTTGGCACGCGCGCACCCAGGATCTCCTGCCATGCGGGCTCGAGCACGGCTTGAATCGCTGGATCGTAGGTATACAGTGAGGCCAGATGATCCAGTGCGTGGGCTACGACGTGGGGCTGCTCGATCCGTTCGGGCGGGAAAAGATGGTTGCCACACAGAATTTCGCCTGTCCCGACAGGCGCGATAAAAATACGACGTGTCGCCATCCATCCCTTCAACCAGTCCCCCTGCGGAAGGACCGCCAGATAGGTAAGCAGCAAACGATCATCGCTATGCTCATAGCGCCACGAAGTCGAATGGACAATCGTCTGTTTTGGATCGAAGACATCGTCAAAGAAGGCAAGCAGATGGTTCACCACAAGATCGTTTGGATGCACATTGGGCAGATTCTGAATCATCCAGGGAGCAATGTGCTCTTCTCGATGATGGCGGATAAGCACAGCATGCCCGGCCAGCAGCGTCACAGGCAAAACTTCATACCAGATCGCAGTCATTTTCGTTCTCCTTGGAGAGTAGTTCGTAGTATTGAGGATTTCGGGGCACTTCGCATCTGCACACGCGCATCTCTCGTTCCTGGCGTTAATAGATAGCCTATCAGAGAAGACAAACTCTTCCTGTCACTGTGTATGCAGATGGCGCTTTATAACTCAGATTAGCAAAGAGGGCAACAGCTCAGGTTGTGCGTTGAGGAACAACAGAGGAATGGACAGCAAGAGGCAAGCAGAAATGGAGCATATTTGTAGCTGTTTGTGATAGCAGAAAAAGGCCACGCTGGTGCACGCTCTATAACCAACTCAGCTTTTCGATGTTGTAGCATTTCAGTTTCTACCTCCGTCTTCTTGCTTTCAGAGATGTATATATGAGTATCTTTTTAGTAGGATGTTTCTCCTGAACAACACATCTCTCA
>DATJHM010000312.1:0-12481 GCA_035493895.1 Ktedonobacteraceae bacterium
TTTCATAGAAACCTGCTCTGGCTGGACAATAACATTCACGAAGTACGTTCTGCCTTGCAGGGAAAACGCGCGCCCTACATTAGCCATACACACTCAAGCGTCTACGCCACCAGCGAGGAGCAAGTAGCCGCTCTACGCCACCGCTGCAACGAGATGGTGGATCTGATGCCAGCAGTGGTCAAAATGGGCGGCTATGTGCCCACAAATCCACGCTCAATGGTCGAAAAGCGTCTGGAGCTTTTGGTGGAAGAGCTGTAAATCACAGGTAAAAGGAGATTCTCTCTTGCTCATTTAATATCATTAAACTACAGAAGAAATCTAACGACCAACTTGCGTGAGCAGCGCCAGATCCTCGTCCGACAATTGCACATCGACAGACGCCATCAGTTCAACGACATGCTCCGGTGTGGTTCCACTGGCAATAGGCGCGGTAATACCCGGTTGAGCCAGCAACCACGCCAGGGATACCGCGGTCTGCGAAATATTCTGCCTGGCTGCTACAGTATCAACGGCGCTATTTGAACGTCCAAGTTTACGAGTAGCCATAGCTTTCCTCTATACTCTACTATTTCTGCATAACGCGTGACAGCCTCGTGTGGCCGCCTGTCTCTGTAGCATACGCCGAAAAGAGCGGCTCCCGCAACCTGGACGTGAGGATATATACGTTGCTCAAATAGCCCGCGAGCAATCAAACGCGATAAGTTGTGCCGACCACTCATAGCTCGATCGAAACAGGCTGACCAAACGGCAGAAAGTGCAATCGCTTCTCCAATCCCGCTGCTATAAACGCTTGCTCGATCTCGTCACGCCCCTCGCTGAAGTGCGACCAACCCTCGTAATGGATGGGGATGATGGTGGCCTCGCCAGCCAGCTTCGCAAACTGCGCTCCCTCTACTCCGGTGAATGTGAGGTGGCTCGGGCCGAACCTCTGCGCGCGGGCAGCACCGCAGTGGAGCAACGCCACACCGATCTGATAACGCCGAACGATTTCTTCCAGATCTTTGAAGAAGACCGTATCACCCGAAATATAGAGTGTGCCTCTACGTTGCCCTTTCCACTCCAGCATCCATCCAGCCACGTCGCCCGTGGCTTCTTTTATCTCTTCCGAACCATGACGCGCAGGCATAGCTGTCACACGAACCTCCTGACCGTCCACACCGCTCAGTGTAATCGTCTCCCAGGCAGGCACCCCACGAACGTTGCCACCCAGACGCTGTGCTCCCACTGGCGTTGTCAGTACCTCTTTCGCCTGCGCGAGAGAAGCACGACCCGCAGGATCAAGATTATCGCCATGCTGGTCATGGCTCAACAGGATTGCATCCACCACTCCAACTGTGGAGGCCGGAAGCGCCGGGGAGGCGGTTTTCTTTATTGTTTGTGGGCCAGCACTGTATTGGTATCCTGCTAACTCAAATGTTGGATCAGTCAGGATGCGCAACTGGCCAATCTCGATGAGGATAGTCGGGCCACCAATGTGGGTGAGATGTATCTGCTCAAAAGGTATCTGCTTCATATTCTTCCTCTTTCTCTTTCTCTTTCAAATAACACAGAAGCTATCTCCACTGTTCCCTCGGAAGCAGAAGATATTGCACTTCCCCATTGCCAAAAGACCAATCTTCACGAGTATTTTCCACCAGGTGAATGAACACGTCCTGAGGACGTATTCCAGAACTCTCTTGCAACCATTCCATCACGCGTGCGTAAAATGCGCGTTTCTGCGCTGTGGAACGCCCTGTGGACAACGTTACACCTGTATCATCACAATATCATCTGTCCGCTCGATATCCAGGTAGTTCGGACTGTAGAACAAATGGTCAGACGTGAGCTACTTGTGAGATCCATTTCTACGCCTGTGATCCCACTGTGAGGTTACAATGCTAAAATCCACTCTAAGAACACAAACTCATCTCAAACATCGATACAATGTGCGAGAGAACAAACGAGAGAAGGCAAATGCTATGCAACCACCATTATGTATCCTCATCCCCGATGTGAACGAAGAAGAGGGCAACTACCTGAGTAAAGCCCTATCCGAACAAGGCCAGGTCATTATACAATCTGGAGGGTTATACACGAGCGATGCTCATCTATTGGAAAAAGTTGCGATCCTCCTGCCGTTTATCCACAATCATATCGGATCAGCAGAGATGGACACGATGCCACACCTTAAACTCATTGCGACACGCTCGTCGGGCTACGATCATATTGATCTGATTGCGGCAAAAATGCGCGGGATTACGGTGGCGAATGTGCCCGGCTATGGCGAGATCGCGGTGGCTGAGCATAGCTTTGCGCTGATGCTGGCGCTCACTCGCAAAATCTATGAGGCGGTCGGACGCGTGAAACGGGGAGACTATAACCTGGAAGGGTTGCGCGGCTTCGACTTGTATGGGAAAACGCTCGGTGTCGTTGGAGCCGGAGCCATAGGGTTGCATGTGATTCGTATTGCGCGCGGCTTTGGCATGCACGTCTTAGCCTACGATGTGACCCAAAACCGCCTGCTCTCCGAAGTGCTGGGGTTCCGCTATGCGAGCCTGGACGAAGTGCTGAAACAAGCTGATATCGTCTCCTTGCATGCGCCCGCACTGGCCTCAACGTACCATATGATCAATCGAGAACGCCTCGCGCATATGAAACAGGGTGCCCTGCTCATCAATACTGCCCGGGGAGCGCTGATTGATACGGTGGCACTGCTGTGGGCCTTGAAAGAAGGGGCCCTGGGTGGCGCGGGTCTGGATACACTGGAAGGTGAAGAACTCTGGCAGGGTGAGAAAGAGGAGCACGAGCTCGTATTGAACGCTGAACAGCGGCAACTGCTGGAGATAAACCACGCCTTACGCGCACACGAGAATGTCCTGGTCACTGCCCATACTGCGTTCAATACGCGCGAAGCTGCAATGCGTATCCTGGACATCACTATTGAGAATGTGCAAGATTTCCTCCATGGCGAGCTGAAGAATCAGGTTCGTTCCTAAAAATCAACACATGTCTAGCAACTATATTCTCTCTGTGCTCTACAAACCCGGTTGATCTTGCTAACGACCCGGGCTATGCTCGATGCTGCGCTCTCTTCCGGCTACGATACCCGCATCGGTCTTGAAGATGCCCTCACGCTACCCCATGGAAGCCGGACGCTGGGAAATGCTGAGCTTGTTTTCACGACTATAGGAATATCACACACACAAGAGAAATGACGACGCATCGAGAGAATCAACAACCAGATGCAGATTAACCAGTTCTCTCAGCTTGTATCTCACCCCCGACACTGCTATACTCACCCATGTTGGGATGTTGGGTACGAAACATCTCATAGAAAAATGCGACTGTGACGGCATCGATTCCGCTCCAAGAACCATTACAGGTAGGGACAGCCGATTTATGCCTGTCTATTGGCGTCAGGCTAAAGAGAATAACCCATCGCCTCGCGCATATGCGATTTCCTTGGCGTCATCCTGGCGCTGAGAAGGTGGAGAATTGGTTGGAGGGGGGTGAAATTTCAGAGCTTGCAGACAAGAAAGGGGAATGATATGCGGATACCAGCAAAGAAAGCCTCCAATCAATCGTTCATCACTCAGCTTTTGCTTGCCTGTGGAGTGGTTGCCCCACTGCTCTTTCTAGCAGTCCTGCTCATCGAAGGAGCCATACGATCTGGCTACAGCGCATGGGTGTACTCGGTCAGCTTACTCGCTCTGACCGATCGGGGCTGGGTACAAACAAGCAACTTCCTCCTCTATGGCTGTCTCATCCTCTGGTTCGCGCTCGGAGTCCGGCGCGCCCTGCCATCTGGCAAAGGTTCCACCTGGGGGCCGCTTCTGCTTGGCATCTACGGACTTGGCCTCATCATTGCGGGTCTCTTTGTGACCGATCCTCTTCCTGGCTACCCACCAGGCACGCCCGACGATCTGCCAATGACGCTCTTCGGGCTTGTTCATATGCTCGGGGCATTTCTTGGGGTCGGCGCTCTTACCGCTGCTCTGTTTGTATTTGCCGGGCGTTTCCAGGCGAATGCCTCCTGGCGTGGCTGGGCTCTCCCCACGCGTGCGGCAGGCATCCTGTTTCCCGGCCTCTTCCTCTTGACGATGGCCGCAGAATTGGGCGTCCCTGCCGGTTTCGTTCAGCGCCTCGCGGTCATCGTCGGTTGGAGCTGGATTACCTGCTTCGCGTTCAAGCTCGTGAGGATGCATCCCAATGAACGCTGACCAATGAACTGGATGAGGTGTGTTTCGTGTTTGAGGAAGTTGGATCACATCCGGCTTCCTCGGCGGCTTTTTCCGCGCTGCGTAGTCAGAATGTGCGCATCAATTCTACAATCAATGCATTGTAGAGCTATCTCCTCCACTACCGGTTCTACGCTTTTCTAGAATATACCAATCTATTGCTCTTTTCTCCCACTTCTTGTATCCTACAGATTATAAGAAGCATTACCTTGAAAAGAGCCTGTACAAATTGAACGGGAGCCATCTACCCCTTCACTATATGTAAGCGAGGCTCTATCTCTATATAAGGAGAGGGATGTTACGTGCCAGAAAGCACACAAAATAACGAAGCGAGACTTCTTACTGATGAGCGCTTCTTACGCAAAATTGCCTACCTCTACTACGAGGATGGCCACTCTCAGGAGACGATTGCCGAGATGGAGTTTTGCTCTCGCCAGACGGTAAGCAAAGCTTTACAAAAAGCTAAAGATCGCGG
Source organism: Ktedonobacteraceae bacterium (assembly GCA_035493895.1). Classification (GTDB taxonomy): domain Bacteria; phylum Chloroflexota; class Ktedonobacteria; order Ktedonobacterales; family Ktedonobacteraceae; genus DATJHM01. The sequence continues at coordinate 4,693 of DATJHM010000312.1, forward strand.
CATTGTTCGTATTTCGATCGTCCCTGACTTACGCACAGGCTATTTGCGCAATCTTTCGCGCGATGTACGCGTGCAACTCGGCCTCGAAGATCTTATTCTGGTGGCCGGACGCAATATGAATACGGTTGCCGCTCACGGTATTCTGGACGATGTGGTCGCGGAGATTGCCAGCGCCGCCGCCGATTATCTGGATCAGATGCTGACGACTTCAGATATCCTGGCGATTTCCGGCGGACGCACGTTTATGCGCACCATTCTGCGCCATCTCAAACCAACCAAAGTGCTCCCACATATGCAGGTCGTCGCGACCATCGGTTTCGTGGAATCGCGCACAAGCTTTGGGGACGCGAATCTCATTGCCTACGATCTCGCCAGGGCATATGGCGCGAACCATCTCTGGTTTCCCTGTCCCGCCTTTCTTCCCGATCGAAAACTCTTGCGCGATATTCGCCGCCTGCCCATTATCAGAGAGGCGTACGAGATGATGACGCGCGCCAACGTCATTGTGCTGGGACTCTGGACCCCTCATACTAATATCGAAATGATTCGCCGCGGCATCCTCTCACAAACGCAACTCGACGCCATCGAAGTATATCAACCAGTCGTCGATATTAACCACTGGGTCTTTGATGCAGCCGGAAGATGTATCAATGAGATTGCGGATTCGTTCCCGTATACGCTTTCGGGTCTGGAAATTCCCCAGTTGAAAGAGAAGATTCAGCAGAGCAATACCAAGGTGATCCTCGTCGCTGGCGGAAGTCCCTCCTATATTCCAGCGATTCGCGCGGCCCTCAAAGCAGGCATCGCCAACATTCTTGTTACCGATCATACCACGGCCCAGTTTCTTCTGGATGAGGACTAAGCGAAGTGAAGATATGGCAAAGGCATCGCAAACACTACGCCCCTTCCTGCAAAAATGGGGCTGCATCAGCGATGCCTACGACGATCTTTACCAGGCTTCCTTACAGGAAAAACAGCAGCCTGATTTCCATTCTACCTGGAACTTTCTGTGCGTCTGGGGAACCCGCCCCTCTTCCTTCTCTTCTTAGCACGCGTTTTGCATGATCCCTTTGAGACAGTCGTTCAATTCGTACATATGGAACGGCTTTCTCAACACGCTGCGACAGGGCAATGCATCATAGCGATGATGAATACCAGCGGTGAAAAGCACCACCGGAGGGATCGGCGCGGGCACAGACCAGTAATGCGGAAGGTGCTCTAAAAATACTTTGCCATTCATAACCGGCATAAAAAAGTCCAATAAGATCACCTGAGGATACTGTCCTTCGTGCTGAGCCTGTTCTAACCATGCCAGCGCTTCCTTGCCATTCGCCAGACAGATCGGCTGATAGCCATAGAAGGAAAGCGCATAGAAAAGCATCTCTTGCGTAGCATGGTCATCATCCACCACCAGCACCAGCGGACGTGTGGCACGCTCATCTTTCTGAGGACGCACCTGAGAAGACAATAACTGCATAGTATCTATCTTTCTTCTTCCTATTTTCCCGATGGAAACTCACCAGACCGTTTTGGATGTTCCACGTATTCCTCCCTGGAACTGACGTGAGGTGGAGCCTCGATCTCCAACTTCTGTAGCCCATTCTGGGGATACGATACCAGGTGATAGATATGAGGACGATAGCGAAGCAGCCACAATTCGACGTAGCCTTGATGGATCACACTCAACGCTGAGAGCGCAAAATGCATGAGCACTTCTTGCAGACGATCGTACGCCCACGCAATCTCCTCATCTTCTTTGCAGGAGATTTCCAGCTCCAGAAAATGGCCGAGTCCCGGAATAGTATCGATACAGATAAGTACATCTCTATATCGGTAGTGACTCCTCTGCTTTTCAATGCAGACAAATTCTGACAGTTCGTTGCACTCAAGCGCTTCCTCGACGCTTGCTGCCTTGCGCCATCCCGCGATAAAACGGGTCCCCAGCACGTTCAATTCCTCTATGGCCTGCCCTTCGGCATCCAGAGGGAAAACTCGCTCTATACATTGTGTATGTAAAGGGTCAGCACTATCGTGATATTTTATCTCCAGAGCTGCCTGATTTCTTACCCGTAAAAATACTGCCTGACGAAAGCAGGTATGCTGTTGTGTGTCATAGTAACTATCCACCTGATAGGTCTGATTGATAAACTGTACTGATGGCAAGAAATCAAATAATTCCTGAAGCTTCGCCAACAAACGTGGTGTCAGTTCTAACTTCATCTCGACTTCGATCATGCGACGTGTACCTCCTGCTGGAGTAAGGCCATAGCGTCTGCTGAAGAACAAAAAGATTGCCCACCCTTTTGTTCTATCATCTGGATGAATCGGGCCAGACGCTCAACATCTTCGTAACGTGTCCAGGTGGGCGCATGAGCGGACCAGGAGACGGCCCCTCTTCTCGAAGGTGTTGCTTGCAGGGCCGAGGGCTGGATAAAGCGCACAAATAATCCTCGCGCATCCGCATACAGCGGCCCAAGAATAAAACCATCGCATCCTGCACGCAAACCCGCGTCAACAATCCGCTCATACTCACTATCGGCAATAGTCGGCACTATAGGACGAACAGAAATAAACGTCGGAAGCCCCAGACGTTTGAGGCCAACCAACGTCGTTATTCGCTCCTGGGGAGTGGGCGTATGCGGCTCTACCCGCGCTGCACTCTCCCAACAACTGAGCGAAATCAGTGCGCTGAGGGTCGTACCCATCGCTTTCATCGCGTCATGGATCTCCGCCAGTTCGCGAAAGTCAGCCTCGCTCAGCGCCGCCTTGGTGCTAAAATTTATATGCTTGCGCATACTCACCAGCTGCCAGAGCATCGCCAATCCACGCTCAGGACGCGCGAACGGATCTCCATCGTAGCCGAACTGAATCGTCTCAAACGAGGCGGTGCGGGCAAACTGTGTAAAGGCCGTCATAATCTCTTCTACCGCAACCTCCGCCAGCCCTACCTCTCCCCCACGCGTATAACAGTATCGACAACCAAACGGGCAGGGCTGCCCCACAGGAACAAGCACACGCTGTTTTTCGACGGTGAAAAGAAGTTTCCTACCCATATGCTTTCCCTTCTGATCCTCAGGTTGTCTGCTATGTCCCCCTCCTCCTCATGCATTTGTCTGCCACCCACCGCCTGCTTCCCATAGCTTTACTACACAGTATAATCGTACAAATGTAAAATACAAGACAAATAGCTCCTTTTTGTAAAAAGAATAGCATTTGTTACAGAGCTATTTTCCATACGTACATTGCAAGAAATCGGCATTTTCTCCTCTATCTGTACACAACCGTCGCAAAAAGGACGGCCTGCTCAAAATTGCCTCTTTCACAGCAGAAGGTGTGGCATGTTGCACAATAGACATGGCATGCAGAAGTGCGAGGAATATATAACCTATCCTTCCGCTTCTTGTGTATATGAACAGCATGTCCAATCATCGCCCCCGTCGCAGACAGGCCGCAATGTCACGGAAATAAGGGGATGGGGGTCGATGGGCACCGTTATTTCCGTGACATTGCGGACAAACAGGCAGTAAGCCTCAAACCAGGCCATGAGTCGGAGAATGTGGGGATATCCAGTTATTGAGGTAACGCTTCATCACTGCTACTTGACGCGAGCGCTAACGCGTCGTCAGCAAATCGACGGAGGAACGAGACGAAGGTCTTCCAATCCTGTTCCTCCCATTGGGCAAGAATGGGTTGCACCAGCCTCTCGCGTGCCGCGTCCAGGGCGCTCACTATTGCTAACCCTTCAGGCGTGGCCACCACCTTGCGTTCCCGCCCATCACTCGTCCCCGCACGTCGCGTTACTAACCCCAGACGGTCGAGAGCGGCAACCTGACGGCTGACGGTGGTATGATCACGTCCAATGAGCCCCGCCAGTTCCATGATGCCAATGGCGTCGCGACGACCGATCACCACGAGCAAAGGAAACAAGGCACGGTCAAGAGAGACGCCCGCTTCTTGCAGCAGGGCGCTATCACGTTGTGGTTGATTGATCAGCCCGATGAGATCAAAGAGGGCATCATAAAATTGGCGAATGTTCTGGTCCATATGGGTGTAGTATACACGGACTTCCTTGACACGTCTATCCCCTTCCTGCTATGATAGATACGTGCAAAGTACACGTATCTACTGCAATGTTGGATTATCACGTAGGAGAATATCAATGAAAGCTGCTCTTGTCCTGGCAACAGGTCAACCGCCTGTATACGGCGATTTTCCCGAACCAGTTCCCTCACAAGGAGAAAACCATATTACCGTGGCTGCGGCCTCGCTCAGCCATGTAACGCGGGGTCGCGCGTCAGGTACGCACTATAGTTCCTCTGGAAATTTGCCATTTGTTGTTGGCATTGATGGCGTTGGACGACTTCCTGATGGTCGCCGCGTCTACTTTGTCATGCCTCCTGCTCCCTTTGGCAGCATGGCCGAGCAATCGCGGGTGAGAGCCTCTCAATGCATCGTCTTACCTGATGAACTGGATGATGTCACTGCCGCCGCTATTGCTATTCCTGGCATGTCTTCCTGGGCAGCGTTGCTGGAAAGCGCGAAGTTTCAAGCCGGGGAAACGGTCCTGGTCAATGGTGCGACTGGCATCTCAGGTCGCCTGGCGGTTCAGATCGCTAAACATCTTGGCGCAAAAAAAGTCATTGCGACAGGCCGTAACATCGAAGCCTTGCAGTCCCTTGCAACGCTGGGTGCCGATGTGACCATTCCTCTCACCCAGGATGAGGAGACGCTGGAAAAAGCATTCCTGGAGCCTTTTCACGAGGGGGTTGATGTTGTTCTCGATTACCTCTGGGGACCCAGTATGGAACGGTTACTGATTGCGGCGGCGAAAGCGGGAGCCGATGGTGTTCCGATCCGCTGTATCCAGGTTGGTGCTGCCAGCGCGTACAATATCTCACTGCCCAGCGCGGTGCTGCGTTCCTCCTCCATCCAACTGATGGGCAGCGGCATTGGCAGTGTGCCATTTCATCGTCTGCTCAAGGCGATCGAGAGCGTGCTGCAAGCAAGCGTTCCAGCCAGTTTTGCGATTGCGACCACAGCCGTTCCCTTGTCTGAAGTCACTGCCGCCTGGTCAACGGAAACAAGCCAGGCCCGCACGGTCTTCCTGGTCGGCACCACTACAAATTAGGTTCTGAGGAACATTCTTCCCCCTGAAGGCCCACAATCATTCACGGGGAACACTCTCAAGAAAGAAGAGAGAAAAGCCCGTCATGCGTTGCCCGCAGATGGGCTTTTCTCGTTCCCTGGTAGTTCATTTTTTGAAACTAATGCACTTTCTTGAAACTGCTTTACAAATATGCCCTGGTCCGTTACTCTAATCAAGGGGTGTTCGATAAGCAAAAACCTGCCCACGAAAAGGCTCCCCAGGCGCTCGTAAGTACATTCAAGCAATAAACGCGGAATGTACTTAGTGCTCTGTCAAACCTCATTGCGTCTTTTCTACAGCCAGGAACATGCGCTCGAGAAGCACGTGTGAGGGCGAGATGGCCGGTGGGGGTGGACGCCATTCGACATGGCGTCCCTACTGAGTTGGGCACGATGGCGGTCAAAAAGGACGCGATGAAGCTTGACTGAGTAGGGACGCCATTCCGTGCCTCCATGGCGTCCGGGAACTCGCGCGATCCCGCTCGCTCTCCAGACGTGGCGTGCTGCCCCTGCGCACTGTTGCGCTTGCCACAGAAGACGTGTGCCATGAACTTTGACAGACTACTATTTATAAACTGACAACCATGATTTCCGGTTGTCAGGTCGTACGAGAAAGAGGCAGAGATACCTGATTATCAACTTCCCTTGCAGCAAAACCTGAACAACATCAAAGATTGGAGGCGGACGTGAACAGACCGTTTGAAGCAGATTCAAGTACACGATTAGATATGGACATAAAAAGGCCGTTTGCCGTAGATTCAACGGAATACCCATTCACAGACCACTGGCTACCGTATCGTGACGGATACATTCATTATATTGACGAAGGACAGGGACCAGTGGTTCTTCTCCTTCACGGCAATCCCACCTGGTCTTATCTCTATCGCAATGTCATCAAGGAATTGCGCAACGACTGTCGCCTTATCGCGCTGGATTACCCTGGCTTCGGCATGTCAAAAGCGCCATCCCACTATGGTTTTCTGCCACAGGAGCAGGCGGATGCAGTCATAGATTTCATCCATCGCCTGGACCTGAAGGACTTCGTTTTAGTCGTCCAGGATTGGGGAGGACCGATCGGCTTCAACTATGCGGTTCGCCACCGGGAAAACCTGCGCGGCATCGTCTTGATGAACACCTGGGCCTGGCCTGCCACCATCCTTCCTATGAAGATTTTTTCTCTGTCCATGGGAGGATGGCCCCTCGGCTACTGGCTTCAGACCCAACGCAACTTTTTCGCCAGCGTCATTGTGCCAGCCGGGATTCACCATACCGAAAAAGTCACGGAAACTCTGAAAAAAGCTTACACCGATCCGTTCCCAACGCCGAAATCCAGGATACCTACCTGGGTCTTTCCCGGCCAGATCCGCAAGGCTCGATCCTGGCTCACGGATATTGAAGCAAAACTGCCCGTGCTGGCAGATGTACCCGCGCAAATTCTCTGGGGTACAAAAGACAGTGCAGGCTTCCCACTTGCAGAGATGGCAAAGTGGCAGCGATACCTCAAAATGCACGAAACCGAGCCTCTAAGCGATGCCTCTCACTACGTACAGGAGGATCGGCCAGATCGCGTTGCCGCCGCGATTCGCAGAGTTCTTACAAGAACCTCACAGCAATAAGAGAATTTAGACCAACCCAGGCACGTTTCCCGCAAGGGAACCCTGTCACTTACAGGAAATCACAATGCATAGTATGAGGAGAAATTCAATGAAAACGATTCTTTGGGCAACATTAACTGCCAATGGTAACTATGCGCAATCCAGCACTGAGCATCCCCACAAACAGGAAGCCTTTGCCGATTTTGTGGCGCACGTCAGAGCCGCCGGTAATTTCATCGTTGGACGTCGAACATTCGAGGGCTTTCAGGCCAGCGGTGGAAACCCCTTTGGTGACGTTAACATCGTCGTCGTTTCGCAGAGCGTCAAAGAGATCCCCGGCGTCACGGTTGTGGGATCACCACAAGAGGCCCTCACCTACCTGCAAACAAAAGGCCATACGACAGCACTTCTTTCTGGCGGTACGGATCTGCACAATGCATTTTTGGGGCAGGGACTTATTGACGAACTGGTATTCAATATCGCGCCCGTACTGGAGGGTAAGGGCTTCAATCTTTTGCTAGATCAACATAACTACCAGTACAAAGATGTGCAATTGTTGGATTTCAAGCCCCTGGGCAGCGGCGTCATTCAATTGCACTACGCGCTAGTATAGAGCGTGTCCAGGAAGGCCAGAGAAGCCGTTTCTCATTGTTCAGTTTTCATGGGCTTCTGAAGCCATCTGAGCTATGGGCTCACAACCGCTTCGGATGAACATGGAGGTTGCTTGGCGTTGGAAAGGCTTGTCAGGCCAAAGTAACCCATCCATGCCAAACGGCCTCTGAAGCCTTCCTGGACACGCTCTAGTGCTCTGACCACCTTCATTGCATCTTTTGTAGGAATCGCGCTTCATGCCGATCCACGTCCCCACCGGCCTTCTCGCCCTCACGCACAGGTAGGGATCGCGCTTGATGCCGATCCAATACGCATCAACCTAAGAATGGTTCAGATGCCATGATGCAGGTCAATAGAAAGCCGAGAGGGTCAATCGTGTCACACAGGATCGGGAGGAAAGAGGCATGAGCCCGAAAAAACCGGTCATTTGCGTTCCC